>NZ_DASQYZ010000079.1:0-41900 GCF_035638955.1 Oligoflexus sp. | reverse complement strand
TCACAATCATTCGGCGGCCCAGGTAACTGTAAAGACGGTCATCGTTATCCGGCACAGGACGATCAAAGACGTTTTGGAAGCCCAGACCGATCTCCGCGTTCCAGAAGGCCTTGTAGTTCATGTTGAGGCCCCACTCAGCATAATCTTCAACGTCCGCACCATTGTTCTGCTGAGGTCCGATGACGTTGACGGAGGCGGCTGCCGAATAAGGATCCTGATCCCAGCGGAAGAAAGTCTTGTTTCTCCACTTCGGTTTGCTGAAGTTCCCGACCTGCTCGGCAAGGACAGCACCTGGCCAGTCCTTGGATTTGTTGGTTAGCATCACCGAATGATCCGACTTCACACTGAAACGACCCACACCTGTTTTCATGGCATAAGCAGCTGTGTAATCGAGACCACGTGCTTCCTTGCGGCCGAGGTTTTGGTTGAGCGCAACCACGCTGACGATCTGATCCGTCGTGGCATCGCGGGTAATGCTCGCCCATTTACGGATGTCGTAGCCCTGGCCTTCCGCTTCAGTCAGCGAGGTCAGGTTCTGAAAGCCGATGGTATTACGCACGATCAGGGACCAGTAATCAACAGTTAAACTCAGGTCCTGAATCGGTTCATAGCCAAGACCCAGCGAGAAGGATTCAGACCCTTCCTCTTCCAGATCCGGGTTACCACCAGCCGTGATGTAAGTATTTTTACTTCCGCAGTTGGAGTTGGTTGTATCATCAGCCGGACAGAGTTTGCGATCGCGGTACGAAGTGTACTGCTGATACTTGTCACGATAAAGTTCATCAAGAGTAGGAGCGCGGAAACCAGTACCGACTGAAGCACGTAGCAACAGGTCCGACAAGGGACGATAGCTCAAAGCAAACTTGGGGTTCACGGCGGAACCAAAGTCGCTGTAGCGATCGTAACGGGCTGCAATCTGTGCTTCCAGGTCTTTCAAAACGGGCACGCTGGTTTCCAGAAACGCTGAATAGACCTTGCGCGCGCCGCCACCCGAATAACCTGTGAAGTTGCCACCGTTGAAGCTCTGGCCGTCGGTTTCCAGGCGGTTGACGATCGGATCGTTTTTGGCGTCGAATGATTCACTCAGGAACACCACCCCAGCTGCGGCCTGGACGGGGCCTGCGGGCAGTTCAAATACAGGGCCTGACAGTTGAGCGGTGGCTTCGCGCGAATAGTTGATGGTGTTCATCCATGGCGCGATTTCTGCGTCTGCCAGGGAACCTCTGGTCTCAGGCGTGGTCCCAAAGGGATTGAATTTGCCCGTTTCCATCAGCTCGACCGCGGTGCGTTTATGAACGGAGCCGTTGGACTCGACATCCGATTGAAAGGCGCGGTCTTCTGTCACGTAGACTTCCCATTCGAAGTCTTGATTCAGAGGGAGAGGACCCTTGAGGCCGATCCCGCCGCCAAAGACATTCGATTCGACTTCACGAACTTCGTTGCCAAGGTCAGTCAACTGAAACTGCAAGGTCACATCACCTGTTTGATCGTCGAAGATCGTGGGGTAGATGTGTCCTTGACCATCTTCTTGGCTGTCGCGTTGGTGACGGTAAAGTTACGACTTGGTGTATAAGGTCCCCAGTTGTAAACAGAGCTCTTGCGCATGCCCCAAAGCCCACCAAAGAGCTCAAGATTGTCATTGATTTGATGGCGAAAGCTATTCAAAATGCTGAACGTCTCCACCGCAGGTACGACGACCGACTCATCTGCGTAATACGAAACGCAGGAAGGACCGCTGCCGGTATCGAGGAGTTTATCAGCCGGGCAATCCGGGAATGGAATCCAGGCGCCGCTGCCATTCCGGTAATTGCCGACGCCGCCGAAGGTTCGGGTGCTTTCGCGGCCAATCAGGTTGGGTCTCTGCGTCCAGGAGAGGGCCTCCCTCTGGTTATACGTCACCATTGTGGTGGTGCTGGTCTTTTCCGAATTCGTGCCTTGATAGAAAGTATAGGTTCGCGACTCGCCACCTGGATCTTCAGGCAGGTTCAAGCGAACGTTGGCGGTTGAGCCGTTAAAATCTTTTTTGGTGATGACATTGATCACGCCACCCAAAGCATCCGTACCATAAATAGCGGATGCGCCATCGCGAAGAATTTCAATCTTTTCCACGGCGGCCATGGGAATCAGGTTCAAGTCAACAGCACCGGCACCGGCGCGCTTGGCAATACGCTTGCCGTTCAGAAGGACCAGCGTACGGGCCACGCCCACGCCGCGAAGGTCGACGTTGGCTTCGGCAAAAAAGTTCCCGCCTGATTTTTCACGGCGTGAACCAAAGGCGTTAAATGTCTGATCCCGCAATAAATCGCCCACGGATTCCACTCCGGACTGGGTGATGTCTTCGGCTTCGATCGTTGTGATAGGGGAGGGGCCTTCGACATCGATACGGCGAATCCTCGATCCCGTGACTTCGATCTTCTCCGGCTTTTTTTCCTTGGCTTCGGCTCCTTCTTTTGGAGCTTCCGTGTTGTTTTCCTGTGCGGCTACCCAATTGGGAGCGCACAATGCTCCCAGAAGACTCAAGACCACAAGAGCTTTCATTCGACCTCCCTATGCGCCAATGATGAAATTCTATCCTGCTTTTCCAAGGTTGTCTGGTCTTTTCATGTCACGCTCGAAAATTGGCAGAAGCATAAAAGCCTTGAAAAACGCAGCTAATAATCCCATTTTGGGCCAAAAGCGCTGAAACATTTTCAGTAATCGTGCTTAAGTTACACGTGATTTGGGCCGAACTGCGACCCATGGACCATCAAAGGAACCAGAACGAAATGATTCGGACCAGCCTGACATTCAGATTGAATGCGACGATCCTTGGGATTGTCCTGGTGATGACATCGATGATGGTTCTGGCCTCGTCCTACTATCTCTATCAAAGAACCATCCAGGATCTGCGCATGGACGCAGACCAGACGGCCAGCCTTGCCCAGCTTTCGCTGGTGGATAGGCTTTGGGATTTCGACAGCGATGGGGTCAATGACATTGCCCGCTCGCTGCTTTTGGATGAAACATTCGCAGTGGTCAGCATTCGGGATAAAAGTGGTCATATTCAGCTGAAAATCCAGGGACAAGGCTATGAGAGCGTCAGCCTGGATCGATTCTCCGACGATGATTTCTTCCGCGTCACCCGCAAGATCAGTAAGGGGAACGACGAAATCGGTCAGCTGGATGTCCTGGTCAGCACGCACGTCGCCCATCAAAGGATTCTAGGCAACACGATGAACATCGTGCTCGCCAGTATCCTTTTGAGTATTATCCTGACAGGCTCGATTTCACTGGCCGCGGATCGGCTGATCAAGCGTCCCATCTTCAAACTGCGCAAGGAAACAGACGAGGTCATCAACGGTAACCTTCTGTCACCCATCGACCTTTCCCGTGATGACGAGCTGGGGGCCCTGGCCCGTGATTTTGCCCACATGCGTGACTCCGTGCGGGAAAAGATCGGCATCATCGAGCAGCAGAACTTCAGTCTGGAACAGAAGGTTCAGGATCGTACGGCCCAGTTGGAACAGAAGACCAAAGAGCTGACTGCGGTTTTCAGCAGCCTCCAGGAAGGTATTGTGACCTTTTCCCGGACCCAGAAACTTGACCCTCAGCCTTCGCCTTATCTTCTCGAAATCTTCGCCATTCCCAGCGTGGAAGGCCGATCGTTGGGTGATTTGCTCTTTGTCGACCAGAAAACCGATGCCGCCGCACAGTGTCTGTCCGCTTTGGACGCCATCCTGGGCAGCTCGGATCTGAACTTCGATTTCAATCGTTTCCTGTTGCCTCGCGATCATGTGATCAAAGTGAATGGCAAGACCAGGATCCTGGATCTTTCATGGTCCCCGGTGATATCCGATGCCGGAACGGTTGAAAAAATGGTGCTCTGCGTTCGTGACATCACCGAAATTCAAGCTGTACGCGCTCTGGCCCGCAGCAACCAGGAAACAGTCCGCTGTCTGCAGGAATTGATGAGCTGCGAAGCCAGTACCTATAATCTGTTCTTTGACGCTCTGCCGGGTCGCATCAGCAATATCCGCGAGCTGATCCTGCTCAATTCGCAGGAATCGGTGCGGGATGCCATGCGCAGCCTGCATACCATCAAGGGCAATTCCAGGACCTTTGGTTTCACCGCCCTATCCGATAAAACTCACGAGATTGAAGGTTTGCTCAAAGACGAGCTGCTCGGTACGGCGACTTTGAAAGACAATCAAAAGATTACCAATCAACTGATCTGCCTTCAGGAAATTTATCAGCAGTATCAGGACGTCCGGTATAAGGTTTTGAAAATCGCCCAGGCGGAAATCAAAATCACCTTTGGTGACTTGGTGGACGACTTCCTGAAAGACCTGCAGGGTCGCGAGAGCCCATCGGCACGCGAACTCAGCCGTCGTCTGAAAGGTGTCTTCGGACAACAGGATCTACGCATGGCTTTGGAAAGCATGGCTCAATCAGCCCTTCCATCGATTGCACGGGACTGTTTGAAACCAACTCCTTTGCTTCGAGTTCAGGGCGATAACGTTTATCTGGCCGCCGATCGACTGACCTTGCTCAGTGACGTTTTCATGCATCTCTTCAGAAACAGCATGGATCATGGTACCGAGCCGCCTTTTGAAAGAGATCGACTGCATAAGAGCTCTCAAGGGCAGATCGATGTCACCATGCATCATCACGATCATGAATTGGAAATCATCTATCAGGATGATGGGCATGGGTTGGATATCGGCCGGACTCGTGACGTTATGGTGAAGCAGGGCATGCTGGAAGCGGGCGCCAGGCCATCACGAGAGGCACTGCAGAAGGCGATTTTTGCGGATGGCTTCAGCACGGCCGAACGCGTCACGGCTGTCTCAGGGCGTGGTGTGGGCATGAGCGCAGTGCGCAGCATGATTCAACATCAGGGTGGATCCATTCAATGCGAAATTATGGGCGACGACAACCTCAACGAAGGTCATGCGGCTTTGCGTTGGATCATTCGATTGCCGCTGGATAAAAACAAGGAAACTCTGAAATCCGTGTCATGACAGGTGGTGCCATGAAGCTCAATCCATTTCTCCTCTTTATCGCCGCCTGGGCTATCCTCGGGTGCTCAACGCTCCCCGACGCTTCCGATCCAGTGGCCCAGCTCCAACTCGTGGAATCCGTTCCCGTAGAAACCGATCTTGGTAACCCCGACATGCCCAAGGCTGAAGCGGTCTGGATGGATATGATCAGCAAGGCCCGTGAAAGCATTCACGTGAGCCAGTTCTATGTGCAAACGGTTCCTCATTCCAGTCTGGACCGGGTGCTCAAAGCCATGGAAGCGGCGGCAGCTCGCGGCATCAAAATTCAATTCCTGGTGGATGAAGCCTTTGTCAAACGCTATCCCGATGATACGGGCAAAGCGGTCGAGGCGATCAAAAAATGGCCCAACACCGAGGTCCGTATTACCAACCGCTGGACCAAATCCGGCGGCATTCAGCATGCCAAGTATTTTGTGGTGGACAGTCGCGATGCTTTTTTAGGCAGTCAGAACTTTGATTGGCGGGCTCTGGACCATATTAAAGAGCTGGGCTTTCGTCTGCGTTCGCCGCCCTTGGTTGGCAGCCTGATGGCTGTTTTCCAGGATGATTGGACCAAGGCTTTCAATAAGGAAGCCGCGCAGGAACTCGATCCAAAGCTCTTTCAGCCTGCCATGTGGAAAGATGCCGACGGCACGGTGAATACAGTATCACTCAAGGTCAGCCCTAACCCGGATTCCAATAACCCGGTGCTCTGGGATCTGCCGCCGATTCTGCAGATGGTCCGCGAGGCGAAGACGCACGTCCGTATCGCGGCCATGCTCTATAAACCCTCGTTTTTTGATAAACGCACCTGGACGGAGCTGGAATCACTCCTGATCGAAGCCGCGAAGCGGGGTGTGAAAGTGCAGGTGATGGTGGATCAGAAAAATAAGCCGGTGCTGTTTAAGAATCTGATTGAAGGGGGTGTTCAGGTGGGTTTTGTTAAAATCCCCACCCATAGTTCTGGCGTCATCCCCTATGCGCGTCTGGTTCATGCCAAGTATATGGTCGTGGACAATCAGAAGGCCTGGCTCGGGACGAGCAACCTCGAAGGTGATTACTTTTATAACTCCCGCAATATCAGCCTGATCTTTGACAGCGCTCGATTCGCTCAGAATATGGGGCAGGTTTTCGACCGTTACTGGTCGTCGAGCTTCACCGCCATGCTCAAGTCTGATGACAAAGGCATCCTGAAAGCCCATTGAAGCTTATTTCTTTGGTCTTGGCACCGCTTTCAATTGCAAGGTGATAGGCAGATGATCCGATTGCCCCGGTACGGCGGCGCTTTCCCAGCCTATGGGAAGGCCATCGGGGGTCGTTTGGAAATCAAAGCCTTTCACGACAGCCACGGAATCACGATCCAAAGTCCACTGGTGCTGCGGCTGCTCTTGACCACCTCTCCAGACCATAATCGAATCCAAAAACGACCAGGACTCCTCCTTCTTAAAGAAGTGCGTGCCGAGGCACTGGTGACAACCTTCCAGGTGCGACACCTGCCAGTCCTTGGCTGCAATACTCCGATAGAGGCGGGAATCCTCCTTGGCATTGGTGTTGAAATCGCCTGCTGCCAGCACAATATGAGACTTCTCAGCCGCTTTGCGCGCGGCTTTATTGAGCGTCTCCATGGCTTCCAGCCGCTCGGAAAAGGGGTGATAGGGAGCCGGGAAGTGGATGCCAAACGCGGTGAGAATATCGCCATTGGGCAACTTCAAGCTGGCTTCGAGAATATCGCGCGTCCGACGGATCTCGCCTTTCGTGCGGCTTGACACAAGATCCACGGGGTGCAGGACCGGCTCGCCCGTCCGCTCAAAACGGGACAGGATCGCGGTATCAATCCCGCGCCTATCGCCACCTTCGAGCAGGATACCGGGTTTATAGTTGCAGGGACCCAAAAACTCCGTGCGGAGGCGCTCCAGGACCTTGATGTTTTCAATTTCCACCAGCACCAGAACATCCGCGCATTGACCTTGATTGGCACTGATCAGGATTTTGCTGATGCGTTCCAGCTTGGTTTTCAACTGGGTCTCCGTCCAATCGAACTCCTCACACTCGGTCGTCCGCTGCTTGCTGCTGCTGGTTTCAGCGCAGCGCTGCCGGTATGCGGTGGTTTTTTTCTGAGCGGCGGGCAGATAGGTCCAATCGTCCTTGCCTTCATCGTGTTCCGTATCAAAGAGATTTTCGACGTTGTAGGCCATTACAAAAACAGGCGCCGGCACGGATGGCGGCTGGGCCTTGGTTTTGGTGACCGGCTTGGCGCCAAGCAGAATGGGTGCAAGCAGGGCGGGCACGATCAGGTGGCGGCCGAAGCGGGAACAACGTGTCTGAACTTTCATGGGGCGTCCTCTATCCAGGGTCCAACATCAGGGCTAATATACAGCCCTTGTCCTGAATTTCCACCTTCGCTTGAAATGAGAGGCGAAGGCTGGCATCATTTCTATGAAACTTAACGCAGCTTTTCCAAGTTCCCAAAGTGCGGCTCACCGGACGAGGCATTGCTATGGTGGTTAGGCAGAAACAGCGGTTTCAACAAGGCGATATCATCTGTGCTGAGGGAAGCCACGGGGATTGCGCCTATATCGTTGAAAGCGGTCGGGTGGAAATTTTCGTTGGCTCGGGCGTGGAACGGGTCACGCTCAGCATTCTGGGAGTGGGCGAGATCTTTGGCGAAATGGCTGTCATCGATGGCTCGCCACGGTCGGCGTCGGCAGTCGCCCTGGAGCCTTGCGAACTGATGTCCGTGTCGAGTGAGGCGATTTCCGAGCGTATTAAAAACGCCGATCCCATTGTGCGTCTGCTCGTGGCCATGCTGCTGAAACGGATGCGTCATACCAATGAGAGCACCAAAAAATCCCGCCACGAGGAAGAAGAGGAAACGACTACCGGCAGTTCCGGGCTGGCGCAGGAAGTGATCGACAAGATCCGCATTGAAGCCGAACTGAAACCAGCCCTGGCGGCCAATGAGTTCGCGCTGCATTTTCAGCCCGTCATGGACCTGCAAAAGATGCAGATCGCGGGGTTTGAAGCCCTTATTCGCTGGCGCAGTAGCAACCGGGGCCTCGTTCAGCCGGATATCTTCATGGGTATCGCCGAGGAAACTTCGCTTATCGTACCCATTGGTCGTTGGGTGCTCGAAAACGCCTGTGCTGCGCATACCCGTATTATCAGTGAAATGAAAGCCAACGGTCTGAACGATCCTATCTTTATGAGTATCAATATATCCAGTCGGCAGTTTCACGATCCCCAGTTTTTTGATCATTTGACCGAAGTGGTCCAAAAAAATGGCCTGCGGCATGATCAGATCAAACTGGAAGTGACCGAACGCATCTTTATGGAAGGTCCGGCCGCGATTTATGCGATCGAACGTTGCCGCAGCCTCGGTTTTCCCATTGCCCTCGATGACTTTGGAACCGGTTATTCCAGTCTGAGCTACCTGGCGAAATTTCAGGTTGATACCTTGAAAGTGGATAAAGCTTTTGTCCAGCTCCTGATCGAAGATCCGCGGACCTATACCATCACCGCCGCTATCGTGGACATGGCCAACCAGCTTGGGATTCAAATTATTGCGGAAGGGGTGGAGACGGTCGAGGAATGCGCGTCCCTGCAAACGATGAATTGCCGTTATGGACAGGGCTTTCTCTTCAGCCCTGCCATGCCACTGCCCGACGCTTTAAACTTCATCAAAGCCCATAAAGCGATAGGCGCAGCCAGCTGATTCAGGGCGTGGATGTTTCCAGACTGCCTTTTAACTGCGTGAGCAGAGACAGGCAGTCCATGGTTTCGGCCCGCACGTATTCGGGAATGGCTCCAGTTGCCAAATGCTGTTCGAAGTCACTCAGCGATTGGGTGGCCAAAGTCAGAGCCTCTGCTGGCTGTCCGAGCACCAAGAGATTCCGCACCTTGTGACTAAAATTTTCACAGTAGAGCTGACCTGAAATGCTGCCTTCCGCATAGGGTGGGGCGGCGATGGCCTGATTGATAAGGACCAGAGCTTCCTGGGGATTGAAAAGCCCACCGGGAATCTCCTGAGCGGCTGGATTGTATTTCACAGCTGCGGCCACGCGATAGATTCCTCCTGCTTCATAGCTGGTGCCGCCTTCTGTTTGCAGACCCTTTTGAACGGCATCCAAAAGTTTGGGAACCAGAGCCAGTTGACCTTCCAGATCGGAGACCTGCGCATCATAGGCAAGGCACGCCGAACGGAAGTAATAGTAAACTGGTGTTTCAAAGCCAAGCGCGACGGGACTGATCGTTTCCGCAGCTTCCGACCAGCAGCTTGAAAACACGGCCTTACGGGCTTCACGGCCGGCGGCATCATCCAGACTGTGATAATGCGTGCCCTCAAACATGTACGTTCTCAGGTACCCTTCCGCGGCTCGCAGTTTGTCGGCATCCTTGGACGCAGTCTCCAGAAGGCTTCTGTAGGCTGCGCGCGCATCGAGTGTGGATTGCAGATTCACATCACGTTGCGCGAATTTTGCATCAGCATCGGAAAAGTCCGTTCCGAAAGCCTGCAGACTGCTGAAAAACAAGGCTCCTGCCACTAATTGCTTATCCATCATGGATAAACCTCCTCATAAAAGTTATGGAAACATGTGATGAAGAGACTCGAAAGTAATATGCGTCGATTCGAAAAGTCAAGGCAGGCGTGCCAGCCAAAGTCCCATATTGACGCTTGTGAAATCAACCAACATCCAGTAAATATAAAGAAGTTGAAAAGATTGTCAGGACCTTCATACGGCCGGTTCTCACCATTCACCCCATTGTCAGTTCAGGCATGAAAAAACCAACCTACTTTCATTTATTCTTTGCAGATCTGCTGCTTTTTACGGCTCTTTTCGTGCTGCATCGCGCGTTCACTTTCAACATGCTCAATGCAGAAGTCTTGTCCGGGATCCGGCAAGGCTCAGGATTTTTCGTCGGCGTGCTCAGTGATCTATGGATCGCGGGCCTTCTGTCGCTTCTGACCGCCGGTTGCCATCGGCTGCTCTGGCAAGTGCTTCCTGGCGGCTTCGTCCAAAAACTTCGCTGGCTCCTGTTTATCATCGTTGCTGTGCTGCTGGCTTCGCATCAGTCGTATGTGGAATTTTTTGGTTTCACCATGATGGCCTTTCACCTGCGCTACCTGCATGATTCCGCCTTTATCATGGCCAACGGCCAGTCGCTTTTCAGTTGGCCTTTAGTTGTGTATGGGGGACTCTTGCTGGCGCTGCTGCTCGGGCAAAGGCAGTTGGGCGAGCGACGGCCTCGACATGCGTCTGGAATGTTCCTGGGCGCCGTGCTCCTCCTGGTCCTGCTTCACAATCGCAATATCCATTGGCGGGTGCAGTGGTTCATTCCGGAAAATCTGCAGATGAATGTGCTGGAAAAACTCTATACCCAGCTACGTCAGGCCAAAGCCATCGAACCCGTGCAGCCTGAGGAACGTCAACGTCTGCTGTCGCTTCTCAATCTTCCGTCGTCCATTCCGGATTTTCCCAGTTTGATGGAATCCATTCAAAATGATCCGATCGGGACGGTGCATCCAGTCGGCGAGAGGATCAAAGGCGCCTGGCAGGACGCCACGCAAGCCAAGCGGAAACCAATCCTGGCGGTGCTGCTGCTGGAATCCTTACGTCCTGCCGAGACCGGATACTTTGCTCCAGGAACACGGAGTCTAACGCCTCATCTGGACCAACTCGCTCAGTCGTCCATCGTTTTTACCAATGCGTATTCCACCGGCTCGGTAACACGTGGCGGGCAGGAGGCGGTTTTTTGTGGGCATATCAGCAGCCGCGATACCTCGCTGATGCGATACGATGCTGTGGCGCCTATCCGCTGCCTCTCGGATGTTTTGCAAAAGCCTTTAGCCGACGGCACGCGCCTGGAAACGTTCTGGTATCACGGTGGCAACGGTTTGTTTGACAATCAGCTCAGCTTTTGGCGGAAACATGGGATCCAGCAGCTGTTCACGCAGGACCAGTTCGGACCAAATGCACCGCTGACTGGCTGGGGCGTGGGTGATGTCAGCTTTCTACGTTATAGCGCTGATGAAATCCAAAAACTCCGCCAGGAATCGCAGGCTGATGCAATGGTCGGCATGCTTTTAACGGTGACCAATCATATTCCCTGGCAGCTACCGGGTGACATAGTACCCTGGGCTCTGCCGTTGGATGTCACGCATGAGAGTTATCGCACGACGGCCTATGCAGATCATGCCGTGGGCCTCTTTGTGCAAGAGATGCAGACGCGGGGTCTGTGGGACGATATGATCCTGATTTTGGTTTCCGATCATGGCAATCAGCTGCCGCCTTATCAGGATATCTATCAGGACAAAGCAACCACGACAGCGCGCTTGCAATCGCATATCAATCTCATCATCAGCGGCGGCCTCACTCAAAAAGCTCTGGGGACGTTGCAGCTTTCCCATCTAAAACGTGACGAGCTGGTCAGTCAGGTCGATGTTTCTCAATTCCTGGCCGATACCATGGGAGTCGATGCGTTCCGCGGCATGGGCGAAAACCTGTTCCGAAGTGCGCGACGTCTGCCGGTGCTGTCGCGACTGGAACAACATCTCTTTGATCCTGCCAGTCAAACTCTGCTGTCACCTCAGGCCTGGCAAGCGCCACCCGCGTCAGGGGACGGGGAGCGTAACATCCTCTTTTATCGGGCCTACATTGATTACATCAGTACCAAATAACGGCGCGAGGATCGGCTGCAAAGCATGCGCCAGCTGCTGATAGCCCTCGGGCGACGGATGCAGAAAGTCGGGCATAAGGTCTTCGTTGATGGAACCATCGGGCAGCAAAAAAATTGATCCCACATCATGATACGACATGCGGGCCTCTTGCCAATCTAGCAGTTTCTGATTGGTCCTCAGGATATCCGCTCGCAGAGGATCGTCCGAGTAGCGGCCACTCGGCAGAATACCCAGGACCAGAATCCAGGTTTGCGGCAGCTGGATGCGAATACGTTCGATGACCTTATGAATGCCCCGTGTGGTGGCATCAGGGCTGTCCCCGGCGCTTAGATTATTAATCCCGATCAGCAGCACCAGAACCCTGGGATTCAAGCCTGATAATTCACCCTGATCGATGCGCCACAGAACATTTTGGGTGCGATCGCCGCCGATGCCGAGGCGCAGAGGTTGCCGTGACCCAAACTCCGTTGTCCATATTTCAGGTGCCTTCTCGGTCCAGCCCTGCGTGATGGAATCCCCCATAAAAACCAGCTGCGCCTGACCGCGTGCAGGATCCTGCAGCTGGGCTTGAAATCTTTCACACCATTCGACGCGTGACATCCAGGGATAGTCCTCGCGACGTGGGGAGGGTGTCCAAGGAAATTCCGGCTCGGCAGGAACGGGAACAGGGCAACCAATCCAGGCTGAGCCCGCAAAGCTGGCGAGCAGAAGACTGGTCATGAGAGTCATGCTGAACCTCCGAGCATTTTTTCTTTGTTATCATGTTTGCCAATGTGTCGCCATGGGAAATGAACTGACGCCTTTGAGTCGAGTGGTAAGCAGCGCCGGGTCCGTGTTAAGGTGAGGGCTCAACGAGGGAGGAAACCTATGAGCCAGACAGTATGTATTACAGGAGCCGCGCGCGGTTTGGGCCTTGGTTATACAGAACATTATCTGCAGGCCGGTTGGCAGGTTTTGGCGGTGGCACGCAAAGCCAAAGAGAAAGATAGTCTAAAAAAATTAAGCCAGAAATTTGGTGCGCGTCTTGAACTCGTCGATGCTGATGTCACCCAACAGGCAACACTGCAGCCGCTCCAAAAGCGTTGGGAAACGGAGTCACTCGATCTTTTGATCAATAACGCGGGCGTGCTTTTGGATCAGCATATGGAGTTTCAAAAGTTTCCGCTCGATACCATGCGCACCTCGTTTGAAGTGAACGTCATCGCGCCCATGGCCATCACGCAGATGGCTCTGCCGGCGTTGCAAAAGACCAAAAAACCCGTGGTGGTGATGATGTCGTCGCTGATGGCGTCCATCACGGATAATGCTTCGGGCGGTTACTACGCCTATCGCAGTTCAAAAACCGCCTTGAACATGGTGACGCGCTCCCTGTCCGTGGATTGCCCTTGGCTCATAGCCGTAGCCCTGCATCCCGGTTGGGTGCAAACGGATATGGGAGGATCGAACGCGCCGACTTCGGTCGAGGAATCCATCAGCGGTTTAACCCGGGTCATCGCCAATCTGCGGGCGGATGATTCGGGCCAGTTCCGCAACTTCAAAGGTCAGACCTTGCCCTGGTAACGTGGGTCGGGATGAATGCAGCGAAAGGTGAGATTGATGCGGAGAGCGACGGGTTTGCGTGTCCTGGGTAATGCGTGAACCCATTCTTCCTGCAAACGTCCGCCCATGAGAACCAGACTGCCATGCGCTAGAGGCAACTCCAGGCGACGCTGATCCCGGCGATTTTTCAGCACGAAACGTCGCGTCCCACCTAGACTGATAGACGCGATCCTGGGTTCCTGCCCCAACGTGCGTTCATCATCGGCATGCCAGCTCATCGACTGGGAACCGTCAGCGTAGCGATTGGCGAGCACGGAATTGTAGGGGGCGCCGGTTAATGTTTCCGCGTCCTGTCTCAACTGGTTTAAAAGTGGAATCCATGGCAAAGGTTCGTTCCGAATACCGGAATAGTGATAGACCGCGGTGGGATCCCCATACCAGGCCGTCAGACGCGGCAGGGGTGTGGTCCGGCCAAACATCGTAATGGTGTCCTGGCGCCACGAGATAGCTTGATCCAGCTCGGCAACATCATAAGCCATCAAGGCTTCGGGCCAAAACCAAACACGGCCACTCGTGTCATCCAGAATAATATCCGGTTTCATTGCATGATCCTCTGCAGCGCGTGGTCACACAGATAACCGATAAGAATAAACCATAGACTCATGCCGAGGATCAAGACGATGCCGTTTTCCAGATGACGGCTTCGCTGCGCGACGCGCAGAAACCCGAAACCCAGCATGTGAATGGGCAGGACCAATAAAGGGACCAGGGCGGGAATGAAACCGGCAAGCGTCAATCCCAGGCTCATCGGCACCGTGAGAATCCCATAAAAACTGAGCACAAACCAGGTGTCGTGAGCCCGCCACCAGACCTCAGGTCGAGGCAGACTGTGCAACCAGGTTTGCCATGTAGCACGCTCTATAGCAAAGGTACGAAAAAAACTGCTAAGGATCAGACTTATAAATCCGGTGATGCATGTATAAACATAAATCTTTTGGCTGAGAGGCACAGCCTGCTTCAGGACCATGGCGAGGATAAAAATCAGCAGACCGCTGAGAAGCGCGCTGTAAATAACCAGAGCCGGTTTCGCCAGAACATAGGTGATCTGCATTAAGATTTGCGGTGGGAAGCGTCGCGTGAGGGATGATCGACACTGCGTTTGCCATGTGCCTAGAGGCAATTCAGGATGGTCGTGCGGTCGCGATTCCTGGCGGAGCAAGACCCATAATCCCAGTCCGGCGGTGGCGAATAGAAGAGGGTAGGCGGCTCCTGTGCCTTTACCGAACATCAGGGCAAAAGCACCCAAAAATCCAAGTGGGAAGAGCCGCCAGCTGCGTTCCAAAAGGCACAGCTGCAGGCTTAAAATCCATAGGTAATAGGCGGCGAACAGTAACAGTCCCTCATGCCAAGGCTGATGATTCCGTACCAGGGTTTGGAATCCAAGGCCCAGCACAATCACCAGAGTTAAGTTAATGAGGCTGAGGACCAGAGCGCGAATCGTTCGTTCCCAGGCAAAGGGTAAAGGCAAGGATTCTGCAAAATAATGCACACGGCCTCCGCGGGCACTGAAGCGCACCACAGCGGCCGCAACCCATCCATAGAGGAGCAAGCAACTGAGCGTGACAAGATCCGCTATGGTCCATGGACTCATGGTCAGAAGATGAGCCATGCTTTGCTGCACAGCCACTTGATCGTTGGCGCTCAGGAGGAGGCCAAACACATAAAGAAAGGCGATCAGAAATCGTTGGTGCAGCTGCAGGATTTCCTTAAGGAAGAGCCGCAGTCGTAGCACCGCATAGGTCGAGAACAGCTGCCAGCCAGGAGTTGTCACAAGCCCTCACCTTTGATCAAAAGAGTGCGTTGTTTATGTACCATCTGGAGGAGCGTCAAGGGAATGTTTTCCAGCTGATCGGCATCATGGTTGACGAGAAGGATGATAGCGCGTGGCGCCAGATCCCGCATGAGCCCTTTGAATGTTTGCTGGGACTGTCGATCAAAGCCGGTGCAGGCTTCATCCAACAGCAAAACTTCGAAAGGCACCATAACCGCCGCAATCAATAGCGTCTTTTTTTTATTGCCGAGTGACAGTTCGTCAAACCGCGTTCGTAAAAAAGGAGTCAAAGCAAAGCTCTGAATCAGAGCGTGCGGAAATTCCGCCGTCGGTCGACCTCGAATCTGTAAAATCAAGCGAAAGTATTCTTCCGGCGTGACAAAGGGAAACATCCCGTCCATTTCCGGAGCCCAACTGACCTTCTGCCGGTAGGCGATCCGATGGTCCTCGGGATTCAGTCCCTGCAGCTCCACACGTCCGGTACTGGGCGATTCAGCCCCCGCAATGAGTCGGAACAGAGTGCTTTTCCCGATGCCGTTGGGGCCAGCAATGGCATAAACGCCGTGGGTCTCAAAGATAAAATTGAGGGACTCCAGGACCTTCTTGTCCTGATAGGACTTGCTGACATTTTGCAGAAGCAGCACGATGGGCTCTTTTCCCTGACTGGGTTGCAGTTTCCTCCCTTGTTTAGCAAATCCGAACGCCTGTTTCAAGGTGCCTGCGGCCCTTTTTCGCTTATGGGAAGGGTCTGGGATCGGGCTTCAGCCTGTGGCAGAATGAGGAGGCCAGGGTCCGTGTGGATCCCGCCTTCCCCAGACAGGACCTCTGATGCACTCACTTTTCCGGCGTTACCTGTCCCTGCAGCCTTCTGTCATGCGTGCCATCCTCGCCGAATTCTTTCTGCAGCTGGTTCACAATGCTTTTTTTCTGATTGCCAATTTTTACATGAGCAAGGAAGGCTATTCCGATGCCGTGATCGCGCAGGTGCTGTCCCTTCGTTTTCTGGCCGTGCTGATCTTTGCGCTCCCTCTCGGTCTGCTCGTGCGACGCCGGCGTCTTTTGCCATTTTTACGCGCGGGGTCGGTGCTGGTGCCGCTCGGGTATCTGCTCATCCTGCTGGCTATTCCGCAGCATTCTGAAAGCCTGATGGGACTGGGGAATGTCCTGGTGGGAGCTGGACTGGCCATGATTCAGGTGCTGGTCATTCCCTATATTCTGCGGCATGAGAAAGTGCAGCACCAGGCCCATGCCATTGCCCTGAGTTTTTCCAATTGGAGCACGACCACTTTTCTGCTTGGTATTTTCTTTTATATCCTGAACCATGCCCGCGCCGAGGCCTTGCCTGAGTCCTTGATGCTGGCTCTTTTTACAGGCCTGTCCTGCCTGGGTTTTGTGATGCTGATCGGGCCTTGGGATGACCGGCCGTCGCCCGATGAAGAGAATGTAGCGACGCTGTCGTCGTTGCGAGACTATGATTGGGGCCTGATTGCGCGTGCGCTCGCACCCAGTCTGATCATCGGTGTCGGGGCGGGCTTAAGCATTCCTTTCATCAGTCTATTTTTTAAACATGCCTTCGCCATGGGTTATGAGGATTTTTCCTTGATAAGTTCGGGGGCCACATTCCTGGTCACCGTGGGGTCTCTCTATGGACCGCATATCCTGGAGCGATTCGGCTATGGAATGGCCATCGTGTGGAGTCAAAGCCTGTCGATCGGCGCGCTCGCCATGATGGGAATTTCGGAATTTTTTGCTCCCTCCACCGGTGCCATGGTTCTGGCTTCCATCTGCTACCTCTTGCGTCAGCCTCTTATGAATATGGCCAATCCCATCGTCTCGGAGCTCACTATGAATCTGGTCGGGCCTCGCAACCGCGAGATGACCAGTGCTTTGAAGCAGGCCCTCTGGGCAGCCAGTTGGTTTTTAAGTTCGCAGCTGTTTCGCGGTTTGCGGGACGCAGGTTTTTCTTTTGTTTGGGTCTTTGGGGCTACGGCTGCGATCTATGCCGTGGGCGTGATCTGGTATGCGCGATTGATTCAGGTCTATCAGAGCCGGAACGTAACTGGCACAAGCTAAGGGAGAGGTGCAATGCGGATTAGGCGGAATTTCTCTCATCCAGCAGCTCATCCTGATACCGGACTCTCTGGTAATAGAGTTTTTGGGAATGGTTGCTGTCGCTCTGAAGCGTAAGCCGACTGGTCCATTCAATGGCCGTAAAGCTGGGCCGTTCTTCGGAACTGAGGCTGTTGTAAACCCGATCCTGAATCACAATGGTCGAACCTTCCAACAGTCCATTCTTCCGAGCCTGCTTGCTGATTTCATTGATCTGATCGGCTTTGATGAGTGGCTCGCCATGCAGATGGTACTCGATGGGAAAACCTCTGGTAAAGAAGCCCTCCAGTTCACCTGATGCGATTGCCACGGAACAGTGGATGGTGCGGTGATAATCCATTTTCAGAATATTTTCGTGAAAAGTATGAATAAAGTCCTGAGCCAGCTTCAAGGAGAGGCGGGAAGGACGCTCATGGTTGGGACATTGCAAAGGAAATCCGACCGAGCAGACGAATCGATTGTTCAGCTCGATCACCCGAAAACCCCTGCCAATCTGGGCCTCGCCATCCTAAGAGTCACGCAGCTGAAGACTGAAGAGGCGAAAGATCTCGCGAATAAACTCCTGCGCAAGCTCATGCTTGATCTTGGCACTATCGACAACCTCGAGCATCACACAGCATCCGTAGCCCTGTTCAATAGGCAACGTGGTCTCGACGATGGCGCCGGCAGCAATCTGAGCGATCTGGTGAGGGTATAGAATCTTTTCGAGCTGTTCGTACCCATGCTTCCTCTGCGCAATGACACTCTTAAGATGGAGGCTGCGGCGACGATTCAACTCGTTGATAAATGCGGAACTTGTGCCATAAAGGACGAAGAAAGTAAAGAAAATGTACTCGTCGGTGCCGATGTCAATATTGAGAGCGATAAGCATGAAGACGGCCATGGCCAAATGCGTAAGAGCAAAGACCATCGTTGCCCAAAAACCAAAGCTGTTTTTGATAAAGAGAAGTCCAAAGGAGAACAGAAAGAGGACAACGTATCCATTATAATCTTTATTGATTTGCAGGCCGACATAAAGCCCCCAAATGCCATGGAGGTTGGTCAAAAATGCCGTCAAGCGATTCGGGTTCGCATTCCATCTTTTGTTCAGCTCAAAAAAGTTCAGGATCATACTGATGAAGATAAGGGAGATAGGGACGACAAGAAAATGTATGATATTGATCTGGGGAGGCTGCTTGAAGATCATCCCAAAGAAATAAATGATCACGAGAGCCGAGCTCCAAGCCACCACGCCGAGCAGCGAAAGAATCAGGCCAGACTTGTTCCGCCGATCCAAGCGTTGATATTTTTCCACGATTATCTTCATGAGCACGTTCTTAACCTCTAGCTTGCTTCAAGGAATGTGGTGACCGCCGGTATCTGCAAAAAGACCAATGTCGTCGCCTCGGGATGGTCACGCACCTGCAGGCCGAGTCCGTCAAGGCTATGAACCTGAAACTGTGCCCGAACATGTGCAGGCAGGGAATAATAGACATCCTCCTGCAGGATCAGCATATTTCCTGGTTCCAACGGAAGCTTTTGCAGGATCTCCTTCCGCAAGGATTCGTACCGTGTTGCCAGAATAATCCCTCGGCCCCACATATCGTATTTCACGGAGCCGGATTTGGAAAAATAGGTCTTCACCTGACCCATGGCCACACCAATGCAACAATAGACAGGAGACGGCGCGTCTAATTTTTCGTTCAGCCGCGTGAATCTGTCGATGATCTGCCGGGCAAGTTCTACAGCGCACTCCGCTTTGGATGATCCCAATTGCTTGAGTGGAAAACCGACCGAGCAAAGAAAGCCATCGCCCATTTCCTTGATCATGTAGCCCGCACTTGTCAGAGTGTTGCCATCATACCCGCGCATCATAAGCTCGCGGCAGTCGGCAAGGAACTCTTCCATGATCTCGCTAAACCCTTCGCTCTTCACTTTGGAGCTGTCCATGACGTCAAAAGACAGCACGCAGGCGATATCAAGACCCGCTGGCATCGTCGTCTCAATCGGCAATCCCTTTTGAATCATATCCAGTTGATGGGGATAAAGAAGCCTCTCCATCTGCTCATAGGAGTGCTGTTTTTCAAGAGCCAATGCCAGGGCGTTCTTTTGCGCTTCGTAGCGACTTTTACGTTCACCATTGATTTTGCTGGCCAGCGCGATCGACAGCATAATCACTTCAAGCGTCGACCCCATCTGTGCGCCATACTCTGTGATCATAGTGTTGGGAACGAAGCCGAACGTGAGCGCTGAAGCCAGGATGACTCCCATAAAAAAAGCGAAAAAAGCCAGACAATAGATGCTGGCGGGCCTATAGCCTTGGCGGTAGCGAATCATGCCACTGATGAAGCAGACAATGGAAAAGTAAAAGGGAAGAATGTTCGCCAGGGGAATGATCCTGGAATAGGGTAGAAAAGCACTCAGCGCGATCAGCAGACAGCCCAGGAGGACGCATAACTGAAGCGCGCGGTGAAGACGCGGGGTGAACGTGCGCGACTCCAGAAAGGATTGCGTAAATAAACTCACGCCGATGCTCGTTGTGCCGACCAAAATGGGAATCATGGCTGACGCTAGGTTGGGGAAGTCCGGCATCACAAACTGCAAAAGATGTCCATTCAGGCCCATCTGGAAGAGAGTATGGCTCAGGATATAGAGGACATAGTATATGTAGGTCCTTTCGCGAATCGATATATAGAGCAGGAGATTATAGAGTATCATGGCTGACATCGTTCCATAGAAGAGGAAGAACGCAGCTGTTTCCAGCTGATTCCTTTCCAGCAAGCGCTCCGTCGTAGAGAGCCGCATGTCGATACGCATCGAACTGCCGCTCCGAATATTGATATAAACAGGTTGACCGTTGACTTCATCAAGATCCAGGTCAAACACAAAGCGTGTGACCTTGATAGGGCGTTCGAAAAAGGGGAAGTTATCTCCCGTCACGACTTCCTGGTAGGCGCCTTGCTGATTCGGTCTATGAACTTCGATGCGATCGTGGAGGGGGTAGGAAACCACCAGGAAAAGGCGCTGCAGGCTGGTCGTCCTTTTGGAAAGCGTGAATCGAAACCAATAGGAGGCTGACGTATAGCCGAGATTCAAGGTCGGTGAAGCAGCCGGCTTCCAGGCTGCGCTGTCTTTGGGAAGGGAGCGAAAATTCAGATGGCCATCAGAGTCCGTGAGAATGTCGAAAGGAAAAAGCGTCATTTCCCCAAAGTTATCCGAGATTGTCAAATGACTTTGGGCATGAGTTTCCTGATGGAATGCGATGAGCACAATGAATGTCAGAATGATTTTGAACATGACACAGCGCCCAGGGTTTTTGCGAACTTCTTCTCAACGGTATGTCGGTAGATTCTGCCATAAATTGAGGGCTGTGGGCTGACCGACCCACCCATAAATAGCTTCATGATCCCAACAGAATTCCGATGGATAAACAACGATAGGTGGGGTCCACTCCCAATACAGATGAAATTCGATGGATGTTTTGCACTATTTTCGCTTCTTTATCCTGATCTGGTCGACCTTTGTGATCAGCTCCGCCTCGCTGCGTGCAGACGTGATCGACATATCGGAACCATTGGATGGCAAGCCCCTGGGTTCCTTGACATTCTGGTACAGGGGTGAGGAATCCATCGATCGTGTTACGGACGAGGCCTTTCGGCCTGATTTTGTCCGAGGAACGTCGGCGGTCATCAACCATGGATACTCATCAGCCAACTACTGGTATCGCCTTGCCTTTTATAATTCTTTTGAAGGATCGGCAAAGATCTATCTGCACGATCCTCATAACGTCTACGACGACTTCGAGGTCTACCAGGGTGCCGATCTCTTAAGCAGCCTTCATTACCGGGACGCCCTGGATCAGCGCATTGTGACGATCGAACTCCCTGCGAAAAAAACCACATGGATCTACGTTCGTAAAAAGACCAACGCTGTTGTGCACCAAACGACGTTCACCTTCTGGAGTGACTCTAATGCGCTGAGGAAGTCCATACATGCGAGCGAGATGCGCTTTCAGACCGTCATCACAAGTCTACTCATGAGCGCATTTTTCACAGTTGCCCTGGTCTTTGCCTATCGCAAGAAAATCTATGTGTACTATTTGGGCTATCTCATGTCCTTTGCGATATTTGCAACTTGGGTATGGTCGGTTTATGACTTTCCCAACTATTCCCGCTATGGAGGCGTCTTATCTCTTTTCTGCGTGGTCTTCACAGCTCTGTTCGTGGATGAGTTTCTCGAGATCAAACGCCACTCGGAGACGATGCATCGGCTTTTTCTCGTTTTTGCCGGGCTTTCTGTTGGAGCTACGGGACTCGAGCTGGTCAACCCCATTGCCAGAGCATACGCGGGCTCGATCCTCTCCATTGTTATACAGGCCAGCACTGTGTGGATGGGTTTTTCACTCTACTATAAATACCGTCAACCGCATGTCATGATCTTTAATGCAGCCTTTGGTTCATTTCTCATCAGCGGGTTCATTCAATTATTGATTTGGATGGGCTCCATCGACTCATCTGAAAATCTCATCATGTTTTACGGAGTGGCCGCAGAAAATGTGTTGATGGTGCTGGCGATCGGACACAAAATCCTTGTGACGGAAGCGGCCCGCAAGCAAACAGATAACCTCCTTCTGCATAGCTTTGATCAGCTTTCCAAGGTATTTTATCCGCATCAGATTTTACAGATTCGAGCCGGCAAAAGGGTGGAAGAAACCATGCCTGTGGGTGAGAAGAAAGCATGCATTCTTTACTTCCAAATCATGGGCGGGTCAGCGC
This sequence comes from Oligoflexus sp., assembly GCF_035638955.1. Lineage (GTDB taxonomy): Bacteria > Bdellovibrionota_B > Oligoflexia > Oligoflexales > Oligoflexaceae > Oligoflexus. The sequence goes on along the minus strand of NZ_DASQYZ010000079.1, from coordinate 19,973 downwards.
TGATGAACGAAAGCTATGAGGAATGGGTGGAGAACTTCATGATTCGCTGTCGCCAGCTGCTGATGGAGCGCTATGATCCCCTCACGTTTTATTCTGACGCCTATATTGTCCGCGAAATGGGCGATGGTTTTCTTTGTTCAATCGGCTACCCGTTCCATCAGATTGGGGCTATTAAAGCGGACTCAGCTGTGCTGTTGGCCGAGAAGCTGATCGCCGAGTTCGAGGTGATGCTGGCAGCCTTGGATGCAGCTCATGACATCCATTGCTCGATAGGCATCGTACATGGTTCGGTGAAATCCTACTTCTCGCGTTCGGGGCGGATCCGCGACAATCTATGGGGGCGTGCCATCGCCCTGGCCTCTGCCTATGGGGCGTCGAGCACGCGGCTCTTTTCTCATCTCGAAAGGGAACCGCGCAATGTCATCATACTGCACGATGCTGTGTTTGAATCATTATCTCGTAACAATCGACGGGATTTTCAGGTTCTGGATTTGGCGGCATCGCAGTCGATACTTGGAGAGGATCTGGACGGTGATTTTCTGGGTTACCGGGTCTGCGATTCGGGGTGCGGGACCGCCAGGATAAACACGTCGCTGTCATCGTGAGTGACTCGACCCTCATACCTTGAATCAGAAAGTCGTCAAGTACGCGCGGTTTCCCGTGCGTATGACTTCCGTAAGAATCAGTCATCCAACCGGTTTTTCAAAAAAATATGCAACCCGCCTTGCCCGCCTCTGATAATTTCTCCTCAAAAAGTCAAGCTTCTGCCGGTACTTGTTACGGGGAAGGAAGGAAGATAAAATTCCTGCCGTAGAGTCTGTTGTCCTCTTTGCAGGTAAATCATTTACCGGCAATCAATCAGGACACTCATAGAGGAGACACTTGTATGACTTTGGGTAAGTCTTTGACTCAAAAGCACCTTTCCCTAGCGCTGATGGCCAGTATAGTGGCTGCCTGCGGGTCTGAAACTCCGGCCTTCCAGGAAAAGGCAATGTCCGCACTCATGGAACAGCAGCAAAATGCTGAAAGCTTTTCCACAGACTCTGTCGATCACGAATCTGCAGACAATAGTGCTGATGCCACCGCTGCAACTTCTGAAAGCTTGGACGACAACGATGACTTCAACACCATCGAAAACCTGTCCATCCCAGGGGCGGATGAAGGCAGCGACTTTGCTGTCGATGTGCAGGAAACGCAGCTGCGGTTTGGGTCACAGACCACCAGCATCTCGACATCCTTGGGCGGCGAAAAAACCAACGACGTTATCTATACCGTCGTGGCTCCAGCCGGCAAGGATCCTGGCAAGATCGTCAATGGCAACACCTACGTGAGCCCAACCACGGGTACGGAAGCCTACGAAGTTAAAATTATCGCGGTTTCCAAAGCTGATCCAACTCAGGCTTCCAGTACGACTTTGAAACTGGAACCAGCGGCTCAAGTCTTCGTGGGTTGTACCAACGACATGAAGGGCTTCCCCATCAAGGCTGAAGTCTATGCGATTCCCGATGACACCAATCGTTTGCCCGACTTTACCTCGTTCGCCAAGCAAACGGTGACCGCTTGTATGGACGCCTTCCAGATTCCCAACCGGGCCTGGTCGGATGGTTTCCCTGGTCAACCTAAGTTGATTGAATGGTTCGCTTTGCGCGCCACCAGTCATCTGAATGTGACCAAGAGTGGTAAACACTACTTCAAATTGAATGCCGATGACGGGGCCAAACTCTATATCGACGGCCAGCTCGTAGTGGATAACGATGGCCAGCATGCTCAGCAGGCGGTCACCGGATCCATCACGCTCAGTGCCGGCGACCACGAAATCGTCATGGAATACTTCCAAGGTCCTCGCTACCACATTGCTCTGGAACTCTTTTGGAAGGTTCCAGGAACCAGCACTTACACCTACGTTCCCGCTTCCGCCTTCAAGCCATAATTAGAGAATGGCCTCCTTTATGTGAGTGTGGAGGGCCAGGAGAAATCCTGGCCCTTTCCGTATTTGTGGCGTAGTTTAAGCCGATCGGACTTGACCTCTGGCAGGCTCTGCGGGATAACCGTCCAGGTTTTTCTTCCCCCTCAGGACATTGTTTGGAAAGGTACCACGCATGACGGACAAGGCCCCGGCGCAGGCTCCAGGTCAATCTGCGAGTCAGTTGATATTGGACTACTTCCGCGAGTTTAAAGTCCTTAAGGAAACACCCCGCGAATACTGGGGCATTCAGATCATCAATTTCCTCGACTGTACGGCTTATTTTGCCTTGCTCAGTATCGTCACGATTTTTCTTTCGGACCAGATTGGGCTCGATGATAACAATGCCGGATACATTGTCACCCTGTTCACCTCCCTGACTACCATTCTGCTGCTTTTCTCGGGTCTCGCCACCGATTCCCTGGGGATTCGTAAATCGCTTTGGCTGGCGATGCTGAGCCGAGCGGCCGCGACCATTGCCGTCGTTTTCCTGGCTTTCAACCCGGATATTCCTTTCCGCGTGCCACTGGTCGCCGCCTGCTTTGTGGCCATGGCGCCGTCGATGGCCATGGTGCAAACCGTTTTTCAGTCTGCAAATAAGCGCTATACAAGCGAACGGTCGCGCAGTGCAGGTTTCAATCTTTGGTATCTCTTTATGAATATCGGCGCCGCCTCCGCTGGCGTCCTGGTCGATGTTGTGCGCCTGTCGTTGGGATTAAGCAGCACCTGGGTCATCGCGGCTGGTGTCATCACTTCCATGCTTTCCCTCGGTGTGATGCTCCTCATGGTCAGGCGCGAGGATCAGTTTGGTGATAACGGCCGTTTTGTGGAACGCACGGCGCAACAGATCCAGGCGAGCGCATCTGCTGCCAAGCCCAATCCGTTGACTATTTTGAAAGCCATGGTCAGTGAGTCTGCCTTCTGGCGCTTTGTGGTCCTCGTCACGCTGCTGCTTGGTGTACGTGCGGTCTTTACCTATATGTATCTGCTGATGCCCAAATACTGGACCCGGGTCATGGGCGAGGACGCTGCAATCGGAACGCTTAACGCTATCAACCCTATTTTGATTGTGGCGGGCCTGATTCTTTTTATTCCATTCGCCAACAAATTCAATATTTTTAAAATGCTGGTCTACGGTGCGATGATTTCCGCTCTGAGTCTCTTCGCTTTGGTTATTCCGTGGCAAAGCATGGGGCAGGTTCTCGGGTCTTTGGGACAGACGCTGGGCGTCAGCTGGATGCGCAATGATTTTGTGCCGGCTTATTATGCCCTGTCCGTTCTTTGCATGATTTTCTTATCCATCGGCGAGGTGATCTGGTCACCGAAACTGCAGGAATATACGGCTGCGATCGCTCCCGAAGGACAGGAAGGATCGTATCTGGGGCTGTCGATGGTGCCCTGGTTCGCGGCGAAAACCATTGTCAGCGTCCTGTCGGGACATATGCTGTCGCGTTGGGTTCCTGAAGGTATCGGCGAGCGTCTGCGGACCGGAACCGTTCCTTTCTGGGAAACGCCCGAGGCCATGTGGCTGATCCTGGGATGTGTGGCTCTGGCCGGACCGTTTCTCGCCCTTCTCTTTCAGGGTTGGCTCACCAAAGGGGCTCGTTGGCATAAAGCCAGCCCCAAGGTTTAACGGGCTCGAAATAAAAAGGTCAGCGATCTTTGGGTCAGGCGTGGGCCCTGATCCCGGACACAGCGCAGACGATGGGCGTTCTCCATCTCACACTGATGGGAACGTTCCCCTTCTTTCACCTCAACCCCGATCCATTCGAGTCGAGCGGGAATGACAATCTTGACTTCCTCGGGTAGAACGCGTGGTTCATAGACCAAAGATAAGGTTTTCGCCGTTTCGCTCCACTGCATGCTGACGATATCACCGGGTGTTTCTTCAACAAAAGGCCGCGGCCGATACGTCCCACGCAAGCGACCCTGATCATCATTGATACTGAAATCTTCCTGATTCCATCCATCCTTGGTAACGGCATTCCACTGGGGCGTATAAACCCACTGCGCTCCCGAATACAGTTCGCGATCCATGAGATCGTATATGGCATCGATATAATCGGCCGCGTTCGGGAGATGAGCCGGGGCTCCGAATTCACCCAGATACAAGGGGCTCGACCAGCGCTGCAGAATTTTCCGCCAGTGCCCTTGCGTTGTTTGCAAAGTCCAGGCGCTCCAGGATTGGAAGGTTTGCAGTCCAGGATCGTAGAAGTGTGAGGAATGGACGATATTGTCGAGCGGAATGGGCGGCAGTTGGGACGCAATCAGGCCTGTGCTGGTCAAAGCATGCGCACTCAAAAACAGGACTGTTCCAGGAATAATCGTTTGTACGATGCGGCCTGCATCATGATAGAGGGTGGGCAGTTCACTCTTTTCCAGGCCCCAGGGTTCATTCATAAGATCGAAACCGACAAGGTTGGGTGCATCGGCAACGGCTTGGGCCAGATGCTGCACCATCAGCAGATAACGGTCTCTGACGCCGTATGTATTGCGATGGAAATGATGCCAGGCCGTGTGCATCGAAATGTCCAAAAACATCTGCACAGACCAATTTTTACAGGCCTCACCGTTATCGGGTACCGCAGCTTTTTGAAACGGTGGCAAAGCCCATCGAGGGAATCCTTCGCCACAGCCCCTGACGGCAAAGCGGGAAAAGGCATCCTGATGAATATCGACAATCACCAGAAGATCATGCTGAGCGGCCCAGTCCACCGTCTGCCTATAGGAGTTGAGATAATCCCAATCGTAGGCGCCTGCCTGTGGTTCAAAAGCCTCCCAATTGAACAGGAGCCGCACGCTGTTAAAGCCCCAACCGCGCAGAGGTGCAAAATCCTTGTCCCCGCGAATGGAACGAAAAGGTGGAACCTTGGTATCGCCGCCGACGTTGATGCCTCGCAGCAGGATCTGCCGGCCATCCTGCGTGCGAAAGCGGGCGCCATCCACATGAATGGACCCGTGCATGGGGTACGAGAGTCCGAAGAGCAGGCAAAGGCAGAGTATGTATCGCATTCGACACTCCTTCGAGGGGGCTCGGGTCCAGGTGTATTCTGGTCTTCTTATAACCAATTTACCCAGCCCGAGAAAGAAGGAGATATTGCTTATTGAGCCAGAATTTCCGAAAACCAGCTCACCGGTGCGAAGATGAAGGGACAGTTACCGTGGGAATAGGGGCGGCTGGCATCGGGACTGCGGGCAATGACTGCGGTCACGGGAGCTTCGGCATTGAGTGTTTTGAAATGAGCGAGCGTTTTTTCGGTAGCCTCGACCGCGACGATTTCGTCTTCAGCGCAATGGTAAAGCCGGGTCGGCGTCACCGGAACCCACGCATCCTGATTCAGACTTTGTTCCACCAGCAGGCGCCGCATGAGCTGGGCCTGCGCCGTGAGCGGTACAGGCCGAAGAAAGTCATCGAGATAGTCGCCTTCGATGAGTTTACGCGTTTCGGGCGGCAGAGCTTTCATGATGTCAGAGCTGCTCACACCACTGGTATAGAGACTTTTCAACTGGGTCACATCGATCGCAAAGACAGCGTCAAGATCGATTTCTGGGGCCAGCCATTGATCATAGGCCAGAACCAGGAAGGACGAGATAAGGGGATTCGACACAGGCCGTGAGAGCGCGGCCAAAGCTGCCACTTCGAGGTCATAGGGGCCGGCTGAGGGTGCTGATGCCGTGACAGTGAACTCTGTGCTGTGATCCAGTTCCAGGGCCCTTTGCAGAGCCATCGTCGCATAACCGCCTTCAGAGTAGCCTTTCAGAAAGAGTTTGCCCAGGGTGATCCCCTGGTCTGCGGTGAGGCTGCGCGTCGCTCGCAAGAGATCCACGCCCGCCGGGACATAGCTTGAGGCGATCAAATAAGGGTGAAACTCATTCGCGGACGTGCCATATCCCAGATAATCCATCACGGAGGTCACAAAACCTTGCGAGGCTTCGTAAAGGCCTTCATTGGGGCTCAGGGAAGGGGCCTCTTTTTTGCCGGCAACTGTGCCATGCTGCAAGCTGATCCAGGGCAGGTGTTCCGCCGTGACATCCGGGATGATAACCAACCCGGAAGCCTCTGTGGGAAGCCCTGTGCCAGGACTTATTTGACTTTGGTAGTTAACTCGAAATAATTTGATTCCATACCGAGCCTGTAGACCGAGTCGCTGAAAGTTGGCGTTGAGTTGCTCCTTGGTATACGACGCGATGAGAGCGGATTCAATCAAGGTTCCTCGTTCGGGTGCAGATGCTGCTGCTGCTGTGGTGATAACTTCAGCGCTGGATAAGAACAAAGCGCAGAGAACTGAAAGACGGAACATGCGTAAATTGCGAAGCATGCAAACTCCTTTCAAAGATGGTGCTCACGGGTAAAGTCTGGTTTTAACACAAGAGAGAGACGGCTGGAATAGCACGAGTCCTGATCATTTTCTCATGCAATTTGTGCTTCGCTCATTAAGATGAGTTGTCCAAGCCTGAGCCGGAATTGGGAGAATTGAAATGAAAATCCGACGCTTAAACTCACGCAACGCCACCCTGTTGATCGCGTCTCTGGTCGCGTTGGGTGGACTTCCAGCGTGGGCCCATGAGGGGGAAGAGGCGCCAAAGGCGAAAATCAGGCCAACGACAGACGATGAGCGCGAAAGGCGAATGGTCGAAATCACGGCTGATTATCAATTGGCTGTTGCACCCCTGTTTCAAAAAGCCTGTGCTGACTGTCATTCTGGAGATACTCAATATCCCTGGTATTCCATGATGCCTGGTGTGAGTCAGTGGATCAAAAAGGACATTGCAGAAGCGCGGCAGCACATTGAGTTTTCCAACGGCTATCCCTTTCAAAGCCATGCCTCACCTCTTGAGGATCTGATCGCTGTGGAAAAAGTAATCACAGATGGTTCCATGCCGCCTCTGCGTTACCGCATCATGCATAGCAGGGCTCGATTGAATGAACAGGAAAAACAGCGGATCACCCATTGGGCCCGCCGGGGGCAGCAGATGCTTCGTGACGATATGGCCCGCGCTGCGGAACGGACTGAATAAAAAAATCGCAGATTCCTGTCGAGGAACCTGCGATTGTACACTAGGATTCTGTTTTTACAGTGAGCAGAAGCTCACCACGCCTGAAACATCTTCATTATCAGTTTTGGCATCTTTCCAGCGTTTCACCAGGACGGGAAACTTACTGGTGACCACATTACACAGTGCGGTTTTATCTGCACCTTTCAGGTAGCTGATGCTGGTGCCCACGGCCGTATTCATAATGCGGCTGAGGCTCGCCTTGCCACCCAGATCATCAAATTCGTTGGAAGCCTTGATGGATTTTAACCAGGCAAGAGCCATTTCCGCTTTCAAGACGGACGAGTCCTGAGTGGGATTCGTTGGGACAGCCGCGGCGAACACAGCATCAGCCGTGTGGGCCATGGCGGCGCCGATGATATGAATATCCGAGAAAAACGGCTGACTGCAGGCTTCAATCGGCGATGTGGGTTTTTCCTGGAGTTCCTCACTGAGCTTCGTGCTGAAGGTCTTATTCCAGAGGGTTTCGTCCCAGCTTTTGCTGATACCGTTATAAAAGGTAGGCGAAACAAGGTTACGGTTTTTGGCAAAGCAGCTGATATCGAACATATCAGCCGGCTGCTTCAGGGAGTAGTAAGCCCACATATCAGCAAAACCTTCGTTCAAGGACCCAATAAAGAAATCCTGTGACTTCACGAACTCACCGAAACTAGCCGCTTGAGTTGGCTGGCTGGCGATGCGAGCCAGGGTCGAGGCCGGTGTTTGGAAAAGGTGCAGGTCGGGATGCGCCGCCGCGTGCTCGTGATACGAAAGAAAGGATGCGCCCCCTTCATTCATCATGGTTGAGAAAATGAAGTGACCAAATTCGTGCTGGAAAACGCCTTTTATCGCCCACAGAGGTTCACCGCCCAGAAGTTTCAATTGCTGGCTTTGCTTGCTCTGCGGATACGAGATCAGTGTGGGATGCGTGCCACCCATGAAGACGGCGTTGTCTGTCTGGTATTCGGTGTCTTCCCGGGCGACGTCATCAGCATTCACGGAGCGGTCAATCATTTTGACTTTGATCGCAGCGTTCAGATAGATAGGCTCGAGGGTCGGGAGAGTGAGGCTGCCCTTATTTTTAACCGCCTGGTACAACGCATGGGCTGTGTCGGCATCGGATTTCATGCTGATGGCAGCGCCTTCCTGAGTGTTGACGGGAATAGTGCTGGCATCGCGGCAGAGGGCGACGGGGCGACCCTGGCTTATATAGTCCATTTCGTAGGTCTGACGCGTGATGGATTTTTCCTTGGCGTTTTCCCAGATGTTCTCTTCGATGGTGGTACTCGTGCGGACCATGTCGACACCAATCAAGGCTTCCGCGATAAGAGCGCTCCTTAAGCCCAGACCGCGCTGATCGTTGCAATTGGGGTCATAAACCTGAACCTCAACCGGATCGCCCGAGGATTCGCGGGTGAATTCATAGACCTTATCCTTTTTGGGCACTTCAACAGTGACGTATTCAGTTTTGGTTTTAGTCTTGGGCTGACACGCCATGACCAGAATAAGGGCGGTGGTGGAAGTGAGGGCGAAAGCGGTCTTATTCATAGTAGAAAATCCTAAGAGTGGGTCAATCATTGAAGTCGTGGGTTAGACGCAGAACCACAGGATTTATTGCAAAGTCTTGAAATTGTGAGGACGTCCTGATTTGGACCGCTTTTGTCCCGTAGAGCGACCGGAATTTTTGAGCAGCCTACCAGAAGGTGCGATTTTTTAAGGATTTTTATGTGGCATCGTTTCTGCAAATCGGGAGCCAACCTCTTCTGGAGTAACCGACTATGTCTATTCATCCTTCGCTGTTTTTTTACCCAAGGCCCAAACCTCAAGCCACACCGACCAAGCCCCCACCGAAAGATTCAACCCCTGGCCGATGAGCGATAATCTTTCGGCTCAGGCGTTGTCTTGCCAGCAGGGCTTTGTTAGACTTCAGGCGTTCCGTGTAACCCTGGGAGTCGTGCGGTGCAGAGTGTCAATCGGAGTTGGCGGCGATATGCAAAATGGTTGGGATTCATTATCCTGACCTTGAATATTGTGCTCGTTTCGATTCCGCGCTGTGAGTTCGTCATGGCGATGCTGCAGCATCAATGGGCCGATCCTGTGACGGCGCATGAGGGTCATGTTTGTCATGAGGACAGCTTGCCCGCCCATGATAACGACCCGGCCTTCACATCCAAACGGCTTTGTCAGTGTTCTGTTTTTCAATTCATGGCGTTTCATGCTCCGGCCTTGAATTGGCATGAGTATGTGTACTTCCGCATTCAATCCGAGCGACTTCTCACCTTTCCCTCAAGCCATGCCTTAAGTCAGTTTTATCCCCGCGTGGAACCTCCCTATCCAAAAGCATAGACGTCTTCGACCTGACATCACTTCATAAAGCTCGAACTATTTCTGGGCGCGCCTTCGATCTTTGCGTTCAGATTCTATAGATTCCATTCCAGGAAAGGATGAATCATGTCTGTCGCTCATTCGGAAACAGGATTGTCATCGACCCTTTTGGCAGCGGCTCTGGCGGGGCTGATGGGTGGAGGATTGGTGGGATGCAACAAAGAAGATGAAAAGATCGTGGAAGTGTCCGCACCTGCCGCTGCTATTACCTCCACAACGGTTGATACCACGATGACCAAAGCCACGTTCTCTAATCTTTGCGAAACGCGAGGGGGCGTGATGCAAACCCATGCCAGCTGCTCGGGTTCCAATACCTGTGCCGGCGTTTCCTTTCACACGTCGTCCGGAAAACTCAGTGAGCATACCTGCAAAGCTGCCAACATCTGCGGCGGTATGAGTTGCGTGGACCTGCCCGAGGACCGAGGTTTGACAGGGGCTGCGATTCTGGAAGGCGGCAGCGGGGTCGCCATGAGCGATGCTGATATTCAATGCAACTTCTGTCACGGTGAAGGCAAGACGGCCTTCATTCTGCCGATTGCCCCAGGGGCCGACGCAACAGCCGAGGCTGCCGCGTTTCAGGCTCAATCCGATGCGGCTATGGTGGCCACGATCGCCTTTGGAATTCATGGCATCAACGCGGATGGAAGTGCCTTTGCGAACATGCCTGGCTTCTATAAAACTTATTCTCTGCCCGAAATGAAAAGGCTGGTGACGCATCTCAGATCGCTGCCGCTGGAAACCAAAGAATGGCGGGAGACGCCGTGACCGACCAGCGAATCGCTCGGGATGCTTTAGGGCTCGGCCTGCGGCCGGCTCTGTATGCGAAGGTTTTGGCCGAGCGTCCGCTCGTCGATTATTTTGAAATTATCAGCGAGAATTTTATGGGACCAGCGAAGCCTCCGCGGCAGAACCTGGCCCAGGTTAGAGCCCATTATCCTGTGGTCATGCACGGGGTGGGCCTGAATTTGCTCGGTCATGAACCCTTGAATGAACACTATCTCGAGGCCCTTTGCCGACTGGCGGACATAGTGGATCCGCCCTTCGTCAGTGATCATCTGTGCTGGACAGGGGCGCATGGATTTTCGCATCACGATCTTTTGCCCACACCTTACACCCGCGATCTGGTCGGCTACGCAGCCGACCGGGCTCGCCGGGTTCAGGAACGTTTGGGGCGACCCTTTGCACTGGAAAACCTATCCAGCTATGTGCGCTTTGCTGGAAGTGAAATGCCCGAATGGGAATTTTATCGGGCGGTTGTGGACGAGGCTGGGGTTTATTTTATGCTCGATATCAATAACATCTACGTTTCAAGCCAGAATCATCAGTTCAATCCGTTGGAGTATCTGCAACACATCCCGTTTGATCGGGTGGTTCAGGTGCATCTGGCGGGACATAACACGCGTCCTGACGGCACTATCATCGATACTCATGATCGTGCGATCGATGCGAATGTCTGGGATCTGTATCGAAAAGCATGGACCATGGGAGGACCGTTCCCAACCCTTTTGGAATGGGATGACGACCTTCCTCCCATGCCCGGACTGGTGGCCGAAATGCAGAAAGCGCGGGAGTTTCAATCATGAGGTCCGCCCCATCGTGGTTGGCTCCTTTTCAGCAGTCTTGGAGTGAAGTTCTCCAGACCCCTCTCGCGTCGCATCAGGGAACGCTTCAACCCAGCCTTCCCCCCGTTTGGTTGGAACTGGGAGCGGATAACTCCGTGCGTGATCCGGCGGCAGGGGTTGCCGATTATCAGCGGCAATATTGGTTCCGTCTGCTGAACCATCTGCAGACCGAATTCCCTCTGACCGCCCGACTCATGGGGTTTTGGTCGTTCAATCATCTCGGCATCGCCTACCTGCAGAAATTTCCGCCGCGCAATTATGATTTGCAAGCGATCCAGCGGCATTTCGTGAATTATCTGCGTGACGTGAATCAACCGCTTGTCTGGATGCAGGCAGCCCGCATCGATGAGGCGCGCAGCAAGGTCTTCTTGGCTCCTGACTATGAGACCTGGCATTGGGAAGATGCCAGGGTATCCCATCCCGCATTGCTTTCCTTACATTCGGCTCCCGACTGGATGCTTATTGATGAAGATTGGGCGCTCATGGATCTCTGCCTGCAGTTGCCTGACCTGCAGGGCGAAGGGGCACTTCCCTGTCCAGAAGCTCACGCGCAGACTCAATACTGGTTAATTCAAAGGGATGCGCAGGGCCTTATCCATCGCTGCCTGCCCCAGCCGCAGGCGCATCTCTATGATCTCTTAACCAGCCACACCATTCACGACGCCGTGATGATGCTGCAGCAGGAATGCGCGAAGCAGGGCTGGACCGTACGGCCGTCATCCGTACAAACTTGGACGGCCCAAAGTGTAGCGTGGGGGCTTTGGGCCAAGCGTTCTCTCTAGGGTTGACGCAGATCGCGAATGTATTTTTCTACGGGGAGGTTACGAACACCAAAGGCTTGCGCAATGGATTCATCTTTGTCAAAGAAACAGGTCGCAGCGGAGGCTCGATCTTTTAAATAGACCTGCAGAACTTTATCCGCTTTCGGCCTGGTATCAGCTGACGCGACAAAGATAGTGTCATGAATGCGATCCGCTGTGATATGACTCGCGCAGCTGGAGCACCATGATGCAAAGAACACGACCCGATTGGGGCTTTTTTGCGTCGCTTCACGAAATTCCGTGATGTTTACGGGCCGGCAATCAGCCCACAGGGGTGAGCCGAGTCCCAACAGTCCCATGATAAGCGCAAGGCATTTCATAGAGTCTTCATCCAGGCCAGTGTGTAGGTTAGCGTCTCCGTGGCATTCCGGTTGGAACCGAAAGCGGCTTTTTGACTCCAGCTCAGGCGAAAGTTATCATCTTCCACCCGCATGGTTTCCAAAGTGAGAAAGACATCATGCGAAAGTTTGTCCGAAGGCACCGGCGAAGGCTGATCGTCCAGTTCAATGGGCCCTCGTTTATCACGGACCACACCGCCGATAATTTTAAAGGTTTCGGCTGGCTTATACCCCAGCGTGCCAATCCATTTTTCAGTCGGGCCCATCTGCAGACGACCGCTTCGGGTGTTTTCTTCCCAAGGCTGGGAATAGAGAAAGCTGGCGCCGAAGAGTATGGGCTGCATTCCAAACCAGACATCGGCACCCACAAAGGTTTCATCATAACCGGCACCAAAGGAATCTAGATTGTAAAGTTCCTTGGAATCCTGAAGACTTTTTGTCGTCTGAAAACGATGCGATACAACCAGCTGCACCTGGGGAATCCAGGGTTCTGTCACATCCTGCATCAAGGCCGTCCAACGAAGATTCAAAGCGGTGTCGGTCATTCCGGTTTTGGCGCGCGATCCTTTTCGATTTTCTCCCAAACCTGTGTCGAGACTCACAAAGAGCGCCGACGTCAGGCGATGCGCATAAGCCAGTTCCAATTTGGTTTTACGATCCGGGCCGTAGTCCTTGCGCGTCTGACCCTGCTCATCAACAGCCTGAAATCTGTGGGCCAGGGTCATGCCCAGATAAAATTTGCGCTGCTCCAAGGGATTTAAGATGACCGGATCAGCCGCGCCGCTTCCGCAGGACGAGCAGGCCCACGCGGGTTGCCAACGCAGTGCTGCTGCGATAGCCAAAGTCAGCAGTAGGCCGTTACTCCACTTCATGTGGGATGCTCACGCGAACTTTATCCTGCTGACCCTCGACTTCCGCTTCCAGATCAACGACCCAGGACCCAGCCGATCCACCCATGGAAAAGAAAATTCGACTCACCGTCCAGTGTCCGCGCGCCACCTGGTTGAAGACCATGTCCTCTTCCTTGATGGAGGGGTGACCCATGCTTGCCATATAAAGGTGAAAGCGAAGCAGGCGGCTGTCGACCAGGTTTTGGTTATTTTTATCAACGAAATAGACCTCGGCGCTATTGTCGAGAGACTGGGAGCGAGGCGGATGATTCCAGACAATTTTTACTGCGAATGTCTGATAGGTGCTGAAAGCGTAAGGCGCCTGCGCCTCCTGTTCGGGTCCTGTCGGACGTGCCGGCGGGTCCGCCGTATTTTTGTCAGCATCACCGCATGACACAAGGGTAAAAATAAACAATCCCATCCACCAGACTTTCATGGACTCTCCTTTAAAACTCTTCTGTTTTGGTATAAAAGAATTTCATCATGGATCCAACGCAGCGAATTGTTGCAGGTCAGGAAGTCGAATATGCGTCAAACCCATCAGCAATGGATCAAGCCCCTGCTGGAAATGTCCCCGTCGTCCAGTCGGGATGGGGAGGAACAAACATACGCGAAGCATGCCCTGCTGCGACGGGTGCGATGGTATGTGATAGGAGCGCAGCTTGCGGTCATGTATCCGGCCTGGAAAACCGGCTATCTGGTGGAGAACGAGCTGACGATTGGAATCTATCTCATGATCGTAGCAGGCCTGGCTTATTGGAATATGAGTTCGAAATCTATTCACGTCACGGGCGGAATTTTTCTTGAACTCACAGTTGACCTTCTGGCTTTGACCGGACTCCTGATCCTGACCTCGGGCTGTCAAAATCCATTTTTTTCCCTCCTGTTTGTTGGGGCCATCATGGGGCCCATTCTTTTATCCCGACGCCTGGCCGTGGGTTATTTAGTGGAGTCGGCTTTGGCTCTGGCCTTGGTCTGCTTTTTTACAGAACCGAAAATGGTCAACGCGCACGGACATGAGGTGGCAACGGTCCTGACAGTGGGCGTCAAGATCCTGGTGATTTTCATCATGGGGGCGATGACGCTCTGGTTGAAGGATCACTGGGAACAGGCACGGATTCATGCGGAAAGCCTGCAGCGTCAACGGCAAAGGTTAAATAATTTTCGGGCGATGGGGATCGTAGCGAGCCAGCTTTCGCATGAACTTTCCACGCCGCTCAATACGATCAAGATTATGATGGATCGCCTGCAACGTCATTCGGATGGAACCCACCGTCAGGAGTTGCGGGTGGCCCAGGCTGCTCTGCAGCAATGTGAACGCAGTATCCAAGGCCTCTTCGCGACGGGAGTCGATGCTCAATCCCTCTTATTCAAGGACACTCATCTCGCGCCCTTTATCCAATCCGTCTGTGATAAATGGCATCTGGATTTTCCCGATGTGAACCTGAGCGTTGCGGTGGACGAAGGAACTCATGATGTGATCACTAGAATTCCCGTTACGCCCCTGGCCCAGGCGGTGCTCGATCTTCTTGATAATGCCAAGGAAGCTGCGGACCAGGAGCCGGCTGATATTCGGGTGAGCATGAAAGTCGAATCTGAACGTCTGCATATCATGATCACCGATCGAGGTCGTGGGCTGGATACCAGTATCCGGGATCGATTGGGAGAACCTTTTGTATCGACCAAGGCCAGTGGCACCGGACTTGGTGTCTATAATGCTTCCTCGCTGCTGGAGGCGCTTGGCGGGAGTCTGGGATTTCAGCCGGGACAGGGTGGGGGAACCCAGGTGTCGTTGGTGCTGCCACTATGAAACATTTATTGATCGTGGAAGACGATGCGATGTTCCGCGAGGCCCTGGCCCAGGAATTTTGTGAGCGCGGGTATCAGGTTCACGGTTGTGCCTCACTTCAACCGTGGAATGTGCCCGCATCCTTCGTGCCCTCGCATGCGATCATCGACTTGAAATTGCATGGCGCTAGCGGGCTGGATGCCCTGGCTCAATTGAAGCACTATTATCCCACCTGTCAAACCATTATGCTCACCGGATACGGCAGCATTCCAACCGCTGTTCAGGCCATGAAACTTGGGGCTTTGAACTATATTGCCAAACCCGCTTCGATCGATGACATCGAACGTGCCTGGCTCGGGCCGCCGACGCGGACGGACGAGATGATCGAAACGCGAAACCTCTATGAACATGAGCGGCAGCATATTGAAAAAATATTGCAGGACTTTGACGGGAATATTTCCAAAGCCGCCAAAGCCCTGGGGATCCACCGGCAAAGCCTCCAGAGGAAACTCCGTAAATACACGTGAGCCGCCATGGCTTTTATTATCCCTTGGTTGATTCTGCTATAATGGAAGCACATGTTTCCTGCTGACTCAACGAAGAGGATGCTCATGTTCGATGCGCGATGGCTGGTTTTTGTAAGCCTCTTTCTGAGCTCCGCTGCCTGCCTTCGCGCGGCGAAAACCAGCGGGCCTCAAAGTCAGGAGAATCAGCGCTGGTACGCGACGGAACGTGATGTACCCCCACTGGAGCTGAAGTATCATAGTGCCCTTACGCCTTTTCCCAAAGGCGAGGAGATGCGTAAGAAGCTTTGCTTTGGATTTGACAGCCAACGCAGCCAGGACTTTGATAAGGTCCGCCAGGTGTTTTGCCAAGCCAACGTTCCCGTTATTCAAAGCCTGCGTGACCTGCAGACAGCTCTGGGTCTCGCCATTCCCGATAAAACGCCGAGAGGCCGGGACTTCAATGGTCAGCCTGGTGTGACGCCGGGTTGGGCTTTGACTGGTCATTCCACTTCACTTGTCGCCCGCTTCGTGTCGCCCATCAATCCAAGGGTTATTCTTTTCACCGCGCCCAAGGATGCCAACACAGCAATGACGGATTTTGTTGTGATGGGATTTGTTCGTGGTGATCAATTTGTGGAGCTTATTGCCCGCGAGCCGAAGTCTGGAAAACTGAATTTTTTCCTGGTTGAGTTCACGCAGGCCTGCAATGAAAATGGTCACTGCTCCACGGGTCACCTGCAGTCCGCCGCGATCGAAAGTCAGTGGCAGGCCATCACCATTTATGAAGATATCTATCTCAGCAATACCGTCTTCGATTGCACACACTGCCATCAGCCGGAAGGCCCCCTGACTGATAAAATGCTGCGGCTTCAGGAAATGGATCGACCCTGGTCGCATTTTTATCGCGATGATACGCAAGGGCAGGACCTCATTCAAATGTTCCGGGATTTTCATGGTCCCGATGAGGGGGTGGGAGGTGTTCCGGCTCATCTCATCAGCTCCTCGGATCCTGAAAAACTGGTCTGGCTGTTAAAGGCTAACGGTTTTGGTGAGCAGCCAAATCGATTTGCATCGGCAGTCATTGAGCAGGAAGTTCAAAAGGACAAAGGACCAGGGCAGGCGTGGCTGCAAGGTTGGGATCGATTTATAAAAGGTGAAACGATCGCATTTCCCTCGTGGGCGAATTCCATTCTGGATACAAATAGATGGGGTGACGTCAAAACCCGCTGGAAAGCTGCGACCACAGTCGAAAGCCGCCCGGATCTGCGCGAGGCGCTGGACGATCGCCTGAGCGCAAGTTATGGCGCTCGCGCGCCGCAAAATGCAACAGGCCAGGAGCTTTTGGCTTTGGCCTGTCAGCGATGTCACAATCAAAAACTCGACAGTACGCTTGGTAAATCCTTGTTTCGCGCGGATCAGAACCCGCAGGAACGTTCCGCCTTGAATGCCAAAAATGCAATCGATCGCCTCGAGATTTTGCGCAAGGATCCAGCGAATCCTTTGGCCATGCCGCCACGACTCTTTATGGACCTGACGGGACCGGAGATTGATCTCATCATTCAGGAGCTTAAAGCCGGTCGTGCCCTTTAATTCCTGCCCCATTGGGTGTTCTTTCCGAACCAATCCTGTTAAGGTGAAAACCACGCGTGGGGAATCCTGCGCGTAGGTTGGCATTTTTTACGCAAAAGGGTTTTCTATGATCGCGTTTCTTTCCCGGCGCTGGCCCGCAATTTTCACGGGGTTGCTCGCTGTATCGTGCACGTCTGTTCCCAAGGATAATCGTTCCGAGACTGAATTTCGTATGGATCGCAAGGAATTCAATCGCCTTGCCGTCCGTCTGAATCTGCCTTTGCTCTGGGAAAACGATGCCAATAACAACCAGGCCATCGATCCTGATGAAGTCCGAACCCTGCAGTTTTATCCGACTCAGGAACAATGGTCGGATGGGAAAACCTTCACGCCTGCATTTCACGACGCTCTGACCCGTATTAAAGCCCTGGCGCAGGCTCCAGCACCGACGGACGAACGCTTGAAGCTGGTGGTTCAGGACCTGAATTCGGGTCTGCCGACGGTTATTTATAACGACCTGCGCAAGCTCAATGAATCGGAACGCGCCTTTGCGCAAAGCATGTTGAAGCTGTCGGTGAAAATCGATGCGCTGTATGCCCGGCAATCGGGACTTGATGCCGTTCGCGCGCAGGTCCCAGCCGATGATGTGGCCAGTCAAAGTCTCTTCCGCCGCAACTGGGGACCGAAGTGCCGTTCACCGCAGTTGGAAAACAATCCGGCCTGTACCGCCATCCCCGGCATGACGAATGTGCCTTTTGATATTTATCCGACCGCCATGCAGAGCGATCCTAATTTTTGTCAAACCTTCGAGAAGCACAAAGACAATGCGAAGCTGATGAGCCCCTTCGTTGTGGTGCGGGAAAATAAAGGCCAATTCGCAGCCGTTCCGTATACCGAGGCTTATCGCGATTTGATGTCGGATGTGGCCAAGGATCTGGAAGCGTCGGCAGCCCTTCTGGGCGAGTCAGAGGCGGCTCTTAAGAAATATATTCTGGCCGCGGCCGCAAGCTTTCGCAGCAATGATTGGGTGCCCGCGGATGAGGCCTGGTCCCGGATGAGTGCCACCAATTCCAAATTTTATTTAAGGATTGGCCCGGATGAAACGTATTGGGAACCTTGCTCGCGCAAGGCTGGTGTTCATATGACCTTTGCCTTGATCAACAAGGATTCGCTGAAGTGGCAGAATACTCTTTCGCCAGGTCTGCAGAAAATGGAAGAGGATATTGCCCGCCTTATCGGGGCTCCCTATAAGGCCCGCAAGGTGTCTTTTCATCTGCCGGATTTTATCGATATCGCTCTCAATGCCGGTGATGATCGTGATGCATTTGGTCTGACTGTGGGTCAAAGTCTGCCGAACTGGGGGCCAGTGGCCAACGAAGGCCGTGGCCGCACCGTGGCCATGAGCAACGTCTATCAGGACACTGATAGCTCGATGATGGTTCGGCAGCGGGCAGAGTCCTTATTTGTCAAGGACGATCTGGTCCATCTGACCACTGATAAAACGGTGAGCATTGTGAACACCATCCTTCACGAAATCAATCATAACCTGGGGCCATCCCACGAGTATGCCTATCGCGGCAAGCGTGATGGCGAACTGTTCGGTGGGCAGCTTGCCTCGATGCTGGAGGAGTTGAAAGCTCAAACCAGTGGCCTTTATTTCATCGACTCCCTCCAAAAGCAGGGATTCATTACCGAGCAAACCGCGCAATCCCTTTACATGGATAGCGTGCTATGGGCCTTCGGTCATGTGTCTCAAGGCATGTGGACGGCGCGCAAGGAACGCAAGGCGTACAGCCAGCTGGCCGCGATTCAACTCGGCCTTTTCCTGAAAGAAAAAGCTGTGATCTTCAATCCCGACGGCGTGGCGGCAAACGGCAAGGATCGCGGAACATTTAAGATCGACTTCGCTAAAATGCCCGCTACCATCAAGAAAATGGCTCAGGAGATTGGTGGTATCAAAGCCAAAGGTGATAAGAACAAAGCCGAGCAGTACACACGCGATTACGTGGATGGCAATCAGCAGCTGCGTGATCTGATCACGGAGCGGTATCTACGCTATCCCAAGCAAAGCTTTGTCTATGCGGTCGATATTTGAACCTGATTTCCTGGCAGAAGGAGTGTGCGGATGGATCTCTTGAATGCAATCATTGATACCACCAAGCAGATGGCCGGTGACGCCCTGGCTCAGAAGGCCGGCGCGCATACCGAACAAAGCGCCGACACGGTCTTTGCAGTGTTTCTGGACTGGTTCAATGCGATGGAAGCCGAGCACAAGGCCGAGTTTGTTAGAATCGTGAAGCACGTGACGGGCGCTTTGTCCACCAATGGGGAAGGTATCGAAGCGATCTGGGAGCAATTCAAGGATAACGAATTGGTCCGCCACTGGATTGGCAGCTTTTCCACCGAGTTGGTGAAAAAGCTGACCCAGGAATTTCTGTCTTGAAGAGAAGCAGGACAGGCGGCCTTAGGCGGTTCTGTCCTGCTGTTGATCGCGGGCGATTTAAAATGCCTCGTGTGCGACCAAGTCACCTGGTATTGGAATGGATGCCGTACGACGCTGTCTTCAGGGTAAGCCAGGGGCTATCAAGGTCCTGCTTGTCAGGCATTCTTGATGGGGAATTCTAGAAATTTCGTTTTGAAATCTCATTGCCGGCTCATCTATCGGATTGTCGACAAGTACTCCAGCCATAGCCCGTCCCGAGCCGGCGAGGAACCAGACGGGTTTGGCTGGTGGTGAAAGCCGACTGCCGTGATCCGAGCCAAGCGAGGTGAGCGGCCTATTCCACTTCAGCCTGATTTTCAATGTATTGCTTGAGCACTGAAAGTGGAGCGCCACCAACGGTCAGAAGGCAATACGTCCTGCTCCAAAAAATCGGCTTCCAATAATATTTTGAATGTGTTCGGCAAATTCCTTTCGGATAAGGCGGGAGCTTACCGTTTTCAGATTGCCCACGAGTTTGGATGGCTGCGCTTTTGGATTGAGTGCCATCAAAATATGGACATGATCAGCCTCGCCATTGAATTCCAAAAGACAGCAATCCCATGTTTCCAAAAGT
>NZ_DASQYZ010000078.1:0-7321 GCF_035638955.1 Oligoflexus sp. | reverse complement strand
CGTGGTCCTAAACTTCTGATTCCACAGGAGCAGGTCGGGATCAACATCCCGGTCACACGGCAATCCATGTATGTGCTTGGATAGAAAAGTACACTAAACTCTTTTTATGACTGTCTCAAAATAGCTGATTTATTCCGCCTTCATCAGCATCGTCTATGGGGTCCATTTTAAGCCGGAAAAACGCGCCTTCTTGCAAGCAAAAAAACGCTGCAAAATAGCAATTCTTCGTGGACTCTCGCATATAAAAGCGATTTTGGAAGACACCATGCCCGGGTGCATAGTGTTTGAAATTGATTCATACACTCAAGCAGGAGCTATGGTTTTGACCGGTCGCGTGGATGCCGTGGTCGCCGATTTGAATACCAGGTCCACCCTCACCAAAAACGCATCTGATGTCATGCTCGAATTTGAACTCATCGAGAAATTGAATATTCCCGCCGGTCTTCTCTCGCGAAACAAGGAACGGCTCCTCAAATTGAAACCTGCTTTTGAAAAATTACAGGTAAACGAACAGTATGAAAAGATACTGGCTCGCTATTTGGAGCCTGGCACCATAGCCAGCTACCGACGCCCTGTTGATTTGATTAAACTCGACGGTCTATGAGCGGATTCGCAGAGTGGCCATAAGCACTTTCGAAAAGGCGCTGCTTAGCGCGGAGCCTGACAGGTGAACAAAGTCTCCGACTCGCGGCCTGGCGGTGACACTTGATACCGGCCCAGGATCCGACGTGGTCGACTCAGAAACCGCGCGGTCCGCTGGGTAAATTTCAAGTTGTCCGGTAGCAACCACCGGGATGCAAGGCACGGTAAGACCAATGGTCGGGTCTACTTCAGGCAGCTGGGTACCATCCACCGGACTGAGGGCCTGGCCCGCCCTCAGACTCCCCGGCCCGACATCGCCGTGGGCTGGAGGGGAGAGCGGACCGGAGGGAAAAATCCAGGAAAGGGGTTTGGTGCCCATTCGTGTAAATTCCTAGCAGATCTGACTTAAGTATCCGATATCTTTAGCTGCGAAAATCTGAAAATTGATCGGAGCGTCTGAAATTTCACATCAATCATTTCTGGTAGTTAAGTCTGATCTGCTAATCCGTGAGCGAATCGTCACAAACCCCCGTCTTAAGTTTGGACCCTAGTCTTTGAACTCACAGTCGCTGGCTGGAGCTGGAAATACGATAAAACTTTGTGAGCCTGAAAATGAGAGCCTTTCAACCTGTATCACGAGTTCCTCGCGCAGACCGCGTTGACAGGCTTTAAATTCAGGCCTGTAGTCAGACCTTTCAGTAATTCGCTTGGTCCCTTTGATCTCCAACAAGCCCGCTTTTTTCAGAATATCGTCATAGGCAGAACAGGCTTCACCCCTGATGTCTCCCTGAAAATAAACAGCATCCGTGTTTTGATTCAAAAACTTGCTGGGATAGTAAATGCCGGCTGAACCGTAACTCGTGTTAAGAGTCATGCGGACTCCCCCCCCGAAATCTCCGAACGTTCCATCCACGCAATTGATGCTAGCGGGACTGATTTTGGCTGTGAATTCCTGCTCAGATATGAGCTTTTCCTGGCTAAAAGCCGAAAACGGCGCAACAAGCAAAAGAGATCCCAGCAACGGAAAAGACTTCATGGCTTTATTCCTTATTGAAAATTGGCCTGACTACATCAGGATCCTTCAAAATATAGAACCACCGCCGATTTGCGCAAGAGCGCCTCTGCTTATGGCTGCCATCAGGAAATTTTATAGGGGGTTGATTAGCTATGAAAATGGTACAGCGGTGAGTAAACCCCCGGGTCGCCCCGTGCAATGCTCGTCGCTAGAATTCACCGAGCCAGATTAGCATTAAACTGGGCCATTAGCTTCTGCCAATCTGGACTTTTTTCCATATCGAGTATCTGTTCGTTCAGCCAATCCAGGAGGGCGGGATGGCCCTTGGGACTCACCAACGTCTTCCTTTCAATAACTCGCAAAGGTTTGGGGCTGACATAAAGCTGGTCTTCGAGATGCTGCTGCTTGATCAGGTAATTCACCATGAAGTGCCCGGCAACAAAAAAGTCGGCCCGCTTACGAGCGACCATCAAAAGACAAAGGCTGAAGTCGGTAGCTGTGTGCACCGACACCACGCTATCCAGGATCAGCTTCTCGACATCCGGATCGCGGCGAAGGCCGCTGGTTATGACCACAACCTTGCCACGGATTTTTCCCGATTCCAGGGAATCCAAGGGTTTGGAACGATGCGAAACGATAACGTTGGCATCTTCCATTTGCGATCGCGTCCAATCAAATTTTGCCGCATCGGTATCGTCGAACCAGTCCTTGGCCACAAAAGGCACGATGGCTGACTGAGTCATCTTCAGCAGGCGTTCGGTAGGAACGCGGGGCACCGTTTCCAAGCGAAACTCATAACGGCCGCGACCTCGCCGATTCAGTTCGCGCTGAAAATCATAGATCAGGCCTTTCTGGGCGGCACGATCCATGACGAATGGAGCGAAATCATAGGGTGTGAAAAGTTCAACTCGGGTCGTAGCCCAACCCGACGCGCTTCCAAGAAGCACCAGGGTAACAAGAACAATACGAATAATGGGCACAGGAGTAGTCCCCAGAGTTATCAGTGAACATTCATGCTTAACTTATCATCCTGGACGGATAATAAGGGAGTAAAAATGCGATTTACTGCCAGATGCCGAAGAGAACGGTTTTGCCTGCACACTTGCTGTCCAGCTCGGTTCAGGCTTTTGGCTTACGTTCCCCGATGAGGATGGCAATTGCCTGGTTGAGCCAGGGGGTGATCATATCGTATGACTTCCTGTCCATAATCACGAGAAACCGCCCGAGGAGCCACTCGTTCCGCATTTTTTCGGTGAGGACGTCGGGCGCGAGATCACTGTGCATGCCAGCAAGGATGTCAGCCCGCCTGAGTTCTTCGGCGACTGTTTCGAGCTGCTCGAGTGCCGGGGCATTGTTGATGCGGTGTATGTATTCCAGCAAGGCAAGATTGGACATCGTCGCCGATCCTTCACAATGGTCAGAAGAGAATCGGATCGGGGCAGGCCTTTGTCAACCGAATTGAAGGTTCACCGTTTGAGCCGGGGTATCAAAACTCACTCGCTTAATTGCTTTACTTTTGCAGCTTCGCCAGCCATTCCCGGCGCAGACGCTCCTTCGCCGCAGAATCCCTTTTGCTTGTCACGTCGGTTAATATCCTGGCCTTTTCAGCAGCTGACAAGGGTGCTCGCATGAGCGCCTTCGAAAAGGCCCGCCTGAGCGTTGATCCAGACAGATGATCAAGGGTATTGCCCGCTCCTGTTTCGGAGCTGGGAACCGGTTTTTTGTCGGCAGCTTCTCCAGTTTCTACCAGCTTAGGCTTGAAAGTTGAAGACTTCGAGTCTCCCAGGTCAGGGTTCAACTCAAGCTGCCCGATATCCAAAAGGCTGCGGGGATCTGACCTGCCCCCGAACCCCACCGGCCGGGCACCGCTCGAGGCGGAGGGAAAGACGGCCTCGATAATCAAAGCAGTTGCTGGATCTGGAGCGGGTGCAATCACAGGTTCGGAAACAGCCGCTCCGTGTGGTCTGAAGGTGTGCATAGACCCGCTCCCAGAGTTCCGCATCGTTGGAATCGCCATGCACAACCCAGCGGTCCAGCACCCAGGATTCACCCCCCCGACCCCAGCCGCGTACAAC
Organism: Oligoflexus sp.; assembly: GCF_035638955.1. Lineage (GTDB taxonomy): Bacteria > Bdellovibrionota_B > Oligoflexia > Oligoflexales > Oligoflexaceae > Oligoflexus. The sequence continues at coordinate 3,649 of NZ_DASQYZ010000078.1, read as the reverse complement.
GATATCCACATGGCTTGGGTGCGTGTCCACGCCCGCGGTGATCACTCCAATTCCGGCTGGAAGTTTAGCGGCCGGCCAGTAGCTTTCCCGTAGATCGATCAGTGCATCCGGATCCCGCGTAGTGATGTTGTCTTCTTCATAAGGTTCGCCAAGGCAGTTGTTGATAAAGACTTTCATTTCGACCGAGTTGTCGATGCCTTTGCGAAACTGCTCCAGGCATTTGCTCCAGGACCACATACCGGGTGGCGCATAGAGAGCAGGAAGATGATAGCCGCGGGCGCCATCCACAGGATTTGCTGTGGGACGCCATTCACCAAGTCCAAGCATTTCTGTTTTGTCCTGTTCATAGTGTTTATACCGGCAACGAATACAAAGATAAGCCGGATTATCGTTCGATCGATCCATATTTGGCCACACCAGCACCTGCATTTCCCCGCAGCTCAGGCAAGGGACAAAATATTTCCTTTGGTCGGTGGTCAGATACTCCCGATCGATGCGGCAGTGATCCTTGATCGTGGGAGTGGAGTTATAGAAAATCTTTTTACGGCCGTCATAAGCCGATGTCCTGTCAAGCGCAATTCCGCACGGGTCACCGTGTCCCTCGCAATCCTCTTCATAGGCTGAAACCTCATCAAAAGCCAGATACTGCGCGCTCTCGGACCTCAGCGAAGATTCCGAGGTACTTGTCGAAAGCGTGATGTGGCCTCCAGGAAATTGCTTCGATATGAGGGTGTCCTTGTCTTTTTTGCTGTGGGGAAGGTGCTTCTGATGGTCCTTGACTTTCTCCCGAAGGTCGCGACAGTTGGCGATGATTGGATTTATACGCTGCTTGGAGAATTTATCGCGCAGCTCGGCAACAGGTTGCACGATAATCATCGGAGCCGGTGCCGCCCCCATCACCCAAAGCATCCAGGATAGAATGGTGAGAGTTCCGCCCGTTTGCCAGCCCTTCATAAGCACCACCCGCTCGATGCCGTTGTCAGGCATTAGAGCGTCCATGATTTCGTAAAGGTATGGCGTGCGTGAAAAATCTACGAGTCCAGGGAATGGGTTTTTTCCTAAGACGAGGTAAAGGTTTTTCTCTGCGTATTGGGCGATGGTTACATCAGGATTCGGCAGCATGCCGTAATAGAAATCAGGAAGGACACTTCCAAGGCGAGGAGTCAGATAATCACGTCGGGGGCGCTTGTTCATCCGCCTCCTTTGCCAATGGCAGAGTACCGAATCTGTCGCAAAGCATGTCACGCAGGGCTTTGGTTATGGACGCCTTCTGATAAACGCGAAATGCAAGGCCCAGTTCACCAAAGTCCTTGGAAAACTCTGCAATCCTTTCTTCGCCAAAATTTCTCCGAATGAAGTCGGTCATCAGTTTTTTAAATTCGCGTTCGCTTTCGTTAGGGAGATAGAGAAGGCTATCACGCGTGGCACGCGCGGCAGTGAAGGCTTCAGATTTGAACTTGTCGATGCTTGTGAGGTTAACAGCTTCTCTTTCAAAGCTGATTTTGGCCTGCAGAGCTTCATAATGCCGCTGAACCTTATTGGATTCAATAGTTTCCATCTCCTCCGATTCGGAGGTCTGAGATACGTGAGGCGAAGCGTCAGGCCTCCGATCCTTCCTGTGGTCCTTATTAAGTTGCCATTCAAGGCAACCATCATAGATAACAATCCGCGGCTTGCCATCTTCCGAAGCAACTGATTTGCATAGGCGTTCGCCGCCTTTGATTGCGCGACTTACAGCCGCGTGGTCAACGCCTATGATGCGGGCAAATTCCCGAATTGATGCTGTTGCCCGATCCATGCAGCCTCCTGTTTAGTCGCGCCTGGATAGTGAGGCGGACCAGGGTTGTCATAGCGGGGAAATCTGGTTAAGGGAAGTTTTCTGGTGTCCGCTAAAAGCGGACGATGGGCGTAGGCGTTTTAGTTGACAAGCAAATATTTTTAGCTGTTCCGAAAAAAGTAATACTTTGCTCGTGAGAGGAATTGGTGCTTGGATGCTGGCTTTTAAACTTGCCTATCACTATTACTGTTCACTTATGTAGAGCACGACCAAGCTCAACCAAAGAAAAACAATTTGCCGTCAGAATCCTTGCTTTGATTTGAAGGCAAGAAGCGCTTACTATGTAAGCAGAATTAAACAAATACCTCAGACAATTCTTGCTCTAATAGGGCTATTTCATCTAAAGAGGATCTATGGCCATTTTGTCAGACACGTAAGCAAAGAATTCGTCTTTTCAAGCCAAAGTAAACTGCATCATATTTTCAACTTTGGTCTTGCTATGCCTCATGGCTAACGCAAACAGTCAAAGCATAGACAAAAAAAATGTTGTTTTGGAATCGGCCACCAAAAATTCGGGCTATCTTAGCCAGCAATTGATTAAGGCATACACCATAATATTCAAAAAATACGGTATGACGGTTATTGTACGGGAATATCCTCCCCAAAGAGGACTGAGCGAACTTCAGAAAGGTACGGTTGATGGCTCAGTCGGGCGAGCAAAAAACCTGAACACAGTCCCAGGTCTTTCTCATTTAATCCGAGTGGAAAGTCCGAGTGCTATATTGTTTGCTACTCTTTGGTGCCACGTTGATCCAAAAAAAATCCTGGCAGCATCGACTAATAAGACCATCAGGGTCACATACGTTCGTGGCATTATAGTTGTTGCTGACCTTATGAAGGCTTTAAACAACAGTTCAGTCGAGAAAATCATCGTAAACGACTCTTTAATCTCCTATAAAATGCTTCAAGCTCGTAGAACGGACTGCATGATAGATTCGGATGCCCTGCTGGATTCAGAGACAGTACCGGTGCGAGATCTGGAATCTTACTATAGGCACGATCTTTTAGCGAATCCGGTTTACCTATGGCTCTCTCCAAAATTTTTGCCGCTAAAAAAAGCAATTGAAAAGGATTCGAAAGAATTTCCATTTGAAGAAAAGTGGCTCAAAAGATATCGCCCAGAACCGAAAACCTGTGAACCATATTCGATTCCAAATGTTTGTCCAGATGGAGTTATTTTCAAATGAAAGTCTGACTGACAAGCATTCATGACTCGCACAAGATGTGCCGGCGCATAAGGGCAAAGTACAAAAAGATGGCGATCAATTTCGTGGGAATGGTGCTGCTCGCTATGTTGCGACAGTATTTCCTTTTTTTGCGTCGCCAGAGGCATACCTCATAGATGACTATCCGCGGCCTGCCGTCTTCGGAAACAACCGATTTGCGCACACGTTCGCCGCCTTTGATGGCACGGCTTACAGCTGAATGATCAACGCCTATGATGTGGGCGAATTCTCTAATTGATGCAGTTGCGCGATCCACGTAAACGATGGCCATCAACTTTCTAAGGTTGAAGCCTGCTCCGGACATGACGGCGTTGATTCCATCGCCTTTTGCACCCAAAAGATGGTTTCGCCCGAGCCTGTGATCGTGCTTCATGTGCCCAATAACGGGTTCGATGCTTGATCGGCGCTTAATGTTCGGCGGTGGATTCCTTGCCTTGCCGGCGATATACGCCTTTGATCCCCATATCAAACCGTCAAAGCCTTTGTACCCCTGGTCCAGATAGACTTCCTCCGGCCAGAGATTATGAAGATTTTTGATCATCCAGAGTGTATCAGAGAGGGTGTGGCCGTCATAGGGATTTCCCTG
>NZ_DASQYZ010000077.1:0-53753 GCF_035638955.1 Oligoflexus sp. | reverse complement strand
CGTTTCCATCGCGAGCTTCCTGGTTTGGTGATGAGCCGATAGGGGCCAATCGCGGAGCCTTCGCGAACGGCCATCATCACATCATAGTCATCACCACAAAAGTTTCCGCTGCTGCCGGTCAGGAAGAAATATTCCTGCTTCGCCAGATCCGGGTCATACACATATTCAAGTGCACCGGATTCGGTCCGGTGAGCCCGCCGCGTGATCAGGACGCCGGCTGGTTCCACCTGGGTCGGCCTGAATCCTTCCAGCAATTTCGTATAATTCAGAAGAGGACCGCGGCAGGAGTCGGGTGACAGAATTCCATCTGGGGATTCCGCACTGAGGAGACGGACGCTGTCCAATTCCGCTTCAAAGGGCGAGGTCATACGGCGGGCGAAAATCTCTGTTATCTCCGCCGGCCTGCCTTCGATCATCACCCGCCGGCAAACCTCTTCATGAATCATCCAGAGTTCGGTGCGACCGCTGACGGAAACGTCGGAACGCACCAATTTGAAATTGGGTCCATAGGCATGACCCAGATAATTGCCGGGCAAGGCGGGCAGCTGTCCAAAGCCTATATAATCCGTGGTTTTTGCATGAGCTGGGATCGGATTGAAGGCTGGATTCGGAATCAATTCCAACGTCCCGTCCGGTCGCTCGACAATAGGATGAATCCGACGCCGCCAGTTATCAACGGGGAAGTCACCCAGGGTGCCGTCCGCTTTCAGAGCCACTCCACCGTAATAGATGTCACTGGCGGGTTTGATCCCGTGTCGTGCATAGAATGTTTCGAGATCGGGAAAGGCCTCCTGGAGGTGATGATAGGCAAGGCGAAAAGTATCCCAGATAGCTTCCTTACCCTCAAGCTTGCGGCCACCAGGCAGGTGCACATCGCGGCTGACCCGTTCGTAGTCCTCGCCCTTTAAGAGCGCGCTCAGACTTCGATAACGAAGGAAACAGATCCCGCTGCCGTCGACCTGCGTCCCATAAATACAGGCTTCTCCGGTGTCTTGATCGATAAAGGCAACAGGGTCGGCAGGGGTTCGATCAGGAAACGTGCTTTGATGCGGCCGCAGACTTTTTCCTGTCAGCTGCACAATCCCTGGGTCCGAGAGGGTGAAGGATGTCATATCATGCCCCACGTCGTATTAGGGGATGGAAAGGGATCCCAACTCATAACTTTGCCAGGTTTCGTTCCAGATGGACTGCACGGGAAACCGCAAAATGCGATCGTAATAGGACCAGCGCAGGAAGACTTGGTAATTTCCAGGGGCAAGTGCCGAGGCGTCGGCCAGCATGTGAATAGAGTCCGTCTGCTCGGAGCGCCAGGACCGCGGATCGAGATGTTCGCCGGCCTTTATTTCCAGAGCTCTGGACTCGCCCGCTGCATTGACCAGGAACAATTCAGGTTGAAAGAGTTGATAGGCGGGCGCAAAGCCATCGTTTTGAATGGTCACCTGCAGACTCAGATTTTTATCAGCGGTCAGTGCTGCGGAAGCCCCCTGCAGAATGAAACGATAGCCGAGATGCGAGGCGATCTCCTCATAGCAACCCTCATCTTTCCACCGCTGCAGAACCGCTGTGTTCCAGCCTGTGTTCAGGTAGGTCATGCCGAGTCTTTTCATATCCTGCACGGCTGCCTTGCAGCTGGTAAAGACGGGATCGTCGACACAGGTTTCGCCACCGATGGCTTGGCCCTGACGCGAGAGCGCTCCGATCATATCCTTCCACTGATCCGGCGTCCGGTCCCCATCATACGTTCCCATATCGGTTGCGGAAGCCAGAAAGCAATCATTATGAAAAGCCAGGCGCCTCATATCCGGCTCGGATACTTTGGTTTCCAGTTCCTGACGAAAGCGCGGACGACGCAACATGATCAAAAAATCTTCGGGAAGTTCATCCAAAAGGGCCCGCACCAGATTGAAGCGCAGATCCGGATCTTCCGCATAGCCTCGACCGCTGGGAGCATACTCACTATTCCATTCGCCCCACATGCCGTAGAAACCGGCTTCGAAGAAAGCGATATCCTGCCGATTGGCTTTCAGGATAGGAGCCAGTTGTTTTAGGTGACGGATGGTGATGCCAGGGTTCGCGGCTTCGGTCAGACCACAAGGATTCAGCACACCATCATCCGCATAGATCACTCGTATAATTGCCTGCTTTCCAGGTACAAGGCGCAGATCAGTGAACCGCTTTTTGAGATCATCCGTAACAGCCTTGTCCAGGATCTCCCGGTCGCAATAGGCCGACAGAACAACCCGAATCAAAGTCAGACCTTTATCAGCGTCCGCTGTATTCCAGGAGTAAAAGCCTCGGCCTGGGCTGACCACGCTGCCAGGATTTTCCTGATAGGTCCAACTTGCTCGTGCGGGTGGATCGACCAGTGGCGCCGGCAATTCCACGCTCTGCGGACGCGTGATAGGTTTCCCTGGGCGGTGCACGCGTTGTGTACAAGCCAGAGCCAGCAGACTCGCGATCATGATGATGGTGCTGAAATTGCGCAAAGGAAGGCCTCCTCTGCATGGTTATAACGAACTTTGCTGCCGGTAACAAAACCCCAAAGGCACTAGGCTCCCGATAGCGACAGTGTCCAACAATCGGGACAAGGCGCCAAACCAAATCCAGAAATATGGACAAACCAGCAAGGGGTTCGCCTGATTTTTTCCAAAGAATGTCCTGTTTCGCGCTTGTCTGTCGCCGGCATGTTTATTGCTCACGGCCTCGCTTTATGAAACGAAAAGGTTGCGTGAGACGCGGTGAGGTTTGACTTATGAGTGCGCATGGTAAACGGATGACAGGGTCGTGGGAATGGTTGGTCCTATTTCTTCTTTTCGCAGGTCCAAGTGCTGCGCAGGAGGTCGTGAATCCGCAGGTCGAAATCGATCCGCGATTCGGTTCGGCTTCTGTCACTCTGCCTTTGCCTGAGCTGCCGTCGAGAAATGGATTGGATCCTAACCTTGCGCTTGTTTATCAGCAGAGCCTTACGGATGAAGGACAGGGTTTTGGTCTGGGCTGGGGCCTGACCACTTCGTCCCTGCGCGTGGATCATGAATTCGGTACGCCGCATCCTTACTACAACATGACTCTGGATGCCAAAACCAAGGATACGTTTTATCAGTTATCCCTGGATGGGCAACCTCTGCGCTATGTCGCCCAGAGGAACGGAGCGGTCGAATACTCCACGGAGTCCTTCGAGAGCAAGGTGCAGATTCTGCGTTATGATGCGCCTTTCAAAATTCAGCTGCGTGATGCTGAAGGCAGACTCGAAACGCGAGATATCAGTTCAGGCTTTGAAGTCCGAGCCGCGGATGGCTCGCGCCGTATCTATTCCGGTGACTCCACTGTCGCTGAGGCCTATTTTTATCAGACAGCACCCACCATACCCGAGATTCAACGCAAGTTTGTCTCGCGCTGGCCCCTGGTCTATGAAATCCGGCCGGGAGGCGATGCCATCGAGTATCGGTATCTACAGGACCAGGGCCGTTCGTACCTTAAGGAAGTGGTCTTTGCCAGTCAACGGTCACGCTATGTTTTCCATCTGGATGCTGCCCCCACAGGCCCTGTGAGTTTTGCTGCCACGTTTCGGCAGGAAGCACGACTTTATTATAAGGGTGTGGTGGCCTGTCTGGATGATCAACCGCAAAACACCTGGCTGTTTTCCTATAGCCGTTTTCCCGTCCAAAGTTTTGCCGCTCTGTCCTGCAACGAGGCTCAAAGTCGCAGGCTCGAAGTTGAACCAAACCCAGCCTCCTTGCTGGCCGAAGGTGCTAATGTCGACCCCGGTCTTGCGACCCGAGCCTGGCGGGCTCTCTCGCAATGGTTTTCTGAACTGTTCTCATCCGAATCGGAACGCAACACTGAAAAGGCCGACTCCCTTTACCTGGCCCGTATCTATCGCTTCGGTCAAAAGGTGGGGGACCCCACTGATGTCACCATCGCTCGTGATTCCACCGTTCAGATCTCCTATAAAACCTGGCAAACACCGGCAGGCGATGCTGTGGTCAGCTTTAGTCAGGACGCACCCGGACCCCTGACTGGTCTCGGTTACCAAAACAATGGAGAACTTCTGGATGCCAACCAGGATGGTCTCCCGGATCTTGTTGTTCATGATAAAGCCAAGGGTGTGAACCGCGTATTCTATAATCAGGGTTTCGCCCAGCAGGATGCTCCTTTTGTCGAAGGCCCGGCGTTGACCATCAAGCGCAAGACCTCGACCGGTTCCCAAACTGTGGTCCCCCTGCTCAATGACAGTGCGACCAGGAACGGATTTCTTCATAGTGATTTGAACGGCGATGGTTGGGACGATCTGATCGAAATTGCCGGTGATGGCACCTGGACCGTGTTTTTCAGCCGTCGACCGATGGGCGGCGAGGGCTTTGAGTCGACGACGGCGAAGGCGAAGCTGGAATCCAATGGCCAGCTGATCGACCTGAAAGTCGACAGCAGCTTTTTTACCAATGGTCGTGGTTATCTGCGTGACCTGAACGGTGATGGCCGTCCCGATATTCTTTATCCGGCGCTCGGCACCGATGGAAATGCACAATTTCAAGCCTATATGAATACGAGTAAAAGGGGATCCGATCAAATCTCCTTCGTGAGCCGCACCTTCAAATATCCTTTTGCGACCTCGGCCACGGGCACGCTCGCCCAACCCGAATACCGATTCATTGATATGAATCGCGACGGTTTGATCGACCTCGTCAAAATCGTGGCTCTAGCCACCGGTACCAAGGGCCTATGCCTCTTCGAAAATCAGGGGCTCACCGGCATAACCGGTTCTTACCTCTTCCGACAGGATAAGCCAGCAGCTGGATTGACTTGCGAAAGCCAATATTTCTATCGCATCGATGACCTGGAGATTGAACAGTCTCTGACGGAAACCATCAACGGGATGCTGCTGCTCGATCTCGATAGCAACGGCGTCCTTGACTTTGCCCGTATCAATGACAAGAGCCATGAGCTTGAATTCTGGCTGGGCAAAGCCAGTGAAAAGGGTTTTGCCAAAAAACAGACCATGACCATTCCACAGAGCATCAGTCTCTCCAAGAATAAATACGATACGCTGTCGATGGACGTCGATCAGGACGGCTATGACGAAATCGTGACCTGGAATGCCACGACAAAGAACCTGCAGATCATCGATCTGAATCGGAAAGGGGAGGGGCAGGATCTCGGTACGGGTCTTCTTTCTCAAGTCTCCGTCGAAACCGGTTCGATGCAAGCTCTGGAGTTCACCAGCTATGCGGCCTTGCGTCAGGCTCGCAAAGATCCATCAGGGTCGGCCCTCATGCGTCCTCTTCCGGTTGCCATGACGATCGCTCAGCAACGGGTCACGCAGTCCCGTGATTTTACGGCCGCGGCGGATGTTTTCGCCATCACGAGCTTTGCCGAATATAACTATGAGGACGCCCGTTGGGACAACGAGCGGAATAGCTTCCTTGGCTTCGACAAAGTCAAAATATTCCGGCCTGGCAGCGTGCTGAGTGGACGAGTGGTTGCCGACGCGCAGATGGATACCTTCGATTATGCCTTGGGTCTCACGAGCCTTGACCAGCACCGTTACCTCGGAGCCTTGGTTAAAAAATCCGAAACGATCGAGCTGCCCTGGGACTCTGCAAAAGAAGACAGCTTGCGCCAGCACGTGCAGGTTGATCCGGCCCACACTCGTACCGTGCTTTCGCTTTTTGAATCGATCTATGGTTCATCCGCGCAGACAGGCCTTAGTCTGATCATGCAGAATAAAACTTACAGTTTGCGCCCTCTGCAACCTGAGGTCCCCGCGACCACGCCCAGTCGCGCGGCCCACATCCGACCACGTTACTTTATCAAAAATGATCTTCAGGAAGAGCTTCAATGCAGTGGACTGGAGGCCTCCTGCAGCGAGGCCAGGATGGTGCGAACCAGTCGGACCTATGATGAGGTTCAATTCCGGTTGGCCAAGGAACAACTGGACATGAATGAGATTCAAGGACCACGCGAACAAACTCTGTCGGCGCGATCTTTGGAGACCAGCCTTGAATACGATGTGACGTCCACCCAGTCCGGAATCCTGACCAACATCAGCCAACGCACTGTGAAGAGCCTTGGCAGCGGCAGAACTGTGGCCTTCTATGAAGCCGTTTATCATCCTGTCTGGGGCAAACCCATTCGCGAAACTGAAAGCACTTATGTCTTCGAAGATGACCGTGCGCAACTGCCTGAAGCTCTCGCGCAGTTGATTCCTACCGAAACCACACGTACCCTTATCACCAACTATGATGCCGATGACGCCGGCTTTGGTATGATCACATCCATTCAGGATGATTTGGGTCTGATCGAAAGTTATAGCTATGGACCGGGGTCCTTATTCCGTATTGCCACAAAAAATGCCAAGGAGCACACATCCCACGCATGCTATTCGGACAAGGATTGTCTGGTTCTGGATCGTAAGCCCAAGGCCGGCGCCTCACGTTATCCTCTGCTGACCCAGACACCGCAAGGGTATTGGGCTGAAATGGAACGCGATGCTTTGGGTCGACCTCTGAAAGTCATCAGTGCTTTGGGCGAGGAGCAAACCTTCCGCTATGAACAAGGTTCTGTGCAGCGACCTTCGCTGCAGGAAGTCAGGCTCTTCGATGCGAGTCTGAAATCGATCGTGCAAAGGAAAAGCGATCTGCTCGACGCTGAAGGTCGACTGCTGGCGCAGGTGATCGATCGCGATCAGGAACCGGCCTGGGTCAACGCCCGCATTGCCTTTGACCGTGCGGGCCAAAAGGTCTGGCAGACCAGTCCCTATCAGGTCTCATCGTCCTATGATGTGGTCCTGGCTCAGAGCAGCGAAATTTTCCAACATGCCGGTCCTGCCTCATGGCAGATGTTTGACGGCACAGGCCGTTTAAAATCGCAGTCGTCGGTTGGTGAGGCCGAAACCACAAGCTTTCAATATCCAGCCTGGGGCCGGATTGAAACCATCACGGGAAAAGAAGGTTCCAGGACCAGGCAGATCGTAGCCCGGGATCTCCAGTCTCCTGACGCACTTATCGATGAAGAGGAGCATCTTCATCTCTACAAGCGCAACGAACTCGGCATGCTGCGGGAAATGCGCACGGAAGATGATAAGAAGCCCCGTTCCTATGTCCATGATAGTCAAGGCCGTCTCCTGGCCAGTGTCATTCCTGGTGTTCAAACCCAGGTGATGGAGCGCGATGCCCGTGGGCGCGTCACGCGGATCCATAGTCTTGGCTTCGATGGGAAACAGCAGCGGACCATCGAGCAAACGCACGACAGTTTGAATCGCATGACGCACGTTATCGATCGTTCGGCGGCTGCACCGCAGCTTCTGACCGAGCTTTATTATGATCAAATCACGGATCCTGAAGGAACGCTTCATGAAATGGCCGGGGCCTTGCTGGGTTCACGGACTTATGATGCGAAGGCGAAGCTGGATACCTTTGATGTTTTCCAGCGTGACCTTAAAAATCGCGTGGTGCTTGAGAAGACACTTTATCTCAAAACCGATGGAACGATCGCTCAACGTTCCGAGGAAGCCAGGACCTGGCGCGCCGATGATCAGGAGGTTCAACTTCAGATCAACGGTGAACTTACGGTGAACTATGAATACGAGCGTGCGGGTGGACTCAAGGAAGTCAGAGCTTCCTTGCCGGGAATGGAAACATGGAAAGTCTTTTCAGAAGCCCACTGGGCCCCTCACCGGCAGATCACTCGGGCCCGCCTGGCTCAAGGCGCCATCGGCAGTGCCTGGGGCTACGATGAAAATTATCTTTGGAATGAGGCAAGGGATGTCTGCCTCGCGGGTTCTGGTTCGTCCGTGGACAATGCTTGCGCGACGGGCGAATCTCTGGAAAACGAGTCCTTGGAACGCTATTCCAATGGTTATGTCCAGAGCCGGAATGATTCCCATACTTACACCTATAGCAAGCGCGGCGAACTTACAGGAGCGCGACAGCCTCGACTTCATGAACAATGGAACTATACGGCCGCCAGCCACTTTCAAAATTTTGATGGGCAGTCCGTTCAGGCTTCTGGTCGATCGCCGCTGCTGCCGGCCACGGGTGCAGAGCGTACCCTGGAGCTTGATGAATGGGGTCGTGTGACGGAATTTGCCGGGGTGCGGGGTTTTTACAATGCTGAAGACCGGCTGGTTCGGACCGAAAAAGGTCGGGAATCGATCGAGTATGGTTATCACGCGCATGGTCTACGAAGTTTCAAGCGCATGCGATCCGCCGAGGGTCAGGAATCCACGCTCTATTTTCCCAACACGCATTTGACCCTGGGGACGCAACGTCAGGTGACATTGCAACTACCGGGTCAGCTCGTGGCTCAGATCGATTTGAACCGGAAAAGCATGAGCCTGATCCTGACTGATGGCGTGGGCACACCTCTCAAACGCTTCGATGCGGAGGGACAACTTATCGAGTCCTGGGAACGGGGTGCCTTCGGTCAGCTCATCCAGCACCACGCAGCCGCCGACGGTTCGACGACGCTGCTGTCATTCGGCGGGCATAACGAAGATGTGGAAACGGGCTGGATTCATATGGGGCAGCGAATCTATATCCCGAGCCTGGGGCATTTCGCAACGCCGGATCCCTTGTTTCTGGCTGATCCTGAACGCTGTATCAGCGGCAGCTGGCAGGAGTGTGAACTCTATACCTATGTCGCCAACAATCCCGTGAACTCTAATGATCCCGACGGTCTGACCAAGGGCTCGGGATCAACATCCCCAAGTTCCAAGCCGTCGCACGGGTCGTCTAGCTCATCGTCGAAGACGTCCAAGCCGTCCAAGCCAAGTCCAACGAAGCAGGTCCCCAAAGCACTTCCGGCCTTGAAGGGCCCAGGTGATTATCATATCTTTCGAACAGGCAATAATAACGCGACTGCGTTGACGCCACGACCGCAGGATCATACGGGCTTGTCGTTTACCATGGTGAGGCCAGAGGGGAAATCCTTTCACGTGACGACCATTGTCACAGTGAATGGCACGGGGCACCTGACCGCCGTCAATGATCATGGGAAACATGTTTCCGTGTCAGCGGCCGCCGGGCACGAGGCGATGGCGAGCTGGATCGCTTCGAGACCGACCGCCACGACCAATCCTCATCAACTCACGGTTGTCCTGATGAGCATAACCGAGTTTCACAGGTAGGTAAGACATGAGCCAGGACACGAAAAAGTTAATCGCAAGTCTCGACGCAAATCAGGACCAGGGAACGCAGAATGGTGCCATGACTCAGCTCCTGGCTATGCAGGATCATCTGGATCTGACTCAACTTTGCCAAAAGGGGCCCAAGGCCCTTTGGCAAAACGAGGCGCTGGTCCTGCAAAACATTGGTTTTCCGCGGCTCAATGCCCTGCTGCCCGAGCTGCTTGTTTGGGTTCAGGACATGAACTGGCCGGGCGCATGGACGATCATGCGTCTTCTGAAAGCTGCACCATCAGAGCCTTTTCAAGCGGCTTTGGCCTCTGCCATGAAGATGGCTCAGGAGACAGATGACGAGGAATGGTTGAATCATCTCAACCTCGCCCGGGGGATTCAGCGCCAGGATCCAGAGGCCTTGATCCAACTGCGGGACTAATCGGGCAGGACGACGGCAGTTTCTCCTGCCGTCGCTTCACCCTTCACCAGCCTGGTGCTTTTTCCGCCTGCCATTCGGTGTCCTCTTGCGGACTTCATCGCAGGATGAGTTTGACGTTTTAGGTCCAGGTGGTACTGTCGTTCTGAGGGGCATTGATATCCGATGGCCCCCTCTTCCTGAAAGGACTCACCGTTGAAGCCAGCTAGCACCGAATGGCGCGAAATCATCGCGCCCGATGAACCCCAGCGTTTTAAACTCTATACGCAGCAATTGACTCAACTGCAGAGTAAGCTGTCCAAAAAATTCGGAATCGGCCGGGCGCTCCACCGTAAACAGGTGTTAGCTATTCGTGCAGAATTTGAAGTCCTGCCGCAGCTGCCTTCGTTTGCCAGTCAGGGACTTTTCAAAAAGCCAGGTGTTTATCAAGCCCTGGTGCGTATCTCCAATGGCAGCATGAATATTCAACCTGATCGCATGCCGGACATTCGAGGATTCTCTTTCAAAGTCCTGGGCGTGGAAGGCACCTCGGCTTTAGGCGGCGCCGCCAAGGCTCAGGATTTTCTGTTGATCAATCGCGAATTCTTCGGCCTTAAAAACAGCGATGAATTCATAGGATTGGTGATGGCAGCTACCGAAGGAGGGGGCGCCCTGATCGCGCATTTCTTCAAGCGCTATGGTTTTTTCAAAGGTCTGGCCCGATTGAAGTCCGCGCTTGCGGGCATGCGCCGGCCGTTCACCGGGTTTGCCACCGAGATGTTTTATAGCTGCGTACCCATAGCCTGCGGGCCTTATGCAGCACGGGTTCGGATGCTGCCGGCCAGCCGCAAGCCCAAGCCCGGTGCCGAGCAGGATTGGGCCGCGGATTTGCAGGAACGTTTGGCTCAGGACACCTTGAGCTTTGATATCCAGCTGCAATTTTTCGTTGATGAAACCACCACTCCCATTGAGGATGGAACGGTGAATTGGGAAGAGTCCGAGGCACCGTATGTTACGGTCGCCAGACTTCGCCTGCCCCGGCAAAGTTTCACGAGTGATGCCGATCGCGCGTTTCAGGAATCCGTAGCCCGGAATACGTTTGACCCCTGGTGTGCCCTGGCCGAACACCGACCGCTCGGTGACATTATGCGCGCCCGTAAAGACACCTATTTTGGCAGTCAAAATAACCGTAAATCCTAGGCTTGGAAGACCAACCATGCAACCCAGGTCCATCCCGTCCGTGCGCACGCTGGTTCTTATCCTGGGCAGCCTTACGTCTGGTTCTTTATGTTCTGGCCTCCATCGGATGCTCCATCGCCCGCGACAGTGATGCTTTGATTCTGGCTCGCTTTATTCAGGCCCTGGGAGCCTGCGGCGGCATGGTCGCATCCCGGGCTGTGGTGCGTGACCTCTTCAATGAACGCGACTCGGCCCGCATTTTCTCGCTGCTCATGCTCGTTATGGGTGTGGCGCCGATCCTGGCTCCATTGATCGGTGCTTATCTCAGTCAAGCCTTCGGTTGGCGCAGTCTGTTTCATGTGCTCGCGGGATTTGGCTTTCTGTGCATCGCCGCTGTCCTGGTGTTTTTTCCAGAAACGAAAGGACCGAATCCAAGCGTCCGCATCCGCTCGGCCCTGCAAACGTCCTGGCCAAACGTTATGAAAGTATGCGCAAGGTCATCCTGTCTGGCAAGGAACCCGCAAGCATTCTGGTACTCCAGGAAAAAATTTTCCATAACCTGGATGATCAACGTAAAAAGGGATTTATTGAGTTTAACCTGATGGATTCCGGCTTTGTCGTCAGGGACGATGCTGCTGCAGAAAAATTATACTATCGCATATTTGATGCTGGAGTGGCAAGGAAACGCGATGAAAAAGAGGCAGGGTAGCAGGGCTGCCTTCAAGCAGCCCTTGGAAAGATGACAGCGATCAAGGGGTGAAAGGGAATGCCTTGTAATAATACGTGACTCCCTGACCGGTACCGGCACCGTTTTCAATACCCTCGCCCGTGACTTCGCCCGTGTGTTCCGAGCGCTCGAAAGCGTCGAAGCCATGATCCACAGATTTGATTTTCAGACTTCCATCGGCATTGATTGCAAAGGCTGTGACCGAATTCGCATAACCTGAAACACCTTTATCACCCGAACCATAGTCCAGCGTAGTTTCGGTGTAAGTGTTGCTGAACGAAGCCCAAAAAGGCTTGCTGGCATCATCTTTGATGACTTTCACGAGGACATTGACATCGGCCAGGGCCAAACCTGTTGACGAGGTCTTGGAGTTGGCGACTTTGTAATACTCGACCGTGGGCGTGGTCTCGCCAAAGTAGGGAAATACGCTTGGATAGGAGGCACAGAATCCAGGCCCGCCGGTGGCGCCTGTTGCAATCGCACAACCGCCCATGCCGCCCGAGATGTTCGGACCGTAATAGGTCTGATTATACAGGTTGGAAAAAAGTGTCATCGTCACCGTGGAGCCTTCAGGAGCTCCCTCCTGAGTCTCGCTGCTACTGCCGCCGACCACGAGAGGCTTGGCCAGTGGCATCGTAATCCCGCAACCGGTTATCGGTAGTTGAACAGTCCCGGCCTTGGTGAGATCGGACGTGACAGGGTTGCCATCATTGTCCTCGGGATTGGCCGTATATTTGATATCACCATTGCTCAGGGTCGTCTGACCTTTGACTTTAATATAACCGCCCGAATCCGGGGAACAGGAGAGCCAGACCTTGGTATAGGTTCCTGTCGAGATTTTTAATGCGCTCAGTTTGGCTTCAAAAGCCGCAATCGAAGTCTCATCCGCAAGGTCGACTTCGCAGTCCGTCTCGGAACTTTCGCACATATAGAACTGGTTTGAGAGGCCATCATCGTTTTGTAGGACGACTGTGTTAATCCAAAGCTTATAGGATTCCGGGGTAAAAGACAGGTTACCCGCGATCGAGTCGATCAGCGAAGAACTCTGTTTCAAGCTCTGAGCCGTTGGGCCGGCATTTCGAACTTTCAGTGTGAGTTTAGTCTCTTTTGCTTCATCTTTTTCGCTGCAGCCTGTTGCGGCATGCCCAAGTGAAAGCACAGCCAAAGTCGTCAGTATCTTCCTTGCGGTCGTATGCATAAGAGGCTCCACCACTGATTGATTTTCTCTCCTAGTTTAACAGTGTGAAGCCTCTTTAAGGTCAGGCAGACTTTGCCGGGTCAGCCGGGTGCAGATGCCGGAACGCCGGCATCCAGCTCTTTAAAGGACGGCCGGCGCCGTGAAGGCGAAGACCGTGCCCTGAGGATTGGCTGGAGTTTTATTATAAATGATCTGCAGCTTGCCGCTGACAACGTTCAGATCACAACCCAGCTTCCGCCAATCTTCTGTATAAGGATGTTTAAAGGCAATATTTTTGCAAAGGAAGATCAATTCTTTGGCCTGCGAGGTTGATTGCGACTGATTGGGGCTTTCCGCAGTGGCCGGGTCGCCTGGATGCCCGCTGATCGCCATCGGAACCCCGTCCTTTTCACCTTGCTCAAAGGAATGGCCCTGATAGACCTCGGGAAGACCGCTTCCTATTTTATACTCAAGCGTATCGCCCGAATAAAAAATGGACGTCAGCTTGAAAACCGATCCTTCCGTAACGACATCGCTGTATTTCAATCCCGGAGTCGAAAGGAATTCGACATATTCGCCTTCCATATCGATGGCCCCGTAGAGCTGCAGGCTCAGTGTCTCCGCCAGCCCAGCCGCCTTGCTCAACAATCGGAATTGCCGTTCCAGGTTTTCATGATTTTTGAATCCTCCCATGACCTCCAAGGTGCGTTTGGCAGGATCAACGTTTGTCCCAATATCATGCAGCTGACTCGTCGACGGAACTCCGCAACTCACAGCCGTCAACGCAAGCGTAAGGGTTGCCACAGCTCGTAACATCCTGGTTCTCCCATCGTTAAAAATATGCAATTGATCAAGGTCAACCTTGTTATTGAATGCATGTTTCAAGAAAATGAGGCGGCTGTCAAGGTGGGTGAGGTGACCGGTGGAAGCAACCACCGGTCTCGTCTCTTTCGAGTGGGCGTTTTGATCAGATCGTATTAATTGAACTGAATGGTGAGGGATCCCGGAATCACGGCCGTCTTCGTCAGCGAATCCATACCGCCTACGAGGTGTGCGGTCACGGGTGCCAGAGGTTCCCGATCGGTTCTCGCGAAGTGGTATTCGCAATCAAATTCGGTCATATCGCAACTTACCGCTTTGACTTGCAGCAGTTGAGCATTCTCCAGGCGCAGTGCGAAGTGCTTCGAGGCATAGAAATAGTAGGCGAGTTCCGGCCCACCTGAAGGCAGCGCATTGAAGTGCTCGGCGTAGTTCAGTTTTAAAGTATAGTTATCTTCTGAGCCGGCATCACGAACGGCCTTGACCACAAGATTCTTTTTAAGGCTCAAACTTGGAGCGGCACGCAGAATAATCTCGGCTTGCTGGGACGTCTTTTCGCCCAGTTTGACCTTATAAGGAAGCTTCAGTTCCTGGCCCGCGGTCAAAGCTTTGGGGAGCTTAATCTTCACCTTGAAAACGTTGAACAGTGAAATGGCGTTGGCGGTCACGCCTTCCGGTACTTCGATGATGATCTCCTGCGAACTTGACGACTGACTATTGGCAGGAATTTCAAATTCGAATTCTGCGAAATCTGCAGGGATCGAGACCCGGGTGTCGATAGCCAGAGGCTCAGGATAGCGGACCGAGACAGGTGTCGTGATGCTTACCTTGCCAGCGGCATCGATGAGCTGGTAGCGGAACGTATCCTGGTAGGATAGGGCTTTGATTTGAAAACGGCAGCGACCCTGATCGCATGGGACATCCAGAGTTGTGGCCGCGGGCGCATCGGCAAAAAATCCTGCAATCGCATATACACGCATTGTGCTGGCGGGTTCGTCCGCATTGTAACCCTTGGCATCCCCGCGCTCGATAACAACTTCAAATCGACTGGAACCATTGTCCTGCAGCGCATAAGCCACAAGATTGGGCTGGAAGGGAGCGAACTTTTCACGAATCAATCGAACGGTCCTGGCCTGGCCTTCACCGAATGGGTTCTTCAAGACCACAGCTATGTCCACGTACCCTTCCGGGCTGGTAAAACTGCCTTCGACCAGGCAGCTGCCGGTATCATCACAGGGAATTTTATTTCCTGCGACAAAGGTGACGCTCGCCGCACCGATGACACTCACGCTGACTTCCTGAGCTGGGAATGCAGAATCGTAATCTTTACCGTGCTCCAGACGTACCGAAAATTTGTCGACCGTCGCATTCGATTCCTCACCGAAGCTCATGGTGAAGGGGTTGGGATCTTTGAACTTGAATTTGTCGCGCGAGAATTGCAGTTTCTTTTCGATAGCGCCACCCTTGACCGTGGGCGTCACCACTTTGAATCGCAGGGTCGTTTCTGTGACGTGAGAGTAAGCCCTACTGATAAGGCCCCGACAGACACCCTGCTCATCACAGGTAAAGATTTTGGAGCGGTTGGTATCATCCAACGCCTCTGCCTCGGGAAATTTCAATTGCCAGCTGCTGCTTGCGACTTCGATCGAAGTCGCCTTGGATGCATCGATGGTTTGATAATCACGACCAGGACGGATTTCCACAGTATAGGTTTCTTTCTTATCATCCCAAACCTGAAGAATCGAATCCGTATTGGAAACCTGAGCCATTACTTTAAGAGTCTGCTTGGGGCTGCGGTACGTGCCAGCAAGGAGGGAATAGTTCAAGAGGACGAAGGGCTGCGCACCAGAATACATGATCTGAACCTTGCAGGTCCCAGCAGCTGAACACGAGCGAGTGCCCAGCGAGAGCCCCGCAATGCCGGAACCCGTTTCAATATCGATCGCACTGGCTGGTACGCCACCTTCACTGGTGTAATCTGTTCCCGCTGTGAATGTCACGTCTGTGTAAGTGTCGCTATTCAAGACTACTTCCTTGGCCGACGGCGTGATCAGTGGCGTAATCAAATTCCAATCGACTCGACCAACAGTGGTGTTCTGACCAATCTTATAGGTCAACCACATGGGTTGCGTTGGAGAAAACTTGACATAATCAGCCAGACAGCCCGTCTGCGAGCACGAGAAAGAAGGGTGTGATAGACCGGATACCGATACGGTCTGGACATATGTTGCGGGTCGCATCCATGATGACGTGTAATCGATACCGTGCACCAAAGCTATGGACGTCATGCTTTCATAGGCGGACTTTTTGGATGGCAGATACTGAATGACTTCCGCTGCCGGTTTCAACTGAACCTGAGCGCCGATGGCTTCAGGCGTACTGAATTGAAACGTGATCAAAGGGTTCAGGGACGAGGTTTTGTAGAGATAGTCGAATTCGCAGGCGGCCGTTGTGCAACTCGATTGGACAACCTCACCGCCTTGGGCTGTCACAGACATGATTTCCGGGGCTGTCGTCAAACCACTGCCGTCACGATTTTTGATCGGAACAGAAATTTTCACGGTATCGCCGAAGCGCGGCGTGAACGTGAAGTCAGCAGGAATCTGTGGTTCCTGGGCTTTGACGGTCAGACGACCTTGAGCCCAGTTGCGACCCTGATCATCCGTCAAGTGGTAGACAATGACAGCGGGCGCTGCCACAATTTTTTCGGTCTGAACATAATCAATCGTACAAACGCCATCGGCGCATTGAGCGTTGCTGACTTTGATGCGAGCGGCATCATCAATAAACACGCGAACCGGCTTTCCGTCCGCCGCATAAACCAGGTTCTGTTGATTGTGCGCAGCGGCCACAGGCGTCAGGGCCAGGGTCTGCGGAAGGTCGACGCCACCTTTAATGTCTCCACTCGGGCTCCGAGGTCCAGGAGGGGACTTTTTATCGTTTTTGCGGTCACAGGCGGACCCTAAAACGAGAGCAGGGAGCATGGCAAACATGGCTAATGATAAGTTATGTTTGGACTTTTTCATTATTTTCCTCAGCTGAAGCCGTTTGAGCGGATGGGATTCCGCGCGGGAAAGACGGTCTGAGGACAAAAATATTGCAGTATTTGATGCCAGACTGGAGCTCAGCTTTCTTGCGCCACTCCTTTCCAGGTCTCGAGACGAACCATGGCTTCATCCGCACGCAGTTCATAACCATGGGCACGCAGAATGCCTTCAGCTTCCTGGACGCGCTTGCGCGCTGATTCCTTCCGGCCCAGAAACCACTCGGCAGCCGCGACATCCATATTCTTCGTCGCTTCATCATAAGGCGACGTTTCGATTTTCAAAGTCCGCAGAGCCACCTCAAGCGCCACTTCACCCTGCCCCAGATTCAGCAAGGCAAAGACCGTGTACTGGCAAGCGTCAGGGTGGTGACCCAGGGCCTCGATTTCGCTCAGATAGCGGAGAAGTTCTTCACAGCAACCCTGCCGAGGCGATGGCTGCAAACTCTCGGCATAAACTCCGAACACCAGGGACAGCAGTTCGCTAAAACGATATTTTAATTCCCGGGCCATCACCAAACCGCGCTGAATGTAGTCCTGGGCCAGCTCGTTTTCTCCGAGCGAAAATGCAATCAGCATGGCCACGCGCAGTGCCGTACAGTTGGATGTATCCGTACGGCCGGTCGAGGCCCGCAGTCGGTCGTGAATGAGCAGAGCCTCATCCACCAGCAGGCGCGCGTCTTGAAAATGGGCCATCATGAAAAGGGTATGGGCGTGATTCGAGAGGCCCTTGGCCAAAAGCAGTTCGTCATCGCAAGCCCGGGCCAGCTCGACCGACACTTCCATGGAATCCAAGGCTTCGCGCGGTTTGGACTGCAGGCTCAAAACATTCGCGAGGGCCATGCGTGCGCGCGAGCGCAGGGCGAGATCGGACGAATTCATCAGGAGCTTCAGGGCCTGCTGGGCGTTTTCTTCGGATTCCTTGTAACGATGCTGGCGAACCTTGGCATGCGCCAGATCCAAAAGCAAAACGGCCAGCGTATCCGGTGGCAGATTCGGATCGATCGAGGCACTGACCAGCGCCTCCAGCAACGCATGGTTGTGGGTGGGTTCCAAAAGGTCTTTCAAACCCTTCTGTCGGATCAACTCAGCCGCCATCGCTTTCGGTTCCGGGACCGCGACCGGCGCTGGTTCCTCCTGCAGGCACAAATCATCAAAGGCGCATTCCAAAAGATCAGCCAAGGCCTGAATATTTTCCCTGGCTGCCGCCTTCACTGTTCCCGCCAGCCACCGCGAAATCGTTTTGCGATCCACTTTGATCTTCTCAGCGATCCACCAGATCCTGAGTTCCTTCGTTTCGATTTCGCTTTCGAGACGCCTGCTGTTAATCAGGAACTGACGACGTTGCCGATTCATGACTGCGCCCTTCTTTCCACCAGTCTTCTCTAGACCGTCAGTCTTTGTCATTCCTGTCCAGCGCTGTTTTTCTGACACAGCTCCACCTTTGTTGTAAGCCATAGAGTCCCTTTCTACAGGACCTTATCTTTGGCCTCAATCAAATAGGGGTTGGCCAGCCGGAACCTGTTCTCGCCAGACACCTTAGGGCGATCGAATCTTTGGGCTGTTAACTATACATTTATATGGTATATATAAGTTTATGATTTCGTGAGGTGATTTTATGCAGACCGACCTTCAAAAACGCATCCTGGCCAATGTCCTCATTGATTCGCGACCAGAACATGTTCTGACGCCCCAAAGGCAGCGGATTTCCATGAGCACCCTGGTGTCGATGGCTTTTGCCGTCACTGCTGCGATGGGACTTGTGCTCCTCCTGATTTCCAAGCTGCAGCTCCTGCACTGATTCTCATGGGGAGACCGCAAATGTGCAGTCTCCCTCAGCCTCGTTCGAGGCCTTGATGGCGCGAGGGCTTAATCGTTCACGGCTGCCAGTAGAATATCTTCAATCGACCGTGTTTCCAGGTCCTCAAAGGTTTTGGTATCGACGATATCGAATTTCGCACCTGCTGATTGAAGCTCGTCATCCAGCTTTCTTAAAAATGCTGCCGCCCCTTTATCCTGTCCAATTTGAAAAAAGCTCACAGCCAGTTCTGCATCACCTTCCAATCGATTCGCCGTGCTGACCAGAAGTCGTGCCAAGTCTTTCTGACCTTGAGTCCCTGTGCTGGGCTCGCCATCCGTCACGATCAGGATCGTCGAGGGGCGATCAGACTGAAAATGTTTGTCAAAGGCATCGGCAAGGACGGGAATGAAATCTGTTCCACCCATCGGCGACACCTCGCGGAAAATTTGGGCGACCTTTTCAGCTGTGGTGTTCGGGAAAAATTGAAAGCGCGTGTTAAACGTATAGAGGTCGATTCCGTCCGGATCCAATTCCTGACACTTGCGCGCTACCGCGATAACGGATTCGCGAGCTGCATCCCAGCGTGCTTGATGGCTGCCGCCACCCACGGCCTCGCCCATGGAACCGGATCTGTCGATGATAAGAATAAAATTACGCATGAGTCATCCTTATGAGATTAAAATCGACTGTCTCGATCAGGAAAAGAGAGAGTCGATGGAGGGATGGGCTGACTGTTTTTGGGCCGTTCCAGGTTCTTTAAGAAGCTCCTGGCCCTGGGGTTCAACAAAGATACGATCCAATTTCACAGCTTCATCAAACGACTGCAGATGTTTCGAAACACGGCCAGCTGTTGCGATCCGATTTTCCAGTTCCTCATGGGGCGGGTGCGTCAGTTCATTGGAAAGGCGGGCGACAGAACGCGCTTTTTTGCGAGCCTCACGGATAGCGTCCAGATTCCTGCCTTGAGTGTCCACGGCCAGGCCTTCCAGACGGCTATTCAGTTCGGCAATCTTGCGGCTGGACACGATTTCGGCAACAGTCTCAGATTCCTCTTTTTTGAGGTTTTCGATGCTCTGCTGCAGGCTCCGGAGCTTGTCCTTATAGGTTTGAATCAGCTTGTCTTGATTTTGAATGTCGATTTCGAGTTCATCCACCCGCTCTTCCATAGCCTCTTTTTCTTCGGCAAGGCGGGCGTAGGTTTCGCGCAGACGTTCGTCGTGAGACGTTTTATACAGCTCGATCGCACCCTTCATGCTGGCCATCTTCTGATCGAGATTTTTTTGCAGCTGGATCATTTCCTGGGACCTAGTATCCCGGATGGTGCAGAGGTCGGCGACCGCGGACTTCATCTGGTCGTAATCGCGTATCCAGTCCTCCTTGGTTTTCCGGAACTGGTTGCGAATGGCTTCCGGAGATGACGTGAGGATGGTATCCGTCGCTCGTTCCGTGCCACCTTCCGCCAAACCAAAGACAGTTTGAACCAATCGAATCAGGCTCCGCATCAATCCCACAATCAACCTCCCCACTGTTTCTGCTGACCAACAGCCTAGGCTGCTGGCATGTTTGTAAAGAAAAATTATCTTTTCTGTCAATCAAGGCTCGCCTGCTGAAAACAAATATCGTACTCAGACCTGGGCCCGGCAACATCACCCAATGACCTGTGAAAAAATAATCTCCTGTGGACTTTTTGTTATGCAGCCTATCAATACCTATGGCTGTTCGCTTTTAACCCGTGACACCAGCTCCTGCGAAGCATCCCGCACCGCCCAGGGTCTTTCCGGCTACTGGCTGAAGTTTTCCTGTCGGGTCACGTTGACCAAATCCGGATCCAATGTCACGGTTACCACAGATAGTCAGCCTGATTATAAAACCGCTTATTTCGGCAGCACCCATGCCTGCTATCAGACTCTCACCGCTACCGGTCGAGGCACCAACCCAAGCACACTCTCGGCTCAGTCCATTGCCATGACCGTCCCTGTTGCGGCGACCAAGGCAGCCTCCACGACCACAGTATCGGGTCAGATCATCGGTTTGACATTGAACGGTATAGCTGTCTTCGGTAATTACGCCGACAGACGAACGGAACGGACGTTGCGTACTTTATCACCGCAGGCAAATTTGCCGGCACACTGGGCACCTGCACCGGTTGCAACTGAGCCATCGACGGCCTGCGCTGATCTGAAAGAGGGCCTGTGTGGCCCGGGGACTCACACGGATGCACTTCCTGATATTCCTCAGTTGCCTGGTCTCGTCTTCCGCTTTATCTCTGACCTTGGTGGCCCATCGCGGGGTTCACCAGGGTTTTTCCAAAGTGAATCTTACCGCCGATAGCTGCACAGCCCTCCAATCCGTGCCCCCTGAACATGAATATCTCGAAAACACAGTATCCTCTATCCTGCGAGCCTTTGAGCTCGGGGCCGATACCGTGGAAATCGACGTCCATCCTACAGCACCATCGGATCCTGATGGCGAGCGGCTGGTCGTCTTTCACGATTGGACTCTGGATTGTCGGACGGAGGCACGCTGCGAGAATGGTTGCCAATGCAGCCAGGAGAAAACCTGTGTCACGGATCAGCAAACCTGGTCTTATATGAAAAATTTGGATGTGGGCTATGGCTATACTGCAGATGGAGGGAAAACATTTCCTTTTCGAGGGAAAGGCCGCGGCCTTATGCCAACATTCATTGAAGTTGTCAGCCTCCTGCGCGATCAGACCAGCAAGAGTCTCCTTGTTAACGTGAAGGATCCTCACACGCGGACCCAGGAACTTCTCCTGAAGGAACTTGGAACGTTTGACGAGAGTGTACGCTCCCGTGTCCTCGTGGAGTTTCCGCCCGCATTTCGACAACGCTTCCATGAATTGGGTACCCCCGAAGCGATCTGGCAAGGCTCCGGCACGAGGCGATGCTTATCAAAATACATAGTCCTGGGTTGGAGCGGCTATGTGCCCGAAGGATGTCGCGATACGCGATTCTTCATTCCCCTGCATCAGGATCTTGGAATCCTGCACAGCTGGCTCTCCGGCATCAGCGTCACCGACCTGATCTGGGGCTGGCCGGATCGCTTTCAGAAGCGACTGCAGGGCCATGGGAGTCAGGTTGGAGTTTCTGAGGTGGATAGCCCAGAGGACCTGATCTGGGCTCAGCAGCAAGGCTTCGAGTTCATCATGACCAATAAAATCGAACTCATTGGCCCCATTGTCACAAAGAAGCCATAAATGCTGACACGGCCTTAAAACAGTTCGGCATAATGCCCCGTGGCTTTATTCGTAATGGTCGTATCATCATGCGACCAATCCGTCGGATCAATATTGAGCGCCTTCAAGGCTGTCAACGCAGATCGTACCGGCGTGGAAGCCGCGGCATCAACGTGATAACCCGTCTTGAAGGCCGTATTGCCAGCACCACCAATCATGATAATCGGCACGCGTGTGAAGCGGTGGAAGGGAAAGGTTTCCTCGGAAATCGCGTAGACCAAAGTCTGCTGCAGGAGTTTATGATCCCCTTCAACAGCATTGGCGAGCGATGAGACGAGCATACCCAGGTGACTCATAATAATTCCGGAAATACCGGAAACTTTCACGGCATCACTGCGATGTGTCAGTTCATGATGATGATTGACCGGGTCGATCGTTGGGTAAATCTGGCTGCTGGCCGGCGCCGAATGCAGAATGGAAACAACGCGGGTTAAATCGCATTGAAACATATGCGTGGTGATCGCTGACATCAACTGCATGCGTTCATCCAAACTATTAACGTCGACCTTGGCTGGAACCCTGATTGCATTGGGATCACAGGTGCTGTTGTATTTGTCGTCGATCACCTTGCCAATATCGTTGATCCGACCCAGGAATTCATCGATGATATACTTGTCGTTTTTGCCGACCACGGACATCAGTCTTTTGCTGTCTTCCTTCAATGCATTTATCATCAGCATTTTGGCCATGAACTCCCGCTTGTCAGGAACACCACCAAAAATGCGGTTGAATGCCGCCGCAGGATCAATCTCGGGCGGCAGGGGCACAAGTCCAGTCTGTCCGGGAATCCTTTGATAGGAAAGGATATCCGATCGCTCGACGATGCCATCGGAATCGGTTGAATTACTGATCCGCAGCTGGACCGATTTATAGGTTTGCTTCGCGGAAATCTTCTCCGCAATGTACTGATCCAGCGTTGCATAGGAATGAGCTTCCGTACGCGGGCTGCTGCCGGAAAGCTGCATAAAGTATTTGGTGGCATGAGGGTCCAGGCCACGATTGGGAACCGACACGTTAGACATGATATTGATTTGAGCCTTATGAGCGGCGAGGGCCTGCAAAGGCGTGGTCATTTGCCAGGTGTTGCCAAAGGCCGTCGGGAAGAAATCGTTGGAAACGCCAGCCCCAAAAAAGAAGAGGACAAATCTTTTGGGTATTTCCTGACCTTGGGCCAGAGCCGTGCCGTTATCGTTCAGCATCATTTCAAGAAGGGGCAGGCTCAGGGTGACCAAGGATCCGTTGATGGCGCCGCGTATGATTGTGCGGCGATCAAGTCTTTTTTGCCGTAAAAACATAGTGTGCTCCTGCCTTGGCTTACATGATGCCGTTTAAAAGGTGAAAGATAAGTTCATTGAGAGATTTGCTCGTGCCGGCCTGAAACGCTTCAACAGCTTTTTCAATCGCTTCCTGCTCTTCGGGCGTTTCCTTTTTGCCAAGGCCTATGCGCAAAGCGTTTTTGGCAAAACAGGCGAGAACTTTCTCGTTTTTAACCAGCAGATTGCTCAGCTCGGCGCCACCGCTATAGGGCTGATCGAAGACGCTGGCCGCCAACTGATAGGTTGCGATATTGGGGAAGGCTATCGTCTGTCCATTCGGGCCGTAACCCTCCAGCCCGATACCGAGAGGATCGAGCTGGGCATGACAGCCTTTGCAATTGGGGTTGTCCAGACGCGCTTTGATAATTTGATATTTATCATCGGTATTGGGCACGCCATTGGTCAGATCAAGGCCAGGCGGTGGAGGCGGAATGTCCTCGCAGAGAAAGTGGCCGCGAATATAGTGGCCTCGCTTGGTTGGCGACGTGGCTCCTGTACCGGCTCGCAGGAGAAAGGCGGAACGGGTCAGAAATCCGGCGCGATCGGTGCCCGACAGGGTCGTGGCATTGGCGGCGACGCCGTACACCGCCGCGAGGTTTGCATCGAGAACGGTCGCGTTGGAAGTCAGAAAAGTGCCGAGGAAATCGGTGCTTTCGACGCTCTTGCTGACCAGGAAATCAAATTCAACCAAGGCAGCCTTGGCGATTGTTTCCTGGGCGTTGGTCGAGCTGGCCACTTTTTCCACCGCATGCATAGCCAACCAGTCATCAAAGAGGGCCTTCATCCCGGCCTTGAATCGGTTGGGATTGTCGACCATGGAGCGGATGAGTTTGATCCGTGCTTCAGGATCTGCAAGAGCCCCTGATTCTGCCAGGTTCATCAGCTCGCGATCCGGTGGGCTATTCCAAAGGAAGTAGGACAACTGATTGGCCAGGCTGGTACTAAATTTTTGTTTCTGAATATCTGTGGCGAGGTTGCCTGAAAAAGCCAGGAGATTGTCGTAGTAGAAGCTCCGGGGTGAACCTATCAACGCGGCCAGGACTGTGCGGACGCCTTGGCAATTCATTTGCTGTGGAGTCAGGCCGCCGACATCTTTGGTGAGTTTCGCCAGGACATCGTCGAACAGCTGCCCATAGAATGCGCTATCCTCAAACTGCCCATGGAACAGCACCGGACCAATTCCATCCAAACCCTTGCTCAAGCAGGCTTTTGTCATGTCACCGCAGGCGCATTCGAAGCGTGTGCTGAAAAGAGTCGGGGAATCCACAAACTGTCCCGCCATATCCCAGCCGGCATTGCTGTAGAGTTCCGCATCGCGCAAAGAAAACACGGAGTCTCGTGTGGCGATCGCAATGAGTTCATCTTTGGTCGGGTCATCCGGTAAAGGGGTCCTGGATGTAATGTCGGCACCCAGTGCTGCACGCACCGTGTTGAGGTACTGTGACTTGGTGATGCGCCTCAGGGTGGTTGGAACTTCATTGGCCAGGCTTTCGGCCGTTGATGTGCCGGCCTGTGAAAAGTATTTCTTTTTTCCATCCCATTTCATGCAGCTTGCCAACATGAAACTCAGTGCGAGAGTAACGATGATTCTTATCATGTGCGACCTCAGGATTTGAGAGCGCCTATGCAACTAGAACGCCAGAAATTAAAATTTGAATTTTCGCTGTGATTCCAGGCAGGCTTTGGCATTCGTTCGTGGTTTTAGCGGGGCGAGCGGCGTGAAGTCTAAAGAGAGAAGGCCGGATTGTTTAGCAGTTTTAGTGGTTTACAAAGTAATTTTCAATTTTTACCGGAGGGAAGTATTGTCCAACTTCAGGTCACCTGGGGTTTGATAATTAAAACCAGCCTTTGAGAGAAAAAGGCCCGGCCTCCTGGTTTCCTGGTTCACACCTAAGCCGAGCGAGAGGTGGTCACGTCTCGAACAGAATTCCGACGCGACCCGCCCTATTTGAATTACGGCAGGCGGTTCAAGAAATCACGATGATTTCTGGAGAACTCAAAATTATTCTTCGCATCCCAGTTAATGGACCAGGTCATGAGTCCCCGCAGTGCTGGATAACCCGAAGGTTTCTTAAGCACGTACTGGCCACCGAAGGATTGTCCTTTGGCCAGGTAGAGGAAAGCCTTCTGAACATCCGCGACAGACGTGAAACCACCGGCTGGGGCCGCAGGACCAACTGCAGGAAGTCCAAGGGCAACCTGCTCGGGTTTAAGAGGCGGGAAGACAGCGTTGGCATTGCGGCCCACGGGAAAGCCGGCGAGCAGCATCTCGGCCATGGCCACCTGAAAATCAGCGGTCCCCTGCGTATAGGCCCGATCATCCAGGCCGATCATGGAGCCCGTGTTGTAGTGCTGAACATGAATGAAGGTCAGCAAGTCCCGAAGGCCGTGGATGACGGGCAGGTAAGCGCCCCAGGCCTGAACATAGTTACCATAACCACCTTGCACGTAGGCTGTCTCCGGTGCCATGGTCAGAATCAATTTGCCATTGAGGCGAGTGTGGAGTTCCTTAACGGCTGCAATCATGTTCTTGACGCCAGGTGTCGTGGGATTGCGAAAATCGGTGTCACCCGCAGCCAGAGTGAAGGAACCACCTTCCAGGTCGAGGTCCAAACCATCAAAGCCATAGGTCTGGATGATGCTGAGCATACTCTCGACGAAGTCCTTTTTCATCTCGTCTGTTTTCAGTTCAAGATGAGAGTTGGCCCCACCAATGGAAATCAGAACTTTTTTGCCTTGGCTCTTCAGAAAAGCAACATCGGATTTAAACTGTTCGGTGCTGGTCAGGCGCCCATCAGGAACGAAATTCATCTTCGCCGATCCCGGTGTGATGGGTTCCGCAAAGGCAATCTGAATCACATCCCAGGCTGTGGCCACATCCTTGAGTCGAATGAATTTGACTTCAGGGATATCCCAGTTATGCCAGTAACCAATCAGCAGACGCGCTCCAAGGTTGGCACCTGTTCCACCGCCAGGAGCTGGGGTGGGCGAGGGCGTTGGAGCGGGCGTGCCAGGTTGGGGTTTATCCTTATCACCCGGTACGGGCGTGATCGTGACTTCGCTGGTTGGCTTGATCTCGACCGAGCCGCCTGGAACGGATCCCTCTTCGAGGCAAATTTTAATTTGTGTGCTGTACTGAGGTGTCTGGATATCGTGGATTTTCTGGTCTTGGTCGGCACAGGAGCGATAGAGGATTTTACCGTTGTCGTCTTCATAGGTCAGGCGCAAGGTATAGCCACCATAGGGCACTTTAAGAGCGAGGTCTTCGGCTTTGCCTCCATCAAAAGCGGATTTTGGAAAGGATTTTTCCAGAACATCCTGCTTCGGCGTCTTTTGATCGAAACGAACATTCAGCTCCGCCCAGGAGGGCTTACCGGGAGCAGGGATGTATTGTTCGATCGTGAGGCTGGCAAGTTTGCTGGAA
Source organism: Oligoflexus sp. (assembly GCF_035638955.1). Lineage (GTDB taxonomy): Bacteria > Bdellovibrionota_B > Oligoflexia > Oligoflexales > Oligoflexaceae > Oligoflexus. The sequence continues at coordinate 27,481 of NZ_DASQYZ010000077.1, read as the reverse complement.
TTGTCCACCTGCGGTGATCGGTTAGGGCCGCAGGCACTGAGCAGGACAAAAGCAGTCCAAAAGGATAATGGAATAGGTTTCATGTTCACTTCCGCACAAGGGGTACACATCAAGAGCCACAAGGAAAACAGATTCGACGCCAGGGGCGCCGATTGAGTGAAATTATGGCAGAAGTGTGACGAGAGAACGTCGTTGAGCTTGCGCGCAAACCATTAGTCTGTTTGGAGAGTCTCACTTTGAGGGGAGGCGGGGGCAGGGAAAACCCATGGAGTTTTCCCGTTCCGAACATGGCGGTTCCATCAAAGACCGGTTGAAGGTTCCTGCGAAGGTGTTTGTTCCAGCGACTCGGCCGAGAAGTTTTTAAAGGCTTCGAACGACCGTCGATCTGTGACGGGGTTGTAAGCGGAGCCTGTGCTTGGATCACTGCCCGCACTCTTGTCTGTGAAACTGTGTACAGTTCCTCCGTATTTCACAAGTTGCCAGTCGACCTTATGCATCCGCATTTCGTTCTCAAACGCAGCAAGGTTGGTTGCGCTGACAGTCGGATCATCTGCCCCATGCAGAACCAGAACCTTGGCTTGAATCTGGGCGCCGTCATCGGGAGTTGGGCTGTCAAGCCCGCCGTGGAAACTGGCAACTCCCACAATATCGGCGCCGCTGCGGGCGAGTTCAAGCACACCGGTTCCGCCGAAGCAGTATCCTACGGCAAAGAGCATGTCTGTGTTCACGTGCTCCTGCTGCTTTAAGATGTCGAGTCCCAGATTCAAACGCTCGCGGAACAGTTTGCGGTCGCTGCGGTATTTGGTCGTCAACACTCTCGATTCTTCGACCGTGGTGGGGCGAGAGTCGCGACCATAGATATCAGCGGCAAAGACGATGAAACCGAGATTGGCCATTCGTTCGGCCTGATGCTGGGTCTCGGCCGTGACTCCCATGCGGCTATGGATCATGAGAATAGCGGGGGTTTGAGGCTTGATGTTTTCGGGTGAGACCAGCAGGCCCTCAAAAACTTCGGCATTCTTTTCATAGGTCACGGTTTGAATTCGATTCGCGCTCAACGCGACGCTACTGACCATAAGGCTTATGCAGGCGATCATACGAGTGGTCGTGAGAAACACGTCTGGACTCCTTATATTGCAGAACAGATGGCGTTCGCAGAAGGTTCGCACAAACCCGCGTCGGCAATCAATCCTTAAGTCGCCTCGATCCGTCTTTCGGCTGATGTCATGAGCTTGATTTCACCCACGGCTGTTGCTTCTGGAGTCGTCCGATGGGGGAAGATTTGCGTGGAGATCGGTGTTATGAGGGGGGACGAGCTGAATCGCGGAGCCCAGACGCGCAAACAGCGCCAGTGTTCATTCCTGGCGCTGCAATTAAAAAATAGAGACTAGCCTGCTTTGCGAGGCTGTTCCTGAACGGAGGACTCTACAGTGTCCGTTTTCTTTTGAGCTTTTTCCTGCTTCACTCGATTCACATCGGTAGCGTGCTTGTCATGTTGCTTTTTTTTCTTTTCTCGATCTTTGGGACTTTTGTCACCCATATTGAATACCTCCTATAACATCATTAACGAGTGTTTGGGTGACGGTCTTGAGATATTCCTTTAAATGGCTGAAAATTAAGGGAAAATTGCTGTCCATTTCAGCAAGGGTTTGGGCTCGGCAGCTGGCAATTTGGGCGAACAGGATGAGGATAGGTAGTCGCCTTACCTCGCCTGGGAAAAGCCATTCGCAAGAAGCGGAATTTTAATCGTAAAATTGCGCGGGATCAACCCGTTCTGTCTGATGAGACTGAGACTCAGGTCGGGATTGAGGGCATGCAGGCTTTCCACGCTGACACCAAAACGCTTGCTCAGATCGCGGATGCGCATGGGTCGGTCCAGTGTCTCGTTTCTGAAGTTCAAGCTGGCTAGAATCTTTGCGTCCGGAAAATGCTTGTCGGCATGTTTCAATGCGTAAAGGATCGCTAAAAACTCGGCGTAGAAATTCTGTGATGCGAATCCAAAACCACGGCCATTGTAGGAATCGATCAGAACCGCGATATCGCTACTTTGAGCCTTTTTCACAGCTTGTTTGATTCCATAGGGACCATGATTATAAGCGGTTATGGCCAAAGGCCAGCTGCCCAGAAGCTCATAGTTGAACTTTAAAATCTGGGCCGCTACGGCGGCTGACTTGATAGGATCGCGGCGCTCGTCGATGGCTGCGGTCAGCTTCATATACTGCCGGGCGATAAACGGCATGATCTGGTATACGCCTGAGGCTTTCACTTTGGACACAGCCTTGATGTTGAAAGTCGACTCGACAAAGGCCAGGAGTCCCAGCTCAGGGGGGATGGATCGGGTTTTGAATTCCTGCTCAATGTGCGTGAGGTAGAGCGAAGAATTCTCCAGCCCCTTATGCATGAGCTCCCGCTGCCCTTTTTGATTGCGAAGATCAAGGGTAGCCATCCTAGACTTGCCGGGGATCGCTTTGAGCGCAGTGCTCAGCCGCGCGGCCTCGATATGCTCGCTGGCCAGGGTTTTACCCTGATCCATGCGTCTGAAAATCTCTTTGTAGTGCCGTTGACGGGCTTTCAGAATGTTCCGGGCTCGACTATCGATCGTGCCGAGAGCGTTGAGCCAGGGAAAACGCACGACTTCCAGGACGATATGAGGATGGTCGCTCACATGGATGACATAATCTTTCACAGAAAGCTGCACAAAGACCTGATGCCAAAAGCGAACCCGAGCAAAAAGCGAGGGCGGAATGGAAAAATCACCTGTCAGTGGAATATCCTCAACGGACGGCTCCGGGCAAAGGATATGATGGATTTCTGCATCCTTGATCTTCTGAACGAACTTGATCTCACAGGGCTCCATTTTGCGTGTATCGGGCTGCCCTTGAGCCTGGAGGGCCGGCGACAGGAAGTAACCGAAGGCCAGAAAAAGACAGACGATAAATCGATGTGTGGCCGCGCGGCGGCAAGCCTTGAGATTCAGTTCAAACATTGTATGCACCCGCAATCAACTCAGAAGTTTATCAACAGCAACAGCAGCAAAAGGTCTTTACAATCGAGCAGCGAACATCATTCTAAGGTTTCAATGGAACCTCAATATTTTTATGGCAGCCCATGGGAGGACTGCGGAAAGCGATGGACTGGCTCTGGCTTGTCACGAAATCGTCTTCGCCGATCAGCTCTTTATCATACATAAGCTGAAGCAGCTGGCGCAAACGCTTGTCCCATTCCTTGGATACATTGCCCCGGCAGTAGGAACCGAAGTGACGCCTGGGGCTATAGATAATCGAAGCCAGATAAACAGATTCCAGCGGGCTCAGGTCGGCGGCCCGCTTGCGGAAGTAGTGCTCCGCGGCGGAACCTATGCCGAAGATTCCTGGCCCGAATTCAATCACATTAAGATAAATTTCGAGAATACGTTCCTTGCCGAGAGTACGCTCGGCATAATCCGTCAGGAAGAGCTCTTGAATCTTGCGTGATAGCGTCTTTTCATGGCTCAGAAAAACATTTTTGACCATTTGCATGGTGATCGTCGAGCCGCCCATGGCAAAGCGATTTTCCAAAAGATTTTGACCGATAGCCAGGGAAAGCGATTCGGGCACAAAGCCGTGATGTTGGAAAAAAGAGATATCCTCGGTCGCGATGAAAGCACCGCGGAGTGCATCGGAAAATTGGGTGAATGGGACGTAATGAGGGTTTTGCGGTCCCACCTGAAAGGTCTGGTTGATCCCAACCTCCAATCGGGTCCTATGCTCAAAGCTGCCTAACAGATGTTTTTGGCTCAGATGAGATGGAGCTTCGGTCGTCTGGCAATCACGAAAGCCACGATAACCGGTCAGCTGGGTTTCCTGCAGCTTGTCAAAATCTATCGCGAGCTTGTATTCTGCCGCAAAATTTCCCGCAAGCTGAAAACCTTGCAGGTCAGGGATCAATCCCTGGGGCAGAGCGTTGAAGAGTGTCTGGCAAGGAACAGTCGGAATGATGAGTGCCAGCACCAGACGCGGTTTGGTTTTAATCTGCTCGATCTGACCCGATAGGATCCCGTCCAGGCCTTGGGTACTTAATTTGACTTCATCAATCTGCAGCCTGGCGTTGGCTTTATCGTAAAGACCAGCAAACTTGAGGCTGGCGTGGATATTATCCAGTGGCAGGCTGGCTATCTTCGGGTGAAAAAAATGGAGACCCTCGCCTTGGATGGCGCCGCGCATGTGAACGAGTGAGGGCTGTTGGTCCAGTTCAATCGTTCCTGACAGTTGACCTGGATTGGACTGACCTTTGAAATGAAGCGCGAGGCCGGAATCTTTCATAGGCTGAATCGAGGCTTCGATGCTGCTTAAAGCTGGCTTGAGATGGGGAAGCACCGCTGCCTGGTTGATGGTCAGCTGATCCACCTGCACCGACCCACGGATCAAGGCTGCAAGGTTGGGTTTTGCCTGGACACCGCTGAGAAGAAGTCCGAACCCGTCTTCCTGTCCCGCGGGCCGAATTGTTATCTGATCGATATGAACGCCGGCCAGGTCCATTGAGATGTGACCTATTTTAAAAGACAGGCCTTCGATTTGCGCCAGTCTTGCTTCAACAGCCGACACCAGACGTTTTTCAAGTTCCTGGGAAGCCGCGATGAGGACGAGCAGCACCAGGACGATCACAGCCCCGATACTGAGAATAATTTTTTTGGATTTTGATACGGGCGAGGACTTTCCAGCATCGACTGTCATAAACCACCTAGGCAACAGGTCCACGAACGCCCCGTCCATTCTGCAAATCTCATCCCCTCAGGATCGCGCCAGCGGTCCGGGAAAAAATGACTGAAGATCAGAACGTTAGAGCTTTGCAGCGTATGAGTTTCCTGTGCAGTTTATCAGGTTCATTGTTGGAAAGCCCGCAGCTGTCAAATTTTTTGACAAGGTTCGCCTAGCGGAAGTCGACTCCATTAAGGTATTGGGATAGACCCAAGGGGGCCCGGGTTGACCCTGAATCATGGCATTGGTATCAGGACTTACCTGCGCTAATTTTGCATAGCAATGAAGAAGAGAAGAATGCGTGCGATCAGCCTGAATTCACGACGGAAGCTCAAGGCAGTTGATGCAGGTCGTTTCACAGATGTGGAGCCGCCTCTCTTTGCCGAACTCGCGAAGGTGGTCTGCCGAGCCGGAATGCTTCCGCAAAAGGAACTGCATGAGTGCTGGCAAATGGCCAATATCGTGCACAAAGCGTTTCCGAAAAATCTTCATATCGCTGACCTCGCAGCAGGTCACGGACTGCTGGCGTGGATCCTTGTTCTTCTGGCAAGGACGAGTGAGGTGCCGCTCCTTCGAACAGCTGTCGCAGTGGACATCAAGCGTCCAAAGTCAGCGGATGCTTTAGCTGCGGTGATGACGGAACACTGGCCCAATCTTACAGATTCTGTTCAGTATGTTGAAGGAAGCATCGATGCCGTCACGGTTGAGGATGGCCCTAAGACTTTGTTCGTCGCGGCCCATGCCTGCGGCAGCCTTTCGGATCGGGTGCTCATGGCAGCCATCACCAGCCGAAGTCCTTTGGCGATCATGCCTTGCTGTCATTCGTTTCGTAAACAAGGTCCCACATTATCGGCCCTCGCCCATGTCTCCAACCTGCCGATCCATTCCATCGATAGCATTTCGGTTTCGGCAGCATCGGTCGGTCAGCCGTCAGCCATTGACCAATTCCGCATAGATGCCTTAACGGCCCTTGGTTACCAAATCAGTGAAGGCTTCATTCAGAAAGAAATCACAACGTTCAACCGTATCATCATGGGCCTGCCTTCCGAGGCGAGCGATCGTATCCCGAGTCATGACCATGAAACATTCCCCAAGCCTTCCGTTGGAGGTGCCTTCAAGCGCATCGGAGAAATTCGCGCCTATGAAAAGGTTCAGTCGTTGAACGTTGCCGATATTCAGGAAGCGCAGGTTTTGTCCCGGCGACCGTCTCGCGAATGGGTTCGTACCTTTGACCTAAGTTTCTGGGTTGAAGATGCCTCCGTCGGTCATCGCCTTGCTAATGATCTTAATGGTCTTACGCGGCAATTCATGGCCTGTGACCCTCACAATGGAATTGAAGCCAACATCACGGTCCGTGATCGATACACGGATCCTGACACCAGCCAACTGGCTTTCACCTACCGGATCGAAATCAAGAGTTCCACGGTCAGTATCGCCAAGGCCGATGCCATCCTGTTACGAAGCCGCCTATGCCATGCCTTGAGTGAACTCTCGCCAGGTCCTTCCGCAGATTTTGCGCTACGAGGAAATTGATAAGTTTTTTCCTGACGTGCGACATCATGGCGATATCCGGGGTGCAAAAGCCCGACAGAGATTTCATTGAACATGGATCTTGCATAGGACTCTGAAGGTAATGGATGAACGCTTGAATAAGGAGTTTGGCATGGAACTTAGAGATATTATGACAAAATATGTACACGTCGTTTCGCCTGCAACCACCATTCGCGAGGCTGCCCGCAAAATGCGCGATCTCGATACGGGGATCCTTCCCGTCTGTGATGAGCAGGCCATTATTGGTCTGCTCACAGACCGGGATATCGTTGTGCGGGCTATTGCAGAAGGCAAGGATTCCGCTGATAGCCTGGTGACGGAAGCGATGACCGGCGATGTGGTTTGCATGTATGAAGATGACGATGTGGAAGAAGCAGCCCAGGTGATGGAAGAGAAGCAGATCCGCCGTCTGATCGTCCTTAGCCGCGATCAGGAATTGGTCGGCATCGTCTCGCTCGGCGACATCTCCCGGGAAACAGGCGATGATGAACTTTCCGGCGAGGTTCTGAAAAACGTATCCGAGCCCGCAGGCAGCCAGCCCTCTTAACAGTCGATTGATTTCCCAGGCCGGCAGCCACGTCTTTCGCCATTGCTCGCCGGCGTCCTTGCCTATGACTTGTCTCTGTCTGTAGCCATGGTTTGGGGCCAGGTCTCAGGCAGCAGAAAGCCTCGCGTCACTTCCAGCCAACCGCCATGAGCGCCCGCCCGAACATAACCTACGGCAAGTATAGCCCGCCCTGTCTCTTGAATTTTGCGTCGGGATATGTCCCAAAAATGTTCAGCGTCTTGAAGGTCCGGGTCATCACGATCTCGGTTTTGCCGGGATAGCCACTCGAGTCGTGGCAAGTCCGACCATTGATCAGCAGGCAGCTGCGACCAATCGCGCGGCGGCACCTGGTCCATGCGGATCCACCAGCCGATCGGTGCTGTGCTCATGAGTCCTGCAGGAACACGAGGTGCCTCCGATCCAAGCCAGACCTCGAGCGGATAGAAGAGCCCGCCTTGGACAAAAGCCTGCGATAGGATCGGTACGTTTTGCAGCTCGCGAGGGATGGCGCGACGCCCCGCTTCCGTTTCCAACAGCCGAAGCTGCTTTTGAAAGAGCCGATCGAGTTTGATATCTAACCGATCCTGAGCCTTCGGTCCTACAAAATCGCAAGGCTCGACTCTATCCTTGGCAACTTGAAGATAAAACTTGATCGCCAGTTCAAAGTGGAAGCCTTCGCCTGTATCCTGATCGAAACCAAGGATATCCAGTTCACCAAGAGTCCGATGATTCTCAACAACGGGTCTGTGCCCATGGAGCGAGGTTATAGGACCAAGGTGACTCAACCAGAACAGAAAAAGCTGTTCAAAATAATAACCAAGCCTATGCGACGGCCGATGAGCCACCCAATCCAAAAGGGGAGAGGGATCATGAACGAGCTGTTCCAGGAGCGTCACCGACCGGTCATGCATGGTCCGCTGCCAGGCCGAGGAAACTGTTCGGCCGGCGAAGGTGGGAAACCGTTCATCAAGCAGAAGGGGATTTGTGATCAGCGCTTGAAGATCCTGAAATGGAAAGCGTGACGGACAAGTCTTGTGTTCCATGAAAGCATACCCCGCGGGATAAAGGGTCATGGGAAGTCCGACCCCTTATCCTAGCACAGGGCAAACCCACTTCAAGGCCGCGATCCCTATGATTTTGAAACACGCGTTCTAAGACTTATTTCTCACGTCGATCCCCCCAGGACCTTGCTGCTCGCCTTATTGACTTCGCCGAAATTCGTTTTTCTTGACGTTGCTCATCGTTATAAAATTTATTAAAGTACTCATCAGGTCAAAGAGGCCGTGATAATCAGGTAGGAATATATGGGAAGAAAGTCTGCTAAAATAGCCGTGCGCAAGGGGGCTGCCGATAAGGCCCGGGGACAAACTTTCACAAGGGCGCTCAAAGATGTTTTTAAGGCATCCAAGGGAGGCAGTGGCGAGCTCGCTAACAATTTTCTGCTCCGAGTCGCAGTGGAGCGCGCCAAAAAACTGAACGTGCCAAAAGATAATATCGAAAAAGCGATAAAAAAAGGCCAGGGCACCGAAGGCCCGGGCTATGAAGACGTCTGTTATGAGGGCTATGGACCGGGTGGTGTGGCCATATTTGTTGAAACGTCCACGGATAATCCCACTCGGACAGTCGGCAATGTTCGGAGCTATTTCCGTAAATATGACGGTTCGCTCGGAACCACCGGTTCTCTGGAGTTTGTTTTCAGTCGTATTGCCTTGTTCGTTATCCCCAAAGAAGCGGTTCAGTCTGAAGATGATTTTACACTCGCAATGATTGACGGTGGCGCTGAAGAAATCGAACGCATCGATGACCATTACGAAGTTTCGGGGCCCATGTCGGAATTTGGCTCAATCCAGGAAAAGCTTATGGAGTTGGGTGTTACTCCTGACGAAGCCTCCCTTGTTAGAATTCCTTTAACGAAAAAAGAAATCACAGATGAAAGCATCCTAACTAAATTGGAACATCTGATTGATGTTCTTTCGGAAGATGACGACGTCGCGACTGTGTATCACAATCTGCTGGATAAAGAGGACGAGTAAGGCCTTTTCTGAAAAATAGCCCCTGGAGCGACAGATTGCTCCTCTCCAGCGGGCTGAAAACCGGGTTGGTTTCACGTTTGCACGCGACACGGCGTGGCCCGCGTTGATGTCCACAAATTTGACAATTTGTTCCATGATAGACACTTTAACCCCAAAGTTATTGGTTAAAGTGACGGAATTGATCCTGCATATCAGCCCCGAACTTTGCTGAGGAGTGTTGGTATGAAGTTCCTTTTCTGTATCTCGATGGTGTTCTCTCTTCTGGCTACTCGTGCCCTGGCATTCGATGTCACCTTGAAAAAAGCAGACAATAGTAATAATCGGATGCTTGTGGAAGGTCGTACGGATGATACTCAGTTTTTAAGTGACGGTGATACACTGTTCCTGACCGACGGCACCCGCTACCTCAAGGTCAAGGTGGTGAGGGTCATCAATCAAAGTCTTATTCTTTTACAGTGCCCCGCTGGTCAAGGCTGCCAAACCATAGCAAGCGAGAGTCTCGCCCTGTATCAATCCAATGAGCTGCCAGCCGCGGTGAACCCCATGAAAGAAGATCAGGAAGTCTTTCATGATTCTCACGCAGTCCAGGTGTATGGAAAAAACTTGCGAGAGATTGGTCGCTATATCCAAAGTGAAGTTGATGTTAAGTTACCTGCCGGTAAAAACCTCCAGGACCGCTATCATCATCTCGTCCGTAAAGAGGATTTCGGAAGAGTGGTGAGTTATCCGCTTATTGGCGCAGGTTTTGTGGGTATGCTCCTCTACGGTTTGGTCTCACCGAGCTCCAATGAGCAAGATGATCGCACGGAAAAGCAGAAGGATAATGCCTTTAAGCTCGGTATGGGAAGTCTGGCGAGCATCGGTCTGGGTTTTGGTCTGTATTTTACCTTGCGCCCGAGCGATCAGGAGATTGAAGGGTTAATCGATTCGATCGAGGAAAACGAGTCCCGGGCGAGGAAAGTCTCGGTATCGTCATGGAACCTGCGACCGCATGTTTCCTTCGAAGCGCGACAGTCGACACTTGGCTTAAATCTGAATTTTTAAGCTGGCCTACTCGGGGCTGACCCGAGTTTATCTTTCCAACCTCGACCGATCTGCATGACGAAAAGTAAATTGAGTTCAACCTACCAGTGCGAAGTATTAATAGACAGGACGATCATTAAAGTCACAAATTCTCAATCTTTCATTTCCCTTCGCAGTGGAGACTCAAAGCTATGCGCCTATTTTTAGAAGCGAGCGTTGTTGCTGCCTTATCCCTGGTGAGTGTGAGTGCACATGCGGAAAGTGCTGAAGACGTCAATCGTGCCGCCAATGAAACTATAATCATTGGCGACAGCATCTTCGCTTTGAACGGTGTTATCAATAGTGAGTTGGAAGAGATCTCATCCCTGGACATCGATTCCTATGCCCGCAATGGAGCCATCATGAGCGGCATAGTTCGTCAGTATCAGCAAGCGCGAGCGAACGGCATTGCGCGGACCGTTATCATGAACGGTGGAGGCAATGATGTTCTAGCCAACATGGGGAATTGCCGAGCGTTCAATCAAACCTGCATTAACGTGATCGAGAAGGCTACGAGTCAGGGCTTGGATTTGGTCAATCAGATGGAAGCTGATGGCGTTGAACGCATCTTTTTCCTTGGCTACTATTACACGACCTCGCTTGCTTCGGGCCTGGAAAAGGCCGTTGATTATGCGATGTCCCGCGCTGCGACGCTTTGTGAAAATACAACGGTTCGTTGCGAAGTGGTTGACACGCGAGACATTATGCAAGGTTCTGGCAATCTAAGCTGGGACGGCATTCATCCGAGCCGGACCGGGTCAATTAAGATGGCCCAGTTGCTCTGGGAGAGAATGCAAACCATCGACTGATGGCTCCATCGGATGGAGATACGGGCCCGCACTCAACCTTGCGGGTCAATGTAACAAATTGAAAATATAAATTTTTTTAAGCCTGGAGGACTCGAGAGCCTGACGGAAACTCAGCAATGGCCGCAAGTTTGGACCGGTTGGTGACGGTGCGGTCCTGCACGTCGGCGGTGATGAATTCCTTCCATACTTCAGCTCCACTGCAATAATAATTGATTTCGAAGCTCTAGAGCTGATCAAGTGCGGATGTCAGTGAAGGAACCCCGTCATGAAAATTAAGGCTTTTGCGATCCTCGTCCTTTTCAATCTTTCCATGCCCGTGTTGGCTCAAACCTCCGGTGATTCCGGTCGAGACGAAATCACTGCTTTGAAAAACATCGTCGCTCTTCAGGCTGCGCGTCTCAGTGCCCTGGAAAAGAAGCTCGAAGGTTTAAAGACTCAAGGCGATGCCCTTTACTTTAAAGACCAAGCTTTGGCCTCTCATGAAAATGGCAACATTATCTGGAAGGGATCCCCCAGTGGCCTTAAAGGTGACAAAGGCGACAAAGGCGATAGGGGTTTGGATGGTGCACAGGGTCCTTTGGGTCCGCAAGGCGCCCAAGGCATCCAAGGCGCTCCAGGACGTGACGGTATGGAGATTTGTGGTCGCATGATCCGAATACGTACTGGCGTTCAAGATGGACGGGGTCATACCTGGCTTTCGCTAGGTTGGGGCATCGCGACGACCGATGCCCGCGCTGACTGGCCTTATCTGAACAACTATCTCGAATGCCTATAAACGCATCAACCCGCATGATCAAAGCTTTCCCCCTGAGAGGGTTCCATGAAGAAGCAGGCTTCACCAGGCAGCCTGATGTCCATATGGAATGGAACGAAATCAAGGACGGAAGGATTTTCCTTCAAGAGTGTCAGGCCGATCGACCCTTGCAAGCGGCTCAAATATTGCTTCACGGCATCCAGACCCACGCCGCGGCCCGAGAATTCTGTGAGTCTCGAGGCCGTTGAGAAGCCGGGTTCAAAAATCATCGACGCGATCTCCAGGACGTTAAGCTGATTGTGCTCGTCAATTAATCCTTGGATGACGGCGATTTCCCGTATCTTGCGAATCGCAAGACCGCGACCGTCGTCGGATATGATGAGCTGAAGGCCATCGGATCCGTGGAGCGCCTGAATTTGCACTGTACCTTTCGAAGATTTGCCAGCCGCCACCCGCTCAGCCGCGGTTTCGATGCCGTGATCCATTACATTTCGCAGGATATGAACGAGGGAACTGCGCAGTGTTTCTGCCGCCTCAAGCGTGAGGAAAAGCCCGTCGGCATCGATGATGCGAAGGTGAGGTTCCTCTTTCATCAGATCCTTGGCAAGCTTTGCGAGAGGTATCTGGTTTTCGAGCAGAAGTGCGGACAATGGCACAAAGAGTTGATGCACGAGCTGCTCGTCGAGGCTTTTAAGCACTGAATGAAACTGTTGTACGGGGAGAACCCGCAGGATCCGTTGAATTTCCCGATGCCACTGCATGAGTTCCTTGCGGCTTAGGTTGACATAATTGTTTTGATGATCCTGCCGGTTCAGTTTTTCCTTATTAACTGTCGCGTACCGATCGAGGATTATCACAAGTTCCCGATGAAGCTCATCCATGCGATTTTGATTCCAGGCTTGCTCATCGTGCTGGGTCAGACCGAGCTCGGTTTCCAGCTTGTGGCTCCTGTCCGTTAACTCCGTCAAGCCCAGGGTTCTGGCCGAACCTTTGATCGTATGAATATTTATGAAAAGCACCTTGACGATTTCTGGAGCGAAATTTCGGTTGGTGAGGATCAGTCGGAGGTTCTCATCAAGGAAATGACGGCTGCTGTGATAAAAGCGCTGGAACTGATCCGCTGCTATATGGATCAGCTGCGAGATGATCTGCAGTTCGGCTTCCTGCACCTCCGCATGAATCCGAACAGCCTCGATTTCGGTGACATCACGGCAAGTGATCAGGATCTTGGCGACCTTTCCATGCCGGTCCTGGACCGCTGTCCAGTCAAGGTCGATCGAACGCTGTCTCTCATCGGGCCATGTCAAATGCATGCGATTCGGAAAGTTGCCACAATTCATCTCGAAGACCAGAATATCCTCGTTCATACTCGCGAGCATGGTCTGCTCCACTCTGGCCATGGTATCGATGCTGAGGCTGCTGTAGCGAAACAGGATGGTAAGGGCTTTCTGCCCTTCCAGTTCGCGTTCAGCCAGTATGTCCTCCAGAAAAGGCGAGTACTCACGATCAATCACGAGGTTGGGTCCAACGACCGCCATGATCCCCAGGTGACTGCTTTGCAAGAGAGAGCGGATATCGCGCGTTTTCTCCTGCACCTTAAGCTCGAGATTGGTGAAGTAGGAGATATTTTCAAGCGCCATCGCTAGAGACTGCAGAACTCCAGAAAGGGTAACCTTATCAAGATCAACCCAGCTGAACGGCTGATCGGCTTCCAGAACCAGCCAGCCTTCCGTCCTTTCCCGGCCTTCCACTTTAAAAAACCAGGTCCTGTCATTATCCTTGTCGAGATCACTGGCAACCAACGCCACTGGCAGGCGAGGAGTGGGACCCTTCTCTGGACCTGATGGCTGGGATAATTGTAAAGCCTGAGATTGCCCATCCTCGTCAATGAAGAGAGCCCGATGCAGTCTAAGTTGCGGCATCACTTTCTCGACGAGGTTCAGGGCGATCTGCGCAGCTTCGGTGGCCGATCGTGTGTGGGCAACCTTGCGGGTGAACTGAAGCAGAAACTCTAAGCGGTCCTTCAGCGAAGAAATCTGTGTCCATTGCTCGGCGATTTTCTGTGATTGCTGAATTCGGGTCTTCTGCAATTGATTGATGCGGTCGGCCAAACCCATGGCCAGTACGATGCTCTCCAATGCAGATCCTATCTGACTTCCGTACGTCGACAGAGCGATAGGAAGGGGCAGGCCACCGAGTGTGATGGCTGCACCCAGGGCGATGAACATCAGGAAAACCGACCATCCCATAAGAAAAAATTTCGCCTGTCGGTTGCCTCGAACGGCCAACAGAAGGCTGATTGTGAAAGCTGCGACGCAACCAAAGGCGCCCGCCATAAACCCGAGTTTCTGAACAAGGTGAAGAGGAAGGCCGAGACAGGCGATAAAGACGAGAACATGAAAGACGATGATCCCTCTCCAGATTTGGAAGACGCGGGGCATGGTCTGTTTCAGGCCGAAGAAAAAAATCTGGAAGGCATACATGGAAGGGGCGAACAGATTTCCAGCCAGGGACCAGCCTCTTTGAGCCATGAACTGCGAATTCCCCCAGAAAACTTGCATGCCAAAGCCGGTCCAGGCCAGGTAGAACAGGATGCTGGATGCCATGACAAGCAGGTAAGCGGCATAGGAACGGCTGAATCCGGTCGAGACGTAGATAAAAGAATTGTAGAGGAAAAGGGCTGCGAGCGCCCCGAAGTACAGGCCGAAGATGAGTTGCTCCTGCGCCACATGACGAACGAGCGCATCTTTTTCCCACAGAGCCAAAGGCAGCGTCAAGGCACTGCTGCTATGGGTTTCCATAAAGAAAGTTCGGGTCGACCGTGCCGGAACCTCGATGGCATAAGTAAAGTGCCGACCCGGCAGGAGCCTGGAGGCATAGGGAAAAACATCGCCGCCCTCCTGTTTGCTGATAAGCTGCCCATCATGCACTGTGTAAAGTCCAGCGTAATCGAGCATGGGGTAGGTGAGCGCAAGAATCAACGACAGGGGTTTTTCATCGGGGTTCCTGATTTCCCATTGGATCCAGAATCGGCTATGGGTGTAACCAAAAGCGAGGCCTTTCTCAACGCGCTTGAACGGATGGGCGTCCTCGCCTTTCTGTAAGAGCGCTTCAATTTCAATGCTATGACTGGGATCTTCCCGATAGGAGGTGAATTTCTCGATCGAAAATCCTGTGTCCATGGCATCAGGATTGGGAACAAGGGGAGGGGCCTTTTGAGCCAAAGATGGGCGACTCCAGAGCAGGAACACGATAATGATGATCATCGGCCATGACTGGGCTTTTCGCATGGGTGGCGTTCTCCGAGTTTGCTTTCCTTTATGTTACAACGTTTTCAGAAAGCAAAACACGGTATGTTCCCCCATTCCCTGCGGTAAGGAGGAAGTAAAGGCCACCTTGGCAGCGGACTGATCCTGGTTCGTTCTCAGCGAAGCCGGCTGTTTACCAAGAGGCTATGACCTGCACGCGTTCTGGACTCTGCCTCCAGTACTTGATGGCGCCCGGATGCACGATCAAGTATCCATTGGCCGAACCACCCGGTGCGGTGATGCTGATGCCGTTGTCATAACTGATATAAGCATCTCCCGCAGGCCCAGAAAATCGCAAAGAGCTCACGATCTCATGACCGCTGATAACATTTGAAAGGCGATCGTTCACATTGGAGCTTTTCGTATCAACAGCGCTAATTTTTGTCTGAAGGGTATCGTGATTTGAACTGACCGTCTGCTGAAGCTCCGTCTTCGCGGCAAGGATCTTCTGGTCCGTGGCAGCAGTATTCGCCATGACCTGCTTCTTAACGTCTTCCAAGGCTGTACTGAGCCTTGCGATCTGTGCTTGCTGCATCGTTATAATCTTCTGCAATTCGTCCACTGTGGCTGCAGAGCCGAGGGTGCTGGTCAACATCATTGCAAGGCCGAGCATGACAGATATCCGGGAACGAAACATTTTTGACTCCATAAAGATTTGAGGGATCGCGTACGCTAGACTTGGTTTACTTCCAGTCTTCATTGAGCTCGGATGATAAACTGAGCGGCAACATTCGTAGGGCGGGTCTCAGGTGCTCCGTTGAGAACGGTCTTCCAGGTGCCGCTTCGAACATGGAAATAGACATGCCGCCCTTGGCCGTGATTGAGATTTTCTGTTGCTCCACCCCAAGGGTAAGCTTGACCATCATTCCCAAAACTCCCATGTCGTACAGAAGGAATACCGACGGTTCCGCCCTCGGTCGACCATTGGTGTCCGCCGCTATTGACGCTATACCAGTTGTTGCCATCAAAAGCCTCGATCGCTGCAGGGCCTATGAGGTCCGTTCGCGTGTCAATCCCGCTCGCAGATGTTGCGAAGGGTTGCGTCGTGCCTAAACTTCTATTGGCATCAACCGTCGCTGTCGGGCCTGCGCCCATTCCTGACCATCCGCGGAGAAACTGCCCGCGCAGGTCGGGAAGACGGAAGGAGTCGGCAGTGCCACCGTATGTATAACCCAGCTTCGCAAAGAGAGTCGGATACGATGCTTTCGTCACCATGCGGCCATCACAAGGAAGGTAACCATTCGGAACGGCAGTACCTGCAAAGGTTTCAATCAAACCGATTTGAGACGCTTTCAGCCCCTGAACTTCTGCGTGCAGCAAGGTGACCAGTTTTTTCAACTGCTCGACGTCGTTGGCTGCACCAAACGCATCGGAGTGTGAAGTAAGCAGAGCACCCACCAAAACCAGATTTTTGACCCACGCGTGTTGAATCATGATGCCTTTGCATTGCCTTTCGATTCCAAATATTAAAACCCGGAGCACAAACCTTGAGGTCAAGGATGGGAAGGGCTGTGAAATGTTGCAGGTATCGTTGAAAAAAATTCTGCCATGCCAAAGTGGTTGTGGCGTGCCATTTGTGTAGGGCATTCACGATGTTCGAGGACCTGAATGCGCAGGAACCGAGTGTGTTTCAGGGTGTGTAAGCTTGGAAGCATGCGTGACGAATGGCCGCGGGACGGCCTAAGATTCTCAACTCACCGGACGCGTCCAAGAGCTTGGCGTGTACGCGGCCAGCGCAGCTCGCGGATCTCCCATTTATTCATGGGATAGGATTTCACTGAAACGCGGTTGCTCTGATTGCCGCCTAGGATAATAAGGTGCTCCTGATCGTCCTCGACTATGCGATCCAGATAGAATCCGACATGATACCCGGACCGGGTGTCTTCGCTCGTCCGTTCGGTATCGTAGATCACGATGATGACGCCGGGAACCAACGCGTCTTCGGTGAGCTCCTTACCGTATAACTTCCATGTCTGCGCGCTTATCGCTCGAAAACTTCCCATCCTGGGCTTTGCAATGGGCTCTCCCGATTGCAAGAGGCTCCAGCCCACGAAGGCTCCGCACCACGGAGTTTCGTCACTCTGGATCCAGGAGTCGCCGACTGAACGGAAATACTCAAGGATGCGTTGATTGTGCTGACCGCTCCCTCGCTGCTCGCTGACACCTAATTCAGCCTTGGCCACCTTGAGCCATTCGGGATCGGCTTCCTGGGGGATCGTGTAACGAGAGTCTCGAACTTCGTAACCGCCGGGATCGAGGCCGCAGCCCTGCAACAACAGGAACAGGACGCTTGCCATGGGAAGCATCATTGGTTTTTTCATGGGGTAGCTCAATGAAAATGGGATGCCCGGAATGCAGGATCCGCTTGGGTGTTTGCTAATTCGCGAACCGAAAAGCGCCTGAAGCACTTCGGTCCAAGGGTAATGGCAGTCGAGGTGAAAGTCACGCTTTTCCCGGCATGAGGGTTCATTCTTCGCATGTGAATGCCTTGGTGTTTGGGCTGGCAATTCTGGTAGTGGTCCGGCATTTTCCCTTTCGATGGCAGGCTGCCGGATCCTCATTACAACCATTCACAGGTCTACGTAGACAAAGGACCTGTTGCCTCGAAATTGGGTGTAGCAAGTCTCCGTTATCAGGTTTTCGAGGTCAATCCGTTTTTCGAAGACGACTCGACGGACGCAGACGATAATACGATCGCATTCCAAGAGGGAATTTTTCAGCATTTATGTGGCTCCTTGCCCTCTGTATGAAACCCCATGAGCATTAGGAAATTCCGCTTCCGGTCACAATTCCGAGTCAATTTATGCCATCATGGCAAAGTGGCATATATAAAGCCTAACAGTAATAATATATCGATAAACGATACTTTTTTATTGCAACTTACAGCTGACTCCTGATACACCTGGATCGTGGTTCTTATCAGATCCAGGAGTCAAACATGTCACCGACCGACCTCGCGACGCTCAAAAAATACTTCAAGCGAACCCGTTTTCTGCTCCGGATTGTTTCTGGAGTGCTGACCTTTATTGTGTTGTCTGACATTTTTTCCGGTATGGTTCAGGGCCTTCTGGAATCCAACTCGGTGGCAGGCAACGGCAAGGATATCCGAGGAATCCTGTCTTATCTGAATGCGAGCATGTCTTTGGAATTCAACCTGCTGCTCGTTGCTATCATCAGCTATTTGATGATCGATATCCTGAAGGAATTTGAAAGCGGTCGTTTTTTTAACGCCAAAGTCTTGTCCAATATGCGGAAGATTGGCATCTATACGGAAATCGCCTGCTATTTCTTTATTCCTTTGGCGGTCGTGGTCGACATGCCGAATCTCGCAAAGAGCGATATGCCACTGCAGTTTGTCTTCAGCATCAGTTATGCCGGGGGCGCTGCGGGGACATTTATCCGTTATTTTTCCAAATTGATACCAATCGGTCGAGCATTGGAAGAAAGCTATGAGCTCACAGTATGATTATCGTGAACCTTGATGTGATGCTAGCCCGACGCAAAATGAAGTTAAATGAACTCTCGGAACTGATCGGCATTACGCCGCAGAATCTTTCGGTGTTGAAAGCAGGACGAGCCAAAGCCATCCGTTTTTCAACTCTGGAAGCGATCTGCCGACATCTCGACTGTCAGCCGGGCGATATTCTGGAATATACGGCTGAAGCGTCCCAAGATGCCGATGATGGATCTCAGCGCGAAGATTCCTGAAGGTAAAAGACGCCGCCTTAAGTTCCCAAAGTCGCAGCCATTCACCTATGACAAAAAAGCATTGAGTCTGCAATAATTGAAAAAATTTGCAGTTTAGAATCGCCACTTCAAGCTCCGGGATTTTATAAAGGATGCTCCATGCATTGGAATCGAATGATCGCTGTGGCTTTCATACTGCTGCTGCAGGCCTGCAAAACAACCCACAGTTCGGTGTCGGCGCAGACAGGTTGTCAGGATGCAGGCTTGCTGGAAAGAGTCCTCAGTCTAGTGGATCCAGAAGCGGTTCCGCCCGATCGAAGAACCTGCATTTTGCAAACGTTTCAACAGGAACTCGATCGGGAAAAAGCCACAACCCAGGACAAAGCAGTCCATGATCGATTCGATTTCGCGGAATTACAGCAAAGCAGCAGCCAGCTGCAGGGATATCTTTACACCAAGGACAATATTTTCGATCGCAAAACCTACATCAAAGGTCCAGATAACTTTCAAGCCCATAGACGTCTGATTGGTCAAGCGCAGGAAGAGGTTCTATTTCAAACCTACGTTTGGGAATCGAAATCTGATTCAGCCAAGGAAATCATGAAGGGATTGCAAGACCTGGAACAAAACCGCAAGAAGTTCTGCCCGGACTGTCGACCCGTTGTGGTGCGCATTGTGGCTAATTTCGGACCGACGGCTTTGGATGTGATTGGAGCGATGACCAAGGGTGAGCGCGTGGTTGATTACGGTGCGGATGCCAGGAATGCTATCAACGCCTTGGGATTGGATCCCAAGGTGCTCGATATTCAAGTGCTGACCTATACGCACAAAGCCTTTGGAACCAATCATGTCAAGTCCATGGTCATCGATGGGCAGATGGCCATGATCACCGGAGCCAACGCTCAACGATTCAATGATGTAGATGTGAATTGGTACGATGTTGGCTATATGATGGGAGGTGCTGTGGCCCGGGGACTGCGCTATGATCTGATCAATAACTTGATCAGAGCCAGTTCTGGAACCGAGAAGGATGCGAATACCAAGCTTGCCGATGGTTTGGGCACTCCCTACAACAAAGTTTTCAATACGATTTATCCTATCGAAAAAATGATGGCGGATCCCTTTCAAGATAAAGCCGGAGTGCCCGTGGTGATCACCAGTCGCAACGGCAATGGAATCCCTTCACAAAGCAATAACAACAGCCAGAACCGCGCGTTTCAAGCGATCATGCAAGGGGCACAAAGGAATATTCGCATTCAAACACCCAATTTCAACGATGATGCGGCCGTCCGCAGCTTGGGAGCAGCCGTCAAGCGTGGCGTGAAATTGGAAATGATTAACTCCAAGCTCTTCAATTGTCAGAGCGAGAACCAGGTGGGACAGGGTGGACAGAACGAGAGAGGGATCCTGCGCCTGGTCAAAGAGATAGGCGCACCAACTCCCCAAGGTCCGAAGCATGAACTTCGCTGGTTTGCCATGATGAAAGACGGTCAACCCACGCGCGTCGTGGACAATACCAAAGGGAAAAATCCAGAAGAACGGCCGAACAACTCTCATGCCAAGTTTATGAGCGTGGACGATGCTGTGGTGGTGGTAGGAAGCGCAAATATGGACACGCAGTCCTGGAATCAGTCGCGTGAATTGAATGTTCTCGTGTTTCACCCGGAAGTTGTGCGTGGCTGGCAGGAACAGGTCTTTACGACAAATTTTGCGATCGCTGTTCCCGTTACGGCGGATGAGATCCGGGACGAGTCGATCAGCTGTGACATGACTTTTTGAAGATAAGGATGCCGGGATAGCCCATGTGAGGAAAACATCCCGGCATTCATCTTATCGCCTAGAGTTTATTGCGACAAATAGGAAGATTGTAATCCGCCTTCGACGCCTGTGCGCCCGAACTGGGAAACCATTGACCTGCCATGATAAAAGCCAGGGAATCAGCCTGCAAGGCTGGGACCCAATAGGGGTCGAGCTTGGGTGCATCGGATTTGGGATTGATCATGGAATGGGGGACGCCTTTAGGATAGAGACAAATGCTGGCGTTGGTCGCAATTTTTTGAAAGGCGGCGTGGATGGCTCCATTGTCAGCCGTGGGATCCGCCTCGGCGCCTACAAATTGAACGGGGATTTTGATACTTGCAACGCGCTGCGCAGCGTTCACTCCATAGTTTGTCATCGCGCGAATGGATCCAATGGTCAAGGAGCAAAGCCCTGCACGGCCACCCTCCACAGCGCGATTGGCCCGACATTCGGGGCCCCAGTCATTGACAAACCCCGGCATCACCTTGTCCAGGACCGCAGAACCGACACCACTAATTCCGGGATTTTTATAATAAGGAGCGTAAAGCAGGAGACGAGTCCAGATGTCTGGACCCGCTTCGACTGCGCCCGTCGCCAGACCGCCCCCTCCGGAAAGGCCAGCCAATATTTTTTCACCCTTGGATTGTCGGGCCATCTCATTCATGCTTTGGACAAAAAATTGCAGCCTATCGTTTTCATCATCACCTGGCTTGTACTCAGCTTTATTCTCGGTGGAAGGAAGATCCTTGTGATTGTCATCCTGTCCCTTAGGGCCATCAAAAGGCTCACGGCTTTGACCTGGCATCAGGGGAAGATAGACGTCGTAGCCCTTGGCCGCGAGCAGCTCACTGATGGCAAAGTATTGCTGAGGGCAGGCGGTGAAGCCATGAAAGAACATGACCATACCGCGATGTTCAACCTGGGATGAAGCCGGGTAAAACCTAGGCATGCACTCGGGTTGAATTTTCTTTCCGGTCGTCTCCAGTTTGATATGAGCTTGCCAGAGGCTGCTGGCTGCATTCGATGGTGCTGACTCGTGCAGCCGACTGCCGGTAGTTTTACAGCCAGCCAGTAGGCTCCCAACGACGAATAGCTTTCCAATCGAATGCATAGGTGTGGCCCCAATTTATTGGTAATTTGTAGGAGTATGGTAAGGGCAAAGGAGCGGTCAAGCAACTCTTATCAGACGTCGACCGGGTGGGCTCTAAAGGTGAGATGCGATCTCAGGCAACGCCTTCTTGAGGTTCTTCGATATCGGAATCGCATCCATGCGAATGAGAATGGATCGGTCCACGATGCTATTGGACGATAGAAAAATCCTACCCGCGTAGCCACTATCCCGTAGCCATTGGATGCAGGAAAGTCCATCATTGGTACGGTCGTTTTCAAAATGCCGGTCCACGACCAGAAAATCCGCAGACGTCACCTCATCCTGGTTGTCGGCAAAGGCTTTCATAAATTCACTCGGGCAGGCATAGGCCCGAATAAGCTGGGCTTCCTTAACCAGGGACCATTGGTAGCGTAGAAGCGGACTGTCTTCAATCAACGCAAACCTTGGAGCATCCGTCCGCTCGGAACGCTGCGATGCTCTCAAACCTGGAAGCGTTTTCGTATCGCCTGGAATGGATCGCAGCATATCCGGAATGCTGACGGTCATGCGCTTGGAAGGAATGCAGGTGGTTTTCAATGTAAAGAGGATCCTGGTCCCTGTCTCAGGGTCGGACTCGCACCAGATCTCGCCACCATGGGCTATGACGATTTTATTTGCGATCGCGAGTCCCAGGCCTGTCCCGGATGCCTTGCCATGGGTATAAAAAGCAGTAAAAATTCTCGTTCTGCGGTCCGCTGCGACAAAGCTTCCGCTGTTGCCGATGACAAACGTCAGGGCGTCGGGGCCTTCATGGGTTTCTACCCAGAGCCGCCCTCGGCCATGCATGGCCTCGACGGCGTTTTCTATGATATTGACCAGGACTCTTGATACTTTATGTTGATCAGCCAACACCTGATGCTGGTGATGGAATGCATAACTCAGGACGACATCGCGCGCCTGGACGCGGCGGAGCCCAACCCTTACGGCTTTCTCGATGAGCTCGGCAGGTTCCACCGCTGCCAGGCAGGGCTTGGCGAGACCTCCCACTTCCAGGACGTCCGCAATCATGCTGTTCACATCGAAGAGTGAACGATCAATCTCGGGGCCGAACTCCTGAATGAGGCAGGCTATCTCCTGTTCACCTTGCGCCTCGCGGAGCAGCTCCATCAGGGATTGGGTCAGGGAGAAAGGCCGCCTGACATCATGGGCCAGCATCTGAGCCGTCTGAGCGATGGTGGTCATGGTCGAGATCCCGCCGATCCTTTCGTTCATGTCACGGATCTGCTTTTGGGAATTCTCCAGACTGATAATATATGGGCGCAGATGGGCCAGGATTTCCCTGATAAAGGAGGCACGATCATCAGGCAGACCTTGGAAGACAAGAAAGTGATCATCCACCTTAAGGATAGGATCGGAACCGCAGATCAACGGATCGTCTTTCTGAATGATGATGTGGGGCCAGGAAAAATGCGTCATCAGGATTTCGCGGAGATTGTCCTTGAAATGCTCCGGCTCCGATATGAAATCCTTAAGGCTGAGAATCAAGCGGGTCAAAAAATAATTGACGTGAGGCCCCGCATTCTGCTGGTTAACATAGGGCCTCTGCAAAGGCTGCTGGAAGTCGAGCATGGTTCGGCTTTGGGCATGCCGCCTGATTTGATTGTCAATCTTCTGCCAGGAATGGAAACCCGACTGCTGACGGTATCGGCTGGCCCGGTCGATGCTGATGAGCGCTTCGTCGTATCGATGCAATTGCAGCTGGATGAGGGCCGCAACGCGGAAAAACTGGGAGTTGATTGCGGGGTCGCTGGCCTCAATTTCGTGATTTTTAAAAATCGTCTCGAAACGCTCTTCGATCATGTAGGCGTAGCCCCGCAAAGCGAAGGGCAAAAGAGCGATGATCAGGGCGATGGGTCGATATCGAAGAAGTTTCTTTTCCTGATTGAGTTTCTGAAAGTGGCTGCTGAAAATCTCACAACGCACGATATCCCCTGAATACGCGAAAGCATAGAGGCAGGAGACCTGGAAAATGGCGTGATAGTAAGGGTCCGAAGGCATGATGGGCTGAATTCTATCCAGCAGGCGGGGGATGTTTTCGAGGCGACCGCAAACAAAATTCGTATAAGGAAAGGCGGCCACGATGATGTTTTCGGCAAACTTCGGCAGCTTTCTGCCGGAACTCCGCCTTTGCATGGTCAGGCGGAACATAAGGCTCGCCACGGCAAATCCCAGGCGCGGCAACCCACTGATGGCGCTGAGGTGTCCGAAGAGGAAAATGCCCGTGATCCAGGCTTTGGAGTAGGGGAAAAAGAACGAGATGCAGGTCATGCGCCAAAGGGCGCGATACGCTTGACGGTGGTCGACCCAGAAGTAATAAGAAAAGAGCGCATAATTGAAGACGAGGTTGGCGAAGCTGTTCCAGGCGAAGCTCGCCTTGGTTTGAGGCAGACCCAGACCGATTTTAACGCTCAGCAGGACGCGATCGGCCTCGACCAGCTCCTTCAAGGGCCCCGGCAGTGCCCCCACATCCATCGTGGCCCCATACTCCTGAGCTTCCCGCAGCTGCCCGGACCAGGTCAGAGCCCAGAGTTTCTTGAGCGGCTCAGGCACCGAGGCATCGGGCAACGCTTCCAGGTCCTGAGCCAGATAACACTCATAAGCTGCGCGCGGCTGATGCCCGGGTTTCATGGCAAAAGGCTCGTTCGCAGCGCCTGCAGCAGCTGAGCTTTTTTCTCAAGGTAAGGCATATGCTCGCAGTCTTCGATTTCAATCAGGCGACTTCCCACAAAATATTCACGGAGTTTAAGGGAATTGCCGTGCGGCATCAGCCGATCATTCCTGCCTGAAATGATCGTGATAGGAGGACGTGCGCTTTGATCCTGGAAAGCCTGCTCCGTGGCAAAGCCGCGAAAAGCCTTCATCTGTCCGGCAAAGGTTCGCCTTGGGGTGGCCTTTTCCATCTGCTTATCATGCAGAAGCTTGAGCCGTTCCCTATGCTCGTCCATGGCTGCATCCGAGATGCAGAGCCTCCACATGGAGAGAGCCATCTCAAAAGGGCTGCTGCCTGTTGGGTTTTGCAGATCGGCAAGAAAGGTCGCACCGGGTGGAACATAGAGTTTGCCACCGCCTGTTGTCGACAGCAGCACGAGATGCTTGACTGTTTCTGGATAGAGGGCCGTATACTGCTGCGCAATGCAGCCGCCCAGACTATATCCCAAAAGGTTGAAATGCTTCAGGCCCAGATGCTGCACCACTTCCCTGACATCGCCTGCCATGGCAGGGACAGTGATATCGTCAATGGACTCGGGATGAAAGCTATAACCTGTTCCTCGATTGTCGAGAAGAACCAGATCGAACGAAGGCAGGAGCTCATGCAAAAACTCGCTTGTCCATGAGACTATGCTGCCCGAATAGCCCATAATCATCAGCAGAGTTTCCTTTGGCTCTGTGCCGCCGCGGAGTGTCTGATAATGTATGCCCCCAGGGGTCCTGCCTTTGATGTCTTCCATGAATTTATTCTCCCTTGGTCTCGAGCACCCAACCCCTGCCAAGCAGAGTCTGGCTGATCATCCGTTGGTCTGCCATTTCATCGTTTCCCGATACTATAAAGAAGAGCCGGGGTCCATAGCTATAAAGAGTCATCGTGAACCGGCTCTGCGGGACCCGGCATGGAAACATATACAAGGCCTGGACGGCCTTCGAAAGGGATGGCAGAGGAAGCGCTGGTCCAGGAATTCTGCCAACACTCGTAAGCAGGGGACGGTCAAAGGCTGGAAGAGGCGTCTCATGCATCTTGATCTCAGCAAGCAGCCGGCCCGAAGTTCGCAAGAGATACCTTTTCCAGATGGCCTTGTCCGTTTGAGCCAATTTACTCAGCTGCTGCTGGTCCAAATCGAGAGTCGCGAAGCCATTCCCCCAGCCCGTCTCGAAGCTGTCCGCGCGATCCAGGTTCTGCACGAGGCGGATGCCATCCGGCAGCAGCGGTGCAAGCTCATTCAGGATGGATTGCGTCAGCGTTTGCTGGGTGGACAAGGGGTGAGCGGACAGGTCCTTGGAGAGGACGCAAAAAGCTTCCCGGGATCGCGTGGAAGCAAAAGAAATCGAAGGTTCCATCGGGCCAGCTCCTTCACGAAAGGCATGATCCAGGCAGAGAAGACCGCGCTGCGCATCGACCAGAAAATGGGGGATGTCGATCAGGAGACCTGGACCAATGGACTCGTCCAGCGGCTCAACCAGGATCCCGGCCCACAGATCCTCGATGGAAAGCTGCCAGCCTTGGGCTTTCAGATACGCAGAAAGGCTCTGTTCCTGGCTCACAAAGAAGTTCTGAATGACTTGAGCCTGTTTCCTGCCATCAAAATCGCCCCTTAGAAGATACCGGCAGCTGGCCTGCCGACCTTGCTGAAAGAAATACATATTGGTGGCGTTCTGTTGGAGAATCAAGGTCTCACCCCTGATGAGGCCGCACGCATGAATCGTTTGAACTGTTGCAGCCAGATCCTGTTGCAGGCCTCGCGGTAACTTTGGATGGCGCTCTCGTTCAAAAGGCACGATGAGCCCAGACGATTCTGCAGCTGCGTGGCAATGCCATCGGCTTCGAAGATCTGATGAACCTCCCTGGCCAACGACGTCAGCCGTTCTCGAGATACTGGAGGATGCGTTTCAAGCGTGCAGGCCGCGAGCAGTGGCCCAAAATCCAGGTGACGTCTTTCGTCAGCTTCAACCTCTGTGTCGAGGTCCAGCGTCTCAGAGTCCAAGCACACGGAGCGCCTATAGACAAAAGCCCCCATAGCAAATGATTCCAGGCATACGTGCAAGATCGCCAGCAACTCCTGGGGTGAATCATATTTTTGAACAAGTTTCAGAAGCTCGACATAGTAAGAGGGAATGTCTTCCTGAGGAAAAGGCCCATCCAAAGATTGAATCTGTTTCCAATACAAAGACTCATGGCGCTGCTCATCCTTCAACTGGCTATCGATGATGCGCAGAATGGGCTTTTGGGTAAAAAGTCCGCGCAATTTTTCCAGAGCAGGCTGGATGATAACCTCACCCCAGGCTGTTTGGGCCAGGAGGAGTGCAAGTTCCTTGGCATGGGCGCTCGCGACTTGAGGTTTGACAGGATCAGGGGAGACGAGGGAGTGCCGGAGCATAATATTTCTCGTGTCTGGGAAAGCTGACGTTAAGGAGCAAAAGCCGCCACCAGGTCGTGTTCATAGGTGCGGTTGGGCACGTTGAACAGCAGCAGCCCAAAATCGAGAAACATGGCCGCCTTCTGATAGGAATGTCCAAAGCAATTCACAAAGAGCGTATTTTGATTCAAACCCGAGCGCCATGGCGTTGAGACAAGAGTGGACTCTGAACTTCGTGTCAGAGAGGAAAGCTTAGGCTTATAGCCTGAAGCAAAAGCTGCATCAAAATAAGGTGCGATGTTCGAGGGCTTGCCATAAAAGGCGGGCACACAGCAGGCAGCCATCAGCAGATCCCTGACCCTGCTTCCCGCCGGCAGGACTCGACAGCCATGGGCAAGCTCTTTCTGCCCTTTGACACCGACATAGGGGGTGAAATTCGCAGCTATCGAACTCAGGTCCTGATCCAGATAATCACGGGAGAAAATGGATTCGATGACCTGAGCCAGAGCCTCGCGCTCAAAGGCACTGGTTCGCTGTATGGCCAGCTTATGAATAGCCTTCAAAGGAGACAAACGATCGGCATGATGGCAGGAGCGAAAAATCCTGTCGAACGAGCCAAAAAAATCAGCGATCGGCATGGCCAGGGCCTCGTGCTGAACGGCATGGAAGCCGAAATAAGCCAGAGCCCCTCCCGAAAATCCATGAATTTCCTGCATGCGCTGCAGACGATCCCAGCCGATCGCGCGCAGGACGAGATAGTGTTTGGTCGCACTTGGACCTGTGCTGTCCAGCACGAGTCGGGTCTCTTCAGGTCGCCTGGTGGCAAAGAACCCGTCGAACGGCTCTGGTTTCCACCATGGCCGTGGGTATTGGGGCAGACTATGGAATCTATATGTCCTATCGCTTACGTGAAGAGTTGGCCTATGGCATGGACGAGTACACGTCCGTGAAAAAGGCCTTCCTATCAGCAGGCAA
>NZ_DASQYZ010000076.1:0-17187 GCF_035638955.1 Oligoflexus sp. | reverse complement strand
AAACCACCTCCATGTTTCCTAACCCGAAGGGCGCGAACACGTGACCTATGATCGGGAGCGTAGTGCGGGAAATCCGCATGCTGCGTTCTGAGGAGGGGCTCCCTGGAGCGATCCGGGGGGTCTACTCACCCCGGGGCCCTGGATTAAAAGATAAATGAGATAGCGACAGAAATCATTCCGATTGTCTGTTGCTTGTCCTCGACTCTACGACAAACTTAGAGTCGGGAACTTTCACCAGGACTTACTCGGGTGCACTATCATCCGCGGGAATGCGGCCAACATCATCAGAATAGCGAATACTGAGCAAAAGCCAGCGCTGTTGGTGGCGATCGGCAGAAGGGGGACGATAAGCCCGCTGCAAAATAGCCTGTATGCAGAAGGACATCTCTCCTTCTGGTTCAGCGGATTGATCCCAGCGGAACTCCTGATGAAGAATTTTGCCGGTTGCTGGCTGGAAACGAAACCACCAATCAAAAGATGATGCATTTTGGCCCTCGAAACAGTTCTGGACAAATGCCCGACGCCGATTCAGTTCCTTGTAAAGCTCCCTTGCCCAGGGCGCTGCCAGCAATTCATTATTCGCAAATTTCTGCCGTTGAGCTACGGAACGGAGAAGCGGCTCGACCAGCTCAGTTTGCTGAAGCTTGCCATTGCCGGAAGTCTCCGCAGCCGGCGGCGCTTCCGACACCTGGCATCGGCATAACAACAAAAGGAGCAGGACAATTAATATGACGCAACCTATCAGGCGCCGCCGACGTGTCTGGCGGCGCCTTGTCTCATAGTGATCCTGCCAGTCTACTATTTCTCGCTGATCTGCCATGTATACTCCGGCGTGTGATCAGACTTGGTGCGAACATCTGCCTGCAGACGCAGCACACGAAAAACATTGAGCGCCACACGGTCGGCTCTGGGAAACGGCCATGGCAGAGCGTCCGCAGGTTCCATCGCGACTGTTCCCAGATGCACGTGACCCCGCCCACCTATCTGCCGATCCTGTCGTCCTTGGTTGAATTTTGCTCCTTGGGCTAACAGGGCATCCAGCATCGTTCTTACTTCCTCCTGCAATTTTGAGCGCCGTTGCTGCGGCTCAGTCCGGTCGATGGTGCGTTCCAAACCCCGAAGCAAAGATTGGAAGCTCTCGATGAGCGGGTTCGACTGAGCACTCAATTGCCCAAGCAGATTACTCATAAATTGCAGTGCCTGCCGTGGCTCATTCTTCATTTCGCGCTGCAAGTCCTGCAGCAGTGCCGTTTCCCGGCCAAGAGCCAGCTGCCTAAGCTTTGGCAGGAAACGGTTCAGACGGTAACTCAGAATATCCCGGGTTGCTGGGTTCTCGAGAAAATAGGACTCATGATAAAAAGCGCTGGTCCAGATTAGATCCTGGGCCAGGATTTTAAAGGTTGCCGGATCCAGATAGCTTTGAAGAAAGCTCAGAAATCGTTGCTCAAACCGAAATTGAAGCAGGATATGCTTGATCCATTTCATCGCTATCGGTGCCTCTTCACTTGTCTCCGCAGCTCGTGTTAGGCGGAGCAAGCGTGCAAAATCCCGCAGCGCATCAAGCGGCTGACCTTGCCGAAAAGCCTGGACCCCACGGTGCAGGGCAACGGCGGCGGCCTTGGTAAAAACTTGTTTTTCGCCCAGCTGAATCAGCTTTTCCGATCGTTGACCCGACCACAACGCAGGACGCCGGCTGGCATCAAGTTCATCGATAAAGCCAATGATGCGCTCGATTTGTGAGCCCTCTTCAGCTTTTATTGCCATATCAAGCCATTGGAAAAGCAGCTCGATTTTACGTTCTTTCGCTAACCCGCTGTCGGCTATCAACTGAGGGACATATGCTTTGGTCTCAGGATCAAGGCGCTGATAGGCTTTTTCCGATATGGTCGCAGTCTCTAGGATAAATTGAATCTGACTGGCGGCATCACCCATCTGGGAACTGAGATAAAGACGCAGCGCGTGCATGCGGGTTTCAAGCAGCTGGGCCTGGTCAGGGGTCTTCCAAACGGTTCGGGACCTCTGTAATAGATCCAGCATTAAGGCCGCGCGCGCCTTATCGTCGAGAGTCTCATCTGTTTTTTTATCCCAAGCGGGCATAAGGCGTTCGATCTGAGCCACGGCGCTGCAATCAAAGTATTGAACGGATACAGTTCTAATTTCGTCAACTGCGAGTGTCTGATCGAAGGCGAGGCGCCGCAACTGGTAACCCCGTCTGAAAGCTTCCACGCCTTCAGGAAGGGAACGGCTGGATGGATTTCGGTCACGGCGATGCCGAACCAAAAAATTATGCATAGCCAAAGGCCAGAGTTGGTCGCCGGTATGATCAGCTTCCAGATTCTGCGGGCAAAGATCCAAAGAATCGACACTGGCCCAAAGAAGCGAAAGGAAGCGCGGATGATATGGGGCCTTTTCCGCTTCAAAATCCAGACTGTGGAAGAGATACCAGTGCTTGAGAACCGTTGGAAAATCGTTGTCCCTCGCTGTTAAAAAAGCATTGTGGTATACCTGTCCGGCGAGGTTCGACTGGGCACTGATAGGCCCAACCAAGACCAGCATAGTCAGGACGAAACTGCTGAACATGTTAAAAAGCATAGCCTGCCCCGAACGTGACAGAGTACCAGGCCTTCATTTTGTCATCAAGAGATGTGACAGGTCTCTCATACATAAAGCGCGTGTTCCAGCTGATGCCTGACTTATAGTAGTTGTCCCACTGCAGCCCGACTCCCACGTTGTGGCGACTTCGCAGGATGCGCATGGATGCGGGAGCATCTTCCTGCAGCCTCCTGATCTCGTCAGCCGAGAGCCTTGTCTGATAGAGTCCCTTCAGCATATCCATGGGGCTGCTCGCTATCTTTGGGTAGATATTCAGATTGAGCTGAGCAACAGCACTTAAGACACATTGGGAAGTAGGTATGAAGGAAAAGAGCTGATTGCCAATACCTTCGAGCACGGGAAACTCAATTCCGTTTTGCCATTCCCATCTTGAGGGCCGGCCTGCTTGCTGAAAAGGCGTTTTGGCGATCTGTTGTGAAGCTTCGGTCGCCTCCGTCTCGACCTTCAGCACGGCTGACTTCACCAGAAAGCTTTCAGAAGGAAAACGCAGATTGAAGCCCCACGAACTGGTATCGAAATTGTTATATTCGATGAATTGGCCCATCTCCACGTTCAGGATGAGGTTTTTTTTGCGCCATTCCACGACTGAGGGACGCTTGGCGTAGCCAATACTCCTTTCAAGAAGTGTTTCAAGAGGAACCTTCTGCACCAGAGTTGACGCCTTTTCGCTGGATTGCGCGGTGGACGCAAAGAGTAAAGCTGGAATAAGGAACGCCTGCAATTTCATGCTTAACCTCCTCCTTTCTGAGGCAGCCGCGGCTGGTAACAGCGAGTCGCAAATTCCTCGTACCAGGGGCGATTCAGCACATAGTTGCCTGCCTCATCAAAGGCGGGATGCTGGCAGTATTGTGTGCACCGGCTTAAAACCTTACGGAAAGGCAAGGGCCGGTTCTGCAGAGCCGCTTCACCAAGGGCTTCGGTCAGGCTCTGCCTGCCGCGGATGGCAATGTAGCTGACGAGGCCTTTGGGACCCAATGCCGAACTGGTTGTGTACCGAACCGAGACGAGGAACGGCACATGAATCTGCAAGCCAATATTATAAACCTGATCCCGGTTTTGCAGGCGATGGGCTTCTGGCAGAAGACTGATTGGACTCGCAGGAATGCCTCCATCCAGGGTGCCGGGCGGTGGCAGGATCTCAAAAGCAAATGCCTCGGTGCTGTCATAAAGCCCGCAATAGCTAAGCGATTCACTGGCAAGAACCGGAAGCTGATCAAAGGGATTGAAGACATATGAACGGTCATTTTTCTGGGTAATGCTAAGGCCGCCCCCGCTTCCCGGTTCTTTTGGCGTATAGATGGAGAAATCATCGACAGTCGCACCGCGCTTCTGAACGTCATCCATCTTCTGGAAATTTTCATAGTCGGGCAAGGCCGGCGCGCTTCGGATTTCAATAGACCCCAATGTTATCTGGGATGGCTGGAAGGCGCAGGTACTGAGCGTGGTCGATGCATCACCCGCAACAGGGCACCAAATAACAGAAGGTTGGGCGATAGCCGGTGGAGATTCTGGGGCGAAACTATCATAGACAAACACCGCAGACACCCTGGGGAAAAGTGCGTTGTTAGCTATGGCTGCAAGACTTTGGCCCAGCACATCGCTGATCGTCGGGGACAACTCCCGGAGCTTGTAGTGTAGGATCAGCACAAGGGCGAGTTCCTGACCTTGCTCCTGGGCTGCGAGCACTTTTTCGTAGATCAAGGCCAGGACTTTTTCCCGACTGAAAGATCCCTCGTCCATGCAATAGTCAACCCTGTTCGTTGGAAAATGCATGCGCTCGACCTGGAAATCCAGGTAATTCTGGTCAATTGCGTCGCAGGCGGCAAAGATCAAAGGGATCTGTTTGGCTTTGGTGAAAGCGAGCTGCAAATCCTGTTCAATAGGCTCGACGATGGGGTTTTTGCGACCAAAGGCCACGGCAGAATACGAACCGTTGCCATCAGTGACCTCGGAAAATCCACACAACTGGGCCAAGCTAACGTCAACCTGGGCCATCAACCATGAGTCAGCACCCTGATCACTGCTTATTCTGTCGGGATTCAATTCGGTGCCAGCACAAACCGAGACTGATCCATAAAGGGAAGGATTGATGCGGTCAGGGTCACTGGAGTTGGTCTGGCCTCGGATGCCTGTGATCCGGTAGGGACGGCGTAAGCCATGGGCTTCTGCTTCTTCATGAGATAGGCCTGGAAAGAAATGTCGACCACGCCATTGGACATAGACATTCGTCTGATCAAAAACACCATAGATATAAAAGCTGCGACGCAAAGGACTGGATTTGCGCACAACGACCACCGGGACGGCGAGGGCCTCTGCAAGCTCTGCATCGCGGTGGAAACGGTAACGCAGCTGAGCGGATGGAATTGGCTGCGTCCAGCGGATACTCAGGCTGCCGCATAAAGTTTGACTGCCGCAGTCCACCGGGTCATGAGGATGCACATACGTTCCCGTATTAACATCCTGCCAGGTTCCGCCTTGATTCAAGGACATTTCCAGCAGCCCTTCTGCGCGAAAGGGCTGGGGGTTGTCGATGTGATAAAAGAGAAAGAAAGTACTCTCGTCTTCAAACCAAAAAGCTTTGGCCAAAGCAAAACGCAGAGGATTTTGCTCCAGGCCCACCTTTTTTCGGCAGGCCGTTAGAGCACAGATGATGCTGATGATGGAAAAGAGCCAGAGTCGCAAGGTTTCAGTCTCCTTCTTCCACGGCTTTGGCTGCTTCCCGGCCATAGGTTTTGATGGTCGCCATCACTCTACCCATATCCACTCGAACCGAACCTGAGGCGCGAATCTGGGAACGGTACGCTTCCGGCAGAATCCCCCAGATCGATCTTTGCTGCTGACTGTCCAACGACGCATACCAGTGCAGGAGATTCGTGGCGTCGACACTGAGCAGAATATCGCGAGCCCGTGATTCAGACATATAGTTGAGCAGCTCAGGGTAGAAAAGAGTGCGCGTCCAGGGTTTGGGTGGCTGATTGGTAAGATCCCGGCGATCGTCCTCAGGAAGCTTCGACATCAGAAAGCCCAGAATCCAGCTGGCATCGCATTCCTGACTCGCCCCGTTCATTCCCGGCCTGGCGGGCGACGCCGTAGGGGTGGAACCAGCAGCCCACTCAAACCATCGCTGCAGCTCCATGCTCTGGATGCGGTTGCTGGCGCAAAAACTTTCGGCCAACAGTAAGGTCTCATTAGGATTCAGGGCGTCCACCAGCTCGCGTATTTTGATGCCAGGAGCCAGCGCCAGCAGCGCTCGCTTCGCTTCGATCCCACTCTCCGCTCGTGAACCGAGCAGATCACGGGCATCATAGTCTTGAAAAAGGCGGCGCACGTGCATCACGGTACGCTGATCAAAATGGGTCTTCAGGGCCTGTTCCTGCTCCAGCTCCTGCAACGTATCCTGACGTTCCTTTGAGCCTGGCGCAAAGGTCCGCATAAATTCGCTGAGCTGAAGGCTATGCAATGACATCTGCGTTTCCGGCCCCAAGGGGCTGTGCTCGGCTCCGGTCAGAAGCAAGAGACTGGTGGCGACTTTGCTCAGCTCGCCCTCGTCCAGCCAGAGATGAAGACGGGCACGGAGCAGCTCGGGATTTTGATCATGTTTGTCCTGCAGTCTCGTGATACGTTCCGACAGTGCCCGGGCTTCGGCATCTTCGGGCTGGACTTCCGAGTAGTTCTGATCCTTGTTGCCGGCAACCGGCTCGTTTTCGAGTTTGCGCTTGTAAGATAGAAAACGCAGTTCATCTTCCTTGCTGTCACGCCCAACGCGGCGCCAGGCCCAAAGTCCCACCATCAGCATGATCGCCACCAGCAAACAGCCGAGCAACCAGGAGAAATGCTCCAGGAGGAGATTCTCTATTTTTTGCAAGCGTGCAAGCGGCACCGATTTCGAACTTTCGAGTTTACCAGCCGCCGACTCTGGGATTTGAATGCCACGAGCCGTGACCCGTAAAACTCCTTTGGACAACTTGGATTCGAGGCGGCGATTGAGATCCTGAATTGTCTGTTTGTCGAGGCTATCTTCGTGGACATACTCACACGCGGCAGTGGTTAGAATATACTGCGGGTCAGTGCTGACCAGGCTTTTACCTTCTGTGGGCAGACCGGGAAGAACCTGATCGCCTTGCATCGAAACGTTCTCGTGGGAGACGTAAACGCAGCCTCGCGGAAAGCAGAGGTTCAATCCGCAATCTTTTTGTAAAGCCAGTACAAAGTCAGCCTCTATAATCCTGATCTGATCCAGAATAGAATCCGGAATCTTTTCTTTAGGAACCCGAGCGGTCTGGGCCTGGCTTCCTGTTGCTGATAAGAATAAAAGTATAGCTATGAGCTGCTGCATAAGATCTTTCCTTAAAAAACGCGGATGACCACGCGGCGATGGCGATTCTTGCTTTCCTCTTGCGTAAGCTTTTCCATTTGAGCCCTAGGCAGCTTACGGGTGTCTCCATAGGATTCGACCCGCAGCCTGTCTCCTGGAATGCTTTGTCCCTCCATGCGTAAGCGCACCTGCTGGGCGCGGGCACTCGCCAATTCCCAGTTCGAAGCGAAGCGACTGCCCTGCCGTATCGGGGTATTATCGGTATGGCCCTCGATAGCGAACTCATATTTCTGAGCATAGGCCTGCAACTTACCCAGGACCGCATCCAGCACAGGGATCCAATGCTCTTCAATGCGTTCCGATCCGACGGGGAAGACCACTCCAGAGTTCAGCGATATTTCCAGACCTCGATCCGTTCGTTCCAGACTCACCACGTCGCTCAGACCTTTTTCCTTGATGTACTGGTCCAGTTCTTCCTGGATGCGGCTCAACGATACGGGCGCTGAGTGTCCTGACAGGCGCTCCTGTATGGCTTCCATCTTGACCCGACTGAGATCAGACATCGACAGGATGGCGATAAAAAAAATCAGAAGGTTGGTAATCATATCGGCATAAGACAAAAGCCATATTTCGTCTGTTTTTTTGCTGCGGCGTATTCGATATTTGTCCATGCTCTTATTCGCCCATGCTTACGAGTTGTCTGGTTGTCTTCTCACAGCGCTCGATCACGCTGATGCGGTCGTTCATAAGCCGTTGAATGAAATTGGCGATGGGTCCGGCGATGCCAGCACCAAAGGCAATTCCGTAAAGAGTGGCAAGGAGAGCCAGCGACATCGCTGCGCCGAGATCGCTGCTGCCGGAGGCAAAACTTTTGAAGAGTTGAATCATCCCTGTAATCGTCCCAACCATGCCGAAGGAAGGTCCGAGTTTGGCCATCATTTCCCAGTTGGCGATGCTGGTCTCGTGTTCGTCGACCACTTCATGAACAAAGGCTGTAAAGCGATTTTCACTCAATGCGACTGAAGCGCGGGCCGCAATCTGCTGGAGCATTTCCCTGGTGGTGGCAAGGGAGCTGTTTTCGGCCAGGGCTATTGCGTCGGCCCGCTTGCCCTGGATCCATAGCTTTTCGAGCTTGCGACGTTCCTCTTCCATTTTGTTGGTGAGGCGATCATAGCGACCGACAAAAGGCAGAAACTCTCGCAGCACCACAAAAGTTTTAACAAAGTC
Source organism: Oligoflexus sp. (assembly GCF_035638955.1). Taxonomy (GTDB): domain Bacteria; phylum Bdellovibrionota_B; class Oligoflexia; order Oligoflexales; family Oligoflexaceae; genus Oligoflexus. The sequence continues at coordinate 9,032 of NZ_DASQYZ010000076.1, read as the reverse complement.
GCGGGGTTTTGAACCCAATAAGACGGCTCCCACAACCCCCATGATGATAATACCGAGGGCGTGTGGATCGAAAAAAGAGATCTGCGATTGAGGTTTGTTCATAAACCCAAAAGCAATGACGGCGATCGTTAAAGCTAATCCTATAATCTGCATGCGTGGTCTCCCTTAAAGGCGCCTTATGGATTTAATTCACGAAGTTTGCGTTCGACAGATGGATCCGGCTCCAGATCCTGGGCCTGCTCATAGGTCTCGATGGCTTTGTTTTTTTCGCCCAGCAGCAGCAGCACTGAGCCTTTGGCTCGAAGGAACTCAGGATGAGAAGGATAGCGGGCTAGCACCTTTTCGATAATCTGCAGGGCAAGACCATGGTTGTTAAGCTTGATGGCTTCATCAAGCTTGATTCGTGCCTGTGATAAGCTGACTTCGGGAGACTTCGGATTTTCCTGAAAGCCTTTGCTTATGTACGCATTGTGCAACACGATATGGCTGGTATCCGTGCTCGAGGGTGCGGGCAGGACAATATCAGGTCCAGGTTTCTTAACGCTGCCTTTATCGGCCCGATGCTCAATTATAATTCGTTGTCCAGAAGCAAGGACGGGAATGTCGACTTCCGTATATGTCTGGCCGTCGTTCCAACGGGATTTAACGGTTCGGTCACTGCCCGTGCGGGAGAGCTGGGATTGCTCGGGCTTTTCCACCATATCCTCAGGCACGACCACCTGGGGGTCGAGCAGATAATGAGTATAGGGCTTATAGTTGCTTGAGCAACTCAAGAGAAGCAGAGCCCCCATGATGAATACAAAACGCATCGTTGCCTCCTAAAAGGTCAGACCAAGCCCAAAGAGGCCATTGGTACTGAAAAATATATGAGCATAAAATTTCTCGGGTGGCCCAAACAACGGAAGCTTGGCCATGCCCACCACGGTCAAAAGATTATCTTTGATAGCGCCGTCTTCCGAATCCTCACTTTCAGCAGCCCGGGTCAGAAGACGTGGAACGCTAACCAGGACTTTGCCACCCAAGGCTGTGTTCCTCAGAGCCGGCATGATCCGAAACCAGTTCACTCCGAACCCGAGGACCGGATCGGTGATATTCAGCGAAATGCCACTCAGATACTGATTGGATGAGCCCCACTGCTGCATCATACTCCAGCCTATGTGAGATCCGCCGCCAGCTGGGCTTATACCAAAGTCCCATTGTGTGTGCAGAATGGCTTCACCTCGCGCCTGGCGTTCAAGAAGCCGGGATTTCGTGAAGGTTCGCATGCTGCGGCTGGGCCAATCCACGCGGGAATCCACAGTGTCTGCATAGATGATTTCGCCTGTGGCCAATGATACGATTCGGATGGAAAGCAGCTGAGCGCTGGATTGAAACCATACCGCCGCTTGAGGTCTGGCAGTTTCGCGTTGATAGATCGATCGGATTTTGGAGACATCCGCGAGATCATTTTCATAAACGGTTTGGTCCCCACTCTCGATCACGGCGCTCATACAACGCTCACAGACAAGAACCTTGGCTTGCAGTGACTGCTGCAGGCTATTGCTCAGTAAACTGATGATATGTGCGCGGTTATCCTGATCACTTATGACCCCAGCAATGGTCAGTGGGGTGAACTGCGAAGCATCGATGAGCCCGTCTTCGCGATGCTCTCGCAGGCGTTCTTCGAGCCGCTGCATGGACTGCTGCAACTCAGCCGCACCTCCCCAGGCAGAAGACGTGACACCAAGGATAAGCAGCAGCCAGCTGTGGAGCATCCTCATAGCACCACCCCTAGTTCAATCCCATAGCTATGGATATTCGCTTTGAGATTGGCGTTTTGGTTCTGATTCGTGAAGTGCTCGACGTAAAGTCCCATACGCATGAAGTCGGCCAGACGCGCTTCCAAGCCCAGGCTGAAGGCCGTGATGTGGGCTTTGGGCTTATATTCTCTGCCACCCAGGTTTGCAGCTATATCCCCGGGCGTCAATTTTGCGTCATCTTTAAAAAGCGCCGTACCCGGTCCGTTTATCTCCCAGTAGGCTGGGCCCGCATAAATGTAGACATCGGGTGCGATCAGGTCCATCTGCTCGAGCATAAGGTGACGATAGAGTCGGCTGGATAGCTGCCATGCATTGTGGTCTCCTTTAAGGGACGCGACTCCGAATTGAAAGTCAGCGAGCCACTTTTTACGATGATTAGCAAATGTTTCGAAGCCCAGGGTCGCCCAAACAAACGGTGGTGTTAGGACAACGGCGCTGCTGGTCTGAATAACCGATGTTCGAATACCGAGGCTGAGACTGAGACGCTTGCGGCCCTCAAGGATCGCAAGGTATTCGCGACGCGCATCATCGGCCGATACAAGGTTCACCGCATGACGCAATGAAGGCGGCTGGCTTGAGTCGGTGGCAAGACTGCGAGCGTAAACGATGCTGTGATCATTAAGAGATACGATATAGGACCGCAGGACCAACTGTGAGCCCTGGCCTTCGATATCGATATAGAGAGCGAAAGCGGCCTGATTTTTAAGGGTTTGGGAGATCTCGGGGATTTCCCCGCCTCGGGCGATAATTGTCTTGTCACGGACTGAGTAAGTTGTGACAGCCACGCACGCTGCACAGTAGACCGGAATGATTCCCGACTGTGGATTTTTGATCATCAATTGGGTGACATGAGTTTCCAGGAGACTTGCCAGCTGCGCGTTCAGTCCGACCGGTACCGACACTCCCATCAGGGCGACGCGAGCCTTCATGCCTAAGGGTGGATTTTTTGTCCAACTGTACACCAGCTCATCCAAAAGATCGGCCGCCATCAGCTGAATGCTCATGGCACTGGCTCCGCGGGCCCGATTTGCAAGCTCAGCATCACCGTCTTCGGCATGCAGCGTCCCGATGCTGTAGAGAGCCAAGATTATTCCCAGTAGAATTCTGTTCATAGCCACATCCAGCCTTCCGCTGTGCAAGCTGCAGCACGCAAAGCTGAAGCCTCCGAATCCGTCTCGATAATCAGGAGATAGCCCGTCGATCGATCTTTGAAGTCCAGCTGACGGCAGGTGTCTGGGAGGGATGAAACTTCGGCCGAAAGTATCCGGTTCTGCGGCGATTGCTGCGCAAGTGGCAGCTTTCTTTCGGCAAGCTCGACCTTTACGGCTGTCAGAATTTTGCTGCGCAGGCCATCGTCGCTATGAAATACCGAGACTGTCCAGAGTTGTACACGCTGGGCAAAATGCTGGTCGATGCTGGCCCTGACCCGCTGGGCGAAGCTGTCAAGGCGATTTAACGTAAGCTCTGTCGCCAGTGGTCTATGGATCGCCGCCAGGACCAATGACTGGCAGGAGACGGCGCTATCATTAGAATGGTAGTCAATATCGATGTCTTCATGATAACCCGAACCATGGACAGTCTTTCGACCATCGGCTGCACTCAAACGGCAGTCGATGCGACCGCGATCGGCAAGGTCAATGCCGCTGCGCACATGATCTTTCGATGGCGCCGTCAAGTAGACGAATAGAGCGACCAGTACCAGCAAGGCATTCATGGTCCGACTCCATTCTCTGCCGCGGCCTGCGAGATTTCATTTTGGCTGCTGGCGCGACGCAGAAGTTTGCCGAAGTAAACGTAAAAATCGCGGCTGTTATTTGCGTAAGCATTTTCCTTGTCCACCACGTGGACTGCTTTCAGTGACACATGGAGCAACGAGTAGCCCCAGCCGTAATATTCCCGGAGAAGGGCCTTAAATTGGCCATGTTCAAGTAATTGATGCTGGGCATTGAAAATGCGAATTTCGGTTTTGAACCAGCGGTCCGTCTGGGTTGGATAAAAGCCGAAGCTGGCTACATGCAAAAGTGATTCAAAGGTCTCGGGCGCCCTGATCAAGCCCGAACTGACCAGCTCAATTTTCAAATCAGGAGATTCGTCCGTCTCTCCATCATCCTGGTCGCTTAGCAGCTTGGCCTGATAAAGATTGATCCAATCACCAATCTTCGCGCACAGACCAGGCGCTGGTATTCGCTGATCCAGTTCATCCTTCGCTGTGCAGCTCACCTGCAGGCGCAGATCCTTAAAAGTAGCGTCGCGATGTGTGGCTGGTGATTGCAGACCTGTTTCATACGTTGGATAGTAATGATAAGTACTGCAGCTGGTAAGGCCGAGGCAGTAAGAATGGATTATAATCTTACGTAGGAACATCATTAAAAAGCCAATCGTAAGTGGTTTGTGGGCAAGTGTTCTGCATAGTGCATACCGCATGATAACGTCCTGTAAGTTCAACGCTTCATCATTGATCGCATTGACTCAGCCCTTTACAATGTCATTAAAATTTTCGACTACGCAGAGTAATGAAGTTGGGTTCAACGTATGGAAGCGACAGAAGTCTTGGAGATCGACTGAGGTGGATTCTTACGGTGGCTCTGTTGCAGCAAATCTCTGGTATTTTGACCCGGGACTCGTCATATTCGCCAGTTCACCATACCAGGGGATTGGTTATGGCAGTGAGCTTCATAGGACGGCACTTCGAAAAGTCCATTATCCTGAACCTCCATCTGCTGGTATCTCGCCTGTAAGCTTTCCACGAGGGAGCTCGAGGAAATGATGGCTGAGCGCGGGTTCATGTCGGTCACTCGACCATCCACAGGTGGGTCCTTTACTAGTCCCCGGAGCTGGAGGCGGAGCTCAGAAAAAGGAAAAAGCCGGTATCAGGTCGCTGGTTCCGGGATGAGCTGGCCATCAAGATCAAGGGAAAACTCAAATGGCTTTACCGCGCAGTGGAAGAGGATGGCGATACGATCGACTTCCTTTTGTCGGCAAAGCGGGATCAGAAAGCGGCCATGAGGTTTTTGAAAAAGGCCATTCGTCAGCATGGAGTGCCGGAATAATAGGTGATTCGCTTCGCGGCCCACCAGACTGATGTAATCTTCGGGAGGGCTTTCTGAACAGAATGCCCGGATATACTTCGTTATTGCGCCTGCGGACATGAATCTTCTTTCACTCGATGTGCATTAACGTGTCGAGAGCCGCGTTCCATGTCAGCTCGGGTTGAATGACTGGAATCGTGGATTCCGAATATTTTGCAAAATAGTCTTTATGGACTTCGATCTCCTGAAAAATGTTATAAGCACGGAAGCAGTAGTCGTGATGCAGGTCATCGAAGTTTTCAAGCGAAACAGGAGTCGGGAATCCCGCCTCATACTGCTTACGGCGCTCGGTATTGCCTTGCGCTTCGGCTGAGTTCACGGTGAATTCAACAAAAGACATGGGATCCAGCCCCACGCGATAAACCATCTCAGTGCCAATGTCATCCGCTTCCTGTTCGGCGGTGTACCAGCCCAGACCTTTTTCCTGCGCTTCCCGAACCACCAGAACTTTTGCGCTCTCGATCCCGCCCACCTTTTCTTTGATAATCTTGTCAACGTCTTGAATCAGCTCCAGAGCATTTTCTTTGTCTCGGAGTGCCGGGGGCGCAATCGGCTGCTCATAGATCAAATTACTGAGAGAAGACCTGACACTGGCCTCGAAGAATGAAGCCTTAAGCAGCGGGAGGCAGGATTTGACACCAGCCTCATACTGCCTGTAGGCATCTTTGGCTGCGTCCGTGTGCAAAAAATCGTAGGGCAGATAACTGAGCAGCCCGCCGTAGTCGGTTCTCACGAGTTTTCCGAACATGCTACAGGTCGTCATGCAATCGGGCTTGTCCTCCCGGCAGACGTAAGTACTTTGATTATCGCGGATATTGTAACTCATGTTGCCTACGACCTTGTAAAGAGCTGAGTGAAACTCCTGGCCCTCAATCTTGGGAAAATACAGCGGCGGCAGCTGACGAATCCTCTCACCCACTGCACTCAAAGGATGATCGGGTGCCAAAGGCTCGGGCTTTGAATCGCTGTTCTTGTCTTTGAGCTCGTAGAAGTAATCATAATCTTCACCTTTGATCATGCTGTGAGCCATATAATAGTGGCCCAGTTCGTGAGCCAGCAAGCCTACAATCTGTGGTTCACTCGCGCTTTTAAGCACGGCACTATAGACAGTGATATAATTATGAGTTGCATTGAAGGAAAGGCCAGCAAAGGAGTTGCCCGATACGGACGACCCGCCGAGACACTCAGGGCTGAGAGCGAGACGTTCGCTGTCGATGCTCATTTTACAACCACGGATATTTCTAAACGCGTATTGGGCTGCTTGCAGCCTTGCGGTGATATCGCCCTGAATCGCGGTGCAGTCCTCCGGGCGGGTGCTCATATCAACCCCGCCTTCTTCCGTGATCATGAGATGAGATGGGGAATCGGCCACCTGCTCGACGGAGGGGTCAGTGGTGATCCTAACGTCAATGCATACAGGAGCGGTGGAAACATAGGCATTAATCTTGTCCGATTGCACGATCCTGATTATGGGACGCGGCGCGACTGAAAGAGCGGGAGTTGACTTGAGCATGTTGCGGCGAATCGCATCGGCCCATGCCTGCAGGCGCTGCGTCATCGGATGCCGGGCAGAGTAAGTCGGCTGGCCTTCAGCCTCATGTTTCACCCAACGCTCATCATCGAGCTCCGTCGACTGAAATGGATTGTCATCATTCAAAAAGCGTCCTGGAGCATGACTGGTCTTCGAACTTTCAGAAGTCTTGGGATGGCAGGACGAGATTGTCAAAACAGTAGCGAAGGCAAGAAACTTCACGCAACACATGGACGATTTCATAAGCTGGTTATCTCCATAGCAAAAGAAGACAGCATGAGAAAGCTCATAAACAAGCTTAGGAAGCTCGAAACGGGTCGGCGCTATTCGAAAAGTTTTCGTACATGAAATGACAGATGCAGCGACTCCAATGCCGTTAAACTCCGTGGTCCATCCGGCTTCAACCAGAAGCAACGAAGATCCTCAGTTTTATACCTTCTTCGTAAATAACTGGCTGGTTTAGATTGCGGGTAGTGCAGAAAGCTATCCACTATGAGCATTGTCAGGCCCGCCTTGATTATAAAAAAGCTTTAAATTTTATCCACGCCGCTGGAAGTTCTAGCTAGACAGCGGTAGACGCCACTTCGTTAATGTGGTCATCGTTTGCTGAGCAGGAAGTCCGCGTTCCCAGCAATGAAGATCGGGATTGTCCATTTTCGAACGCACAAATGCCGACGACTGTTCGGCAATCCCGTGGCAAACTCCCTGCTATCTTGGATGCAACACCAATGTTCTTACCACCAAAAAGGATGAGTTAGCGGCCTTCTTTCATGGAAGCGAAATCAGGGCAAATTGCGACCACTATCAGAGCAAAGGGTGCGGGATGATCGCTAACGGTTGCCTAGGCTGAAGTAGTCCACAGCCTTTCAGCCGCTGGAAGTTCTAGACAGCGATACTTCATTTTGAGCTGCGTGAGGAGGGGCCTACTGGAGCGATCCGGTGGATCTACTCACCACACTGCCCGACACGAAGTGAGCAGGGATACAAACAGATGACGGCAAGAATTTTTGAGATGTGACACTTTGACTTTGATGTGAAGAAAACATGTTAGAATAGCCGAAAACTTCCAGATGTGAGGCTAATCCATGAAAATTACCAATGGAGGCGAGCAAAGGACTGAAATCGTCAAATTGGGCGGCGATACAACCTTTGCATCCAGACCAGCCAGCCAGTAATTTGCTGGTGCATTTCACTTGAACGGGAATGGAAGTTACTTCCATTCTCGTTTCATCGGAATGGGGTGACCCAGTGCCCAATCCCAACATCGGGCACACAATGGTGCAGCCATTTAATGATCTTACGTAAGTCAGCAGCCCTGCCAGTCTCTTGAAATTTTCTGAGTTCCTGCCAACGTGCCGACTTTGAGATCACTAGAAGGAATCTGCATGTTTTTAGACCCACGATCAGTTGACGTCTTTATTTATAAGAAACCTATCGACTGCCGCAAGGCGCATGCCGGACTCGTTCAGCTCGTGAATTCCGTGCTCCTGAAGGAAATCCGAGGCGGTGCGATATTTTTGTTCGTTTCACGCGATCGCAAGACCGCCAAGGCGCTCCGATTCGATGGATCGGGCCTTGCGATATATCACAAAAAAATGGAGCGTGGCAAGGTCATGCAGTTTTCTTTCGAAGGCCAGTTGATATCGGTGTCGGCGGATATTTTCATGAGCATTCTATCCGGTGCCGAAATTCGCCTTGATCTGAAGATTTGAAATCGCTACGGTCTTCCCAGCGTTCAATTATTTCCGCAGAAATAACATCGAAGCAAGGAAGCTGAGATGGATGTTGATATAAGCCGTATCAGTTTTAAGAATGAAAAAGACATCAACTATTTGCGTTATGCCGGCGATCATTTGCTGACCAGAGTGATTGACCTGGAGCGTCGGCTGGCACTGGCCCTGCTCGAAAAGAAGTTCGATGAAGAGCTGCTTTCAGTCCTGACGGAAGATTTGCAGTTGCTTAAAAAGCGGTTTTTTTCGGAAAAGTCCGAACGACGCGCAGCGGCCAAAGACAAACCGCCGTCGAGACGAAACAAGGATCGTCTACTGCATAACCATAGGCCTATCGATAGCGACCTGTCGCAAGCTGAGTGCCAGCTTTCGTATGAGGAAATCCTTCATTGCGACTTCCCTGGCACGAAGGACGACGAAGACGGCAATAGTATCTGTCCCTGTGGTGAAGGGCTATTGATGCCAATGGTCGGGGCTTTCGAGGAGTCTGGTGAAATCGATGTGACCGACCGGGTCTATGCGATGAAGCGGCACAAAAGGCAAAAATGCAAATGCACGGCCTGCGGCAAAATCATGACCGCCAAAGGCCCCAACAAAAGCATAGCTGGATCGCGATTTTCCGTGGCCATGGCCATTCAGGTGGCCGACGATAAATTCCATCATCACCTTCCCCTTAATCGGCAGAGCGAGATGATGGCTGCCAGAGGCCTTGCGGTCGGAACCAGGACGCTTTACGCGCTCACCGAACATCTAATGAAGCTTTTGGAGGAAATCCCGGCCATCATTCGCTCGGAGATTCACGCAGGCAGGCATATTCACATCGACGAAAGTCCCATGGACATTCTAAACCCAAAAACCAAAGGCTATGTCTGGTCAATCAGCA
>NZ_DASQYZ010000075.1:0-2727 GCF_035638955.1 Oligoflexus sp. | reverse complement strand
AGTCCAGCGGCAACTGTTCAAACCAAGTGCGAAGAGAAAAACCCGGCTGCATAGTCGGGGCTGTGGATCCACGCACGCGTTACTTGAAGGGGGACCTTGCGTTTTTTACAGGGGAACTGTCCGGCTGCTGGACCCATCCTTATAATGGACCTCCTGAATCGCCTGATGCTATCGCAGCAGATTTGCCTTCAAAATCCGGGATACTGGGATTTGGAGCAAGAACGCCAGTAAGTAAAATAACTCCATCTTTCGCATCGAAATCGATGAAAGTTCCGTTTCCGATCCTCTTGACACCAGCACCAGTCTCACTTTGGATTTCACCTTCTTCATCAACAGTTACCGTATTGTGGCCGTACCCCACAAGCGTCACCTTAGTCCCAAGTTTCGGAGTTTCCTGAGCAATGGCTGAGGACGAAGGCGCAATAGGCTCGGCAAAAGAAACAACCGCTAGGTCATGAACGGCTGAACCAAATTCGAACTTTGGATTGGCTTCAACCCTGACAGCTTCGGCAATTTTAATGACTTTATCGCTTTCAATATTCACGTAGGAAGCGCTTCCGGGCTTTCCAGTTTTTTCACTCACAACGCAGTGGGCTGATGTCAAAATCTGATTTCTGGTTATAAACGTTCCAGAACACCTCGCCCCCTCTCCGTCTTCAAAAGCTGTATCCACGACGACTACAGAAGAATATTCTCCCGCGGCAGGCTCCCTCCCATTTGTGATCTTTAATTTGCTATGATCACTGTTTCCACTGCAACCACCGAGTTGCAGAAGAAGAATGGACCATGGAATTAGAATTTTCATGAAAACTCCTTTTTTTTCTGACGATTAGGTAAACGAGGCCACTGACTGCTTTCAATCTGCAAACTTCTAACATGTCCACTTACTAATCCCCAGCATTGGCTACCGAAACTTATCCTGCGTGATTGCGGCTTCTTATTATTCTGCAAAAATATCTGGAATTTTTACTGACGCTGTTGGACGCCGGTAAGGATTGCATCCAACCCTACCAGATCGCATCAAACCATATGGAACCATTGGTTAATTGGTGTCTCCTCATCTGAAACCGTGGTAAAGCGGTCAGAGAAAGAAACGCCAAATGAGAGCAACCGCCAGTTCAAGCGTAGGACAAGAGGCATGGACACCATGGGGGAAGCTACCTTGGAGAGCGTCCTTGCATTCACAGCCCTGAAAATTGAGCTAGGATGGGGGCTGCACCGTATCGATTCCAAGCTTTGCACAAGGCATTTGGAGAAGGAGGAAAAGAACACAATTGAGAATGCGATTGATGAAATCGGGCTGCTGATCTAATTTTCAACCCCGAACAACAATTTTCCGACGCTCACTTTCACTCTGTGATCAATTCGAAAGCCTGAGCTGGTAATCAATCGGATTTTCATCAGTGTAGTTTTGCATAGGATTTGTTATATGGATTCAGGCAACAAGCCGTGAAATATTTACGGGAAAAGGATTCCAAGGCTAGTGGTGGGTTTATTGAACGAATCCTGACCCAGCCCATCTCTGCACTTGATATCGAGCCGTCTCGTCCGGTGCGTGCAGTGTGGCGAGAATCCCAGTACCTGTCTGACCAAGCTGAATTGCAAACCATGGCTCGGTCGAATGGCCTTTTTTTAAAACCGCAGAACTGCTTTAGGGCCACAATCCGCCCGGCCGCAATCCCATTCAAGCACAGGCTCACGAACTCCTGTAAGGCTTGAGGAGTGACTGTTGTTGCGGAATTTGTGATGACTGAGTTGAAGAGGAAAGAAGCCATGATCATGAAGAAATCAAGAGTCCCGCCTCGTAGCGTAGTCGCCATCCAAATCGTAAATGCCTGTGATCAAAAAGCTCAAAAAAATCAACTTAATATTGTTGGTGGGCGCCTCATCGCGAACCAGGATGTTGCCCCCAGTGAGCCTCGAAATGAAACGCTTCTATTACAGTATTCAAGCTCGCTCGTGGTTGCTGCTAAACGGCTACATCAAAAATCACGGTAACTTTTGCAAGCACATCAGCAGCGACAAAGTCGCAGCAATCGAATAACGGAGAGATGCAGCATGGTTGCTCGAACGAAGGGTAAACTTCAGTCTTGAATACCTGCTTCAAGATTGAAAAAGGTGATAGTGCCTGCACAGCCCCAACGGAAATGCCCTACACCGAGCCGATTTCTTACAGCGATTGGATTTTTGAAAAACGCGATAAATGATTTGGAAAAGTATCCTTATTGCTTGTCTAACTGATGGAGTGAACGTATGAAAAGATTTGAGATTGGTGTTCTTTCCTGGCTTTTGGTTGGCGGTATCCTGGGATGCGAGTCACGAAGCAGTGATTCAAATCTGGCGGCTTCCGCCCGTGGCCCCCGGATCTTCTATGTCGACAGTGTAGCAGGATCGGATGTGCCTTCCGAGACATCGCTTGAAACGCCCTGGCAGTCGCTGAATAAAATCAACGCCATGAAGCTTCTGCCTGGTGATGTGGTCCGGCTTAAACGCGGTTCAGTCTGGGATATAGGACTGGTTGTGAAGGATTCGGGCACCCCTGAAGCTCCGATTACCATCGAAGCTTATGGTGATGAAAATAAGCCAGTGCAGGAGATGAAGTCTCCTGTTATTGAGAACCCTGGCGCAGGACGCTGGGGGGCCGCAGTCGAACTGCAAGGCAGTTACATTATTGTTGAGGGTCTTTTGCTCCGCAATGCCAACGCTCGTGGTGTCATGATTAACGAG
>NZ_DASQYZ010000074.1:0-41840 GCF_035638955.1 Oligoflexus sp. | reverse complement strand
TTGTTGTCCGCGATGACGCAAGTGCTCGCATGCTTTACTACTACTTGATTCCCGGGGAAAGCGCCGGTCTAAGGATTCACCAGCTAAAAGAAGCTGTTTAGTGGCAGGGTCTCTTCGAGGTTTTATTCTCCAATCCAGGAGAATCTCATCGTTCACGTAGTGTACGCCAGCAGGCGGGCCACAAATAGCCGCCGTCGTATCCACATCATCTTCGTAAGCATCTGGTCATGCCCAGGGGTCGCTGGTTGACCAGACATGGTCAGTGTCTGGTCGAAAAATTCCAAGGCAGAAGAACCTCGATGTCATTTGCGGAAGTGGCCCTCGGAAGCTCAGTTAAGATATGGGTGAGGTATTCATAGGCTCAATGCCATTTGCACGAGCGGTAATGTCAAGGCTATAAAGAGCGGCGCCGGCATTGGCCTCCTTCACGGTATCAGAACAAAGCCACGCTTTCATGCCTAGGGCAAACGGCCTGATTGAATTTTCAACGGGATTTGTATTTAACTCTGGTCTTCCTTCCAGCCTGAATTCAAGGTTATCGCGATCCAGTGAAGCAGACTCACTCAAGGCTTGGATTAATTCTTAAGCATTCTTTCCGGGGCCCTGCCATCGTCCTACCGCTTCCAATCCGTCCTTCTCGATGACGCTAACGGCTTGCCTTCCAAAGGCAGGCGGAAATTCCCTTCATTGTTTCAAATGTTATCGTCAGCCAATCCTGGCGGTCACCATCGTCTCCAAAGCGCTTTAATATGGGGAAGTCTATCCCCCGCAATCAGTCTGATTAGATTGTTTTGCACAGAGTGTAATCTATTTCAGGAGAATTTTCGTATTTTTGAAACCAAATGATGCCGCGAGGCGAATCTTAGTTTGAAAGTTTCGACCTGCGGACGCATGCACTAGCATCAGTAGGTAAACCCCGCGTTGTCGTTGAAATTCGACTACGCACAATGAACCTTAGGAGTTATAAAATGAATCAAGCTTTGTTGAGAACTTCCCAATTATTGACCCTGGCTGGATCCCTTCTGGCGTTGTCTTCGATCGCTGTAGCTGCCGAAGCCCCGGCCACCACCGTGAAACCCAGTTTGGCAAACTTTACTGCAGGTTTTAAATATGGCAATACAACATATACGCTTGTGCCCGGATTAGGTGTGCCCGAGACAGGTATCGTGGTGCTTGCGCCAGAAGTTCGCTGTGTAGGTCGTGATTCCAAGACAGATGCTCTGGTCAATTATCGCTTTTGGCCGTCTTATACAGGAAATAATGGAGCCAATTCGCAGGTGTTTAACAAGGCTCCGCAGTTGGATTTTGTTCGCGGTAACTATCCTACAGACGTCCGTGAATCGTACGATGGGTCATACTCTTTTGACGATAATAATCTTCTGCGAATCGAGGGTGGCGCAGATTTCTTTGTTGACGCAGGCACCGTGAGCGTTCAGCTTTCCGGCCTATCAAATGAAGACTTTGTGAGTCCAGAAGTGCTTCCACTGAACTCGAGCTATTTCGATCGGTTCGCACCCAATCGGCAGATTCAGGGACATATCGCTGTAACTCTGGACAACCGTTTTCAAAAAGGGTCTTTCAGTGCCGAAGTTCAGTGCGTTTTAGTGCGCGCCAGGCAGGTAATCGACGGATACATTTCCTGAACGGTGTATGACTGCTCCTGATGTGGACTTTCCACATCAGGGCAATCAGCGTGCGGACTCGAAAATCCTCAATGGGTCTTCCCCAGTATATATTTAGCGCTACTCTTTATCAAAGAGCGGTGGATCCGTGTTCGAAACCGTCACCGCTCTTCATTCTGGAAAGTCGGTTCGGGTAAGGCCTGGATTAATCTTTCAGCATTTTTTCAGGAGCTCTGCTCAGCTTCCGTTCCTTGAAGATTACCAGGCAAGAACCCTGCGTCCCCATAACCAGGCTATCAGCAGACTCACTGGCAAAGCAGCAAGATGCCAGGCTATGAGATGGAGCGGGCTGTTTCCAGGACAGATAAGATGCTGTATCCCCACAGCAGCTCCAAAGCTTCCGAGTAGGGCAAAAGCCAGGGTACTACGTGGCCATGTGGGAGCTTCCCGTTTGACAAGGCGCAATCCGATCAGCGTTGGCAAGATTGCACTGACAATAATCAGTGCAAGGCAATGCCAACCTTCCCAGAAACTCATCTGTACCCCCGTGCTGGGATAATTCTTTACCACCACAAGAAGCGCAGTGAAGGACATGAGCAATGCTCCGAATGCACGGCGTGGAGGGTCGAGCATTCGTCCCGGTATTGCCGCTCTTTCTGTCATAATAACCGCAGTTAAAGTAAAAAAAGCCAGCAGAATGAGCTCCAAATGATACGTTTGATCCATCCGCAGCTGCTCTATATCAGAGCGGAAACCTATCAGACTCAACATCATGGCGCCGGAGGCAGCACTTGCCAGCAGGATCTTTGCTGGAATTCGCCAGGGTGATCGATTTGACCGGACCGCCTGCAAATCGCGCGTAAGGTCTTCAATCAATTCCTCTCTCATTGTTTCTCTCTCATAAGTTTATGTCGCAAAGCTTCATAGGCTCGATGTGCCGATACTTTGGTTGCGACCTCGGTCATACCCATTCTGATTGCGGCTTCTTTAGCACTAAGGCCTTCTATTTTCATCAGCTCCACGGCTTGTCGTTGCTTGGGGGGCAGAGAAGCCAGAGCATGAAGCAGCTCGTCGTCGAGTGTATTCGATTGCAAGCCTGTTAAAGTTTCAGAATATTGCTCCAAAGCCTTTTCATCTGGAATTTCGTGGACCTGAATACGCTTTTTGTGTCTTAAGAAGTCAATCGTCTTATAGCGGACAATTGCGTGAAACCAGGGCAAAAAAGAGCGAGTCCCGTCAAAGGTATGCCGAGCTTTATGGACGGCTATAAGAATTTCCTGAATAACGTCATCGCTATCCGGGTGTGGACCAAGCTTGTGTCGCAAGAAGTGCTGAAGGTAAAGGCTTAATTCTTTCAGCAGGAGGCGATAGGCGGCCTCATCAGCCTGCTGAGCTGCCAGCAGCAGGATGGCCCACCTGGCTCCACGATCCGAAATGATGGCCACAAGCCCTCCAAAATAATGTAACCAATCATGAAAATGCCTCGAATACTTAAGTGTCTCGAAGGCTCTGATTGGATACCTGGAACCATACCAGCCTTGGGTTCCATGTTCCAGAGCTGAGTCAGATCTCATGACGTTCGTTTTTGAGCCGTGCCGTAGGCTTTGGCCAGACGTCTCTCATAATGTCTAAAGGAGGTTATATGTGTTCCGCGTTTCGGAGTGTATGGATTGTATTCTTTTCAGGTATTTTTTTAGCTGGATGTCGTGATTCCGATGGCAGAGAAGAAGAAATGATGGCTCAAGTACCTGGGGGGGATCAAGCAACCGTAGATAAATCCGCCGGATTTTCGGAGGGTCTCTTGGGCGAATTTACAGCGTGGACACCAGTCCTGAAAGGCGACAAGGCATTTGAGAGTAGAGGACATGGCGGGGTCTTCGTACGCGTCTATCTTAATCCGACCGCCAAGGAACATATTGAAGCCAAACAGGACACCTATCCAATGGCATCGGGGACCATACTAGCCAAAGCAGTTGTAGCCACCGTGGAGACGCCTGTATCCGAGGCGAGCCGTGTTTATTTTATGATGAAAAAAGCACCGGGCTTTGATCCCCTTCATAATGACTGGAGTTACGCCGTAGCTAATAAGGTGAATGGCAAGCTCATTTTCGATGAGAGTATCAAACCGCGTGACGACCTCTGCATTTCTTGTCACAGCAGGTACTCGGCGTTTGACTATGTCCAGACTGTTGACTTCTTCAAACGTCAATCGACTGGGAGCTGATTCACACTGCTGATGCGAGAAACATAGTAAGCAATGAAATGGTCCTGCCGCATTGAAAACACGGCATCGAAACCGGATCTAACGCATGAGCCGATCTGCGGCAGCCATTCACTCCAAGGAGTCCACTTTATGAAATTCCTCCGAATCCGCGGCCACTATACGACGGTTCAAGGTGTGCGGACCCAGCGATCTGTTCTGCTCGTCAGTCAGGTCAAGCCTGTCCTTTAAGAAGAAGGGCCTATCCGAGATGCCGCCGCCTCCAATGGCTTATTCTGCCCCAGCTAGCCGGATGAGATGCGGCGGTCCCCCTCGCCTCCTAGGAGCGTGCCTTGAGCACCTCAAACAGCTGCACGCGGCTTGCGTAGAAATCAGACGGTACATCCCCTGGATCTGAGCTGGCGAAAGCGATCGGAGCGAATAGTGGGTTTTTAACAATTCCTTACCATCCTCCTCATGAAATATTATCTCCCCAAATTTTCTCCATAAAATGCTGATATGTAAGGAGAGAACGTTCAACGCCAGCCCTCTCTTATTCGCTTTTTAGTTCGTCCGATAAGGAATAACAGCACGCGCACGCCTGGGGAGATATATGAAAATAGTCGGCAGTCAAGGTTTCAGCATGGTCGGTGTTCTGATGGCTTTGGGGCTTTCCGGTTTGGTAGGGTTAATTGTAAGCAAGCAAACGGTCAACAGTCTAAAAGGCCAGAAGCTGGCTGAATATAAGGCTGATCTGAGCCTGATCAAGTCCATTGTCCTCAGCAACCTCGACTGCGAAAGCATTTTCAGCAAGAACGACCTCACTCCGGCCAACATTACTGGCAAATGCGTATCCACATCCAATATCGGAGAGCAGATAGGCCCCAATCTTCGACTTTTTCGTCGGACAATGGACGGCAAGCCTTTTGAGTTTGGTCAGCTCGATGCCGCAAGCGGAACCATCAAACTGGGTAACTGGTCTCTCAAGGCAACCTGTTCTGCCAAGGAACAGTCTCTCATTATCCGAGCGGCCATCCTGGATGCCAAAGGGAACTTTGTCAAAGATCCGCTGACGGGTCGGGCCTATGATTTTGAGCATCCGAATTCCCTCCTTATAGGCGGCGGCAAGGCCGTGCCCTTGTGCTTCAGCGATCCTGGAGCCGGACAGTTTGCCAAGAACTCTGCGCTGGAATCCTGCCTGTCACAGGCAGCCGGTCATCCTTTTACAGCCTCATCACCGTTTAGTGTCATGAATGTGAGCTCCAGCGGCAGTGGAAACAGCTCCTACGTTGACACCAACAAGACCGACAGCCCCACGCTTGTGCTGGTTCAGGGCAGCTCCTCCGGATCAGGTGGGTTGGATCTCCGGCTTGAAAACCCCAATGCTTACTATTGCCTCGATATCAAATCGTCCGGCTCGGGCGGCATTAATGTTAAGTATAATCCCTCCGCACGGGTCCTCCAGGGAAGACAGACCTCGTCCGGAAGCGGTGGCATGAATATTTCGGCCTTGTAATCACGGGTTTGACATTGTCTATGGCCAGGCTCCGATGCCTGGATTCGCGAGCAATCATGCCGCCATAGAATAGAGGGCGGCTATTGGAACCAAATGCGATGAAGTGTATCGTGCCTCGAATCATTGGAACCGAAATCGCATTCCCAGGCACCGTTTACGCCGATGTTCCAGGTGATGTCATTGACTTGTGGCAGCTCCATCCCGAAGGTGTCCTGCGTCATGGCCAGGTCGGGCTGATTGCTGCCCTTGGCAGCATTCATGGCAATAGGCAGTATTCCCGTATGTTCCGTGAGCAGTACATAAGATGTGTTGATCCCAAGGCAGTTCCCCACCCCCGTCTGGGCAGATTTGATGCAGTTTGGATCATTTGTCTTGAAATGCACAACACGATTATTCTCTGATGAACGGCAAAAAAAGCGAAGCTCATTAACCTTGAACCCTGAAAGTAGCTGCGCTCCTGCATGACCCCAGTTTTTGGCAAGCGTGGACTCATCCACGCCCATGATGTCGCCGCCTATCAAAGGCAGATCCGAGGTGCGGATACTGGCCGGCGGATTTGTGTTTCCCTTGTGGAGATAGTTGGCCACGAGGGTCCAGGCGCCGTTGCCTTCCAGCATATCACACGTCGCATCAATCTGTTTCCGTGACGGAGATGCAGCATTCAGATAGATTTTATGATTTCCACTTTTTGCATTGGGATCGAATTTCTTTATATCGGCACAGGAGTTTGGATAAAATGTCGATGCTGTGGGCGTGGGGCTGGGAACAGGCGACGGTTTCTGGCTGCCCGCGGAGGAATCCTGCTTTACATCAGTGACAACTTCACTATCTGATTTAGCTTCGATAACCACGTCCGTAGCATCAACCTTCGTAGTAGTGCCGCCGTTTGAATCAGATAAAACGTTGGCATCTGCATCGTGCCCAATAAAGCCAGGATTTTCCTGGGGTGCGCCGGGTCCAATTCGTTCCCCACAAGCGCTTGCCATACCGACCACAACGGATATGACAATTGAGGCTGGCACTTTACATGACATGATAGGACCCCCAGGTCATCACTTTGACTTTTCTTGGTCCTGGAAAGATCGGAAATTTTTCACATGGACTTGATCGCAGGTCACAATTGCTTGGACTTCTTTCCAAAGTAGGGATTTATTCCTGGCGTAAGGATGAGCGATTGCGGGGATAACATTTCTGAATCGGAATGCCAAAATCGGGTGCACTTGCATGCACCCGAAGAGAATTCTATCAAAAATTAAGATTCAAGGCGGGACTCATGTCCCTGGGCCGCTCGACTGGGGCGAAGTCGCCCAAACGTCGTCATAGCCGAGTTCATTGGCCTTGCTTTCCTGCTCTCTCAGAGCTGTCTTCATAGCATTGACCAATTCATTGGTCCGCATCACGCGGCTGAGGGCGGCGGCGTCCTGGAATTCATCCATTTTATAGGGAATGGGTTTGACAGTCGACATGTCGCCGTCAGCATAAGTCGTCAGGAGAGTGCCGTAGGCTTTCGGCATGCCGATGATACGGAACGATGCCTTGGTTTGCAGACGGGCTTCACCGATGTGACAGGTTACGCTGACCGACAACCCACTGGTTTTGGGCAAAGTCACCAAGTCATTACAATCCTCGCGTGTGGTCTTGTCAGTCGGCAGGTCCACGGCGAGATTGACCACAACCAGTCCGTCCACACCCAGTTCACGCATCAATTGAACTTCGCTCTTGTCAGGATTAACGGTTCCTGTTCCAACGCGAGGGCCGGCGAATGCTTTGAGACCGCGGAAAGAGTGGGAAATTTTCTGAGCCGTGGATTCTTCTTCAAAAGCCGTAAAATCTTTATAGGCTGAAGCCTTCAGGACATCTTCCGTTGGGATAAAGCTAATGCCATAATCCTTTTCGAAGGCAGCGGTGAATTCACCGTAGAATTTTTCCATTTCAGCGTCCCAGTGGGAGACAGGCAGCTTGGGAAACTTCCATGCGTTGTAAATATGGTGGTCCTGGCCAGCTGCATTCTTGGCCACGGCGCCGGTACCAAGGTCGTACTTGGTCGCATCGGTAATGGCTTCCAGGTTTCCATTCAGAGACATGGCGACAAGGGCGAATTTTTTGCCCTTAGCCAAAGGCTTGCCGATTGCAGACGCTGGCTTCGTGGAGAAATATTCCACACCGCCTGTACTGGTTTCCATGGTATTGGAAACGGCCACACCAGGAATGGCTTCCGCGGAACCTTTGACGGTCACAGGCATCCAGCTCCAGGCCAGACCAAAGTTTTCCACGGCTGCGGCACCTTCGGCTTTGATAGGTGTCGCTTCATAACGCTCAACAAATATATAGTTCGCGCCCGTCACAAGACTGGTGCCGGTGGACATATAAGTTGTGCGCTTGCCATTGAAGTTCGCGCCCGTGGTTTTAAACAGGGCCGGATGACGGAAGGCAACGGCCGGGATCTTGATTTTCTTGTCGAGCTTGTAAACGCCGATGTCCGAAAAGTTTCTCATGCCCATCGTATCGCTGATCAGACCAACCCGTACATATCCGGCGTCAGGGCCTACCTTGGCAAATTCGAGGGTCAGATCCTTGGTCACGTTGACCTCAGACTCACCTTTCTTGCCATTCACAGCGACAAGTTCAATAGGCTGCGTGGGCGATACCGTAAATGACGTTTTTTGCCCCGAGGTTGTGGTGATCGTGACGGTCTTGGGCTTTGTATCACCAGCCTGGACCAGCTTCGAATAGCTGCCGCCGGCGACGTATTCCATCGGTTGACCATCGAGCTGGACAGTTCCTTCAATTTCATAGAGGCTGCTGCCGCCGCCGGTACGGGCCTGGCAGGTCACCATAACGAGCCCCGCGCCTTCGGTCCAGTTGGTCGTATAGTAGGGGATTTCCAAAGTATTGGCTTCTTTCGGATACAAATTCGTAACATAGCGGGTTTGCAAAGCACAGAGCGAGAGGTCATTGGTCTTGGATGTCGCCATGCTAAGAGCCATTTTTGCCAGCATGCTCACACATCCATTGCTCAGCAACGCCAAGGACATTCCGGCCATCATTAGGCCCAGGGACTTCAATCTCACGACGACTCCTTTTATGCAGATCACGTGTTCAAGTTATAGCCACCATCGGCAGCTTCAGATTTCGCATGAGAATGTTTTTTACCCATGTTGGTAAGAAATGATGGGGACGCTGGGAATGGCAAGGGGGGGGGGGCGCCTGTGTGCAGGCGCGAGAAAGGCAGAATTGATGCTTAGAGTTCGTTCCTGCTCTCGAGAATGAGCGAGGATTGGGTTGCCAGTCGATAGATTTTGGCCAGGGAATAACCGGCAAATGCCGTACAGATGAGTCCCAGAGGCCATCCCCAAAGAAGCGTGATGAAGGCTCCCTTTCGATTGAATTTCTCACCATCCAGCGAATGAGGATTCATGAGGCTCACAATGGCAAAAAACCCGAAAAAGGCTGCGCATAGGCCTTCCTTGATGTAACTCCAACGATGTTTCCAACGGGCCATGTCCAATGCTCCAAACTTAAGACTATTCTCCTGAATTCCTAGCATGTGAGCATGTACAACGCGATAATTTCTCACTCCTGAGCGGATTAATATCGTACTCAGTGAAACGCGGCGCAATCTTCGCGCAAACCAGGTTAATTCCTAAAATGTCCACATCAGTTCGGGGTTCGGATCCAGGGTCCTGATGGTCCAGTGAATTTTACCGCATTTGGGGCAGGGCTTGGGCTGTTGGAACGCAAGGATCCTGGCCAGGTCTTTTCTGACTTTTTCGGCTGGTGGAGGGTTGATCCTGGATGGGCTGGGCATGACTTAATACTTCAAAAAATGAGAGCGGGAGGACAGGATCCTCCCGCTTTTTTTTAGTGGCAAGGAATGAATGAAAGGTTGATCTGCTGATCGTATGTTCTGTTCACGTCGATGGTGTCCAAGCCAACCCAGGTTTGGCCGGTTGGATCTTTCACGCCGCGTTTCGCTTCCAGACTGGTGTTGACGCGTAGAATCGTCTCGCCGCCGCAAGGAGCGATAGCTGCGGACAGTACAGTGTCGCGCACTGTGAACGCGGTGTCTTTATTCCACGTGGTTTTATCCCGAGCTCCTCTCATGCCGGCGAAGAAATATTCGCGGCTCAAAGTTGCAGATCCGGTTACAACTTCATTGCCCATGGCGTCTATGCTAACCGCGGGATAGGCCGCGCCGCGGAAGTCGATCGTGTCGACCTGAACGGTGATGCCAGGAGGCAATTTAAGAGCGATACCAAGGTTACAGGAAGCCCGTCCGACCCGTGCTTCAGGAGTTGTTTCTGCAAAGTAGTTGTCGAAGAAGAGAGAAACGGTTTTGAAATCTTCGGTGATCACCCAGCGTGTATCATTGACTGAACAGCCCGATCCACTCAGGTTGATGCCTGTGATGGTGCTTCCTTCGGCAAGGGCGACAGAACTTAGAACCATAGAACCCAAAATGGCGACAACTTTTTTCATTCCGAAAAATCTCCAAGGTAACTGTTTCATATGTGCACTCGAGTGCTCTGTTAGAGGCAACGAAGATGAGAAGATTTTATTGCTTAAGATTTTCAAATTTATTTTCGAACTTTGGAAAAGCTTTCATTCGATAGGATATGAAATGAAGATTTGACCACGCCGACGCGAAGGACAGGTCTTTCTTTCCACTTGCTTTAAGATCATGAACCGATGCAGATTGCGCGGGACATGAAGGAGAGATCGAGCTATGACTTCATTTAAATCCCTTTTGGCCCTTGCGCTTCTCAGTGGTTCCGCCCTTGCGTCGCCTGACAAAAAAATAGAGACGTTGACTTTTCATGGTTCGGGATGCCCGACTGCGACTGACCAGAACATTGTTGTCACGGATGACGAACGCACCATCTCGATTTTCTTTAACAGCTTTGTGGCCGAAACCACCCCGGATCAATCGCGAGTCCAAAAAAATTGTCGCATAAGTTTTCATATGAATCTGCCGGCGGCAACTATGGTACGCCTGGAGACGATGGACTACCGGGGTTTTGCCTATCCCTCTCTACGCGTCAAGCGTAAAGACAAGGTTAAGACCACAGGCAAAGCCATCCTGCGTCGTGTCTATTTCAATGATCGCGATAAGGAATTGGGTGAAACCAAAATCAGCACCTTCGATGAAGACACGACAGAGTTCAATCTGCATGATGAAATCCATAGCGTCACGTCCTCCCGTTGTGGTGGTCGCACCGTCCTCCATGCAAACGTGATTGCAATCGCCGATCGTGGTCGCGATCCCGAGGAGCAAACATCCATCGGTGTGGATACCCTGGACGTGCACCATGAACTGCAGCAGGTGCTGCGGGTCAGCTACATTCCTTGTCCTGCGCCTCGCTCCTAACGGATGCGGTCGAGGCCGAACCAAGCCATTTATACTCACCTTCTGGACTGGTGGGCTTTTTGCAATGTCACGGGATACGATCGCTTCGGCTTAGGGAGCGTCGATCCTTTCAACTTTGCCAGGAGCGCACATGGAAGGCCCATCTCTTGTCATCCTAATGGAAGATCTGGCCCCTTTTGTTGGGACGAAAGTTACGAAAACCGCAGGCAGCCTTCCTCTTGCTGCTGGGCTGATGAAGCAGACCCTGCGTTCTGTAAAATCCTGGGGGAAACATGCGCTGCTGTTGTTTGATGACAGCACCCTGCGCATCCACTTCCTCATGTTTGGCAGCTACCGGATCGACGAGGAAAAACCCGACCGCGAACCCAAACTGCAGCTCCACTTTAAAAAGGGCCGGGTGAATTTCTATACTTGTGCCATTCGCCCGTTAACCGACGCTGAAATTAAAGCTTACGACTGGTCCATCGACCTCATGGCGGACGAGTGGGACGCAGCCAAGGTTACGAAAAAAGTCAAGGCTCAAGCCGAGCGTCCGGTCTGCGATGTGCTGATGGATCAGGAGATTTTTGCGGGCCTGGGCAATATCATCAAAAACGAAGTGCTCTTCATCCTGAAGCTGCATCCGGACACGCTCATTGCTGACTTGAGCCCCACCATGATCAAGCGCCTCGTCCAGGAGTCACGTGATTATTGCTGGCAGTTTTATCATTGGAAAAAGGCTGGAGTTTTGAAAAAGAACTGGAAGGTCTTTCGGAAGAGAAAATGTCCGGAATGCAGTGGTGCTGTGATCAAGGCACCAACCGGCAAGGGGCAGCGCTTGAGTCACTTCTGTCCGGTTTGCCAGAGCCTCGGCGCTCCCAAGCCACGGGCCGCAGCAAGGACGAAACGCCAAAATTCGGCTGAGCTCAGTCCTTAGGATCCAGGACGGCTCTGCGGACAACTAGGGTTGACCGGGCTCGAACATCCACAGATCCTCGTCTCCACTCAGAAGCAGACGATTCTGGGGCAGCTGGGGCCCGGGCAAAAGATTTTTAGCCGTTGCCGGCAGATCAGCATAAACCTCCGCTCGATCGCCAGCCATCACCTGCAGGGCCAGCCCGCCTAGCAGATAAGACATGGATACCGGCCCCGCATTGATGAACTGGCTATAGCCCTCAAAAGCATTGATAGGAAATTTTCGCCAGCGGTTGGTTTTGGAATTCCACACGATCCAATCGTTCTGGTCCCCCACTGCGATCGAGCAAAGCAGCGGCGTGGGCGGTGGCGCGTGCAAGGCCATGAGGTCGCCCAGGTGCAGCACATACTCGGCTTCAGCACCAGGAAAGAAAAAGATTCCGTTGGGTTCCATACCCACTTGAACGACCAGCGGCACGAGCTGATCCGGTGTTAAACGATGCAGACCGCGGTTATCAGCAATGACAAATGCCCCTTCCACATAAAGACTGGCAAAATAATAATAACCAAAACCCCAGTTGTCCGCCCCTGATGAGAGGGCCGGCCAGGACTTAAGGACCGAAGGGTTGGCAGGATCCAAACTGTGCCACTGAATCATTTGATTTGTTTGTTGGCGCAGGACGAAGCTCAAATCCGTAGGGCTGACCAGATGAAACGCGGCCAGGTGCTGCCCTGGAAACTCATGAATCATCGTCCAATTTTGAGCGTCTTCATTCCACTGAAACAATTGGCTCACTTCGAGTTTGGCACTCATGGCAAAAATCTGGCTGCCAGTATAGGCATAACGGATTTTCAAGGCCTGTGTGATCGGAAGGGGACGCAGCTGCTTGAGACGCTGACCCTGCTCGTTCAGAATCAGAAGTTGCGCTCCTGAACGAACAAATAGTCCAGCTCCGGTATCAACCAAAGTCGGATTCGAGTACGATCCTTCCAACTTCGTCCAGCGACCCTGGCGCTGCGCGGTGACCGTCAGGGCCACACCCTGATTGGTAGCATTGAAACCCTTGCCGTCGACATCGCTTATCCCGCTTGTACAGCTATCACTGGAACCATACTGAAAGCTAGGTACAGCCTGAACGCAACCGTAGTAAGTTCCAGGCGCCGCGCGCCCAAATAAATGATGGGTGTCCTGGGTTGCAATTTGGGCCAGAGGCTTGGAGCAGTCTGGATTTTTTGCAATCCAGACCCGATAAATGCCAGCGTCCGGGGTCGACGACCAGGAGAGGCTTAGCTCACCACGGCTGCCATCCACAGAAAAATTCTGAATCGTAAATTCCTTGCGGGTTTCTTGCAGAGCCGTGGCTTTGCAGCCGCCCAGCTGAATGCTGAGAGCCAATGTCAAAAGAATCGACAACGCTTGTGCCATAGACATCATTTTGTCCTCAGCTGCCATCAATGATTCGGTATTTTTCTATGCAGTCGAGATATTGCAAGAAACGTGGGAAGAAAACGTTTAACGATCAACAGTCACAAACGGCACATTAAGAAACACAGCCAGCCGTTGGGCTTCCTTATACAGCGCGTTACGGTCCGCATGACAAATGATGAGTCGACGCGTACGATCCTTGAGGCAAAGATTCATTTGGGCTACGCGAAAGGACCTTGCGGTTCCGTAGAGCACTTGCACAGCCAGAATCTGATCCAGAGGCTTGGCCGCTTGCGCCTGCCTCCTCCCTGAATAAAAGCCTTGATGACGATCGAAAACGTGCACCTCGCTGAGCAAAAAAGCAAAAATGCCGACGATCATCAGGGCCAAACAAACACCGATGGCGGCCTTATGCTGGGCAGGCGTCCTGATGAAGTAAAGGAGGTAGGCCCCGGACAGAAGGACAACAAGCCAGCCGAAGAGAGTAGGTTGCGTCGACGGCCGGAATTCGAGTCGATGGGCATCCACCTCGGTCAAGTCGTGAGACCGATAATTGGTCGATCCTCCATAAATGAAAGTCCAGTCTAGATCCAAGGGCGGTTGCGTCATGTTCTCTTCCTCGGTGCTCCCAGGAAAGACGGTCGAACCGCCGTTTTACGGCCTGGAATATTTGGCACCTCCTAGCCAAGGAACCCAAGGGGAGAGCGGCGGTCGAACCTATGAACCGCTGATACACTCGATATTGAATTTGGCTCGTGTATTGTACCCATTGACCCAGTCAAAGCCGTCTTCATACGTGCCTTGAATTTTATCCAATTCTCCTGCGGCCAGGGCTGACATGTCGTCGCGATTGAAAAAGTAAAAGCTGTATTGGTCGCTTTGACTGAAATCAAGTTTCACCTTTTTCTCCAGATCATCGGCGCTTAGAACGTCGCTGGGATCATAGGCGTCCGCCGCAAATTGCTCAGGCTGCAAGATGACAACTGGCGTAGCAAAGTAGGTGGACGCATCGCAAAAGTTCGGATGCCCGGCCACACAATTGCCTTGTGCTACGCAAACCAGACTTGCAGGAAATTCTTTAGCTACCTGTGCGGAAGCATGCATGCTGATGAAAAATGAGAGTGACAATGTTGCTGGTGATATTTTCAGAAGGAACTCCTAGTGCTGAAAGCCTGGACCCGACAGGGTTCGCAGTTCAAACACCGGGATACAACATTTCTTGCGCCATAACAAATGGAATCCAAGGACAAGGCACGTGACCTGGCAAGCAATCCTGGCAACAGCCGGCGCTGGATCTTCCAGAAGCTTATACGCACATCAGACAATATTAGCGTTGGGGACTTACCGCCTATCCGAAAACCCTTGCACGTTATACTCAAGAAAACCAGCGACGATCGATCAAACGTCCGGCGTACTCCAGCCATAAGCTTTCCCGAGTCGACGAGGAAGCAGAAATCTTTGGCTGGAGGTCAGAGGACCTGGCTATCTCCCATCATCGGAGATTCCTTGTTTTCCTCTTGCCAAATGTCATGACGGCACTCAGAGCGCAGCCGTGGAACAACGGCCTGCTGCAGGCAGTCCTCCTCCACTAACGCAGCTGGAGCTCAAGGAATACTTGCGACGGTTCTCAGGTAAGCGATCATCGCGTCGGCGTCCTGATCAAACTTCCAAGTGACTGTCACAGCATTACCCGTTGCTGCATTGCGATAGGCGAAGTTAGCAGAGGAAAGTTGAATGGTCTGTATTCCCAGCCTTTGAATTTCCAGAAGCAGATCCTGATTTTCAGCGGATTCTTGAATGACTTTAAGGGCTGGAATACGGATTTTGTAGGGGATGTCCGTTTCCACGCCTATGGATACATTCTTTGCGGTCCAGACTTTGCTGGCTTCAATGAGGGCGTCGGTGGCAACGTCCTTAAAGGAAGCATCATCTGCGTCAGGGGCTGGCGTGCTGGAAACGGGAACAGATTCTTTTGATTCCGATTTTCCGCAATTGATGGTCAGGACGGTGAACCCCTGCGTGTTGACGCGAGCAGGATCCAAAAACCCTTAAAATCGGACATTTCGCGCGGGGTCAGGATTTTCAACAGCTTTCACAGAATAGCCAAGCCCCTTGCCAAGCTCGGGAAGCCTGGGCCTTCAACGCGCCTCGCGGCAGCCCTTTTTGCAGGAACGGGGCCACCGGCCACAGATTATCGAACAGCGTATCGAGCGATCTCCTTTTTCGAAAACGTTAGGAGGTAATGCTCGATCGTTAGAGCTTCCGTCGCCTAGTGGCGTAGCGAAAAAATTCATCGTAAATGGTCGAAAGCTTGAACGACCCGTGCTTTGCAGAAAGGACCGACCATTCGCAACTGACTGACCTGTTTAATAGGTCTGAAGAATAGCTTTTATCCGATAGTCGACTCTCGTCATACACGCATCTCCACCGCCGCCTTCCATGCACAAGTCCCATGTCGCAAGTGATCCCTCATAGTTCTGTCCGGAGCTTTGCAAATCTATGTCTCCATCAGCATTTATAGAATAATACTGACCCGTCCAGACATTCATATAAAGCCCTCTGGACCCTGGCACCAGCATAAACGAGCTTTGTACGGTCGAATTATGAATCCATTGGCCAAGTGAAGCCCATGGTCGGACTCCTCTGTGAATAGGCCCTTGGTAGATATTGAACGGCAAATTCTGCGCTTGTACGGACTCGTGAAACAGGACCGCGGCACTGACGAATGTTAAGATTTCAAAGATTTTTAGCTTCATGCGATGCATCCTTTCAAATTAAGCCATCACGTTTGACGTGAAAACATTTACTCGATCTGCGGCCTCAGACGTTAAAAATTGTATGAATTTATTCTTAAACGTAGACGCATCAAACATTCTCAAGGGATCCAGGTTTGTGCCTCCGCGTTTACCATTTTGGGAGCCTGAAGTTCAGTATCCTGTCGTCCATGGAAAAGGGTGCGGGCCCAACTACCGCCAAGACACGGAGCCAGCCTACCACTGCAAATCTTTCGAAAATTAACGGAACGCTCATTAAGGTCCTGTTTGAAAGATGAATCATCGTGCAATCGACGCTTCATCACCGAGAGCGATTTGCTTGTGTGGCGTTACGATAAAACACTCAGCAGTCAAGCCAGGGCTGTATCTTTGAGAAAAAACAAAAAGCGGTGGATCACTCTCGTCAATCCCGCCTTTAAAAGTCATCACTAGATTTCTTGCACCTTCCGCGGATGTAGTGTAGCACTTGTCTTGTCTACGGATAGTTCTACAATCCTTTCAAGGAGATCGAGCATGGTCAATAAATTTCTGACAGGGATGGCAGCCGCTTTTTTATTCGTTGGCGGCAATCACTTGTTGGCTGACACACAAGCTTACAAGTCTTCAGGAGTGGAACTTTCATACAGGATTTTCGATTTCTATAACCCATCCGTGCCTCTGAACGACCCTTACTTACAGCTCACTGCGACTTTCGAAAAGACCGGCGAGATTTTTGAACCGGACTACGTGACCGGAAGGTTCATACTGCCAGCACCTGGTAAATATCGTTTTGATGGCCAAAGTTACTTTTGCTTTGTAAAAAATGAGACGATCGAAATCACGGCTGATACGACGTCAGTCGATCTGTATGTAGGATGTGAGTGAGAGTGTTTCCAAGTTTGGGGCAGGGTTCAGAAGCCCTGCCATAGCCTGCTCGATCAGGCGCTTAGGCGTGAATCCGAATGATTATAAAAAGGGTTGAACCTCGAATCAGGCCAGCCAGAAAACAATTTGTCCAAGAATGGCTCCTTTCCACAATCCACCAAAATTGATCCAAATAGATTGGGGGTCCATTTCAACTCTGAGGGCGAGTCCAATCTCGTTGATTATGCCATGCCGTAAGTAGGGAATAGCATCGGTAAGGCCGCCGCAGGGATTCACGGTGTGCTAAAGGAGGTCGTCGAAGGACATACTGAGGCTCGTGGTGAATATGTGGTCCTCCGGTTCCGCGGTCCGCGCTTTCTCGAGGGTATCCTTGATGCGTGGATCATGTGGAGCCATTCGTTGCGCCACTTGCAGTTGACTGATGGCCTCGTCCCGATTGCCTGCTCGGAACGCCGCGGATGCAAGGTAATAGCGCGCGACCACTGACTGGGGGTTACTTGCCAGCATGCGACGAGCCTCCGCTTCAACCAATTCGTGCTTGTTTTGTCGCAATAAGCCAATGAAGGTTACTTCATCCAGCTCGGCGTCGCCGCGGGATCGTCATCGGGAAAAAACCGGTCCATGATAGCCGCGCGAAGGAACATGAGCGCCACACTCCCCCTCGAGTGCCAAGTGTCCATCGCGAAGGTCATGGCTAAGCTCAGCCGAATTTTGCAAGGCGATATCACGCCACCGAATCTCGCAAGCTTCAGGGACGAGAACCGTTTGCGGCTGGGGAATTGCGGTCGGCTTGCTCTTGCGGACAGGAGCTTCCGGAAGACTCTGATCGAGTACATCCCACACACGCTTACGTTCCCGCTTCTTCTCAGATCCTGAGCTGGTCATCTGGCCGCTCGAGGCAGCCATCTTGACCGAATCTTCCGCCATGTTTGGTTCGTCGGTCGCAGGGCGTGTCTGCCATTTGACAACGAGCGCGATTACGAGCATGAGATCCAAGCGAGAAGTTTCATGGCAACCACCTGGTAGGCAAATGTGTGGGCCCTCTGAACGAAAACGTTCAATAGCAGTGCCAGAAGGCGATCTTCCTAGGCCTTGCAGCCCATGATTGAGAAAGTCGGGAGTCCTCAAGAGCGCTCCTGTTCTAGAGAACTTTCGAACCGCATAACTGCTTCCACACTATCGGAAAACAAAAACCCTTATGGTTCATGATGCCAGCAGCTGTGCTTCGCCATCGAAAACTCTATAATAAAGGACTTCTGCAAGGTTGTCGTCGCGCACTACAACGTTAGAGCCTGCAAGTTTGAACTCCGTAAACTCGCGCTGGAGACTGATATTCAATTTCTTAAAGACACCTTCCTGGATGATCAAAATATTGACCTCGTCATGTTCTGTCAATAGAACCTTCCTCATAGCTTCGTATCGTGTCGCAAGGATAATCGCTGGACCGTAGAGGTCATACTCCTTGGTTCCTGCTTCGGGATAGAAACCCGAGATCGTTCCCATGGCAAGCCCAATCCCAGCACAGATCCGATTGGGTATTCTCATGGATTTTTGCAAGGTCTCCATTGCCTGGAAGAACTCCATGGCTAGCTCTACAGCGTCATCCGCAATTTGATTATTTGCTGACTTAAACGGGTATCCTACGGAGCAGAGGAAACCATCTCCCATTTCCTTTATCCGATAAGCATTCGCACGCAGGTCATCTCCGTCATATCCAGACACCATAATCTCGTTGCATCTTTTAAAGAGATTACGAATAAAAGATTTTGCATGAACCTCATCTATTCTCGCACTATGAATTATGTCAAAGCAGATGACGCAGGCTTCTCCCTTGTGGGTGGGCATTGTCTCTTCCAATTGGAAATTTTCTTTAATTTTTTGAATCTGATGTGGATAGAAGACCTTGGCAAGTTGATCAAAGGCATGAGATATCTGAGCGTTTGCAAGCTTTTCAGCATGTCGAAGCTTATGACTGATTGCGAAGGTAAATGCAAATATTTCAAAAAAGAAGCCATAGAGGGAGGCATAAAGGAGGACCATGCTGACTCGACCAAAAACCTTCATATCAAGCAAGGTGAGTACCAGTCCCAGCAGGAAAAAAAACCAGCCCATGAGAAGATAATAGCCAGATTTATCTTTTTTGACTGCCACCGACGCCGCACAAACAATGTTGAAGACTAAAGCAGAAGTCGACACGACATAGACGAAATCCATCGAACCTAAGAGATAGCCACACAGCATCGTGACCGCCTCGGTTCCAGCGAGGAAGACCGACACCCTGTATAACCTGGGTCGAACAGTCTTCAAGGAAAGTACATGGCTGGAGAATACGAAGAGCGACAGGATGCTAATCGACAGGATGAAATAGTAGACGGGTATAGTAAGGCTTATGACCGCATAGGAAGCCATGAGGATCAAAGCAGTGGAAGTGATGTAGAAGAAGTAGCTCAAAAAATAGGCTTTACGAAAAAAAACGAACATAATGAGACTATAGAAACCAAGGCATGACACAGAACCAAAGACGAAGAGGATAATTGATGATTCATATCCCATTACCGAAAGTGCTGTTTGGGGATCGTACACAAGAATGCTACAGATCAGAGGACTTCGCCCCGAGACCGAATAGGGTAAAATCCGCTGCGTGACGAGAATGTTCTGCCCGGGTGTGAGTTCAACAAAATAAGGCACCCCTACCGCCGACGGTTGAGGCTCCAGTTTCTTCAGCTGACCGTTCTGAAAGAGCTGGTAGGTTCTTGGTGTCTTCTCACCCTCGTGAAAAACGAGAGGTACGTTTTGATCGCTGGTATTTTCGATGAAATAGGCATGGACTGCGAAATAGCCTTTGACCAGCTCGATAGGGTCGTTCTCTTCTTTGAACTCAAAGCCGGAAGGGTCTTTGATCATCGACACAATCTCGGCTTCTGACAAAGAGTGGTCGCTGATGCGATAGTAAAGGGATCTGATACGTTGCTTGACACGGCCATCATTCAGGCCAATGCTGAAATTCGCTTGATCAAAAGATGCCCTGGCCGGCCATGCTGTTAGCAGGCAGAGCGACAGAGTGATAAGGTAAAAAATTCTCAGCAAAAGAGCCTCAGACACCAATGAAAGGATGCGATGCTCTTCGGTCGGAGGGAACGAACCAATTACTACTTTTGGGCAAGGATCAAGGGCCCAACTGCACCCTACACAATGGACTTGGTCGTCCATGGCACCAAGAGGCTGATTTTTCCCGAGGCCAGGATTCCTTTGAGGATGCAGCCACGGATAGTAAGCCTGTCAACCGCGATCGGGAAGAAAAAAGAGTAAACACTTATCCCGCCCTATTCACGGGCTTCTCGTCGGCTTCCATGGTCAGTGCAAACACCTCAACCGCCGCACTCACCCCCCTGAGCTGGCGGCTTCCGGCAGGCTGAATCAACCTGGACTGTAAATGCCTGGCCACAGTGGACGTCAGCAGAATTTGGTTGGGTTCAGCTTCCCCTTCCACACGTGACGCAATATTCACGGCACTGCCCACCACGGTATAATCCGCGCGTCGATCACCGCCAAAGGTCCCTACAATCGAGACACCTTGATTCACTCCGATCCGCATTTGAAATTCCCATTGGAAATCAACCAGCCAGCCGTGGTTGAGCCGTTCGAGTTCCTGCATCATGGATGCTGCGCAGGCTGCAGCTCTTTGGGCCTGCTCGGCTATGGAGAGATGGGTCGGAGCACCAAAAATAACCATAATACCGTCACCCATGAACTTATCGATGGTGCCCCCATACCGAAAGATAACATCCGTCATCGACGCCAGGAAATGGTTCAAGATCGTGGCGACAGTCTCGGCTCCAAGGTGTTCGGTAGCGCGCGTGAAACTGCAGAGATCGGCAAACAGAACTGTGACTTCGCATCGCTCGGCGGCATCCTGAAAACGCGAGCGACCTTCAGAAATTTCCTGAACCAGCTCGGGAGGGAGGAAACGGCTCAGAACCTGGGTGCGAATGAACGAATTGAGAGCTGCAATCTGCTGATTGACTTTCCGAATCCGTAAGTACGCCAGCACAATCCCCGCGGCGCCAAGTGTAAGGAATAGCACGGCCAGGGTTTGCCAGCGGTTCATTCGCTTCTGGCTGGCCAGTTCCTTGGCCTGGTTGCGATTCCGGTCCTCCTCCAAAGCCAGGCCCATGGTAACGGTCATCTTGCGAAATTCATTTTTTTCCCGCTCGGCCGCGAGACCTTTGTGGAGCTCGGCATGTTGCTCCAGATGCCTGAGCGCGTCTTTAATCTGACCCTTGGCCTTATAAATCTCGTAGAGATTTTCATGCAGCTGCAGCATGGGCCTTTTGTAGTCGGAATTGGAGGCATGCTCCAACGCCTGCAGAGCAAACGGCAAGGCCGCATCCCAATTTTGTCTTTTTGTTTCAATCTGGGCCGCGGCTGCTTCAGCTTCCGCCTGCCTCAAACGATCTCCCACTTCAGCAAAAATGGCGATCGCGCGTCTGGCTTTATGCAGTGCCCGATCCCATTCCTTGCTCCGCATTTCCACAAGGGCGAGACTGACAAGCGCCATGGCCTCATCCCACGGCATATGAAACTCCCGCGCCAGGCTCAGTTGCTTTTCCACATACGGTTTCGCGCGGAGGGCCGCCTCCTCCCCTTCACTGCTGCGGAGCCAGGCACGTCCCAAATTATGGAGGATAGGCAAGCGAAACCAGCGCAGATTGAGCTGTGTTGCCAACGTATCCACTTCATCCAGAAGTCGGATGGCCTTATCATTTTGGTCGAGGTGATATAAACCCAAAGCGATATAATTTTTAAGAACCAGAAGCTCATAGTCCTTTAAATCAAGCTTACCATCCAGCTCCTGGGTGAGTTCATTCATCAGGCGCGTGCCGGCGGAAACGTCACCCTTTCCTATCAGGTACAAGGCTTTGACGGCCCTCATGCGGGCATGGGAATCCGGCAAATGATGAGAGCCTGCTTCATGAACCAAGCGATCCAGGGCAGCTTCGTCCAACTTATCCTGGAGAACGAAGAGGGCATACTCAAGGTCAATGACCTCGGTCGAGAGCTGCTTCGATCGGGCCCCATCAAGGGCCTTGGAAAAAATAGGCGCGAGGTCCACACCGCGGGTTCGGTGCAGATCCACAGCTGAATCCGATACGAGCAAACTATAAACCCAGACCGCGCGGATCCAGGCGATGGAGGTATCCTGGCCTTCGCCGCGTTGCATGGTATCGAGCAGCCAGGCTTCAAGGGATTTGGGATCATCCAGCGTCTCGAGAAGCACAGCCCTCTTGTCATGAAGATCGGGCAGAGCCAGAGCGCTTTGGTTCATGACCATGCACAGCCAGAATCCAAACACAATTCTGACGAACAGAGGGTCTATCCATGGAGAAGCAAAACTATGCATCGGTTCCCTAATCAGATGGCGTTCATTGAACTATCGGCAAACACGATGTTCTTTTTAGAATTTTAAACGTAAGGGCCGTCCGAAACATAGTTTCGCGTAAAAATCCGGGACTGCCGGGCGTCTTCCAGCATGAACTGAACAATTGCCGTCAACTTTGCCATTGCATCGAGTGTCACCAAACCTGGGTTACGCTTAACTTTTCAAGCGATTCTTCCCGAGAGACCCAAATTCACGGCCATGTCCCGGTTCCTGGACTCCCTATCCAGATTCACGGACATAAGAGACGAGCATCCTCGGTCGCGGCCGCTACAGGATTCTCTGTAATCCCTTGCACGCAGACCATCCAGGACCTAGTTTCACGGATTGCAATCGGGGTATGGAACTTGCTTAAACGAAGGCGCACAAATTTTATTGGAGGATCTATGAAATCGATGATCGCCCTTGCTTTGCTGACCGCCGTTTCGACAACAGGTTTTTCTGCGCCGTTTGTGGAGGCCAATCTTTATAATTGTTCGGCTCGAGGTCTCAACGTTTCTCTCTCGACATCGAGCCTCCTCGGCACACCTCAAATGCACCTGAGTGGAAATGAGGTGTCAGGCTTTACTTTTTCTGAACCTGAACTGGCCACTACGAAAATGGGCCTCCAGGCTTCCGTTTCGGTGGCCAATATCAACGATGCAACCATTGACTACACCCTGATCGTTCCCACTGTGAATACCCAGGATTTTAAAGAGTATACGGTCAGCGGCCTGCTGATTAAAACCATGGGTGGTGGTCTCATGAGTCCTGACCGGATTCCTGGCCCCTTGCAAACCAACACTGTAACGAAATTGAAATGTGTGGCTCAGAAGGTGGACTTCTAAGGTACGGCTCATGCAACGTATCCAGCCTTACGCTAAGGCTGGATTCAATAGCTCATCCTGGGCTCGAAATTTCCATAGACTATGGCATGAATAATCCCGCCATGTTCGATAGATAAAACCCTCCCCAGCCTTTGTTCGACTTATATCCTCGGCCAGCCGATCAGAGAGTAACGCAATAAGGACATTCACGATGCCAATCGGGGTCAAGCTCACATCGAGTGCCTGCAATGTCTGGCTCCATCTTTTGGGGTTGGGATTGCTCGCTCTAGCCTGCGAATCGAAAGATTTGGCAAGGACTGATGCCTTCTCTTTGTCAGCAATGCGCTCCACGGTGATTTGCCTTTATCAACTCCGAGGCCATTTGCGCTCAGCTTGACACCTTCAGCCCCTTACAAGGTGCGTGGCGCTTACCAAGCAGACAGGACCTGACGCGCCTTCACAGGCTTCGAGCTGATCTCATCGCAGGCTTCAGTGATTGGTTCTGGTCGGGTGAAACGTTGCCAACTGATACATCTCAGGCTTATTACGAAATACTCTCCAATGGACAAATCGGAACCACTCCCAAGACGACGGGGCCATGGCGTTCTTTTGCGTCGCGGATCAGCTTCAGCAGAATTCCTTGAAAATGACGACAATGTTAAGCAGGCCGATTTACGGGCCTGCTTTTCGCGTTTAGGCTTGTTGGCATTATGAAGCTGGCTGTGTAGGCCCTCGCCTCAACTCCAATTTTTTGTGTATGTACCTGACGTAATATTCTGTTCCATCCTTCCGCAACCCTTGCCAAAAATCGAGGGCCATTGAAGAAATTATAGAATAACCGATAAATATAATGTGTATGCAATCACCCTAAAAACTGAGGCTGGAGTTTCCATGCGAAAGAAGGCCGTACGCTGGAACAAACATAAAATTATTCAGCTTATACTGGCTATAACTGTAGCCGTACTTTTTGGGGCTTTGTTGGGACGCGGCATGGTGCAGGTCGGTAAGACAGCCACCTTCAAAGAGCACCGGGCTACCTTGGTTGCCTTTATCAAGGGACAGCCCCATCCTAAACATAAACGAATGATCTCAGGCCAACGACTCAGCAGCAATTGATTCCCAGCCGCCGCAGCTGCTGCTGCGGCTGCGGCACTTGCATGCCGCAACCCGCATCAGCCGATCATTCCATATCAGTCACGTGCTTTTTAATCCAATCAAGGTAAGTATCAACACGTGTATAAACCAAACCTACCTCACAGGAAGGGGCTTTGACATTACCCGTAATTCCATCCCAAATGTCACCCAGTCCGATTTTTTTGTTAATGCGAGACGCGATACCAATCTGCAGATCCTCGGTCCCATCCATATAAATAGGTCCGCCTGAGTCGCCGTGGCAGGCGACCTGCGCGTCATCCGCTCCGGCAATGAACTCATTGGTTCCCACCTCACCCAGGTGAGCTGTCCCTTCCATCAGGGTGCCAGCACTTTGCGGGTTGGATTCGTCGGAAAGTCCGTAACCGGCAAACTGTCGTCCCAGCGAAGCGTTCGAGACCTCAGCGTTCACCTGCTCAGCTGTGGCGAGCTTTTGAATGCGGCGTCCCGTGGCTGGTTTGGCCAAATGCACAATAGCGACATCATGCCATTTGCCAGGATTTTTTTGAAAGGCTGCCCAGGGATTCTTGGTCAGGGCAAAGTCTTCATGTTCATCCACACGCGAGACCGCCAGGAGCGAAGCGGGATTTGCGGCAAGCTCGGCCAAATTACGCACGAACGCCACACGGAATTCGATCGATCCAATTATTTTCGCATTCAAGGGCTTGCCATCAGGTCCCGTGGCCCTTTCAATCGCCGTTTTAAGGATCAATTCATTGACACAGTGCGCGGCGCTCAGGATGGCAGACGGTGAAATGAGAGTCGCGGTGCAGATGCTGAGCTGGCGACGGCTGGCAGGACCACCGGCAACGGAAACATTGGCCTCCGACAGCAGCAAGGCAACCGACTCATAGCTCCCGTCCTTGGGAATGGAGCCGTTGATCACACGTTCCGTGACGGGATTCAATAATCCTGGCTCATCGGCGTGGACTGGTTTGAGATCGCTATTCAGTTTGGAATCCACCCGTTCTCCGCATCCCAAAAACATCATGGTGGCTGCTACGCATAAAGTCTTTTTCATACACGTTTTCTCCTTATTGGTAAGAGCTAATCCTTCCGTTTCATAGGTCCCGGACGTACCGATTGCCAGCTGTCGCCGATGCAAGACAGGCGCAAAACATGGAAATCCACGCAGGCATCTTGCGGTTATCGGCCATTCATATGGAAAACGTTTCTCTGGGAAATCCTTGAATTGGGACAGTTTTAACGCTCCCCAAAAGTGCTGTCAATCGGGACAAACTTTGATACGGGGATCGAGACGCTGGTTTTGAGAACGAACGAACCGGGATGTGGCGTGATCAGGTTCCCGATTGCAGGCTATAGGCGGGACTCTCATTGAGGAAACTGCACGCAGCTTGAACCATGGGAAAGTTAAGGGCGATTCCACTGCCGTCATAGACGGCTGTGTCAAATCTTGTCAATGGCTCTGTTCCCAGCTCTTTCGCTAAATACATGTCAGCGAAACTTTGCGTGTTCTGAGCGATAATAATAGAGGAGGCGGCGCCCGGAAAGAGAAGAGAGGTCAGCCAGGCGAGGCAGCTGCCGACCAAACCGTCGACCAGCACAACGCATCTTTGATGACAAGCTTGCAGAATGGCCCCAAGCGCCGTTGCCATTTCAAAGCCAGCAAAGTTCTGCATCTCGGACAGTGGATCTTTCAAAGGTCCGCAGGAGTTCAGAATCGGCCGGAGTTTTTTGAGCAGCCAGGTGAGATCCGTCTGACTGAAGGCCGGATGCTGCTGCACCAGAGTTTCCAAAGGCAACGATCGCAATCGAGCCATCAGCATGATGCAGCTCAACTCAGACGCCACCGACTGTATGCCTATGCCAACAGCATTGCTGACCTTGTTACGGCGGGTGCGAATCAAGTCTCGACCGCTTTTCACGCAACGTTCCATTTGCAAACTCGATATAGCTTGATCGTGCGCGAAATTCCGCGTTCCCTTGGCTATTTTTCGCTGGATGATTTTAGGATCACTCAAATCAAGTCCTAGTCCACAGTCCACCAGTCTCAATTCGATTCGATTCTGCCGGCTGAATATATTCAGCGCATTATTCCCAGAAACATAGGGCCGCATGACTTCAGTGCTCGTTACGCTATAGCGCTTGCAGAGCCCCGACTCGGCAATGCCGTGATCCCCAAAGAAGGTGTAGATAATAGGCTGGGTCAGAAAAGGTTTATCCCGATCCTGAACGAGAGCAATTTTCGTTCCGGCATCCCGCAGCTGCGTGGGCAGGTCGCAATGCATGAGTTTAGCCTGGATGATCTGCTGAATCTCAGCGGTCCGACTCGGATGACTGACGCTAATGATGAGGTCCTCGAGCATATTGGCCCTCTGATCTGCGGTTGAAAACCCACCTGACAATTCGCATCGTGGGACGAATGACTCGCATTAAATAACGTATTGGCCTTAAAATCAACTGTCGTTGAGCAGGGACAAATTAAGGAACAACACGATGATAAGGTTTCGCTAACTGGCAGTTTTTGCCGACACACCACGCCTGATCCCGACCCCGGACATTCTGCGGCACGTGGGGTCGACCCTTTGTGGTATACTCTTCATGATACAGATCTTTACCCCTTTTCTTGAGTGGATGACATGCTGCAATTGATGACACTCTGCATGCTCATGTTTGGAATGTCGTTTGTCCAGGCTGCCGAATCGAACCTTATGACGATACCCGTCACGGATCGCATGGAAGAACGGGGCATCGGCAGGTCCCTCTATCTCCTTCGGGAGGATGCAGGACCCCTGACCCAGGAAGAAATTTTAAAGGGGAATCATCACGAGGCTTTCGTTCCTTCGGATCGAGACTTTCCCAATCGTGGACTCCTATCTTCAGAATCGTGGGCACGCTTCACCCTCCACAATAGCAGCAGCGAAACGCGCAATTTTTTCCTCGAAAGCCGTTACGCTTTTATCGATAGCATCACGCTGTTTCAAAAAAATGAGGAGGGGGTGTTTGTCGGACTCACCATGGGTGACACGCACAGCTATCAGGAACGACCCATCGACTTCCGCCTGCCGGTTTTTGATTTACGAGTGCCCCCGGGAGATCACACCTATTACGTGCGCATCAAGACCCAGGGCACGGTGATGTTCAGCCTATTTCTTTGGGATCCCATCAGCTTTCAAAGCTATAACAAGCAGGATACGCTGATCCTGGGTCTGGCTTATGGCTGCACCCTCATTCTCCTGATATACAACGCGTTTCTAGCCGTATCTTTTCGTAGCCGCACGTACGCCTATTATTGCTGTTATCTCATCATCTATGTCTACACGCAATTCGGCCTGCAGGCGACGGGGGTTGCCTGGTTGGGCGGATCATCCGGAATCTGGGCCAACAATCAAGGCTTTCTCGCCAGCGTTGCGGCCAGCAATATCCTTTCCTGTTTATTCGCGGCGAGCTTTCTCAACGCCAAAAATTTCATGCCCCGGTGGGCGCGCGCCTTGCAAGCTGTGAGTGCCCTCAATCTCGTCATCTGCGTACTGGCCGTTGTGGGCGATTACAATACAGCCGCGAGGTTTCTGAGTTCATCGACAGTGTTAACGTCACTCGTTTTGATTAGCATGGGGGTCACGGCAGGCTTCCGTGGTTTTCGCCCGGCTATATACTACACGCTGGCCTGGACCGCCCTCCTTACGGGCAACATCCTCCTGACGCTCCTATTCAATGGTATGTTCCCTATGAATATCCTGGTGCAGTATGGGAACCTCTACGGAGGCGTGATAGAGGTGGCGTTCATTTCACTCGCTCTGGCTGATCGTGTAACGTATTTGCAGAATAAATCGGAACGCACCATCAAACACCTCAATGATGAACTGACGAGGCATGTCCAGGAAGTCGAAGCCCTGGTTGCGGATCGTACAGAAACCATTCGTACGATTGTTGATAATGTGAAGAGCGGATTTTTCACGATGACTCGCGACATGCGTATGGAAGGTGGGTTCACCCGTTCGTGTGGCAAGCTGCTCGGGTGTCATCTGGAAGCCGGTGTCATGGTCCCCGACGCGCTGAAGATGGATGTCGGCCAGGCGCAAATGTTTCGGATGGCCGTGGATCAGGTCTTCGCTGACATTATGCATGATGAGGTCGCGATTGGTCAGATTCCAAAAACCTATCGCCTGGATCAAAGAATACTCAGTCTTGAAGGATCCGTCGTTCGCGATCAAAGCGGTCAGGTTAAGCTCATCCTGTTCACTCTGATGGATATCACCCGCCTGAAACGAAAGCAAAAAGAGGCTTTTCGCAGTTCGGTCCTGCTGCGCATCATACGCAACATGGATGCCTTCCGCTCCTTTATTACATATACCCGCGATGGTCTGGAGGCTTTGCTGCAAGCTGACCTTGTCGCGGAACGAAGCCGGGTCAATTTCATCCTCCACACGATCAAGGGCAATAGTCTCGTCTTTAACTTGAGTCCCCAGGCCCGCCGGATCCATGAAGTCGAAGAGAAGGTCGAGATTTCGCACGCAGATGTCGAGCAAATCATTGCGACGTTTCGCAGTTTCCTCGAGGCTAATGCGGACGTCCTCAACATCGTCTGGGGAACCGAGAACGAGGAGCACTTTATCATTGGCCAGCGCAGTCTCGAAGCCCTGCAGAAACAGATGGAGTCCAACCTTCAGGATACGACGTCCAGGACCCATGTGCAGAATTGGATCCAGAGAGTTACGGCTAAAACAGCTGGCTCATTGATCGGGCCCTTGCATGATGATGTGAAACGCCTGTCGCAAAGACTGCAAAAGAAAGTTCGGCTGACCATCGTGGGCGGCGAAACGAAGATCGTCAATGAAGGCGAGAAAGATCTGGTCAAAAACCTGATGCATCTGGTCCGCAACGCCTTGATTCATGGCATCGAAAGCAACCGCTCGGCCGTGGCGAAGCCTCCAGTGGGTCAGATTCATCTGGAATTCATTAGTGAACCCCACCAGCTTCAAGTGATCGTTGAAGACGATGGCGCCGGCTTCCCCTTGGATGAACTTCGGGACAGCCTCCTCAAAAAAGGGGTCTTTACCCCTGAGGAAGCCCGGTCAGCCAGCGCCTCCGCAGTCATCGAAAAGCTGGCCATCGGTGGCACGAGCACGGCGCTCCACACCAGCCTCTACGCCGGTCGTGGCGTTGGACTCGCCGCGGTGTATCAGGCTATTCACCATTGCCAGGGACATATTGAATTGCAGAATCGAAGCGGGCAAGGTACTCGATTTACCATCGTGGTTCCTCGCCGGGATGGCGTTCGGACGGAGCGACTGACGGGCTAGCTTTCGCGCCCAGGGAAAGTCAATTCAGCTCATTTGGCGGTAAGTGCTATTTCTTCCCCGTCCCCTGCAATAATTCGGCATGAAACTGTTCTCGCGATTGGTCTGATGATTCACATCGCTCAATGAAGGACATTTCATGCTTCGCATTCTCATTCTAATTTCAACTTTTGCCTTTGGTTTTCCACTGTTGGCTGATCAAGATCTAACAAAGATTATTGCCGTTCAGCAAGCCGAGTTAAAACGAAACGAACAAGCCCTCAAACAAGTCACTGAAAAATTAAATAAATATATTAGCGATGATGGAGTTTGGAAGGGCCAAAACAGCGGCTTGGTGGGCCCCAAAGGCGATCAAGGCATTCAGGGCATTCCGGGACCCAAAGGCGATCAGGGCGTACCTGGGCCTCAAGGTGACAAAGGCGCGGGTAACCTTGTGAACTGGGTCATCAATGAACTCAACAGCTGCACGACTTACTGTAGTCACCGAGGCTACGCGTGCCTTTCGACGACTTTTGGCAATTGGGATACCGGGTCGCAGGCTCTATGTGCAACCATCGCGCCAGCCGTAAAGCGATGCGTCTGCGCCCAGTAATCGTCGCATCGACGTGAGAAGGCCCAAATCCTTTTGCGCCTTCTCTAACCGTAACGATTGAATCAATGCGAATTGGAATGATCGAGAGCCTTCCATTCATCAAAGGAAAGCGGATCCTCGTGCAAAAGGTCGATTTCGCCATCGTGAGCCGCGTGGATGAATTCAAGAAGGTAGGATGAGTATTCGTGGTAGGACTTTTCGTTGATCTCCTTGATCTCGAGTACCTCGGCCTCCGGGGTTTCCATATGCAGTCTGTAATGGTCGATCAAAGGGTCGGTGAGCCTGTGCCAGGCCGGTGAATCAATGTCTATGGTTTTAAGCGTCATTGTAAAGTATCGAGGCGATGGCGCATTTTTTTTAGAGCTTCCCCTTTTTTTCGTTTCGCGCTTTTTTTCCAATGGTTCTTCTTGGACTTTTTGCATGGCTTACCACCTTTTTTGATGCCCCCAGAAACGACTTCTGGTGTCACAAAAAAGATTAGCCCGTTTCGGGGCGTAGTGACTCACCCTTGAAAAGTCTATTTGATCAATTGACCGCCAAAACTTTTTAATTATAATGTCAGGCTATCGACCATAATCTATTGCACGCTCGCTTCGCCTTTCAGAACCCTCAGCGGTCCACGCGTGCAGGGGAAAGCTACAGGGCCGTCGCCCACGATCGCCCCTGCGTGGGGGAATATTCTTATTTTTTGCTAACGGGAAAGCCGCGTTTCCGCATCAG
Source organism: Oligoflexus sp. (assembly GCF_035638955.1). Classification (GTDB taxonomy): domain Bacteria; phylum Bdellovibrionota_B; class Oligoflexia; order Oligoflexales; family Oligoflexaceae; genus Oligoflexus. The sequence goes on along the minus strand of NZ_DASQYZ010000074.1, from coordinate 11,208 downwards.
GGCATCGCTGGTGGGTGCCTTGCCACGGAACGCTCGAAAGGCCTCGCCAGGATCGACCGAATTGCCGACTGCAAGCACATGCTTCTTGAGTCGTTCGGCCACAGCTTTATCATAAGGGCCCTTGGCTTCGGTGAACGCTTCAAAGGCTGAAGCGCTCAGCGTATCAGCCCACAAATAGCTGTAGTATCCTGCGGAATATCCATCGCTGGCAAAGACATGCGCGAACTGCGGGGACCGATGTCGCATCACCAGTTCCTTCGGCATGCCGAGTTCGGTCAGGGTTTGCTTCTCAAACGCATCAGGATCGATCGTCTGCGCTCCCTTCAAATGAAATTTCATATCCACCAGCGCGCTGGAAAGATACGAGACGGTTTCATAGCCCTGGTTGAATCTTGCGGCTTTTTTAATCTTTGCTACCAAAGCTTCCGGCATGGGCTGTTTGGTTTGATAATGCAAAGCGAAACGACTCAGAACCTCGGGAGTCAAAAACCATTCCTCGAGAATTTGCGAAGGAAATTCCACATAATCACGAGGCACGGCCGTGCCGGCGAGCAGGGGATAGTTCACCTCGGACGACAGCCCATGCAGCGCATGGCCAAATTCGTGAAAGAGCGTCCTCGCATCGCTCAAGCTGATCAGCACAGGTTCGCCGGGCGCACCTTTGATAAAGTTCGAGTTGTTCGATACGATGGTGGTGACATCACCACGAAATTTTTCCTGAGTCCGGTACGCATTCATCCAGGCGCCGGAGCGCTTGCCTGGGCGAGCAAAAGGGTCGAAATACCAGAGCCCAATGGAACGTCCACTGGCCTTATCTTTGACTTCCCAAACGCGGACATCCGGATGGGCGATGGGCAGACCTTCAACCGGCGCAAAGGCAAAACCCAGCAGCTCACCAGCCACCCAGAACATGCCCTCACGCAAGGAGTCGAGCTGGAGGTATGGCTTCACTTCATTTTCAGAAAGATCATACTTCTGCTTGCGAAATTTTTCCGCATAGTACCGGTAATCCCAGGGTTCAATAGCCTTCTTGCCTTCTTCACGCCGAGCGAGAGGCAGCATATCCTGAACCTCTTCGCGCACGCGTGCGACAGCAGGCTTCCAAACTTCGAGCATCAAAGCCATGGCCGCTTCCGGCGTCTTGGCCATGGCATTCTCCAGGCGCCAGTGGGCATGCGTTTGATAGCCCAGGAGTTTGGCTCTCTCGGCCCTGAGCTGCAGGATTTCCGTAATCAATCGGTTATTATCGTGCGCGCCCCCATTATCGCCGCGGTTGACGAAGGCCCGCCAAACCTTTTCGCGAAGGTCAGCGCGACTCGAATAGGTAAGAAAAGGATCGACGGATGAGCGGGTATTGGTGATGGCCCATTTGCCCTTGGCGCTGTGGGACTCCGCATCGGCGGCCGCTGATTTGATCAGAGCCTCGGGAAGTCCGGCAAGATCCTTGTCACTTTCGAGAAGGATAAAGGTCGATTCATCAGCCAAAAGATTTTGCCGAAAGGCCGTGAAGGCGTCCGCGAGTTTTTGATTGATGGCGCTGAGACGTTCCTTATTTTTGGCATCGAGTTTGGCACCGGCACGGACCCAGTCTGTATAATATTTCCAGGTCAGCCGCTGTTGCTCAGGCGTGAGGGACTTGAGGCTGGGGGACAGGTAGACAGCTTCGAGACGCTTGAACAATTTTTCATTTTGAATGATTTCGTCTTCGAACGCTGCCAGCGGTGAGGAAAGCTCTTTTTCGATCGCTTGAAATTCGGGATTGCTCATGGTGCCGGCCCAGATTTGATAAACGGTCATCACCTGCTTCAAGGTCCGACCACTATCCTCCAGACGCGCAACCGTATTTTCAAACGTTGGCGCTTCAGCGTTGGCGGCGATCGCCTGAAGTTCGGACCTTTTCTCCGCCATAGCAAATTCCAAAGCTGGTTTAAAATCGCCGACTTTCACCTGATCAAAGGGTGGCAGTCCGCCATACGGCCCTTTCCATGGTGCCAGCAAGACATTGTTCGTCTGAGCTTTATCTTTTGAAGCAGCATCATTCATACGTTGGCTCCCTCCGTCCGGCGAGGCACAGGCACTCAGAACCAGGACCATCAAGCCAGCAATGAATCGGTTGGAAAGCAGGATCATAGGCAGCACTCCTTTCTGATTTCTGGAGGGCCAAGGTAGCCTGCGATTGGGAGAAGGGACAATCCCTATTTCGGCTGGACCTTCGTCATCATGCCCCAACCGACGCTCCCATATATTTGAGCCAAATTTTCGCTAATGGTGGTATGGTTGCTACCAACACCACACCCCCCAAATAAATGGTGAAGTGACATTCAAGAAGCTGACCGTCCAGGGCATTTAATGAGTCCATTCAACGCTTAACATGCATCGGGATCGGTGTCGGACATGCATCAGAATCACCTTTCGGATATCGCTTCAATCTTTCGGGCGACGCCCTCGCCTTATCTCGTCGTCGATCCTGACTTTTTTATAGTCACGGCTAATGATGCCTATTTGCAGGCAACAGCGACCACGCTGGACCAGCTTTCGGGTCGGCACATATTCGCTGCGTTTCCGGATAATCCCGGTGATCCGCATGCAACCGGAGTCGCCAACGTCAAGGCATCTTTGGAGCGTGTCCGTGCAACCTGCAAACCCGACAGGATGCCGACCCAGAAATATGATATTCCCGTCAGCAATTCGACTTCAGGTGAGTTTGAAGAACGCTTTTGGAGTCCTATCCATTTCCCTGTTCTCAGTGAGTCAGGTGAACTGCAATTCATTATTCAGAATGCAGAGGACGTGACGGAAAAAATACTCGCTGAAAAGCACGCCGTGGCGGCTGCCAACACAATAAGCGAAGAGATCCGAGCCAGGAAAAAAGCCGAAGACAGTGAAGCGGGTTTACGCCACAACCAACAGCATTTGAAACTAGCACTTCAGGCCAGTCGCATGGCTACATGGCATGTTGATCTCAAAACCAAGATCCTGACACGCTCGCCCGAGTGGGCGACGATTTTTGGCTTCGATGGCGCCGATGACAATGTTTTTCGAGACGTCGAGAAACTTATCCACCCCGATGACCGAGAAAGTGTCAATTCAGCATGGATAAAGGCAGCTGAAGATCGGACCCCCTTTCAAAAAGAGTACCGGATGATCCGGCCTGATGGGGACGTCAGGTGGATTGATGTTCGGGGAGAAACCAGGTTCGACGAGCTGGGGGAACCATCCCTTTTTACCGGTGTCGTGTCCGATATCACCGAACGCAAACTCAATATGATCGAGCTTGAACGGTCTCGTCATGAGCTTCATGACTTTGTCATGCAATCTCCAGCGCCGATGGCGATTATGCTTGGGCCCGAGCATCGTTTCTCCGTTGCCAATCCCGCTTATGAACGACTGGTTCGCCGCAAAGTCGTTGGCAAGACCGTACGCGAAGCCTTTATTGAAGGCGAAGTTGGTCATTTCCTCCCCCTTCTTGATGGCGTTTTCCAGTCAGGCGATCCCCACATGGGCAGAGAACTTCCGCTCAACATTCCCGATGGAAACGGTGATATCCGGAACCACTTTGTGAATATCGGGTATCACGCTTTTCGCGACCTGGAGGGGCGCATTAAAGGGATTTTGGCTGATGTCCAGGATGTGACGGAGCAGGTCATCGTCAGACAAACTGTCGAAGAGAGCGGACGGCGTTTGGCTACCAGCCAGGCTCGGCTTGAAAGCGCTCTTAAAAACGGCAGGATGGGATTATGGGAAATCCGATATCCAGAGGGTGTCCTCTATGTCGATGAGACGTTTCGCAAATTTCATCGAGTCGCCGAAGGTGAACCCATCCAGGACGCCATCCAACGCATAGTGCATCCAGATGAACAGCCGAGCATCCGCCAGGCCCTACAAAACTCCATCACCCAAGGCATCCCTTACGACTGCCAGTACCGCATTCTGGATCCCGATGGATCAGCCAGGTGGATTGCCGCGCGAGGTGAACCCAAGTTCAACGAGCGCAACGAAATCATCTCCGTTTCAGGAGTGGCCTTCGATTTTGAGGAACAAAAGCGAATCGAGTTCGCCTTGGAGAATGCGAGGCGAGAGGCCGAGCAGGCCAATGAAGCCAAATCCGCTTTCCTTGCCAACATGAGCCACGAGATCCGCTCCCCATTAGGCGCCATCATGGGTTTTACCGAACTTCTTCGGCATTCCGATCTGACAGCGATCGATCGCTCCGAATATTTGGGTGTCATCGAGAGGAATTCCAATCAACTTTTACGGGTGATCGACGATATATTGGACCTGGCCAAAGTCGAAGCCGGAAAAATGAATATCGAGCGCATTGATTTTTCGTTGACCGGACTTCTGGCTGACTTTGCTTCGATCATGGGATTTAAGGCCAGGGAAAACGGCATTGCTTTCGAACTCACAGCAGAAACGCCGTTGCCGGAAGCCGTGAATTCCGATCCTGTCAGATTACGGCAAATTCTCAATAACGTGGTTGGCAATGCGATCAAGTTCACCTCCACCGGATCAGTGAAACTCAAGGTCGACGCTCGAGGTGGGCTTCTTCATTTTGAAGTCACGGATACGGGTCGAGGCATTTCGGCCGAACAGGTTTCCCAACTTTTCAAACCCTTTACACAGGCTGACGCTTCCACCACGCGCAAGTTCGGAGGCACGGGCTTGGGTTTGGTTCTGACCCGAAGTCTTTGTACAATATTCGGCGGTGATTTCACTCTGCTTCGCAGTGAGCTTGGAGTCGGATCCACCTTCCTTGCGACTGTGAAGGTTGCGATTCCGAACAACACGAAACTGGTCCAGGCCAAGGACGTTGTCTTTAGAGCCCCACCACCGCCCAGAACCTTGGACGACCAGAAAAAACTTGCCGGCCTTCATATCCTTCTGGTGGAAGATTCGCCAGATAATCAGGTCCTGGTTAAAACCATAGCGCAGAGGCTGGGAGCAAAAATAACCATCGCATGTGATGGTGTCGAGGGTGTTGAACAGGCATTATCCAAGAATTTCGATGTCGTTCTCATGGACGTCCAGATGCCTCGTCAGGATGGTCACTCGGCAGTCCGGGAACTACGCTCGGTAGGATATGGACAACCGATCATCGCGCTGACAGCCCATGCGATGCAGGACGAGATCGACCGCACCCGAGCCTCCGGTTTTACCGACTTTATCTCGAAACCGGTTGAGCGGGAGGCCCTAACAGCGGCTATTCTTTCTCTTACAAAAGGATCGAGTCCATCCCCACATTTGTAATGTTGGGGGCCCTGACCGCCTGTCGGCAGGGCCCAACGTCTCTTTAGGGTGCTGATGGGGTATCCTGGGATGAAGGCATGGAGCGGCTCGGCAAAATATGGCCGTTGTCGAGGGACTTATCCTGGCCCGCGGCTCCGCGACGCACATTCTCAATTCTGTCACTGTCGTCGTCAATGAGGTGTTGATCATCATCATCCAGTTCCATGATGCGATCTGAACTGAGACGCGAAACATCCGTGTTGGAGACACCGCGATCGCTGATACGCTCATCGCCGATCAGACTCGTAGCGGCCGAACGGAGCGGGTCCTCATTGTATGAACGCTGTCCGACCAAGGGACTGCGATCCGCGTCGCCTGAGATGCCGTCCAGCGCACGATCGCTGGATGCCGTATGTCCGCCTGTTCCCGACACACCGCGACGATCCGAGTCACTTGGCAGGGCTGGACCACCATTGGCAGTAATACCTGTATTCAGCGAATGTCCTGCAAAGGGCATGCTGTTGGAATCGGAAGGAACTCCGACACCCGACTCATGACTGGAACCAGACGTCTGGCCTTGGTTCGACGAGCGGTCGTCAGTGCCCCCCTGGTCTGCACTGAGGAGCAGGCTGTCATCAGGGGACGCGCCGGCAAACGACCGGCCCGCTGTAGGCACTGTGACACCTGTTCCCAAATCGGGATCACGGGACGGGAAGGATCCGGTCATAAGGGAGTCATTGGCATTCGCTCCCAGCCCAAAAGATGAATCCGCGATTGGGGCCTGATCCGAGAAAGGAATACGGTCAGCCGTCCCCGAGAGTCTGGACTGGGATATACGATCGCTCACCGAAACCTGATGACCACTGGCCGAGGTTTCAGGGGATGGATGATGGGCGAAGGGCATACGATCCACATCGACACTCCCTAAACCATCTGCCGCATAATCGGGGGATGAGCGGCGGCCGCTGTCCAGAGATTCATCCGTATCAGCCCATCCTTCCGCACGATGGGTCAAGCCGTTATTGGCAGTCAGATTCGATTGGCCCGCCAGGCCTGAGGCTCCAGCTGCCATGCTTTGACCGCGTTGAGAGCCCCTTTCATTGTGATAGTGGTGGCTACCTTGATCCTCGGCCACGCCGCCCATCCGGGAGATGATGTCACGACACAGACTCACATCCGTGCAGTCTTCAATAACGATGAGATGATGCTTCTTATTGTAGGCATCCTGAAAATAGGATTCCGAATCCGAACTCAGTTTCCAGGAAGGCCGATCATCATCCATTCCAAACAGCCGAGCAAAAAAGCCTGTAATACCCCGGCTCTTATGATGCTCATCGGCGCCCTCGCGCTCGGCTGTCCCGGTAAATGTCACAGCTAGGTCATTCTCAACCAGTCTTGCCTCTGAGACTCCTTGACCATGCAGTTCATCGACGGCTCGTTTGGCTTCCGTAATATCGGAAAAAATGCCAACCACGGTTCTATTCTCACTTTGCATAATTTTGTCTCCTTATCCGCCAGGCACCTATGCCAACAAAATTCTTCATGCAATTCAGGTTCCAATTCGTGGACAGCGGCCCTTATTCCCTTGAACTCTCCCTCTTTACTATGGCAATGTGCGCCGTCGAGCTCACAGCCGAGGTGCCCCATGTCAGGACATAAATTCCGTCTCCTCTTGATCCTGATGGCTATCCTGCTGGAGGCCTGTGGTCGGGTCACCGCAAACTATGATGCAGCTCTTTTTTCATGTGGCGAACTCGATCGCAGCACCTGGGCTGGGTCCAAGGCTCTCATTCAAATTGTGGACGCTGACCACGGTGCGCAGGATGCGACGCTTGAGGCGAAATGGATAAACGGCCAGCAGGTGTCGACACTGCCAGTTTCACCGAAAGGCTGCGTGCTTGTCCCTCAAGGTGACGGTCAGCTCAAAGTGCTGACTGCGGATCACCGCCAGGGTCTTTTGATCAAGCCTCTTGAGGCCAACCCAAGCGAAGCGGTCCAGGTGTCTTTGCAGCATTTGGTGTTGCCCAGCCTAAAAATGAAGTGCGAGCGGAGCACGGTCAGCAGCCTGACCGCCCTTGGAGTGACGCTGGAATGGATGGATATTAGGCCTGAGGAAGCGTGGCAAATCGAATCCATGCATATGAATATTCTACAGGACACGCGTCTCATCGTAAAAAGCCCACTGTCGGCCCAGAATTTTTTGCAGGCCAGTTACCTCAAGCTGCCCCAGATTAAGATTGAAGACGGACGCTATGGCTTGAGCCTTGAATTGTCGACGATGGCAGGCAACCGCATCGTGGCTGAATCCAGCTGCCCTATATTTCAACTGGATCGAACCGCACCACCCTCGACCCATCTTTTGCATAACTCTCTTTCCAAAGGCACAGACCCGCTGCAGCTCAACGATTGGGACGAGACCGAGGCTGTCTACTATTGCATCAGCAAAGCCGGAGAATCCGCCTGTGAAAATTTGAACGATTATACCGTCGCCAGTAAGCTCGTGCCGGCTCCAGCAGCCGGGGCTTATACCCTCAACTCCTTTCGGCAGGATGCGGCTGGCAATCGCTCGAACCGCACGCAGGAACCTTTCTATCGGGATACCGGCGTTCCCAAGGTACAAATCAAATGGGTATCACCCTCATTGCCAACAGCAGACGCCTGGGCCCATGCACCGCATGATCTTTATCGTTTTGAAGCGGATGCCGACGATGATTCCGTCCAGGCGAATTTCGCCAGGAAAGAGGACATTCAAAAAAGCCTTCAGTGTCGCGTCAGTGTCATCGATCGTTTGGGCGCCACCCGTACGGCTGTCGAAGCCACGTGTAAGGAAGGGGCGTGCCAGGGGCTCAGCATGGGGGACTGGGTGCCATGCCCAGGTCCGGCGGCCTTTCAATTTGCAGCCGAATCAGAATACACCGTCCATGGTTCCAGAATTATGCTGGAGGTAAGGGCCAAAGATAGCGTCGATCAGCTGGGAAACAGCCAGACAGGTTTTTGGATGAACCCGACGGCGATGGGGTCCTGGAAAATCGACGAGTCGATGAATCTTTTCTCCGTGCATAACGAGCTGCTGTTCTTTAACGACCGACATGGCAACGTTATCGGTCTCACCGAATACTATTGGCACTCAGCGGGCCAGTTCCATCCAGCTTTATACGTTCGCGAGCGCGGCATGGAACAATGGTCTGCACCTGTGATCCTGTACTCTCTCAAACCGGCGAAAAGTTGGTATGAAGACCTCGGCCCTAGGCCCATCCTGGGGCTGAATACCCTCAACCCCAACGAAAACAGCGTCTGGATGCTACAGACAGTTCAGACTGGCGGTGACATCCATCTCGCCGAAATTTCCCTGCAGAATGGTTTTGCCGTCCTCCGTCACCAGATTCCTCAGACGCTATGGAATCTCATCACAGATGCAGCCCCTGAGTTGGTAGCGATGACGAGCTTTCAGGACAATCAGCAGAACGAGCATCTCGCTTTCCTTTTGCGGGCTTCGCCAACACAGTATGTGCTAGTAGGGTTCGACGGCCAAACCTTTAAAATTTTGTCGATTCTTCAGGTTCCGGAAACCAAACTCCTTCAAGCCCGGCAGATGGTGGCCGACTCTTACGGTCGACTGATCCTTGTGCTGGGACAGCAATTGGTCATATACAATGTAAACACCAGGCAGCAATGGGTCCAATCCAACCCAGGCATCCAGATTCTCAATCACAATATCCATGGACTCTTCGGCCTGACGCACGCCGGAGAACTCTTCGTCATGGACCTTGTGCCCCAGCTGGCCTCAGCCTCCATTGAAGTGCTCGCGACCCGCCCTCGGGAACTGGCATCGGACCAGGCCGCCTGGAGTCCCGTCACACATCTTGAAAGAGGAGACAAGAACACCTTCTGGTTAACAGGGCGCGCGAGCAATACCACCAGTTTCCTCATGTGGTCCTTCAGGCCGGGCCAGGATCAAGGCTGGGTCCTGCAAAATTCGCTGTGGGGGTGGCCGAAGCAGATGGAATGGATGGATGTCGCGGCCTTCGGCGCCGAGCAGCGGACAGGTCAGACCTTTGTGATCACGCCAGTCAGAAAACTGAATAATCCCGATATTCCTTATCGCGCCATGTGGAAGTCGATCAGCTGTGAGTTTGTGGATGTGACGGAACAAGGCGTTTACCGCAGCGATGTCCTTCACAACCCAACCCAAGGCGTAACGCTGGCTCAGGATCATAACGGGCGTGTCTGGCGAGGTCAGATCCTGGCCAATTCTCACTTGGCTGTTTCCCGCCTGGATGTCGCGGAACACATCAAGACAACGTCCACAGAACCTTTCTATACGTTTAGTTCGGAACTCGTGCGGGATCCGTCGGGAAACTTTTTGGTGCCGACCTACGATGGAAAAATGCTGGGCTTTGACCGACACACAGGGATGTTTCAGGAAGCATTTGCCCTGGGAGATCGTTATTGGCTTCACACCTTCTTCGATTCCGTAGGAAACTTTTGGGGAATCGATGGGACGGTTGATGGCGGGACTATCCGCGTGCGGATAGTGGACGGGTCGATGCGCACGATCCCACTCCCCGGCGGCTGGAAGGCAACGACCATCCGTCCCCTGAACTCCAACCAAGCCTGGGTGCAGGCTCAAAGCGCGGACACAAAAAGTTACCGACTTTTCGAGTTGAATCTGGTGCAGCAGACCCTGCGTGAGGACCTCCCTTTGGAACATCCTGCCATGCAGATCGGTGACATGATCAACATGGACGGCAGGCGAGTGGCTTTGGTTTTGATTCCGGATGCTTTGGTCGTGCCGATTCCGGAGGCTCCGTACTCCCGACGCTGGCACTTGAGGATTTATGAGGACCATGGCCAGGCATGGAAACCCTGGGAAACGGAACGACAGCCTCGATGGCCTGCCTGGCATCGCTATGCGGGTCACCTGGTCTTCACCAATACACCGGGCGTCGAAAAACTTTTTCATCAGGCTGATCAGAAAGCACTCTGGCTCGCGTCGCGGCTTGGTGTGGGACAGGTTGGGACGCTGGCGCGCTGGACAGCAGACAACTCATGGCAGGTGTTCAATCCTTCGCAGCATAATCTAAGCGAATACGTGCAGCAAATCCTGGTCGATGATCAGAAACGTCTGGTCCTGTCGACGAGGAATCAGATCTTTTATCATAATCCTGACTGCGCCTCCAGGTGAGCTCCGCTCGGGTTCACCTTCAATCGTTTCCGCTTGGCATGATACGTACTTCTGGGTAGGGAAATGGCTTCACAAAGGCTTTTGACATTCGGGTATCCCTCGGCAAGCTCGGCCAATAATAGATTTTCAAAATGCGCGATAAAAGACTCGTAGTGAGTCGGTTGCTCGGTATAGCGCCGCACCAGAGTTAATAAATCGTCGATCGCATCCTTGGGATAGGCAGACATTGTCTCGTGAAGAGATCCTGTCCGGTCCGTGTAAGGCTTTTCCGTCCCAAGGGAAAACGGCGGAAGCATGGTGGGATAGATTGGTAAATCAGCGGCATCCATGGGTTTACCGTCGGCAGCAGACTGGATGACCAGGATACGGAGAACACCAAACAGCTGCCGGATATTGCCCTGCCAATGAAATTCGCAACACCGTTGAATGAGTGCGTCCCGTTGCAGCGCCGATAGAACAATTTTCCGATCCGAACTGGCCACGAAGTAGTCTATAAAATCAGCCATTTGATGCAGCCGCTCGCGCAGCGGGGGAATCCTGATTTCAATTCCATAAAGCCGAAAACGCAAGTCCATCAGGATCTGACCATCCAAAGTATGCTGCTCCAGACTTTTTGGGGTCGCAATCACGAGACGGAATTGCGAGAAGCTTTCGGCGTGATCGCCAATTCTTTGATAGGAACCATCCTGCATGGTACGCAGAATCTGTTCCTGGATCGAAGGCTCGAGGCGATGGAATTCATCCAGAAACAGCATGCCTCCATCGGCCTTGCCGATGGCACCCAGGCAATTCTCGAT
>NZ_DASQYZ010000073.1:0-5093 GCF_035638955.1 Oligoflexus sp. | reverse complement strand
CTCATCATCCAAAACGCGCGTCAGTATAATTGTGCCCGCCACCAGTATATCACCTTCATTGTCTTTCGCATCTGCCGTAATATTAATAAAACCATCTTGAGCTACACGTTTCATGCGCTCGAAATGTTCTTTCGTGACATTGCACGTAACAAATCGGTGGAAGCTGTCAGCCTTGGGCGGAAGATCAGCAATAAACCTTGAGACTGAAACGCCTACTCTAATACTTTCAATATGTGCAGCGAAATGGGCTTCGTTTGTTCTGAATAGTCCGGGGCGAACCTCATAAATGAATTTTTCTTCTATCAACGCGTTAAGCTCAGCGATCCCATGACTACCAAGAAGCCCTCTTACATTCTCTTCAGTAGCGCCGATAGTTGCCGCAAGAATCGTTACCCAACAAGCTTCTTTTTTGAGAAACTTCTCAATTACATTAGGGTCCGATACAATTTCCTTGCCGCTAGTGATCTTGTTATAAAAGCTCTTGATAGGGGCGTTGTCGCCAAAGTATTCGAGCGTTTCCTGCAGGGACGCGACAAAATTCAGAAGGTAAAGAGCCGTTTCAACAGAGGGTTCACTTTCTTTCTGAACAACACGCCGCAAAGTCGGGTAAGGTACACCAGTATAACGAGAGAGAAGCGACAAGCTACGGCGTGGACTCTCAGCCAACCACCGATCTATATACGCAATCAGTGTTTCAAGCTTTTGTTCTTTATTCATCTTCTAGCAACCTCCCATCTATTTGATCGTCGCGACGGCCATCAGTATGAACGCGACGAACATAATCAGTCATGGACAACAGTTATTCTTGTTCACGCTGCGCAGTGAGTTTACATTCAATCCATCGACATGGAAATGCGCAGAATCACCTCACAAATTAAGATTAGCGCGCACTCTAAACCCTAGCTATGGCAGAGCTTGTTAACTTTAACAGTCACCCGGTCTCACTTTGAAAGTCAGTCTTTCTCGTCTTGGTGTCCCACCACCTCAAGGGCGATTAAGCAGGAGCGGATAGCATATCCGCTCCTGCGACACAGTTAAACGATTCATACGGGAGAGAAGAACGGTCATGTTGAGAAAAATTTGTAGCTTCCTTGTTCCCTGCCTCCTGACAACCGCCAGCGCTTCTTTTGCTCAGCAAGTCGATCCACCTGTTGATGGTTGTGTCCTGTACGGAGATGCCGGATTCACTGGCGGCTCGTTTCAGCTGGCGCCCAACGACGAATTTGTTCAATTCTCCTCTGACATCGACAACAAAATCTCGTCGGTGATGGTTGGCAAGTTTTGCACACTCTACGCCTATTCTGATTGGCTTTTCAGGGGTCTTAGCGGAGTCTACGCCACCGGCCAGTATTCAGCTATCACCCCGAACGACTCGATGACCTCGGCACAATGCATATGTGAATATAACTAAGGAACTAATCCATGCGATATACACTATTTTTTTTCTTTTCAGCAGCACTTGCGGAGACATCCCTCGCACAGGGCTTTCTTCCTAAGAAGCCCGATTGCGCGATACTCTATGGTAATGCGAATTTCCAGCAGACCGAGTTCCCGGATCCGGGGGTCTACGTTCTAAAGGATGGTGAAAGTCATGCAAAACTCGAAGCCGAGACGTGGGGCAATTTCCAAAATCGAACCTCGGCAGTAACCGTGGCCGCCGGCTGCGAGCTGAAGCTTTATGGGGAGAGAGATTTCGGCAGCTTGTTGCAGGTCATAAAGGGGCCAAAAGCCGTCACCAACACCGACGCAAGCCTTCTGCATAACGATGCCGCAAGCTCTGCAACCTGCAAGTGCCCTGCCTGGGGGCCGCTTATTCACCAACCTCAAGGACCTCAACTATGAAAATTTTCAAATCAATTTGGCTCTTTCTACTCTTCTTTGCATCTACTGTCTTTGCAGAGACTCCACAGCTTGACCTGGTCCTGGTAGCTCCAGGTCAGCGCGATGAAATGCGCGAAACTGTTAACGGTGAGAACGTTCACGGCGAGTCATCCTCTTTATCCTTCATTGCCTCCTACTACAAAGACATCGCCTCGGATAATGCCCGGATCGCCGCTGAAGCGAGAAAAGCCCGGGAAGAATACGAGGAAGTTCTTAACAGGACCGGCGTCCCTCCTCAGCCATCACTCTCTGCAAGCGAGCTGGAGAGCAGGGATAGGGCTGGTCAGGCCATCGTTGATAAGACGCAGCACTCACTGTACCTGCGGCGCGAAAAAACTTTCAGCGCCCCGGAGCGTGAGGAGAATGAGAGGAATCGCTTCCAGGCCCTCAAGTATTACCTGTCTGTTGCCAATACCACCAACCAGACCATTCGGCACCAGTTCGCTGACATGGCAGACCGAGCGCTGAACATGATCAATCCGGATATGCATTATGAGGAACGCCGGATGTTTATTGATATGGCCTCTGAGATGCTTGATTTCGCTGTGGGCATTGGCGCATCGGTGGGAGTGGATACCTTCCAGGCAATCACAGGGAAGCATTATAGAACCTGGCAGGATCTTAGCGAAACCGATCACATCCTCTCTGCCGCAAGTGTTATGACGCTTGGCTTTGGTGGCGCAGGCGTAAGGGGTGTAAATGCCATCGTCAAAATTGCTGATCATTTATATGGCCCTGGACACGCCGTCCTTGTTCGTTCTAAAGTCTTTCAGCATGTTTATGATTCGGCCAGAAAGTTTGGCTTTGACTTAAAAAGTTTAAAAGGCGGATCTACGGGTGACCGAGTCATAGCTGAAACGCTTGCGAGTGCTGGAAACATAACCAGTAAGCTTACCCTGACAAGCACCGAAGCGCTGGATACAGGCATTAAATGGGTAGGAGACGGATATAAACAGATCGGTCTCCCAGATAGCGGAGTTTTCCGAAGCGCCGATTCCCTTCGGCAGTTTCGAATTGACAAGGGCTCGATAGCGGGAGGTCACGACCCGTTCGTACCCCATGTGCATTTTGAAACATATTCACCTAGCAAACGGGATTTTGAGGCAAACAATCATGTCCCAATCAAAGATTGATGAAGACATTCCCCTGGACAGAGTCGGGCAAGTCATAGCTGGAAAAGGCTGTGGTCAGTATGTTCGAGTGGTCTACGATACGGTGAAAACAGGGGGTTATTACATCTTCCAGTCGACAAGCAAAAAATTTGATTCCCCAGAAACCTATGACGGCTGGTTTGAAGACATGGAAACAGTGACCATTGTCTTTAAGGAAAGAGGTTGGATAATTGAGTGGCAGCCTGAGCTGAAATTGGTGTGAATCGCGATGCAAGCAACCGCTTACTCATTGTTTCCAGACCTAAAAGGTGTGTGATCTTTCTTATGTAGCCCGCCCGCCACGAGCGGGCTTTTTCTATAGTGTGGGACTCTTTTTTATGAATATTCGTTCTATCTTCTTTCTTGCGTCCTGCTTTGGATGCCTTCAATCGTGTGGATCAAATCAAGAATCAGAAGCAGAAAAAGCTGAAAAACTGAGACGGGAAGAGTACCAAGCCTACAAAGAACGCTATTCGTTTGATATCAATAGCGAACAATCTGCTTGCAACGAAGCCAGCGAAGTAGCTGCCGACTTTCAAGTCACAATCGAAAGCTGTTCCTGGAAAGATAGTTCGATAATGGAGCTTTCTGTTTCAAAAGGAGATTACAAGTACACAAAGACGCTTCGGGCAATACAGGACTTCAAGCAGGATTATCACTTAACATCCGATGTAGAGCACAATGATATCGCCATGTTTCTCGTTTCAATGACACAAGTGATAAGGCACTCATATAATCCATAATGCCCGCTGATTACGAATCCCATTAAAACCTGAATTAAGGCAAAGCTCCGATCTTTTGGCGGGTGCAAGGCAAGGATAACTTAAGAAATTTAAGCTGTCCTTTACGCCGCAAAATCAAAGTTTCTGTGGTCATATAAGGGTGCCATTTTGGATGACAAAATCTCTGGAATGTTTGCTGACCTAAGTCATTGTAATATTTATGTTTTTAAAAAATGATCAAAATATCCATGGGTTCACTGAAAAAAACAACATTTTGCGCCATAAAGATGCATTGTGTCGTTTAAGCTAAGCATCTTCACATTTTATGCAGCGAACTTATCCACAGTCGCCGAAGAGTCAAAAATCCCCGTCCAGTAGGCTTTTCTGTCATGCAAAAAGGCTGCATAATCGCATCCAATAAACAATTCTTTTTAAATCAGACGGTTACACGTAATTATGCCATTTATACACGCTAGAGTGCTTCGAAAGAGCAGATTGAACTGACCCAATAGGTCGCGACAATAATGAGTCCTATTCCAGCCAACGATTGCATTTCTAAATCAAATCATCGCCGCTTGATAACTTGATAAGATCCGACGAGGACCGCAAAAATAGATTCAAGGACAATCGAAAATACGGTGGTGGAAGCCTTGCTCCGGAATCATCTGGAACCCTGGGCCCGGAAGATCCAGGCAGTTCATCTGCTGCCGCCTGCTGTTACTGTGTTGATCGATGTTGCGCTATTGCCAGTTGTGGTGGTTGTACTCTTTGCATTTACATTGGCGCCTGTTGCGGTCGTCGTTGCCGTTGCAGAATTCCCACCTGTTTGAGATTGCGAGCAGGTTGCCGCAGAGTCGGCCGTTGTTTGGGCGGAGGCTGCCGTGTTCTGTCCCTGAGCAGAAGAGTTTGCGTTATTACTCCCTGTCTGACTCGAAGCCGCAGAATTTCCAGGCGACAGCGTGCCTCCGCACGGGCCGCCACTTGCAGTTGGAGAGTTGCTCGCGAGGATGGGGCCAGCAGAAGTTCCAGAAGGGTTTGACTGTGCAGGCGAGCCTGCAGGATTGGCCGCTACAGGCCCTGATGCAGAATTTCCGGAGCTTGCAATGCTGCCAGAAACAGGCGGGTTCAAACTTGCCAAATCGAAACGGACTCGAGTTCTATGGACTTTTGTCAAATGCCCCGATGTGACGGCGGTTTTCGCCACGGCAATTAAAGCGGTCGCTGTTCCGACAGCATTCAGTTCAACTTTTTCCACTGCGACCTCACTATTCAACATCGTGAGGTTCATCGTGTTCGATACAGATGTCCAGGAATTCGAGCGCGGATCGGGAGTCTTAAG
>NZ_DASQYZ010000072.1:0-3178 GCF_035638955.1 Oligoflexus sp. | reverse complement strand
ATCATGTGCGTTCCCTTCGGTCACTTCAAAGCTTTTAGGATTTCCATGCGCATCGGTCAGCATATGAACCTTGCTGGTCAATCCGCCTTTGGATCGACCCAGGGCGGAGTCCTGATTTTTTGGGCCGCCTGCAGCATGTTGATGAGCCCGGTTAATTGTGGAATCCATGAGATTCCATTCATCATCAGATTGATCGGCATATGCTTCGACGAGCGACTGAATAATGCCCTTGCTCGACCAGCGATTGAACTGATTGTAGCAGGATGACCAGGGACCAAAAACTTCCGGCAAATCACGCCATGGGGCTCCTGTTCTCAGTCGCCAAAACACTGCTGAAATCTTTTATTCCCTGGCTGCATGACTGCTCGCGACTCCAGACATTTTCCCGCCCAGACTTTGCAAACGCAACAAAGCCGACCATTTTACTGGCCAAGTCCCTGCGACTTTGGTAGCTGATTTGCACTATTGTTTTCGATTTGAGTGTCGGGAACCTTCTTCCAATGGACGAGGAAATATGAAAAGTTCCGTTTTATTCATGAGTTGTTCTGTCTTGGTTAGCCTGGTGACCGGGGCTTGCGGATCAAATGACTCCGAAACATCGACCCAAAAAGGTATCCTGGATTGGACCAAATCGTCTGAATGTGCGACAGCCGGAGCCTTGAAAGACGGTACTTCCCCCCTGTATTGGCCATTCTGGAGGACACGTTCGTGGGATGAATACTATCAGGCCGATGAAAAGACCGGTTATGGCTTGGAAATTACAGAAGAAATTATAAAGGATCCGATCCCTGGAAGCGGAACGGGCATCCTGAAGCAAAAAACCTGTTCACGGGCTTTTACTCTGAAAGGTTCAAAAAAAGTTTATCTTGAATCCCAGCGCTTGCCAGGGTCAATGTTAGTCGCGGCTGTTCGTTCCGATGCTGGCTATATTCTGCTGACTGGACAAATCGGAGTGAAGGATAAAGCGCGCATTGAAGCAAGCTCCCTCGATCTCGCCAGCGGTCAACGCCGCCTCCTGGCCAGCGAACCTGTTCCGACTGATGGTTGCAATGCCTCAATCGGTCCTGTGCCGTCCCCTTCGGGTCGTTACATTCTCATCGAACGTCTGCAACCGGAAAGCTGTGGACCGGACGAACCTCGTTACGACATTACAGTCACTATTTTCGACTCCAAAGGCGTTTCGATCGGCAGTCCAATTCAAAAAAACGTCACAGGCGGATCGCAACTCATTTGGTTGAGCGAGACCGAATTCGAACTCAAGGACAACGAAGGCAGCGAAATCCACACTGTTCCCGGTGTCTGACATGCATCAGGTCTGCGAAGAGCAGACCTGTTTTATTTTCCAGGTATGAGTTTGCACCGACGTGCTGCTCTCAGATGCCTGGATTGGCATTTCGGGCCTCGATAGCCAGTTCACGGAACCAGGCTCCGGCTGCAGTGACCAGAAGTCGAGACCGACACGAGCCGTAGAGTCGAAAGCCGGACATCTGCGAGCTTGCTCTGGTGTTGACTCTTGAAATTTCCTGGCGTTTTTATTCCTGATTACAGGAAATAATGCAAAGGCACGAGCGTCAAAGGTCTCCCTTTTTCAAATCCCCTTCTAATTATCTTTACGTAAGAAGATCAGGACGCCTCATCCTTGTCCAAGTCGCAATGGATACAAAGGGATCGAGAAAACAGAATAATTTCGCGGCCAGCAGAATACCGGCCATCCGATATTTTTCGGGGAAATTGTCCATCCTGGCTAAATTTTTCACCAAGGCAAAAAAAACGTGAATATCCGTATTTCCGTAGGGTCTTCATTTTACGAGATGCGTACCGAATTGATCTCCCCAATGGAAAATTGCCTGCCTTGGATGATGCGTCCACCGCGCTGCTCTGCACCGACGGGGGCGAAAAGCCCAATGTATCGTTTAACGAACGCATGCTGGCTTATTATCGCTACGAGAATAAAAACCAAAGGGTCAACAGTCTGGAGTCATCCGCTGACATTCTCGTCTATGATCTTTTGCGCGGCAAAGAACCAATTGCCCTGACCAAAATGCCGAAAGGCTACTACGCGCAGTTCCCCCATTATCGTTCCGATGGGTGGCTGTATTTTACCGTCCTGAATGCCTGGACGGATGTGCGTTTTGTGGTGGCCACGGACGTCAGTCTTCATGTGGAATAATGAAATTTAAGAGCGAGCTTCAGAGTGAACTCAACCCACGTTCCCGGCGTTATTCTGAAGAACTCAAGGACGCGGTAAGAGCTGCCATCCATGCGAATCGCTATTCCATTGCAGCAGTTAGGGACGCTTTGGGAGTTGTCGTCAACGGCCATTTCCAAATGGATTTCGGCCGTGGACCCATCCCCAGATGGGGAGCGGGGTGACGGATGGGGAGCGGGGTGACAATGGGGCCATGCCCCGCGTTGGACGGGATTTCGTCAAGGATACAGCAGTGCTTCCTGCTCCAGAAATTTCCGGACAAAAGTCCGCTTCTTTTCAAGCAGCTCGCTTTCATATCGTTCTGTCAGGGAAATGGACTTGCCGCTCGGCAGCAGATACGATTTTTCCCAGGATCTGCTCATGGAATTGACATGGAATGTAAAGGTCTCAGCAAAATCCTCAACAGAATTTCCCGTTGCGTAGGTGGTGGCAAAGGGCATCTTTTCAAACCCCTCATAGAGGCTGTCATGCGAAGCCCGGGTTCGGGTATTTTCCTCACACGAGTAAAAACAAAAGGACTTGGGTTCGATCAAAGCCAGATCGCTTTTGATCGTGACATAATCGTCCCAACTCAGACTGCCCCAGGTTGATTCACCCGAATAACTGCAGCTCTTGGCATTTGGACTGCTTTTTTCACAGCCATTGGCCGAGACGTTATTAGCGAAATCAAAGAAGTGACCAAATTCATGCACCAAAATGTAATAGAGAGCCAAATTCATACTCTTGGTCTCTTTGAACACAACGCGGGGCAAATCCGCCCTGACTTCATACTCAGGAGCTTCAGTAAAATTGGTTTGCTCCTTCCAGCTCATCACATCCTGGGCCGAGGTCCGGTTATCAAATAATGATTTTCTGATTCCGAAAACCACGCCATCGGTTTTGCCGTTGGATGTCAGGGATCGGGCGTAAGCTAGAGATGTAAGGTCAGATTCAATGTAAAAATGTCTGACAGAGCAGAACATCTTTTGC
>NZ_DASQYZ010000071.1:0-4196 GCF_035638955.1 Oligoflexus sp. | reverse complement strand
TTTTTTCAGCTCCGAGCCGCTTTCATTAGGGAGGTAGAGAAGGCTATCGCGGACGGTACGAGCGACTGTGAAGGCTTCGGTTTTGAACTTATCAACGGTTGTCAGGGTGCCCGTTTCCTTCATGAAGGTGACTTTGGAGAGCAGCGCATCGTAGTGCCGCTGCATCTTGTTCGAATCTGGGGGGTCCATTTCCTGGCCATCGGGGGGCAAGGTCTGGGATGGTTCTCCCAGGCGTCGATCCTTCCTGTGATCCTTGTTTTGATACCACTCGACACAGCCTTCATAGACAAGGATTTTTGGCTTTCCTTCCTCACTGATGACGGCTGTCGGCAGGCGCTTTCCTGCCTTGATCGCCGTAAGGACAACCGGGTGCGAGACTCCAACGATTCGCGCGAACTCCCGGATTGAAACGCTGACCTTCTCGTTTGCCACTCCAGTTCACCGCCCCGGATTACCACTGTTACCAGCGGCGATCAAAAAATAGGAATGATGGAAAGATTCGGAAAACAAGGGCTTCAAGCGGTTGACATCTTTTCAATTTTAGGAACGTGGTAGCGCAAATTTTTTTAAAAATTTAGCGAGCGATCGAAGTTGATCGTCACCCTCCGGTTTTTATTGGGGAAAGGACCCAAAAAAAGCTGGCGTTAATTTATGCAAAGTTCAACGGCAAAACCCGCTCAAGTTAGGATTGATTGTTCATCGTAGAAGGTAACAAGGAAGGTTGCCGAGCAGTTGTCACATCTGATCTGTTTGGCTTTGGTGTTAGGCTGATCAACGGTAAGATAATCTCGGCAATAAGGGCAATCATATCCCCAGCTGCCCGTATCTGAATCTTGAAGCTCTGCAAACACACGAATCATGAGGCCCTTCCCAGTTGCAGGAGGGACTATAAACTAGGTGCCTATCGGAAGGGAATGCGGAGAATGTTTGCACAGAGGCAAATTTACACACTCCTCAAAAATACAGTAAAGTCATGCTCGTCATAGGTTTCAGGCACCCCAATGCGCTTGAAATTTTCGAGGACTGCTGTACTCTTCAGCTCGGCCCGTCGCCCTTATGGCGAGACCAAACAGGATGATGTCATGACCAATGTTTCTCAACTCGTAGAATATTTTGACCAACAAGCGAAGAGTCTCCTTTGCGAGTTCCATGGAAAATCCAAGGTTGCTGGGGCACGAATAAGATCGGTCCTTTCCGAAGAGAATGAGATCAGGATTGAGAGCACTCAACATGTGATTGCGGTCGAGAATGAATTCGGAAAATGGGCAGACTTGGTGGAAGCTACCCCCGTCCAACTGCAGATAGCGATCACACTGCAGAAAAACCCAACCTTGAGCAGGTTTGGCTTTGGGGTGTCTGACCACTGTGGAAAGAGCAAGCAGGAACGCACCGAATTCCTTGCGAAGTATCGGCTTGCCCTCCGTGCTCATCACCATCGCGTCGAAGCGACTTTGGATTGGCTGAAAACCAATGCCATTGCTCCTTCCAAATCTATTTATAGGGGGCAAGGCAGCTATGGTATGAAGCATTTTGTAGAAAAGGATATTGGCTACATTGCAAATGGCGACTTCATTACAGCCAGTATCATAGCTGGATTCAAATTCGAAATAAACGGCTCGAATGCTTACTTCGCAATGGACGAGAAATCGTGGAGGATTGCTTACGTCAGACGGAACAATCCGCAGGCGTTTCGCGAAGGTGATTCTAAATCGTTTTTCTACTATATTCTATGCCGCAGGAGTACGCACAGTATCGCTGGAGACCTTACAGACGATATAAGAAGCAACAGCAATTTTCCCTATGTTGAAAGCTGGCCGCAGCTGGAAGCATATCTTCGTCACATGACCGGGTTTTATTCCCAATCTGCTATAATCCACGCGGGTCGCCAGCTGTGGCAAGGCTATCAGGCTTGGCTGAAGAAAAGCGCGAATACACATTAGACCAGGATCTCACTCATCAAGAGGGGTCTATTCAGGCCCTGCTTTCCTACCCGTATCAACGCATTCTCTAACCCAGGCCAGCAACTTCAACCCAGTCCATCAGAGGGTTGCTTCTGAGCAATCTCTTTTGCTTCGGAAATCTCAGATGATCAAACAGGCCGACAGAAGACCTATTTCTGTAAGGGCTTACTATTCTTGGTTTATCCTGGGGAATGAAACTTTACTACATTTTAGCTGGATTGTTGCCGAGCGGCTATATCGAGCTGTTTTTGGATGATAATTTCAGAATAGAAAGAAACTTATGGCAATCAAATGGATGTGTGAAAAGATTGTGACATTTAAAGGAATCGAGAAAGATGATACTCACCCCACGGCAGTAGATCGACCAGCATTTCTTCGAGATTATGGATCAATTATCTATAGATCACAGTTTCGACGCCAATCGTTTAAAACCCAAGTCTTTTTAAATCCTGAATTGGACTTTCCCAGGACACGCCTTACACATGCTATTGAAGTTGAGCAGGTGGGTCGGCAGCTATCAAGACACTTTGCAAAACTGGCAAAGGAAAGATTTTCGAAGTTGCCTGATTCTTTCGAAAAAGATTTTGAGGATCTTGTTTCATCTAGTTGTCTAGCACATGATATAGGGCAAGCTCCTTTTGGGCACAAAGGAGAAATGGTCCTAAAAAACCTGATGTCGAATCAGAAGGAGTTGAAAGGTCAAGAAAATAATTACTTTGAGGCAAATAAGCAGAATATTCGAATTCTAATTGGCAGTATTTCAAGGCAGCCTTTCGGAGTAACTTGCGCGCTTGTTGATTCTGTAATGAAATATAAGGCAGAATCCTTCAGAGACAATGCTGCAAAATATCCTGGCTACTATAGTTACGAGAAGGAGATCATCCAGGATGTCGTCAGTGAAACTGGAACCGAACGCTTTCGTCATCCGGCTTGTTATATCATGGAAGCTGCGGACGACATTTCATATATTTCCGGCGATATTCAAGATGCGTTGAAACTTGGATTAATTTCCGATCAATCGGCGGAGAAAATCCTTACAAACATTCAACGTCTTGACAAAAATCTGAACGCTAAACCCATTACTTGGAATCAGGTTCTCAATGAATGCCAAGACGGAAATGATTATTCCAATGTTTTGACGTATGTTCTCAGGTTTCTCGTTAGTACCGCAAGAAAGAACATTGAGTCATTTTTCCATCAAGTTCCTTCTGGTTCTGACATTAATTCATTGCCAAAAATCATGGATTCATACTTTTCCGCAAACAAATGTGGCTTAAACCTGCTGTATTCTGACAAAAGTAAAGGATTAAAAGAAACGAAGATTGACATTTATCGAAATCACATTCTCAACGATCACGAAATCGCCCGAAATGAAATTCTGGCAGAAAAAGTGATTGTTGATCTTTGGGCGGTTGCAACTGATAACCTCCTGGGTGAACATTTCGAGCAAACCAGTCTATTCAAAATTATGCCGAAGCATGTTCAAAAGCACATCATTTCCGCTCGGAAAGATGATACTTTTGAGAATCAAAAATATCAGATTATTGCAGACTATATTTCCGGCATGACCGATAGATACGCCATAAATCTATGGAGAAAAATATTTGATCCTTCGACTTTGAAATCATCCTGACCAAAATCAGCATCTATCCGGCATCAAAGCTGGAGTTGGCACAATTGCCAAGACGCCAACTTCAATCATGGAGCCTATCCAAGAAACATTTTGGACAGGCTCTTAGTCTTTCAGCTCGTCCGATGAGTCTTTTACCAAACGAAGTAGAGGCTGGTCGCGGATTTCACCCGACACCTTGAATTGGTCAGCGTTTTCCTCCTTCGCATCTTCAAATATAAGGTCCTTGAAGGCGACGACCTTTTCAGCATGCAGCAGGAATTCAGCATTCATAGCCACGCCCTCAATATTGCGCTCGGTAATCCAGTCATCAACAGCGCGAGTCAACGCCTCAGCTTCAACTCTGCTATCTGCTTCCTCTAAATCTTCAACTGCGATTCGAAGCAACCCCAGCAATTCCTTTTCGTTTTCTTGGTAAAAGCACATGTTTCTTTCCTGGATATCATTGTAGCTTTTTATCGCTACTGTGCCTTTTTGTATGATGAGGCTGTCTCTTTTATTTCTCTTATAGAGCCACTTATAACCGAAACTGGATAAGAGAAAGGCGACCACTGTCCCCAAAAGTATCCCTAGACCGAATTGATTGTCTATAAGCACAGAGGTTA
>NZ_DASQYZ010000070.1:0-2788 GCF_035638955.1 Oligoflexus sp. | reverse complement strand
GCAATAGCGCCAATGTCAACAGCTTCGATTATCTGGTCGCGCTGCAAGAAAACCGCTCGCGGGTTTATATGAAACCTGAGATGTGGCTGCCGTGGAACTATAAATCCAATCTCTGATTTTTATTCTCTTCGGAAAGCACACAGCAATCCTCGCCGTGGTCTACCCAGATAAATATCCAGTCATGAACAGTAAAAGTCGGAGTTTCCTGAAACACTTTGGCCTCACCTTGCCGAACCATTAGCTCTACTTATCAAGGATCTGACTCCGATTGTTGCGGAAATATTCGGCAGTGAAGTTGAGACGCAAAGGAACATAACGAGCAGGATACCCAAAAATGATTATGGAAGAGGTGGCATCCACTATCACTATTGGATGGCTTTCTTCCCGAAAGGTGTCAAGCGAAGTACGGGCACACAACTCTTCGTATACATTCATCCTGATCATATCTCGGCCGGTTTTGCGACAGGGGCCAGAGCCGAGGCTTTCCTAGAACGTCTAAAGGAAGCCCTAGACGAAACAGATTTTGATTTCGGCTCATACCTTGACTACCTTTCTAGTGCCGGTTTTCATATTGCAGACTTCAATGTCAGCGGGCGCCGCGATGGCAGTACCTTTGAGTGTTCGACCAAGGAAGTGACCCGCCTCCTGGAAGGAAACTCAACCCTGGTCATCGAACGGATGTGGCCACGAGATGAAGCCATCAACCTGGGAGCAAGCCTGGGTACGTTGATCCAGCAGGTCATGAAAGATATCATTCCCCTCTTCGCGATGGCGAGCTTTGATGCATATGAGCAGTACCTGCCTGATGCGAAAGAAGGGTCGGACACCGACCAGAGTCTCGAGATAAAGATAGCAGATCCCCTGAAAGCCCCATCGTTGAATACAGAGCAAGGTTGGGCACATCTAAGAAAAGAGCTGAATTGGGGTGCAAACAGCGAAGAGCTTAGATTATTGAGAACAGTCATTAATCGCGGGCTTGTCGGCAATGATCATGCGTCAAAACAGATGATCCTTGTCGGACCTCCGGGTACTGGCAAAACACGACTCGCCAAACAACTAGCCGAGGGATTGGCATCGAATCGCGAAAACGTGGCGATGGTTCAGTTCCACCAGTCCTACTCCTATGAAGACTTTATTGAAGGTATCCGTCCCCGAGTTGTCCACGGACAAATGACCTACCAGGAGATCGCTGGCCCATTCGTGGAATTTTGCAGACGGGCCTCCCGCCCGGCCTTTAGAGACGAGCGATTCGTCTTCATCATTGATGAAATCAATCGTGGCAACGTCAGCAGGATCTTTGGCGAACTCCTCTACCTTTTGGAGTACCGCACCGAGTCTTTGCCCCTGCTTTATTCCAGGACTCAATTTTCGATTCCCAGCAATGTTTTCATCATAGCAACAATGAATTGCGCTGATCGATCCCTCGCTCTGGTGGATTATGCCCTCCGGCGGCGATTCCGTTTCATTGACCTCAATCCTAGCTCGGACGTGCTTCGGTCCTGGTATGAATCAGGAACTCATGAGCATGAAACTGCAATTCGCTTCTTCGATCTCCTCAATTCCAAGCTTCCTGATGCACGACTCAGAGTGGGGCATAGTTACTTCCTTGATATAACCAGACGAAGCATAGGCCTCGACAAACAGGCAACTGAAGAGATTTGGGTTTCAGCAGTTAAGCCCCTGCTACAGGAGTACTTTGCCGCAACTCCGCATCGAATTGGCGACTATGATTTTAATGCCCTCTGGAAGGAGGCAGCCAGATCGATCGATGCCTCCGACGATGCAGAAGAGTCGACCAAGGAATCGGCATGAAAAATACCACGAGCGTCTCGTTACGGGAATACGAAAAGCTCTCAGTGAATCTGCCTACGCGTTCTCGTGATGCCCTCGAAAAAATTGACCAATTCGTTTCCGTCTCGCGCTCTGACTCAAAGGGGGTGTTTGACGTTACGGCTTCACACTGGGTAGGCAGCGTGATTT
Organism: Oligoflexus sp.; assembly: GCF_035638955.1. GTDB lineage: Bacteria > Bdellovibrionota_B > Oligoflexia > Oligoflexales > Oligoflexaceae > Oligoflexus. Next base: position 808 of record NZ_DASQYZ010000070.1, on the reverse strand, counting down.
TGCCGGACGGATATATTTCTGTGGCACCAAAGGTTGGGGGCACCAATGCCCTTCGCATGATGCTCGAGGGAGAAGGCGAGCTGCCTGAGAGTTGGAAGGAGTGTCTGGCAAGGATTGACGGCAATGACCTCTGGGACGTGCTGGCTCTTGCCTTAGGACGAGAAATGGCTTTGATTCGTGCGGCTGGCTATCAAGGTGCTTACATTGAAGAAGATGACAATAGACAATGCGTACGTGGCAAGATCCTGCCAATGGAAGACCTGCGCTTCAACTTTCCTGTACGGCGCGGTGTTTATTCACGGGATGCCATCTGGAGCTTTGATATTGGAATCAACCAAGCCCTGAACTGGGCCGCCTCCGCCTTGGTCAATCTAGCCAGATTTGACGCAGTACAAGCCCTCCGGGCAGAAGCAAGCCTCCTCAACGGGATTAAGGAACTTCCCCCCGAACCGGACTGGTTACCAGAACCTGGGGACCGGTACCGCCGCGCAATCTTTCTTACTCAGCTGGTACGGAAAGCCTGGGCACCGCAGACATCGTTGTTTGGTTACACGGCCCACAATGCAATCGTAAACATGTATAACGTTTTTGAAGGGTTTATCCGAGCAAGAATGCGTCGATATGCTGGCCAGCATGGTCTAGTGGTCTTAGAGAAAGGATCGTATCGTCGTAAGCGCCCCAGCAAGTCACGGTTAGACTCCGTCCCCACCTGATCGTATCCTGCCTCATCACCCGCAGTTGGTGATCAAAATACAGTGGTTTAAAAGATGATCATTTTCGGCATTTGGTAAAAATGCAAAACGCATTA
>NZ_DASQYZ010000069.1:0-29861 GCF_035638955.1 Oligoflexus sp. | reverse complement strand
GCATGATCTGACCTTTCAGGACCCTTTTGCCAGCGATAGCCGCCTTGGTGATATCCTTAAGTACACTGTCACAAAAAGCTGCCAGGAATAAGACGACAGGCATCTTTGGATTTGTCGAGTCATAGGAATAAGGGCGATAGGAGATATAAGGAAAAATTAGCTGCTTCCGTTGTACCTTGCTCAGCTGCATATTCCCAAATCTGGACTTTTCGCTCGATTGCGCTCGATCATGCAGGGCCCCGGAAAGAATGCCTGTAAATTCAGCAGGCCCCTGAACGCCAAGGCTTTCATGGAAGGGCTTACTTTGAAATTTCTCAATGGTTTTGACAGCTAGCTCAATTTTTGTAGGCATTATTTCTGGAGTCCTGCTCTATTGCACAAGCGCCATGTTAATTTTTTTCTCGCATCGCTCCCAGCCATTCGCAATTCCTGCAAATGACGCATGGCCATCAAGATCACTTGATCGGCAGCCAAAATTTTATCCATCGCGAATTTTCGGCAGATCACAGTGTAAACCACGATCACGAAGAACCATGACAATTCACAGCGAGCATTTCGCCCAAAGCTTTGTCAGCTGTAGAACCCTCGCCGTGGCCAGGAGTATCTAGATATCGAGGAAATCGTGGAACTTGCAGCACGAGAAGCATGGGTACATTTTCTGCTATAAGCGGAACGCGACCATGTCTGCCCCTGAACTCTGTCGCAGCGCTGCTTGGGGAGCCATGGCTCAACTCAAAACTCCCTTGGCATTTTCAACCAAATCTCATTTGGGCCTGGTGTGTACCATGAGTTCGTACGGGTGGGTGAATTGGATCTCACCATTTTCCAGGCAAGGCGCCCAGTGGGAATCCTGATGAAAAAAAGTAGAGCCCAACTCTGAAGCTGATGATAAAGGACGGGTGTATCGCATGAAGTATTTAGGAGCTGTCGGTCTGATCATTTTGATCGCGGGAACAGGTTGCAGGGAATTCGTGAATTACATCAATCCGGAGAAAAAGGAAATCTCTTTGCGGAACAAGCTGAAAGATCACGCTTTCTTAAGAAATTCCTGCTCGATCGATCAGAATCTCACTTTCAACCCTATAGGACGACTGAATGTGAGGCAACTGGGCAATACGCTTCGTGCCATCACCGGATACACAGACAATTTTACATCGGAATTTCCCGAGGATCCCATCGGAGGGGGCTTCGATAACAATCTTTCCGCCCTGGGGATGGACGCCCTCCTCCTGAATAAGCTCGCACTCACAGGGGAGAATGTCGCCTCCCGTCTTGCTCGGTCCAAAGAACAGGGGGGACTTATGACCTGCGTCCCAACTCCTGACCAGGTTTCCACCTGCGCCGCTTCCATCCTTCATCCCTTTATGGAAAAGGCCTTCCGAAGGCCGCCCGCTAGCGACGAAAAGGCTCGAATCCTGCAGGTCGTGACGGCCTCGACCTCAGCTGGTGATACATTCGCAGAGGGATTGACCTCGGCTTTTGAAGCCATCCTCCTCTCCCCACATTTCATTTACCGCATCGAACTGGATCCAAACCCTGCTGTTGCGGAAACCAGAAACCTCGACAGTTATGAAATCGCCTCACGTCTTTCCTATATGATATGGAATGGTCCGCCGGACACGGCGTTGATGAGCGATGCCGCCAGTGGAAACTTGCAGAATGAGGCCGCACTCCTGCAACAATTCAACCGGATGATAGCGGACCCGAAAGCGGAACAGTTCGTGGAGAGTTTCGTTTCCCATTGGCTGGAATACCATCATTACCTCGATACGCTTCAGCCCAATTCCACGATCTTCCCGGCATGGAAAAACTCTGTGAAAGATCTTTTCAAAACCGAAACGAAGCTGTTCTTCCAGGATCTCATGAACAACAATCTGCCGACTCGAAACCTCCTGGATGCTCCTTTTACTTATGTTAACAACGCTCTTGCATCCCATTACGGGCTTCCTGCTGTGGACGGAAGCAATTTCGTCAAAGTCAATACAGCCCCTTCGTTGCGCAGGGGCATCCTCGGACAGGGCTCTTTTCTGCTCGCCGCTAACTCGGATCGGACCTCACCTGTGAAACGGGGAAGGCTTGTTCAAATGGCACTTCTTTGCACGAAAATTCCAGATCCGCCACCCAATGTGGAAACGGATTTCCCGCCGCCTTCACCCGGTTCCTCCATGCGTGAAACCCTGGCCGCGCACCGGCAGAATCCGGTTTGTGCAGGCTGCCACGACCTATTAGATCCTCCTGGTCTGGCCTTTGAGAATTTCAATGCAATCGGCGAATACAGGACGCAGGATGAGGGCGGAAATCCCATCGATGCTTCAGGACAGATGCCGGGTGGAGGTGCTTTTACGAATGCGGCCGAGCTTGCTCCTCTTCTGGGCCCGCAGGAGGAATTTCGAAGATGCTTTGTGGAGAAGCTTTTCACATATTCGGTTAACCATGTCCTGAACGACGCTGAACGGTGTGAGGTGAATCAGGCTGCTGACGCGATGGTCGGCCTGGACAAGGATAACATCAAGGGCGCTCTCGAAAGGATTATCCTCAGCACACCTTTCCGTAAACGCAAATCCGAGGGAACACCATGAAGAATTGGGAAATCAACAGAAGGCATCTGTTACGGGCGAGCGCTACGGGCATGGGAAATCTCATGATCGGCCTTCCACTGCTCGAAGCGATGCTGCCCTCCATGGAGCGAGCCTATGCGGCGGGTTCTGAAGCAAAGCCTGTGCGCTTCGCCGGAATCTTCATGCCGAATGGCCATCACATGCAGAACTGGAACCAGACCACGGTGGGCACGAATTCAAGCCATACCCTGAGCCCGATGATCGCCTCGCTAGCTCCCTTCAAGAACCAGATGAGCATCTTCAAAGGTCTCGATTGCATTCCAGGTTTCGCTCCACCCAACCCATTGCCCGGGGATCACGGCCGAACACCCGTGGCCACATGGTGTGGGCATGTCCCGTACCGAACTGCGAACCCGGCCCAAATCAATGCGGGCGGACCATCCATTGATCAGCGATTTGCCCAGGCTTTCGGCGCCTTGACGCGAAAAGCCTCGATTCAGATGTGCACAACCAACGCCGCAGGGGACTCGGATAGCTACGCACCTCTGTATCAGAAGTGTTCATGGGCGAATGCGACGACGGGAATGCCTAAAATCCTGGATCCACGCGATGTTTTCGATCAGCTTTTTGGGGGAATGGCCGTGCCGACCTCCGGTAACGGCGATTCAGCTCTTGCTAAAATCAGAAGACGCAAACAGAGCGTCCTTGATTTTGTCATGCAGGATGCAAAGGCACTGAAAAGTAAAGTGGGTCTAACCGATAAGCAAAGGATGGATCAGTATCTCGAAGGAATCTACGAGATGGAAGCAAACCTGAACAAGGAGATTACTGCGCCGCAATGCACGGTTCCCTCGCGTCCTGCGAGCGGACCGACCGGATCGGACGGAGTTTATCTGCGTCTGGACACGCATATGAAATTGTTCTTCGACCTTGCCGTCCTCGCGATGCAGTGTGATGCCTCCCGTATCTTCATGTTCATGTTCGATGGAGAAGGATCGAATCGTTCCCTCACCCGTGAACTTGGGTTTCCCGGCGAATGGCACGGAACCTTCTCTCATCACTCCGTCTCCATCATGGACAACGGGACCTACAACACGGCTGGAGCGACCCCTCAGCAGGTCACGAATCTGAACCGTTTTGGGGAAATTAACCGATTCTGCTACGATCAGATCGCCTACTTCTACAGGAAGCTCAAAGAGACGCCTGAAGGGAGTGGAACGCTATTCGATAATTTCATCGGATTGAGCGTTTCCGGTCTGGCTGACGGAAATTCGCATTCTCACAACAATCTGCCCGTTATCGTGGCCGGAGGAGGAGGGGGTACACTCAATCACAAAGGCGGCCAATGCGTCAACTACCCGAGCTCCAACCCAAAGGACTGGAACCATAAATACGAAGCCTCACCCGCACCTGTGCGTTTGACAAACCTCTTCGTGACGCTTGCGCAAAAGATCGGACAGGCTACGCTTCCGACCATCAAGGGCTCGATGCCGAACCACGCGGCGATTCGTTCCGCGACGGAAGCCCTGGCGTCCATGAGCTCGTTCGGTGACAGCAATGGTCGACTGACCGCATTGGATTAAATCAAGAAGGAACGATATGATGTCCACAAAAAATATGAAAACCATGCTTCTCCTGGCTGCATGCAGCCTCTCCTGCTCAAAAAGCTCAAACTCGCGCGGCCAGGTTGAAAAGGTGCTTCCCTCGGGCACTGATGAAGCCGTGGACGCAGATGGTATCGATACCACAGGTGGAGACCCGGTCCCGGATGCGACAGCTCCGGTCACCCCGAACGAAATGTGTACGATGAGCTCTTCACCCGAAATGTTCAGCAATCCTGGTACGCCTCGGGAAATCCCTGTCCCTTTTACTTTCCAATTCATGGAAGGGCCCGTGTGGCTGGAAAATTCCCAGGCTCTCCTTGTGTCGGCATGGAACTTCAGCGACCCCACCTACGGCAAGGGTCCTCCGACGACGATTCTAAAATTTGAAAATAATGCCTGGAGTATCTGGAGTGACAAGGGAATATTTGGCAGCAACGGTCTGGCTGTCGATCGGGATAATAAAGTCATCGCCGCTCTGCATGACCGTCAGGAGCTGGCTCAGATTTCAGCTGATGGAACCCGTGCATCTTTGGGAGGCTCGTACCTTGGTGAAAATTTCAACTCACCCAACGATCTTACCGTGCGAAGTGATGGCACTATTTACTTTACGGACCCCAACTATCAGCGCGACGGCCGTCCAGGACGAGGTTCGGTCACGGGGGTCTACGCATTGACCCCGGAGCGAGTGGTGGTTCCCGTCGATTTAAATCTGAAGCAACCAAACGGTATCGCGTTGAGCCCTGACGAGACCGTGCTTTATGCCGGCGGGGGAGATGGAAAGATTTTCCGTTACCTGATTGAAACCGATGGCAATACCAAACCAGACGGAATTTTGGCGACGCCCGGTTTTAATGTGGACGGGATGGCCGTCGACTGCGCCGGCAATGTCTATGCGGCTATTCCTCGTGAGCAGGCCGTTTACGTTTATGCTCCGACAGGCGTGCTGCTCAGCAAGATCACAGGTTTCGGATACAACACAACCAATGTCGCTTTAGGCGGCAGAGATAAAAACATCATGTTTGTCACGACCGCTGGCCACGTATTTGAAATGCAACTCGGGACGCCCATATCTCCTACTGGGAGTCGATGACGGACGCGAGCAGTGGATGGTTTTTCGAGACGCGCCGACCAAATCTCTTTGTGCATTGGCAACAAGGAATGTGGCACGGGTATCAGTAAAAGATTAGATCGGTGGAAGCCGGATGAGCCGAGAGGTTCCCGTCCGGTTTTAAGAGGGGTTCTGGATGAAACGCCAGGGTCTACTCACCCTTATATCAAGATCAAAGGCCAGTGGAAATACCTCTACCGGGCAGTCGACCAGGAAGGCAATACAGTCGACTATTTGCTACCGGCAAAGCGCGACCGGAAAGCCGCACAACGCTTTCTCTCCAGGGCTGTCAAGTTAAATGACGAACCCATAAAAATCACCATCGACAAAAGCGGAGCCAACGCCGCCGGCATTCAGGCCCATAATGAGGGCGAAGGCACCGATATCGAAATTCGTCAGAACAAATATTTGAACAATGTTATCGAGCAGGACCATAGGCCCATCAAGCAGCTATGCAGAGCCACGTTAGGTTTCAAGAGGTTTCGAACGGCAAAGATTACAATTGGCGGTTTTGAGTCGATGAGGATCATTCGAAAACGACAGCTCGAAGCAGAGGGTGATACCTCCGCTGAGATCTTCTATTCCGTCGCTGCATGATCGTTCGCGAATCCGTGCTTCCCCTCGCTCAGCTTCTGCAAACGCAACACAACCGCTGGGTGATCTCGCACGTGCCAGCGTTTTCCGCAGGGGCGAAGATCAGGGACCCTGCTTTCTCATCACCCCTTGCATGGGCGTTCCAATTGCTGACGCCATGCGGTCCAAACTGCCATCTTTAGCCGTTTCAAAGGACCGGGTTGGCGGTTATTATCAGGGTGATGGATTCGCCGACGATGTCTATCCACTACGTGCAACCGAACTCGACATCCGTAGCACCTGGTTCTGGCTTGGATGGATCAATGAGCCAGCTCAGCTTCTGTCGCAGGACACCGGGTCAAACCTGAGTTGTGAATACTTTTGTGGAATTATGCCTAATTTTCATCGCACCTTCTCCACGTTGCGTACGTCGCTCGAACGTGGCTACCGCGCGGATCTGAAACCGGCATTAGTGAAAAATCTGGAAGCACCAGCGGGATCGGGCCTCCGCTTCTTTTCCAACAAGAAGCGCCTGCCAGGATTGATCTTTCAAGTCGGCACTGATCATAAGTTTGTCCAGTAAAACTTCTTTGATCGAACGACCGGCGTAGGCGTCCTGTTCGATGAGGCGCGCAAAATAAGGGGATGGGACATTGTCGATCACGCCGCCGGGGAGGATCGAGAGAATGCCTTCATTGATGGATTCCAGAATACTCTTGGTAGCCAGACGCCCAGTTTCAGCCTGTTCCCGGGCCACTTCCGCCTCGGCTTTCTTCTTATCGGCATAATTAATGAAGTATTTGGACAGGCGGTCGAAGAGATAAGACAGAAAGTAAACAAAGAGCAGGCCCGTAATATACTGATAGTAATGCAGGTGATCCCAGGTCTGGACGTAATAATAGGACGCAAGCGCCATGAGTGCGACTGATGTTGGTAAGGCTGATGCGGTTCCAAACGAAAACATGGACCCGATGATGAACACATAACCCCAAAAAAAGCCGGCGGAGTGCTGACCTCCGGTTTGATCGGTGATGAAATAGAAAAACACCAGGGCCGTGATCATTCGGATCAGACGGGCGGGTTTGACTTTGCCTTGATCGTTGAGTCGGATCGCGAGCAGCATGATGGCAATGCAGCCCATCGAAAATAAAGCCAGCATGGGTTTTTTGAGAAAGACATGGGCAGAGAAGCCCTGCACGCCAAATCCTGAGATAGCGCACCAGGTGAACACGCGTGCCATACCCACCCGCCCCCTATATTCAGCAGGAAAATTCTCAGCCAGGAAATACGACTGGACGCGGCGTGGAATTTGCACGAGAGATCTCCTTATGCGCGCCAGCATTATGGGATGAATGGGATAGGATCAAAAATAGTAGCGGCCACCGAGGGAAATATCGATGATAAAGGCCGAATCATCGACAATGACCAGAGCCGGCCCGAGTTCGCCGAAGACCTGGATGGGAACTTTGCGGAAATGGTAGGAAACGCCGACGGGCACCCGCACGCCGATCTCGCTTTCATTATCTCCGTTGCGACGTTCATGCTGATAAAAGCGTCCGCCCACTCCAAAATAGAGATCGATGGGAATACGGTCGATCACCACAATGTTGGGGCGGTACCAAAGATGATCCAGATTCAAACGCAAATGGGAACTGCCCCAGCCGAGGCCGGCGGAGAGACTCTTTTGCTTCTCGTAATAATAGTTGGCACTCAGGCCGGTAGGATCGATCAGCACGATACCCAAACCGAAAGGGCCAGCCGCGTGGGCAAGTTTTGAGGCACACAAATTCAGCAGCAAGGCCAGCAGGAATTTACGCAACATGTCGACTCTCTTTATTTTTTAACATCAAATCCAAAAACCTTCCAGCCAGTTGCCTACGGGATCAATATCATAGGCATTGGCGAGTTCAACCAGACGCGAGATACTGGAGATGTCATCCAAATCAATGGGCTCTTCCAGGACAGTATCCAGGCGCTGATAACGCGGCCCCAGATAGTTTTGCATTTTATAGTCAACAGCGCTTTTGGCCGCAGCATCGAGTATCATATCGATCAGATCGGCTTTGAACCAATCCATCCAACCCAAATTATTTTTGGAAGTGGTCAGCACCTTCTTCCCACGCGTTGTTCCCAGGGAGAGGACGACCACCTTGTCCCACTGCGCGCCGCCGTGATCGTCGCGTACGGCTTCACTGAAAGCGGTGTCGCTCGGATTGTTGGCCCAGAAACCACCGTCGATATACTTGGTGGCGAAACCTTCGACCTCGGTGGGATTCACTGGGAAATAAACCGGAGCGGCGCTGCTGCTCATCACCGCGTCCACCAGCGTGGCATTGCGCAGAGGCGAATTTTTGAAATTGTTGAACGAGACCGTTTGCCAGATGCCGGATTTGTGTCGGGCATCAAAACTCGGGATCACCAGGGTCTTGCGCGCATCCGCGAGTTTTTTGTCACCGAAGTACTGGGTGAAGAAGCGGCGCCGGCCCTGACCGTACTTGCTGCGGTGCATATAGGCGATGTCATCGATCACCCCGGGATAGACGGTGCGCTCAAAGATATCGGGGCCGTCTTTCTCGAAAAAATCCACGATCTGACTCGCCGACCAGCCACAGGAAAGTGCAGCAGCTATGATCGCGCCACCACTCACGCCGGCGATCATATCGACCTTATCCATGATTCGAAATTGATCCTGCAGACGGAACAGGAGCTGTGCCGAGTAAATGGAACGCAATCCACCACCATCCAGAGCCAGGATCTTGTAATACATGCCAACGGCCTCCACACTCTTAACTCTCTGCAGCATCGAGCAAAGAACAGATACTTTGGCTTTTATTCAAGACTTTGCGATTGTCTCTCTAGATTATAGCGTGAAAATGTAAATACGGGAAACTACGAATACGGGGAGACGGGGTGGGGATGGTCCGCGCGATGCGATCCATCCCGGATAGGCCAAGGTTCAGAGGGTAATGCCGAGGCTCAGGGAAAGTTCCTGCTGCTCGATTCTGAAATGCTTCAATTCGCTCATGATTTGTGTCTCGACGAGGCCATTGCCGTCGAGCATGGCGGTACGGATGGTGGCATTGGAATTGCCGCGGCCGAAGGTGTTGGAATATTTGTATTCGAGACCCACGTTCGCGATACCGAAGGTCCACATATTGCCAAGGCCGACATCGTAGTTCATCACAGGCGTGATCGAGGATTCAACAGTCATCGAGCGCCCACCGGTGTCGAGGGAGTCGAGATCATGCTGCGTAAGGCCAGCCAGGAAATAGAATCGGGTGGCAGGACTTTGATAAAGAGTCCAGCGGGAAAATGCTGAGATCATCGTCTGATCAGTCCTGACGTCAGCGCCAGGGAAATAACGAGCGCGGGAATAGCCCAGGCCCAGATCTAGATGCTCATCCAGATTAAAGACAACAGCCACGCCACCGCCGGCTGTGTTATCAAAAGTCTCGTGGACGCGTTCCGTGCCGACTTCGGTGCCATTGATGGAATGGGTTGTTTCCTTGGCATCGAGCCGCAGATTCGAATGAAAGGCCCGGGTTTCAAATTGAACGGCGGCGGCCTGGGCAGCGGAAGCTGTGACCATGCTGATGAGAGCTGCGGATAAAAAGGTCTTCATAAGGTCTCCAAACATAGTATCAATGGCGCATCAGGGGATGCATCCCATAAGGGAGACGTAAAATAGAGGATCTGGCTGCAAAAAAAAAGGGGGATTAGGGGCATGTCATGCCCCAGACAGGGTTCAACCCTCCTCAACGTGGCTTATCTTAAGGAGTTCAAGGACAGGCCGATTCTGTTCGCGCGATTTTTGCCGATCGATAAAAAAGGAGACCTGCCAATCGTTGTGCTCTTCAGGATCCATCAGTGTTTGCTCAACGCGCCAGCCCTCGGGATCCTTTTGAGGCTTCACCCGGCAGTACTGCGGATGCCTGGCCTGCCGATCGGTGACAATGGTCGTATGTTCATCGAAATAGGGTGTTACGGCCTGACTTAAAAGAGGCACGGTCCAGGTCCCGCCTTCGATCACAGCCAGGGCTCCTTCACCATCCCCTGCGGCCATCGCTCGCACAAAACGGAAGACTTCATTGCGAATTTGTACCGTGAACCCCCGCATATCGCGCGTGATATCCGGGGCTTCGGGTGCCGCTTCCTGAGCCTCGGCGGCAGCAATAGCGGCTGGGTTCCGGAGTTTTTCCCATTCATCCAGAAGGCTGGAGTCGATGTTGCGAATCATGCGCCCGAAGTAATCGATCATGCCTTCGATTTCTTCATTGCGATGCGACTCGGGCACGGTTTGCACCAGGACCTTGTACACTTCCATCAGATAACGCAGCAGAAGGCCTTCCGCCCTTTGCTGTTCGTAATCCCGAATGTATTCGTCGAACGAGAAGAACGATTCGTACATTTCCCGGGCGATGGACTTGGGCCGAATATTTTCGTTGCCCACCCAAGGGTGAGTGGCGGCAAACTGATTGAAGGTTTCATAGATGAATTCCCGATTGGGTTTGGGATATTCGAGCTTTTCCAGTTCCGCGATGCGCTCGTCATACTCAATGCCATCGGCTTTCATTTCCCCCATCTTGCGTGACTTGATGCGGTCGAGCTGTTTGCGCAGAATCAGTTCCGGGTTTTCCAGGATCGATTCCACCAAAGTCAAAAGATCGAGGGCGAAGTCAGGGCCGAAGGGATCGAGAAGCTTGATCGTATCCAGAAGGTAAAGCGAGAGGGACTGATTCAAGGAGAAGTCGGTCTGCAGGTTGCTGTCGACCAGAATTTTCTTATGCCGATACTCGGCCAGCCATTCGAAACGGATGATGCCACGTTCCACCAGCGAACGGAACATTTGAAAGGCCGTTTTCGTTAAAGTTTTCTTGGAGGCCGGTGTTTCATGGCAGTTGCGGATCAGATTTTTCATAGCCCGGCAGCCGTCGCCGTCACGGCTCAGAATGTTCAGCAGCATACCGTGCGAGACCTGGAAGCTTGAGGTCAGGGATTCCGGTGGCGAGCTGATCAGCCGATTGAAGGTATTGATGTCCCAGTGCACATAGCCTTTTTCCGGCGGCTTCTTTTTAACGATTTTTTTCAGTTTTTTGGCATCACCCGCGGCCTTGTTTTCCATCGACATGTTTTCGACGACATGCTCGGGAGCCTGGACCACGACGGTGCCCTTATCATCGAAACCTTTGCGTCCGGCGCGTCCACTGATCTGTTGGAAATCCCGAACGCTGAGAATGGTGGCCTTGCTGCCATCGAATTTACACAGCTTGGTGAAGAGAACCGTACGGATGGGAACATTCACGCCCACACCCAGGGTATCGGTTCCGCTGATCACTTTTAAGAGACCCTTTTGGGCGAGCTGTTCGACCAGCAGACGATATTTAGGCAAAAGACCTGCATGATGCAGACCGATACCGTGTTTGAGCAGACGCTGAATTTCCTTGCCATAGGGACTGGAAAATTTAACGCCGTTGAGGACCGCTGCGATCGCAGCTTTGTCCTCTTTGTTGGCAAAATCCACCGACATCAGATTCTGGGCTTCCTCGGCGCAATCACGCTGCGTGAAGTTCACCAGATAGATGGGTGCCTTGCCGCCCGCAAGCAGACCTTTAATGGTCTCATGCAGCATGGTTTCCTGGTAAATGAAGGTGAGTGGAACAGGACGATCATTGGAGCGGACCACGATGGTGTCGCGCCCGGTGAGATCCTTGAGACCCTTTTCAAAAAAGGTCGTGTCACCCATGGTTGCTGACATCAAAAGAAACCGCGCCTTGGGCATGGTGAGAAGAGGCAGCTGCCAGGCCACACCGCGTTCACGGTCCGAGTAGTAATGAAATTCGTCCATGATGACATCATCGACACCAGCTTCCGCACCGTCGCGCAGAGCCATATTGGATAGGATTTCGGCGGTGCAGCAGATGATGGAGGCTTTGCTATTGACGGAGGCATCGCCGGTAATCATGCCGACCTGATCAGGGCCAAATTCCTGGCAAAGACCCAGAAATTTTTCATTCACCAGAGCCTTGATCGGGCACGTATAAAAAGAACGCCGCCCATGAGCCAGCGAATGAAAATGGAGAGCGGTTGCCACCAGGGATTTGCCGGATCCAGTGGGTGTATTGAGGATGACGTTGCCGCCATCGAAAAGCGCTAGAATGGCTTCCTCCTGGGCCGGATACAGCTCAACCCCGCGGTCTTTCACGTAATCAAGAAAACCGTCGAGCAAGACGCCGCTATCGATGGGCGTTCCAGGGGGAGGCAGGCGTCGCAAAAGGGGCGCCTCTAAGGGGTCACGGTTCACAGTCCATCCTTTGTATCTTGGCAGGGCCAAGGCCCTACGCGAGTCGATTTCATGTTGTACCATGAACCGACCCGTTTGGGGCACCCCTCCGGGTTTGACGGAGTGAGTTTAAGGGGAGGTGAGGCGATCAATTGCCTTGATAATAGATGCGGTAAATGGCACCGGTCTGATCATCACTCAGGAGCAGCGAACCATCGATGTAATTTTTCACATCGACGGGACGACCCCAGTTGGTTTGCGTGGCGTCATTCAACCAGCCCGAAATAAACGGCTTATAGGTGCCCACTGTTTGACCCGAAGCATTCTGAGAGAACTGAACCACGCTCAAACGATAACCGTTTTTACGCGTGCTGTTCCACGAGCCATGCTCGGCAATAAAAATGGCATTCTGGTAAGACGCGGGAAAAGCATCGCCTTGATAGAAGGTCAAACCCAGTGACGCGACGTGCGCTCCCAATTCCACTTCGGGTTTGGTGAAGGCGCTGCTGTTGCAATCCTGATTTTTACCATAGGTCGGATCGCTGATGGTTTTTGCGTGGCAGAAGGGATAGCCAAAATCCTGGCCATCGGCGGTGAGACGGTTCAACTCATCCGGAGGAAAGTTATCGCCCAACTGATCGCGACCGTTATCCGTAAACCACATGTCCTGCGTGGTGGGATCCCAGGTGAAGCCGACTGTATTACGGACGCCGCGTGCGACCACTTCGAAGTTGCTGCCGTCATCATTCATGCGCACGATGTTGGCATAAGCATCACGATCCGGCAGACAGATGTTACAGGGTGCGCCGATGTTCATATAAAGTTTACCATCGGGACCAAAGCCTAAGTATTTCCAGCCATGCGTGGGTTGTTCGGGAAGCCCGGAGTAGATCGCTGTAAAAGGCGCCGAGGTCTTGCCGAGGTTTTTATTCACATTGGCTTTGACCCAGCCCACCGCGTCCTTGAATTTAATCACGCGGGTCAGCTCAGCTACATAAAGATCATTGCCTTTTAAAGCCACACCGTTCGGATTATCCAAATTCCAGGCCAGTGCGATCACTTTGCGACCGGTGGAGGTGGGAACGATAGCATGCACACGACCGCTGGGATCGACATTGGAGAATCCACCGGTGCCCACAAAAACGATACCGTCCGGCGTGACTGCTAAAGAACGCGCGCCTTGAGCCTTGGCGAAAACTTCCATGTTGAAGCCCGAAGCCAGCTTCAAATTCGACAGCGGCAGACCCCCGTTATCAGGCGTGTTCGTCGTCAAAGTTTTTACATACTGCACAAGTGTTGCGCGTTGAGCGGCTGAGATCTGCTGAGATGCAGGAGCGCGTGTGGGCGGCATCGTGCCGTCCTGAACGCGCACCAAAATTCTTGCTGCATGGGTTTTCACAGCATTCCAATCCACTTCACCTGTGGCATCGGTCAACTTGGGGCTGACAAAGCTGTTGTGACACGAAGCCGCGCATGAGTTTAAAAAAATAGTGCGTGCTTCCGCTTTCAATTCCTCTGCAGGCCCCTGGGCCCAGGCTGATCCCGTCACGACACTGGAGAGTGCCAGTGCATGGAATAAATTTTTTTTCATGTCGACTCCTATCAAACTTGGATTGTTCACGGGCTTGGAACGAAGCTTTTACAATGTTCAGAGACGAAGGACAAGTGTTCCGAGGAGAAGTCATCTTGCAATACCTTATGTCCTCTGGTATTCACGGCCCATATCATCGTTTTGAGGGAGCGAACATGATCGGTAAAATTCACCAAATGCTGTTTGGTCTCCTTGCAGTGATCACTCTGAATGCCTGTCATCCAAAGCCTTTGCCGACATCAATAGTCGAAAGCGATGCATTGGGAAGACGCGTTCTGCCTCTGACCCAACCGTATTATCCTCAGTGGGAGGGTGAGGCCGTCTCCCCATCGTTGCAAGGCTCCATGGAAACCACGCGACAGCTTGCGTGGCGGGTCTTTGCCGAAGTGGTGACACCGGTGAGCTTTGTCACGCGAACGAACGATGATCGCATCCTGCAGGCAGCCGTGCCTCGATTCTTGACCTGGTTTACGATCGAAGATGCCCAACGCTGGTTCCGTTACGCTTTGCAGCAAAGCCCCACGGATCAAGTGGTTCAAGGAGGTTCGTTGACAGCAGCGCAGGTGGATGCCGCTGATCTTTTTTTAACGCACGAACTCGATACCATGCCCGAGCCTTTGCGGAATCGCTTGCGACTTTGGTTCGATGAACATCCCGAACCCACGCTTGAGGAATGGTCTGGAATCGGCGGTACGAGTCGCGTCTACTATAGTCCGGATCTGATGCATGCTGTGTTGCAGAACTACGCGGAACTAGGCGGTTGTTTTCAGGGTTTGCAAAGGCCAGCGGCGTTTGGTACGGATCCGACCTGCCTTCGAACGGAGTGGCCACGGGCATCGGCGATCGTGAAAGCGGCCTGGTGGAATAGCCAATCCCAGTTCAAAAGTTTTCCCACGGATGCAGCGACTCTGCAGCAGCTGATGAAGAATCCAGAGAGCAGCTGGATGCAGATCGCCCAGAATCAGGACACTCCCAAAACGATACTGTCCGTGCGGGTAGGGGAGCAACAGCTGGTGCTGCCGGGCCTTCACATCATGACCAAGGATCAAAAGGATTGGCTTTGGATCACGGCATGGTGGTCAGCGGATCCCGACAGTGATTTTGGCGCCGATCGCCCTGAATTCGTGCGGAACATAAGCCCTCTTCTGGGCCATTATAAGATTTGCGCGGTCACGCGTTTTCAGGACGATGCCGAGGATTGGGACGCTCTGGCACAAAAATATCCGGACCTTGTTGCAGCCTTTCGTGCCGCTCAATCCGGCAATCCAGGTTCGAGCTGGTGCAGCAATCCCTATGTGGAAATGGGCGTCAGCAATCAACGCACGAACTGCATCGGTTGTCATCAATTTGCAGGGACCGATGCGCGGCAGGACGCCATCCTTCATGATGCGGTGCAGTTTCCCCAGTACGGGACACGCCAACAGAGGTCCAACTTTATCACGGATTATGTCTGGTCCGCAGCGCTCGGCGGCCAGAGTTTGCACCAATTGATTCACCGTAATCTGACCTGGCGGAAAACGCTGCCGGTGGAATAATGCTCGAA
The DNA here is from genome assembly GCF_035638955.1 of Oligoflexus sp. Classification (GTDB taxonomy): domain Bacteria; phylum Bdellovibrionota_B; class Oligoflexia; order Oligoflexales; family Oligoflexaceae; genus Oligoflexus. The sequence continues at coordinate 14,604 of NZ_DASQYZ010000069.1, read as the reverse complement.
GGAGGATCCATGAAACTCGTTATGATCAGTCTGGCCTTGATGGGGCTGGCGGCTTGCCAGGAGGGTAAGCCCACCAGTCAATTGAAAGACAACCCCGCGGCCGAGGAAACCACCCGAGGGGGCACCAATCCCTTTCCGGTGGACTCGCTGAATGAAACTGAAATTCGAACGGTTGCAGCCCGCATTGGATATGTGGAAGGCGATGGCCATCCCGACAATGGCAAGTGCATCGGCTGTCATCAGAACTTCAATAATATCGACGTGCTCGATGATCTCTATAATACAACATCATGGGCTTATTCCTGTTTTGATTCGGGTGTGTCCACGCGAACCGAAGCGACGGCCGCTATCGCATGTCTGACCAACCTTGATAATAACGCGACGGATGTGAAGCAGGTTGGGCCAGGTGCCCTTGGCTTTATGGCGGCAGGCGTCCATCATAAAATTTTTAAGGATCTGTTTAAAACTGCAGGGCGCGAAGCGGATTATGAGCAATTCCGCTCGAACGCCGGCATGCCTCTGGCCGGCACACCCTTTGTGGATCAGGATTTTGAAAATCTGCTCGCCTGGGTCTTGAATTATTATCCTAGCCTTGCTGATTTCCTCACTCATGATGGACCTGATCTGTGCCGCACGCGCGCCGACACACAGATAGGCAAGGACCTGCAGGCTTACGTGAAGCGTATGAGCGAAGGCGGTCTGGGCTGGGAGCATGTGAACATGGCCCGCGGTGTGACCATGTTTGCCTGTCCTGACACCAACAAGCACAACTGTTTCACGCAAAAAGGTCAGAACGGCCAGGACCTCTTCCCACGGGCGGACAGCTGGAAAGCCCCAGGCCTGCCAGGCCATATGCGCCTTCTGCATCAGTATGATGAGACCACGAATTATTGGATTCGTTCTTCGGCCGATGGCCGGTTTGTCGGCAACGGTGGACAGCCCAGTGCCATCATCGATCTGCAGAATAAGCTGAGCGGCGGCAAGGCTCGCAAAATCACCGTCGAAGCTCTGTATGATCCGGCCTTTCTGCCTGATAACAGCGGCTTTATTTTTCAGGGAGATGAACACGGTTCCCGGATCTGCGAGCAGAATATTCTGGAGCACGAGGATCTCGTGACGCTTGATTTCATGCAGCAAGGCTGTTCAAAGGGTGATCTGAAAATTGGTCTTTATCAGGCCATTGGCAGTAACCTCGATTCTGGTGATATTCGCACGCTCGCTGGTTATTTTTCGTCCGATAGCGGTTATTCGATCAACCGGGATATCGCGCCGCTCTTTGGCAAGGCGGCTGGGTTGACCATGGATACGATTCGCCGCGTGAATGACGGCAGTTTTGAAAAGGTCAACAGTCGCACCATGAGCACGCCGTATCACGGCAGCTGGATGATGTCACCGGCCAATCAGATTGCGACTTCCATTGTTTCGGCCTCCACTGGCGGTAAGGCTCGTCATGGTGGATACCGACTCTTTATGATGAATTCGAACTTTGGTTCGAAAGGGAAACTGCCCGACTTGAATGATCCGTCGACAGCTTTGCTTTGCACCGACGGTGGTGAAAAACCCTCTGTGTCCTTCGACGAACGCATGCTGGCTTACTATCGTTACGCCAGGCAGGGCCAGAGGGTGAATAGTCTGGAATCATCATCGGATATTTTGGTCTATGATCTTTTGCGAGGCAAGGAGCCTATCGCTCTGACCCAAATGCCCAAAGGTTATTATGCCCAGTTTCCGCATTATCGGTCGGATGGCTGGCTGTATTTCACTGTTCTGAACGCCTGGACAGAGGAGCGCTTCGTGGTCGCCACGGATATGAGTATTCACCTGGAAAAATCACCCATTACCCAGCCTTAAGCCTCTTGCGGACGGCGTGCTGCGTGCGTCGTTCGCAAACCGCAAACTTTTATTTTTACGAGATAAACACCTCAATCTGCATTAAGAGGTAAAAAGCGCGCTGATTGTACCGAAGAAGTCTTCATGCTCTGGAGGCTCAGTATGGCTCAATTTGAAAAATTACGTTGGTATCAAAGCCTTGGCTTTAAGACCCAACTCTGCATTCTGGTTCTCGGGCTTTGGGTTCTGGGCGGCATCGTCCTCGTCATGAAATTCATGGGTACGGACAAGGTGCTGGAAGAAAGTCGACGCTTGATTGAACAAACGGGGAACAATGCAGTGGGTGACCTGCAGAACCGTTTGATCGAAGTCGATGCCCTGGCGCGAACCTTTGCCGAAACAAGCCGGATCCTGCCCAAGGACGGCAAGGTCATTCATCAATCCCTGCCTTCGCTCATCAACTTTCAAGGTGACAATGGAGTGGCCGGCGGCGGGTTCTGGCCGGAGCCTTTTGCCTTTGATTCCAAAAAAGAGCGCAGCAGTTTCTTTTGGGGCCGTAATAAAGACGGTAAGCTGGAATTCTTTGATGACTATAATAAACCGGGTGCGGGCTACCACAATGAAGAATGGTACGTTGTGGTGCGTTATGCGAAGCGTGGGCGGTGTTTCTGGAGCCGCTCCTATATGGACCCCTATAGTTATCAGCCTATGACCACCTGCACCGTGGGCATCTTTGATCAAGATAAATTTATGGGCGAAGTCACCATCGATGTGAAACTCGAAGGATTGGAGGCGCTGACCCAAGCGTGGCAAAAGAAGACCGGTGGCTATGTCTTCATTATGGACCGTAATAATAAATTCCTGACTTTCCCACGCCTGGATCTGGTGAAAAAAATCGGACAGGATGATAAGGGCAATCGCACCGAAGATTTTCTGATGGCCGCGGACCTGGTGCAGAAGGAGCCCAACTTTGCACCCATCGCTTCGGCATTGGAAGGCATGAACCAGGATATCCTGGCTCAAGCACGGACCATGCCGGGCTTTGATGCTTCCCTTTCGAAAAAAGTGGACCAGGACAGCTATCAGATTGATGATAAGGAAGCGGAATTCATCAACGCGATCATGCTGGATCCAATGGACGGACAAACCCAGCAGACCAAACTTTACAAAAGCCTGGAGCTGGATAAGGACTTTGTTACCGGTTCAAGGTCCCTGGCTTATATCTTCCATGTGCCTTCGTCGTACTGGAAGGTCGTCGTCGTGAAGCCTTTAACAGAAGCTGCGGCGGTTGCGGACTCCATCACGCGTATATTGATTCTCTATCTGGTCATGACCGTCGGGGCCGTAGGCGTGTTCGCTTCACTCCTCCTCCATCGCCTGGTCCTGGTGCCTTTGAGTCTCACCACAGCCTCGATTCAGGCTATGGGTGAGCTGATCCAAAAAAATGATACGGATCAGATCCCTCGGACCTTGGACAGTCGATTGCCACGCAATGAAATTGGTCTTTTAAAATCGGTGTTTCATCAGTTGACTGTCAAGGTCCTGGATGCCCGCGTCAGCCTCGAAGAATACTCCAAACAATTGGAAAAAATGAACTCCAGTTTGGAAGATCGAGTGAAAGAGCGAAGCCGCGCCCTGCAAACGATCCTGAACAATGTGCAAAGCGGATTCCTGCTGGTCAATCGTGAGGCTGTGATTCAGGAAGGGTTCACCAGGTCGTGTCAGACGCTCTTTGATAACCATGTGAAGGTTGGACTGCCGCTGTCGCATCTTTTAGGAATGAAGTCCGCTCATGCCAGCTATTATCAGCTCGCGATCAACGAGATTTTTGAAGACCTGATGCCCGAAGAGGTCACCACCCAACAATTGCCGCAGAGGTTTCATGTCGGTGACCGGGCTTTGCGTCTGGCTGCCAGTGCCGTGCGCAACGAAGCCGGCAAGGTGGAGCTTGTCCTTTTCACTGTGACCGATGTTACAGCGTTGGTGCAGGCGGAACAGGAAAACATTAATATCAACGCGGTCCTCGGCATTCTGCGTCAGCGCGAAGCCTTTGGTCTGTTCCTGGCGGATGCGCGCCGCTCGCTGGCCGAGCTGAAAATGCCGCATGCCGCGACCGATCAGAAAAAGATGCGAACGCATCTGCATACCTTGAAAGGCAACTGCGGTTCCTTTGGTCTCGTCGAAGTTGCCAGGCTGATCCATGAGGTGGAAGATGAATCTTCCATTACGCTGGCCCATGTCCATCAAGTCGAAGACCAGCTGAAGGCTTTCCTGATAGCCAACTATCAGCTGCTGTCGATCAGCTACGAAGAAGATGTGGGAACCTGGGTGCAGCTGGATCAGAAGGCGATCAAGTCCTTGGAGCAGCGTGTCGGACGGGTCGGGACCTTGGACGATGCACGCAAAGAATTGGCGCTTTGGATTCAAAATGTTCTTTTAAAAAGTGCGCGGGATCTGGTTGGACCCCTGCCGGATTTCGTGAAGCTTTTGGCTGCACGTCTGGATAAAAAAGCAGAATTGGAAATCGTAGGTGGGGATGTCCGTGTGGATGCCGACGTCTTTGGGCCGGTCATGCAGAACCTCACACACTTGATTCGGAATGCCCTCGATCACGGCCTGGAAGCTCCTGACGAGCGTGGCTCGAAGCCAGCCGTGGGTCATTTGCGGTTGAGTTTTGCAGAAACTGAAGACGCGTGGACCCTGAAACTGGCGGATGATGGGCAAGGGATTGATACCGAAGCTTTGGTCCGTAAGGCTGTGAGTTCTGGAATCCTTCAAGCTAACGAAGCATCGCAGTTGAATGAACAGCAAAAGCTGGAATTGATCTTCCGGGATGGTCTGTCAACAGCTCAGCGTATTTCCGATATCTCCGGTCGAGGAGTCGGTATGTCGGCGGTTGCCGAAAGTCTGCGGGCCTCCGGCGGGCAGATTCGCGTCACGAGCCGCCTGGGTCAAGGGACCGAGTTCGAGCTCTGGATTCCCAAGACCAAAGCGCAGATCAACGCAAGGCGGGCTGTCGCCTAATCACCCAGGAACAGGTTCTAGTCTCAAAAATAATGGCACTGCATTTACAAAATGCAGTGCCAATGAACGAGATTATCGAACAGGACCCTATTTTATGAACTGAAAGAACGAATCGACCACCACCGCGCTTGCGCCGGGATGAAAATTTCCAGGTTCAAACCTCGCGACCAGGAAAGTTTCGCGGGATAGCGGATCTGGTTGCGGATGAAATAGCCACTTAGTTGCGCGTGCATGCTGCGCCTGGCGTAAGGCACATAGACCCAGGGAGCCGGTGCTGGCCTCGCGTTTTGCCACGAGGAAAGTGTTCCCGGTACCATCGATTCCTCGTTGCCCGGCTGGAGCGCTTGAAACTTTCCATAAACCGTAGCGAGCCAACCGCCTGCCGCGTTTTCCAGGTTAACCTGAAAATTATTTTCAACATTGTCATGATTCTTTTGCAGGACCATGCGCACACAAGGTGGTGTGATGACCGGCGGGGCCGGATGAAACTCCATGGGAATCTCGGCCAGCGACAGCAGTCCGTTGGCGCAGGCAGGAAGAGGAAAGGCCGGTGCTGCACCAGGCAAACGCCGCGTATAAGGTTCCAGGCGCATCCGCGATCCTGCTGTTAGATCAAACGGCCAGAAGTCGGCTTCAATACGCGTTAAAAAGCTGAGAGCAGGGTCACCGGCAGCCAGGGATTTGAGCAACAAGGCGATATCCCGATCCATGACGAAGACCGTGTCGTGCTTCATACCAAAGACATGCCCTAGTTCGTGCAGGAGCATGTGTTCGATTTTACGAACATCTTGATCAAAAGCCGGAATCCAAACGAATCCCTGATGCCGATGCTGCTTATGATCATAGGTGGTTCGCAAGGCGAGACCGTAACCATCGGCTTCATTGATTTCGCGATACAGTTTAAGTGTTTCATTATCCAGCCCGAAATAAAATTCCAGTTCAGGTTTTTCATCGCAGCGCACCTCGCGCGCGGTCAGTGTCATTTGAGGCGGCATGGTCAGCATGAAGGACGGCATGGCCTGCGGACGGCCCATCTCGTATTTCGTGAAAAACCGCTGCCAGGAACTGAAACTGCGACGAACCATGGCCTGCAATTCGTCAGCCGGCGCGGGGTAATCGACTTTGGCCTTGATGCAATAGCGGATGGGTTCCGCCCCAAGATACCAAACGTTGTCATTGACCTGATGCAGGCCGCCACCGTTGCCAGACCAGCCGCCGCCGGCGTTGTCCATCAGCTCTGGAGATCGGGCTGCCAAAGGAGCCGTCAAAAACACCAATATAAGACCCAATGCCAATTTCATGGTTCACCCCCTGCCCAAGCTAGGGCTTGACAGTAGTGATCCAGGCGAGGCATGTATACGAAAAATTAGTATAAACCTGAATGGAAATTGCCTCAAAGTGAACAATATATATGGATACCAATGCTATCGGGACGTCATCCGTGCTGTTGTGAAGGGCCAGGGGACTTCGTACCGCGCGATCGCCAGCGCCACCCAGATCCATACGAGCTATTTTTCGCGCGTTATGGCCGAGGGTGCCGAATTTTCGGCAGATCAGCTCTTCAAGATTTGTAAAGCCTTGCAGCTGCAGGAGGCTGAGACCACTTATGTGCTGCTGCTCGGAGATATGAGCCGCAGTAGTCATCATGATCACAAGGTTTTTTTGAAACAGAAGCTGGAGGCCATACAGGAGAAGCATTTGCGCCTCGCCGATCAACTGCAAGGTGATATCACCAGTCTGGAAGCCGAGCAGATCGAAATGTATTTCCACGACGTGCGCCTGGCCAAGATTCATATGCTGCTGACCATTCCCCGCTTTCGCATGCACCCCCAGCAGATCAGCAAGCGTCTGGGTTTAAGCGAGAGCGAGCTGACCCGCCTGCTGGAACGATTGCAGAAACTGGGTCTGGTACGTTTGCAAAAAAATGCCGTCACGCACGTGGAGCAGAACGTTCATTTGGATGAACATCATCCGCTTTCTCTCATCAACCACAAGAACTGGCGAATCGACTGTTTGCATCACCTCAACACCGGGGAACGCGAGCCGCACGACTATCATTTCTCGGCAACCTTCAGTTGCGACGCCGATACCAAGGGTCGTATCAAGGAAATCCTCAAGGACGCTATTATCCAAGCCCAGCGTCAGGTGAGTGAATGCGCTCGCGTCGAGAACGCTTATGTGCTCACGTTGGACCTTTATTGAGCGCGGCCATCAAAATTTTCTGACGCGTTAATTCTTCGGCAACTTAGCTGGTATTTTTGATTCCTGATGCGTAGCCAGTGTCAGTTAAAACGTTAGAGTGGTGCTATCACCTCAATGTGCAGGAGAAGCGTCATGAGTCTCTGGAATCGATTGTTGCCTTTAGCCTTCACCATCGCTGCTGCCGGGCCTGTCCAGGGCCAGAGCCTTGGGGAAAAAGATCTGGCGTTGATCCTGGATCGCAACCCTCAGCAGGCCATTCGCTTTCAAAACGCGGGGTCGGCTCAACTTTTTTCATCTCAGTGGTACCAGCAGATCGTCAACGGTTTTCGCGGCACGCCGGTTGGTGATGCGGTGGAACGGGAAAATCGTTTCACGGATTGGCAACTGGTGGGTGTGCGAGTGGCGCCCTGTATGCCGCTCGGAACAACGCCTGCGGATCGCATCACCGAACACTGCTGGCCTGAAGTGCGCCTGGTGTGGCAACCGATAGTCAATTTCGCGCCACCGACGGGACTCTTTGCGGATGATCGGGCCATTCATGCCATCTATGATGTGTTTACCGGTGATGCCTTGAATCAGTTCGAGATGAACCGTGTGGTCACCTTGCGCAATCGATTGATGAATTATTATCATGGTGGACGCAATCCTGCGAATCTTTTGCAGCCCAATGAGGAAGCAGAATTCCGTGCCCTACGGAACAAGGTGATTGATCGCATGATCGGCAATACACTTTGGTTAAGAACACTGCCCAACGGCTATGCGGGCAACGGTGTAAGGCCCGAGTATTTCAGTGCGCAGGTTACCGAATTTCGCGGCCGCCTGTTGGCATGGCTGCAGACTTACACAGCGGCTCACCTGATTAAAGAAGTAACGAGCTTTTCACTTCCCGCCGGCCGTGCGCCGGGTCAGATCAATGTTTGGAGTTTTATTGCTTTTAGCGGTCAGGCGGGCCAGCTGCAGCAACATTCCATTTCAATTCAATCGGCAGTCAATGGCCGAACCCTGGCGAATTTCGGACTCCATGAAACAGTGACCCGGCAGCAGGAGGATGTCCGTCTGCTGAATGCTCCCTTAAGCCCAGACGTTGTCCAGGAACTCAGAAATTCGGTGATCTTCGATGCCATTGATCGCAATCGACTCCTGCCGCGTCTGGCCGATCGTCAGCAGATCCTGGTCGCCAATACCAGTTGCGCCAGCTGCCATCGATTCCAACTGAATGGGAATAATTTTCATAACATGTCGTATTTTACAGGGTCTCCGCAAATTTCCCTGGCCGATCGAACCCAACGCGATGTGGCTTTGGATCTGGCCTGGCTCGCGACCCATCAACTGAGAACTCTTGCAATCCGTAGCCTGGAGCCGGAATCGTAAGGATTCCCCAGTCTTTGCAACTGATAGGCATAGGTTCACTTTGTGACCTATGTCTTCCTTCGTCTGGCCCAAGCCCGGTGCTTTTTGATAGGATGGTCCTGCGGTTCAACCGAGGCACAGGAGTGCAGCATGACCTTCCGTGGGCGCGTGGGCCAATCCGAATTTTACTTCGCTGATTTGAAAACCCTGCTGGCCAAGGCCAGCCCACTGCGATCGGCCGATCAGCTGGCCGGCGTCGCAGCCGTCACGGCGACCGAACGCGTGGCCGCGCAACGCTGCCTGGCTGATGTGCCCCTTGGGTATTTTCTGCAGGAGCTGGTGATTCCGTATGAATCGGATGCCGTGTCCCGCTTGATTGTGGATTCTCATGATCAAAAAACCTTTTCACCCTTGGCTTCAAAAACTGTGGGTGAATTTCGGGATTGGCTTCTGGATGATCAGACCCAGGCCGCTGACGTGCAGCATGTGAAGGACGCCATCACGCCTGAGATGGCCGCCGCTGTCAGTAAACTCATGCGCAATCAGGATTTGGTTCTGGCGGCACGCAAATGTCCTGTCATCACGCGATTTCGATCGACCGTGGGTCTGCCCGGTCGTCTGTCCACGCGACTGCAGCCCAATCACCCCACGGATGATCCTCGCGGCATTGCGGTGAGCCTTCTGGATGGACTTTTACTGGGCAGCGGGGATGCTGTGATCGGCATCAACCCGGCCACCGATATTCCTGACCGCGTCGTGTCCCTCCTGCAGCTGCTGGCGGATGTGCAAGAGACCAATCAAATTCCTACGCAAAATTGTGTTCTGGCCCATGCGACGACGCAGATTCAGGCCATTGAACGAGGCGCTCCCTTGGATCTGCTCTTTCAATCCATTGCCGGCAGTGAAAAAGCCAATGAAGGTTTCGGTGTGACGCTGGACCTTCTCAAAGAAGCCCAGGCGGCTGCGTTGTCCTTAAAACGCAATCCCCATACGCAGCAGGTCATGTATTTCGAAACCGGGCAGGGTTCAGCCCTGTCGGCAGATGCCGCGTTTGGAGTGGATGCGCAGACGATGGAAGCGCGGGCCTATGCTGTGGCCCGGGCGTTTGATCCTTTTCTCGTGAACACTGTGGTTGGATTTATCGGACCCGAATATCTTGCGGACGGCAAGCAGATCATCCGTGCGGGCCTTGAGGATCATTTCTGTGGCAAACTCCTAGGTTTGCCGATGGGCTGTGATGTTTGCTATACGATGCATGCGCTGGCCGACCAGGATGATATGGATGCGCTGTTGACCCTGCTAGGGGCAGCCGGGTGCAACTACATCATGGGTGTGCCGGGCGCGGATGATATCATGCTCAACTATCAAAGCAGTTCATTTCACGATGCTCTTTACCTGCGCGAGGCCTTGGGACTGCGGCCGTCGCCTGAATTTGAAGCCTGGCTGGCGACACAAGGTTTACTGGATGTGCAGAAGAATCGACTGCTGCATAATCCTCAGCATCGACTCTTGAGCCTGCCTACGGGGAGTGGAATATGAGCCGTCCATTGTGGAGAAATTGGACACAGGCCCGCGTGGGTTTGGGGCGACATGGCAGTAGCGTTCCAACCGAGCAACATCTAAAAATCCTGGAAGCCCAGGCTTTGGCTCGCGATAGTCTTTGGCGAAAATGGGAGACGGACGCGATTGAAAATTTTCTTCGGGCAGAAAAGATTCCGAGTTTAAAAGTGGAAACGGAAGTTCATGATCGGCAGCAGTATTTGATGCGCCCGGATTTAGGTCGACGCCTGACACGATCCTCGGTCGAGGCGCTCAAGATTTGGCAGCATGGGGGTGATACGGAGCTGGTTTTTTGTGCGACGGATGGTCTGGCTACAGATGCCATGGACAAGCAACTGGTACCTTTCCTGAAGGTTTTTCTGCCTGCTTTAGGGCAGGAAGCTTTTTTTCAGCAGAGACCCTATCCTTTTGTGCTGTTACCCTTTGCGCGCGTGGCAACAGCCGATGCCGTGGCCACTGCTTTGCAAAGCCGCCTTTCGGTGATTTTTGTCGGCGAGCGGCCGGGCCTGAGCGCGCATGACAGTATGGGCATTTACTTGACTTATCAGCCCAGCGTAGGCACACCTGATAGTCGCAGGAACTGCATCAGCAACGTGCGCGTTCCGGATGGATTGTCTTATGAAATGGCGACCCAGCAGCTGCTGTATTTGATACGGAATAGTTTGCGGCTGGGTTTATCCGGTGTGGATTTAAAACTGGATCTCAACCTCGATAGTATGAGGTCATTGCCTTAATTTTAGTCGAACTGGCTGATCTTCCCAGCTCAGGAGAGGCTGGGAGAGCAGCGGAAGCGTTATTTGGCATGATAAATGACATCATCCACTTCGTCAGGTCGATGATTCGGCGTGGAACCATTCAGGTCCTCACTGGCCCGCCCCATCTGGATGCCGTTGCGATTGTCCACGATGCGATCATAAACAAAAGTATTGAGATTGGGAATCTGCTGTCCACCGCAGTTGAGGCCGGCGACGTGCTCGGCTTTGCCGGCCGTCCAGCTGGTGATACCACAGAGGCCATATTGATTGAAATTCTCGGCGACGCCTTCGCTGAGCGGGGTCAGCCGAATCGTGTCGAAACTATAATCGATGTAACCCAGCTGTTCGTCGATGCGATAGGGACCTTCGAACACAAAGTCGTAAGCGGGCAGGGAGCATTCATTGTCACCAAAGACAGTCTGCACCTGCTTCAGGGTATCCTTATCAAACGCCATATCTTTATAAGCTGACAAGCCTTCTACGTGCAGGCATTCACTGCCATACAGCCCCTGAATCACTGCATGCGATTCCGTCCCCATCCCGAGCAGGGCCGCTGCGAAAACCGTGGATTTCATGGTCCCAGATCCTCCTTGCCTCATGTTGGTATGAACAGCTGTGACGGCGAGCATAGGGAATAGCGTCGCCTGTGGTCAACACAAAATCTTCTCATACTCCGTCCAGACGCCGCCCTTCCAGCGTTGGGTCCAGGATAATGGGGATTTTTCTGGATTGTCAGGTGGTGAAAAGTTTCTCGCGCACGGCCTGCAGCTTATGGAACTGCCGCTGCATACTCCGTTCATCTGTCAGACCTTGGGCGTCACTCAGACTTAACCAACGCAGGTCATGCGACTCTTCACTGATCACAAAGGGCAGACCGGGGTCCAGACTGCAGAGGAAGCGCACGTCAAAATGAAAATGCTCAGGATCCTGCTTGCGCGCTGGGATCCGATGAATGTCCAGATCAAAGGGCAGGGGGTGGACCAGGGTGGAGCCCGTCAGGAGAGACTCGTAGGGAAAAAAGCGGACTTCCTCACGTCCCGATTCCTCCTGGGCCTCGCGCAGTGCGGATGTTGGCACTTCGCTGTCACCATCGACGTGACCGCCGAGCTGGAGCCACTTATTGAGCTTGGCGTGCAGGGTCAGAAGCACACTCTGACAGCGAGGGTCGGTGACCAGAGCCGAGGCCGTGATATGGCCTTCAAGGCAGCTGCGTTCGAAGCAATCGGGTTTTCTCCGCACAAAATCGCGGAGCCTTTCCAGATTGTCGCGTTCTTCGCTGGCCTGAAAGCTTGAATAGGCGAGGACCCCGCGTGCCCAGGTCTGCTCGTATGCGTCCAGCAAGGCGAGGAGTCTTTGTCGGTGCATCGCGCGGTCCCTTTCATTTACAGGCGGAAATCAGCCCCGAACAGGAACGTTTGCTCGCTCATAAGGAAGAGATCGGCTCGCAAATCAATCGACTGATCCACTGCGAACGCTCCGCCCAGGCGGATGTTCAAGCGGTCATCGCGTTCCACATCATCATTGGCAGGACCGACGTCAATCTCGCCATCAGAGAAGAGATAGGCCTCTAGACCACCATACAGCGAAGCCGGGCCGATATCATGCGCGAACAGTCCACCGATCTTGATTTCAGTGACGGTGAAATCATAATCGATTTCACCGCCTACAAAATCCCGCGAAAAGGAGTAACGGTCATGGGTCAGGGCGAATGTACCCAGGATAGTGTTGGCGCCCCACTGTTTGAAATTAAATTGGCCATCGACAAAAAGGCGAAGGCCACTGCCATCTTCAGCGCGGTTGTCGTTGCCCAGTTCACCATCCAAAACCACGCCCAGACCAGCGCCCAGGGCAAATTTTGGAGACAAAGCGGCCTTATACCCCGCGAGCAGCTGAGTCGTCTCAACATTAAAGTCATCCGAGGTTTCGTAGTCGGTGTCCTGGAGAAGGAGGCCACCAGTGAGGCGTCCACCGTTATTGACGCCGGTAACACTGGTGTAAGCTGAAGCCTGGCCTGTTGCCAGCAAAAGACAGAACGCGGAAGCTACATAATAAGTGCGCACAGGATACTCCGAAAAAAGGCTGCAAGAAACGTGAGCAACTCACAGCCTTCCGTCTTATCCTCAGTCTATGTATTTTTCAAACACATAATCAGTGGCTTTAGCTTGAGCATTGTGGCATTCGTAACAACCTTTCACCACATCCACGGCTTTTTTCTTGCCCATGGGATCGTACACGCCATAAGCCCAGCCGCCTGTAGCCTTGGCTTTGGCTGTTTTCACCATCACCGCGTCCATGATCTTCGCACCCTGGTTGCTGGCGCCGCCTTCGTTTTTGACTTCATAAAACGAAACGACAAAGGCCGCGCCGTCCGGATAGGTACCGCCTGATTTCAGAGTCGGGATCGCTTTTTTGTTGGCATAAATGTTGTGAAAACCATAAAGCCCGTGAGTTTTGTCAGGAATGACCATCGACTTGGTATGGACCCATTCCCGGAATCCCTTGGGTAAAGGAGCAAATTCGGCTGCAAAAGCCAATCCTGCCGAACAGAGGATGCTCACAACACTTAATGCCATCAGAGGTGTCTTCATGACAAACCTTTCGGTAAATAGAAAATGATGCGTTTGTTAATGAGCATTGTAACGAAGAGTGCGGCCCAGGGGTCAAGTAAAAACTTGGCGTTGGGATGTGAGTTTCCGAGCTTTCGCTGCGAAGCGTTCAATGAAAGGACACCGTTGACACAAATCCTCGCGCAATTCCCCACGCGCAAAGCCCTGGCGCATGGCCTCGGCCCTTGGACTTTGCAGGATTTCAGCGAGAGTCTGCTGGCTCGTGTTGCCCAAATTGATCACAGCTTCCTTATCCAGGCAGCAAGGCACCACCGTGCCATCGGCATGAACACCGAAATGATTGGAAAGACCGTGGCAGAAACCGGTGTTGGAACGGATCGGGAGCTGCGGGGACGGCCAAATGAATCGTGAATCGAAATGCAAATAAATACGGCCCTGCAAAGGCAGATTTTTGCGGCGGCGAATGTCGACTTTCAATTGCGCGAGATCGATTTCGAATTCCTGTTCGATATGCTGACGAATCGCGGCATTGGTTTCATTCAGAGACGACGGGTCCGTCAGATCCCAAAGTCTTAAATTAATATAAAGATCAGGACGTCTTGCCAGCGCTTCGCGGGTGAATTGGAACACGCGTTCCATATAAGGGCCGACATCGCGCAGGCCGAAGTTCGCTTCAAAACTATGCACCGAGATATTCACCTGCCGCACAGTCGGGTGCAGGGCCCATTCCCGCCGGGCGCCTTGCAAAAGCAGGCCATTGGTGGTCAGGTTCACTGGCAGTTCATGTTTGGCACAGGCGGCGATGAATTCGGCGAAGCGAGGGTGATTCAAAGGCTCGCCCATGAGGTGCAAACAGACCTCATCCACCAAAGGCGCCAGCTGCGCCGCCAGATGGTCAAAGGTTTCCGGTTCCATCACCTGTTTTTGACGTTCCACTTCAGGGCAAAAGCTGCATTTAAGATTGCAGATATTGCTGATTTCCACGTTGGCTCGTCGATAGGCTTTGGGCATGATGTTTTCAACCGGAGCTAGGGGGTCCATGAAGGGAAGGACATTAGTACGAATTGGCTGCGCTCGCAACTGCGCCATTAAATCATAAAGGCCTTCCAGGGTTTCTCCATATTGCTCCTTTATGGTCTCAGAAACTTCACGACAGGAGTCCCTATGATTTTTCTGATTAAACCTCTCCACCCAAGCCAGGGGCTATGGATGGAGATTCCTGGCCTTCGGGCGTTCAGCGCTTCCCTGGCCGGTCGGGCACCAGGGCTCTTGCTGAGGCTTACTCGGCCTTTTTCCCGATCTCTCCAGGGAAGACG
>NZ_DASQYZ010000068.1:0-8074 GCF_035638955.1 Oligoflexus sp. | reverse complement strand
AAAGCGCATTGGACTTCGGTGGTGATTCCCGAGGCTCTCGCTTTGATTGAACAGTTGGAAAAAAATGCGCCGGCTTATGAAACAAACGCTCGCCAGCAGCAGATGGAAAAACTGGCGACTCAGGTCCGTCGCAAGGCTCTCAAAGAAAGCCTGGCGCGCCTCAAACAGAATCTGATGCGCGGCACGGAAGAGGAGCAGCGTGAAATTTTATCCGCTGTGGCTCGCATAACTAAAGAACTCAATGCCGCCGGCCTCGAAGGTCGCGGCGCAACCCAATCATAAGGCCCAGGCATGGACGAGATTGTTGACAGCGCCACCCGCCTTGAAGGTCGCGTGCAGATCCAACCACAAACCTCAGGCATGGACGGGATTGTTGGCAGACGACAAACCTCAGGCATGGACGAGATAATTTACGCAGGTTTTTGGCGTCGACTGGCCGCCGTTTGCATCGATCATCTGCTTTACGGGGCGATGATCGCATGCGTTGGCTTCGTACTGATGTTTCCAGCTCTGCTGCTTGGCTTCATGTCGATGTTCAGCATGACGACGATCACGATTTTCACGATCACGCTGTGGTTGGGGGTACTGGCACTGCTGGTCGGTTCCCACTGGCTTTATTATGCCGGATTCGAAGCCTCATCCTTACAAGCCACGCCAGGCAAGATCGCGCTGGGCCTGCGGGTGTGTGATGAGCACTTTCAGCGCCTAACTTTACGTCGTTCCACCATTCGTTATATAAGTCATTTTCTATCTGCGTTATTGCTTTATTTTGGATATTTGATTTCCTTTTTTACGGCCAAAAGGCAAACTCTCCATGACTTGATCAGTGACAGCATAGTCGTACGTTGGAATAACCTGCCAAAAGTAAATACAGGAGGCAGTCTGCCGCAGCTGATTTCGGAGACCAAACCAGAGTTGGCATAGAAGCGAAAGAAAGGGTGTCAGAGGAACTGTACTATAGTCACAATGTCACAGATAAGCGTTCAGGCGAAGGTTAATTTCCCTTACATTTCAGCTCCACTCGGCATCAGCAGAGACAAGGCAGCGAAGGATAAGTCAGGAAGTTTAAAAACATTTTGCCTGCAACGCCGCTTGCATTTTTGGCTAGCGGTATTTATAACTATAGATTAAACGTGCTGCTCACTACGCACGCCTTCTGGTTACACAAGCCACATCGACACATCAACAGCTGCGGAGAATCTTTCTACGTATGGCTATTAAGAAAAAAACTGCCACAAAGGCCAAAGAGTCTGGGAAAGCAAAAGCAGTGAAAAAGACAGCTGCCAAGAAGAAACCAGCAACGAAGGCCAAGAAAGCAACGGCTGCGAAGAAACCCTCTTCGGCTGAAGAAGCTGCTGCGTCTGCGGTGCCTGGCAAGAAAAAAGAAAAATCCGTCAGTAAAAAAGGCGGTGAGAAAAAAGCCTCAGAACGTCTGCACGATGATGCAGAACTCGAAGGCATGGATGATGAAGAAGATGAAGAGCTGCTCGACGGCGACGATGAAATCGGCCTTCTTCCCGACGACGAGGAAGAGTTCGACGAAGCCAAGGCAGCTCCTGTTGAGGATTTCGATGAACTCCCCACCAAGCCCAATAAAAAAGAAATCAGCAGTAAGCTGATCAACAAACTGAACGGCATCTATCAGAAGAAAGGTTCCTTGACCTTCCGTGATGTGGATGCTGCGGTTTTGGATGAAGATGCAGGTCCCGAAGTGATTCAGGCGGTTTTGAGCGAACTCAAAACCCGTGGGATCAATGTTCAGGATACGGCGCAGGATGAATTCAACGATATCAAGATTGCCGGCGGCACCAAAGGTGAAGACGACATTCTGATAACGGATGATTTGGATTTCGCGGCCACCGATGAACTCGGTATCGATGATGACATCGATATCGATGTGGAAATCGATGTGGAAGTGGATACCGAAGTCGATGTGGATGCGGCTCCGGACGTCGAGAAAAAAGACGCCCGTGCCACCGAGGACTTCGGCAAGTCGAATGACCCTGTGCGTATTTACCTGCGCAAAATGGGAAGCGTGGCGCTTCTGTCCCGCGAGGGCGAAGTCGTCATCGCCAAGAAGATCGAAGCTGAAGAAAACCGGATTCTGGAACAAATTCTGAAGCTGGCCATCGGTCGTGACACGATCGTGGATGCGGCGCGGAAATTTGTGTCCGGCGAAATCCGGATGAAGGGCTTCATCAAAGGTTTTGATGATGATGAAGCGTCCTCCAACGAGGAAGCGCATTCCGAGAAGCTCCGCAAGGTGACGGAAGTCTTCCTGCAGGAGTACGATAAGTTTGAACGCCTTCTTTCTGATGGTGGCGTGACCCAGGCCAAGCCAGCCGCCAAAGGCAAGGCCAAGGACCCGCTCCAGCTTCAAAGCGACAAGATCTTTGATGTTCTGAAAGAACTGAACATCAATAGAAAGCTTCTGACGAGTGTGATCGATCGCCTGGCTCAGCATGCGAATATCCTGCGCGAAGCCGATCAGGATATCGCCTATTACGCCAAGCGCATGGGCACCACTCGTGATGGCCTGACCGATCATGTCAGCAAGAATGCGAGCACGCCTTTGAATAACGCCACCGAGCGTGAGTGGCAGCGTGTGGTTCGCAACGTTTCGGCGGCGATTGAAAACGTCGATCGCGTGCGCAACGAATCGAACATGCACCCGGCTGATCTGATCGAAAACTACCGCGCACTGCATTCGATGCAGCAGGCGGCGGAATCGGCGAAGAAAGAGCTGGTCGAAGCCAACCTTCGCCTTGTGGTTTCGATTGCCAAGAAATACACCAACCGCGGTTTGCAGTTCCTGGATCTGATTCAGGAAGGCAACATCGGTTTGATGAAAGCTGTGGAAAAATTCGAATACCGTCGTGGTTATAAGTTCTCGACTTATGCCACCTGGTGGATTCGCCAGGCCATCACGCGCGCCATCGCCGATCAGGCTCGTACGATTCGTATCCCGGTCCACATGATCGAGACGATCAACAAGCTCATCCGCACCAGCCGTTATCTCGTCCAGGAGATGGGTCGCGAGCCCACTCCGGAAGAGATCGCCGCTCGTATGGATATGTCGGTCGACAAGGTTCGCAAGGTCCTGAAAATCGCCATTGAGCCCATCTCCCTTGAAACCCCAATCGGTGAAGAGGAAGACAACCACATTGGTGATTTCCTGGAAGACAAGACCCAGTCGTCTCCTTCTGAGTCTGTCATTGCTGGCAGCCTGGAAGAGCAGACTCTGAAAGCCCTCGCAACGCTGACGCCGCGTGAGGAAAAGGTTTTGCGTATGCGTTTTGGTATCGGTGAAAAGTCTGACCATACTCTTGAAGAGGTAGGCCAGAACTTCGACGTCACCCGGGAACGGATTCGTCAGATCGAAGCCAAGGCTCTGCGTAAACTTCGCCATCCCTCGCGCAGCAAAAAACTGCGCGCCTTTATCGAAAGCTGAACGGAGGCCCCAGGTTTTTCTTTACCGACCTGGGGCTTTCTGTTACTTATCTCGTCATTCTCTTGGGTCCATAGCTCAGTTGGTTAGAGCAGCGGTCTCATAAACCGCTGGTCCCCCGTTCAAGTCGGGGTGGACCCACCATTTCTTCCCACAATTGCAAAACCCAAATACCGCAAGCAAGCTAGATGCGGGCCGCTATGCGTCCCCTTGGGACAGTTTGCGCCCGCGTTCGCGGGCTGGAAGCACGGCGCTAGAACTCCAGACGGGCCCAGTAAGAAACTTCGTACTCGAAATCTCCGTAGTCACCAGGCCCGTTGCTCGTCCAATCCAGGCTTGATGCCCGCAGCATCTGCTCGCCTGTTTCCCGGACGACGACAACTCTGGCAAGATTCTTCATGGAAAAAGCAGCAAAGAAGAACTCTTCCGTCACAAGGGAAGGGCCGCATCCTATAGCATCACACCCAGTCACATACTTTGTTCCACCCAAATCTGGATCCCAGAGTACTTGACCAAACTCATTGACGAGTTTGATTTCACTTATGGACAGGTCGCTGTAGTTCACGACCAGTCGCGTCGCCTTCGGCCTTGATTGATGGGCCCCGCATGCAACATGTGTGAGACAAAAGATAAGTATGCCGGCCCAGGTTTTTTCTTGGATCAAAGCCACAATGAGAAAGCTCCCAATGTTGTTTCAATGCTCATCGGCATCTGCGACGTCCATTCAGTGCCTCGGCCAGTGAAATGCGTATTCCTTCGTATTCTGAATTTAAAAAATGAATCAAACATTTAAAATCAATAAATATTTCAGCTCCACGCGAACTTCAGTTGGTTAGAGCAACGGTCTCATAACCGCTGGTCCCCCGTTCAAGTCGGGGTGGACCCACCACAATTCCCCAAAGCAAAATCCTAAAATCAGAGCTAGACGCGAGCCTGCCTGCGGCAGTCCTTTGGTATAGCTTGTGCCGCGTTCGCGGGGGTTGAATTAACTGATGGAGCCGCCTCTATTGGCGAGCCAAATGTATCACACCTTTCTTACTCTTATAGGGAACTTGAAAGGGCTGCTTTCAACAGCAAGCACCTCACCGTCCAGAGAAATCCTCACTATGAAAGAGAAGTTGCCAGGACCAAAACCACTTCCTCTGGTTAGAGCAGCGGTCTTATAAACCGCTGGTCCCCCGTTCAAGTCGCATTTTCCTCCCCTAAAAAAACAATCTGATAATACAAAATAATAGCTACGGGCCCGCTGACGCGGGCAAAACTCGCGGTCTGAGATGGAAGAGCGCCCGCCTTGCGTCAAAAACTTTCGCTACGCAAGCCTCTTCAGCCGAGGCTTATGGCCTTTTGGCTACGACCCACTCCACTGCTCGAATTCCGCCGAATTATGCATGCATTGCTTGCAACAGCAGGTGTATGGCTACTTGAACGGTTTGATGATTTCAATTTCCCATAATTTGAAATCAGATTCATTTGCTGTTGCTATGGGAACTCCCAAAATTTTGGCATTTGCACCAATTGAAAGATCTTCTATGAAATATCTTTCCGTGAGTCTCCTGATCCGGATGCATTTTAGCAGACAAAAGAGCAACGTCTTCATCCACCAGATATGCTCTCAGGCTCCGGAACCTTCAGACCGGCCATGAAGCGATGCGCAACCCCGAAGAAGGCGACGAATGAGGACTTCCATAAGGTTCACTTGAATTTTGAGTCTGCGCAGGGAGGGACTTATTTGACTTCTGTTAAAACCTGCTTGTTTCTCCAAGGCTAGTCCAGTCATTTAGATGGGTCTGGAGCTCCCGCTCCAGTCTAGAGCCTTCGCCTTAACTATGACCTCCTACAAGCATACGACGACTCATTCCATGCCCGATCAAGGAGGAGCAGTAGGTTGGAAGGGATTTTCCTTGAGCAGAACATTATTCTTTAGTTGAATCGAACCAAAGCTCAATGTCCTGGAAAGCTCGCTGATCGATTTGAGAAGAGGATGATTTTCGATCTGAAGCTTGTTCCGAATTGATACAAGGTTTTCCAGTCCCTTAAGGTTTTCCAGTGCCCTATTTTCCAGAAGGACAAAGTCGCCTCCAATCTGACCTAGTGACTGGAACCCCTCCAGGTTCTGCAGCAGGTCTAAGCCGGTAATCGTGAGCGTACCGCCAACCTCAGTTAAGGGGAGGGGAGCCGTATGGATATGCTCAAGCTTCTTGAGGCCACGCAACACGAGACCTTTTGTTACCTTTTTGAGATTGCTCAAATCGGCAAGGCTCTTGATGGGAATCTGATCGATTGTCAGGCTGCCATCGAAGACTTCAAGGCAGGATAGCAAGGCAAGATCTGCGAGCTTGCCGTTTTCGGAGACAAGCAGTGTGCCCTTGAAGGTCTTGAAGCAAATCTCCTTTGTATCTATCAACTCCTGGTTGTCATTGATTTCAAAACTCTCTCCAGTGAATTTCTCCAGAGATTTTAGCCCATCTAAGCTCTTCAGCGACGTGTTGACCGCAATCCGGGCCTCCTCGGTGATGGTCGTCAAGGAATTCAAGCCATCGAGGTTTTCCAGCTTGTCGCAGCCCATAATGTAAAGCACGCTCAGGACTTTGATCTGCGATAAGCCTACCAAACTCTCTAAGGCAGGAAGTTGGCTCAGAACCAGGCGACTCACGCTCTGCAGCTTGCGGAGACCACTTATGGAACGGAGATTTTGTAGGTAAAAGAGCCAAAATTCGCCGACGCTGACGAGGTTGCGTAAAGCATCAAGGTGCTGAATCAGGGGACTGCCTAGCAACTGCAGGGTGTTTCCCACGCTTCGTAGTCCCGAGAGCCCATCCAGTTGGGCTAGGACATCATTATTGGAAATATCAAGCGTGCCGCTCAACGCTTGGATGTGAGAAAGCGTATCGATTTGAGCCAGGGACTTATTATCCCTGATCCATATACTGTCGCGAACAAAGGTAAGAGACGTCAGACCATCTAGCGATTTCAACTTTTGATTGAATCGAATATCGAGCGAACCAACTTCTCGGAGGTTCTCAAAACCCGAGAGATCTTTGGCACTCTCATGACCACTTAGGATCAGCGACCCTGCGACCTTGACAAGGTTTGCATAACCACTGAAGCTTGGAATATCAGAAGGGACATCCAAGTTGTCTATCACGGTCGTGCAAGCTTCTGCATCCGAGGATTGATCCAAAAAATCCTGACCTTTACAGACTTTCTCCACGAAGAAATCATCTCTAAACCAACCATCGTCCCGTCGATTACCGGCCCGATCCTCTGCGCGATAGAATACGGACCACTTCCCTTCGGTCAATCTTTCTTCGTTGACCTCTCCAAAGATGGTTGTTTCGTCCGATTCACATTGGGTCTTGGCATCGATGCCTTCATCCTTCAAAAGACAGTACTGAATGATGACATCCTTGGGGCCGTCATGAGTAACATTGAAGTTGAGACGGGTTTTGCTGTTCACAAGGAAACGGTCTTTTCCAAAGTAAGGTATTTTCTGGGAGACGTCTCTAAAGTCAGGATAGACAAAGGGCGCTTGGCCATCGACCGAAACAGCTTTCTCCAGTGTTCCTTCGTTCCCAGCATCGTCCCGTAGTCTAACGAAGAGCTTGTATTCCCCTTCTTTTTGTGGAGCCATGATCATCGCTTGCGATATTGCGAATAGATTCTGCTCGCTTCGCAGTGAGCTGCAGGATCCTGGCTCCGTCTGCTGTTCAAAGCATACGCTGATCCAGGCTTCCTCACTCACGGAAAATGGGATCGGGTGGCCGGGGGCAGTGAATACTCGACTCTTGTCAAAGATGAGGGTTGGTGGTTCCTTATCGCGTATGAGCCCCAAGTCGATGATCGAGCTGTCGCCTATGGTGAACCTGTAAGTCAAAGATTTGCTGGGAATGGAGATGATGAGGTCTTTATTTGCATATATGTCCTCGAAGACGAGGCATTTTTTTTCGTTCAGCCATCTTTTTTCCGCATGCGCGCTCTCATCTTGCGGCCGGCGAACAAATACTGGATCCTGGTCGGCGATGACATCGTCGTTCATGATTCTGACGACAGGTCTCGATTCGCCATTATCTACGTCGCAGGATAGCTTCGTCACGGAAATCTCATTAGACATATGGTCGCAGGATGTCAGGCCGATGGAAATCGCGAGGCCAAATAAAATTTTAAACTGGTTTGATCCTATGCTCATCCGTTCATGCCTTTAATTTGGACCTTGATTTCGACTCGCCACAAATTTCCCAAATCGACGCGCCGATCCTAGCTTATATGTGTAGGCTAATCAAGATAAATTACTGAGCCATAACATGTTGTAAATAAATAAAAAATCCGCCTTCTAGGTTGATAAATGAGAGCTGAGATGGATTCAAGTTGCTGCCGGGGAGGTTACAGGGATTGATGGCCGGCGAGGGTTCCCCGCCATTTTCTTCCATTGATTAGTTGAATCTCCTGTGCCACTAAGCACAAGCAAGGAGATCGCATGAAAAAGAGTCGCTTCACGGAAGAACAGGCTCATTATAGGCGACAGCATATTCGCCTTAAATGGCTTGATCGGCAGCACACTTGAGAAACTCTCGTCCCAGGATATCGATTCGTACGCAGGCATTGGTGCCGTCATGAGCGGCATTGTTC
>NZ_DASQYZ010000067.1:0-1828 GCF_035638955.1 Oligoflexus sp. | reverse complement strand
AGGCGATCAATGCGCTGATGATAATAGGGGTCAGCGGCATTTGTCCTCAGATTAAAATGCGGACCCGGGGCCAGGCCCCGGGCCGCGAACTACTGAAAGGCATCCCGCGAAGGGGATTTGAATATTTTTGATTAAAGTCATCTTAATTTCCTTTCAGTAGTGGGGCCTCCCCCTGAATGGACCCGAAAAGGGGAGGCCTGGTAGCGGCTGCTCAAGTGTCGTCAACGCCGCTACAGTTCGAATATATATTGGGAGGCACGGTGGATTCAAAACGAATGATTGTGGGAGTTGATTTTGTCTTCATTCAGTTTCATTCAAACCCATTGACTTCTCCCGCAGCATCTTCATTTTGTGTAGCCCGCAATAAAATGCCTTCAAGTCTACTGGGTGATATCAGAAATGAACTTGTGGCGAGCTGGGATGAACAGCTTCCTAAAAAAAATGACTGGTACGGCTACACTCCCCATATTGTGGATGGTTCCAAGCTGGACCTCCCGCGCTCTATGCTCAACAAAGGTTTCCCAACGCAAACCGGGGGGCATATGCCGCAAGGACTTTTAAGTGTGCTCTTGCGAGTCGAAGACAGGATGGTTATGGATCTGAGTCTATCGAGCGACTGGGATGAAAGGGCTCAAGCGCACAAGTTTCTGGACAATCTTAACGGCAGGGATTTGGTAATCTACGATCGCGGCTATCTCTCCTTTAATCTGATCGTTGATCACCGACTGCACGGCGTCGCGGCCGTATTCAGAGTTCAAAAAGGCAAGGTATTCAAGGAAATTGACGAAGCCTGGAAAAGCAGCAAGGATGATATGGTTGTCACCTTGAGTCCCAGCGCTCCAACAATAGCAAAGGCTAAAAAGCGCTTTTCTTCCACTGATATGAGTTCGGTACAGTTAAGGCTCATAAAATATAGAATTGAAAATGAAGATTATATGCTCGCTACGACCATAATGGACCCCTCGATCTCTCCCTCCGACTTCATCGCTCTCTATAGAAGCCGATGGCTGATTGAGGAATACCTTAAAAATTATAAGCGAACCATGGAAATAGAAGATTTTCATTCAAAAAGCTTGAACGGAATTGAGCAGGAGCTCCATGCAGCAGGTCTTCTTTGGAACATCACGATGTATATTGAACAGATAGTTCCCGAAAATTCAAAAAAAAGACGCTCTCTGCCCAAAAATATCACACTACCAGAGCAACTACCGACAGGCTGTCTTCTGTTTAAGTCAGAACATCCATCGATTGTTTAACAGCTGCTCGAAGGTCATGCGAGCGGCTCTGACATTTTCCATCCGATTGATCATTCGCTGTCTAAATCCCGTAAGACCAGGCAGAAAATTTCCCCGCAGATCCTATAAGCCCGTAGGCAGGTGGATGCCAGCACGCCCAAAACGCAAAAAAACGGAGCGACCTATAGGCCGCCCACGTAAGGTTCTGTGTTAAGCGAATGACATTGGCTCTAAAGCGGGCTTTCGTCTTTGTTGAGACGGATTGATTTGAACAGGCTCATGAGTTGTTCGTTCAGTTCGTCTCCGGCTTCACCGTCCATACGCGTATAAAATCGTTGTCGATCAACTCATTACAGTTGCAAGATCTCTCGTTGCACGTTTATCTCGGCGAGAGGCATTCTTACATCAAAAAGAGGTCTTATGCGAGCATGCAGGGAGATTGTTCTAAAAAATTAAAGGTAATTCAGAGCCTCTACTTCGATTCACCACTCCGCTGCCATCAGGTGATTTTTTTGGGGGATGCCGGACCGCTAAAAATGTTTTCCGCACATAAGGGAAGTGAAATGTCGAGCAAGCAATTCCGTGACCTGTGG
>NZ_DASQYZ010000066.1:0-6744 GCF_035638955.1 Oligoflexus sp. | reverse complement strand
ATAATTCCACCTGTCCATCCATGGGCAGGGCCATCTTCTAGACGAAGAGCGGCTCGCGAAGCTGCAAAAAATGTTTTGGAAAAACACTTTTATGTTCAGTGGTTAATTTCAATTAGATGGTTTGAGTTATGCATAGGGTGTATTCAAATCAATCCGACTCGTTCATCAGCGCCGTTACTTCCGCCTCAAACCTATGGGTCTCTTTCTCGTCAACCTTACGTCCTTGCTTTCTATACTGATCGCGAAACAGAGCCATGGCTTCGTCGTTATGCCCCAGGACAGTCGCTGCCATGGCGACAAAGGAGTTAATATTGAACCAATCAGGACGGAGTCTCTCGAAAGCACGAAAATGATCGAGCGCCCGTTCTGCCCACATTTGGGCCTCGACTTTGTTTCCCGATTTTCTGAATTTTGTAGCCAGCTCGGCAGCACCCACACACATGGAGTAGTGCCCGCCACTCATATCACCCACAGTAAGCCCCTCTTCGCCAAGCTTATACTGTTCTTCAAAAAGTTCGTGGAAGTAGTAGTAAAAATGGTCTGATCGAAGGTTTTGGAGAAGGTTTCTGGCGTCTGGATCCGTTACAAAGCAGTCATCAACTTGCTGCCTTGAAGGGTTTGCCAGCTTCAGGATGTCGGACCCTTGAGGCTTGGCCAGCACAACACTGGAAAAAGCCATAATAAAACTCAGAAGGATCTTGTTCGTGAGTTGCTGCAATCTTTCCCTGGTCAATGTTTGAACTCTAAAATGGCTGGTTGAAAGCATGGATAAAATCTCAGTCATGCTGCGCGGTTCAACCGTGCATGCTTCTTGTTCCATGAGCATTGGTGTTTCAATAAAAAAATAGGGACCATTGAAAATATCGTTTTCATGCTCCAGCTGCAGAGGGTAACGAACCTGGCAACCCTTCGGTCGCGAGAACCGCAATATCCAAAATCTATAACTGTCATCCTTCAGCAGTGATCATTTCCTTGCTTGGATGGCCTTGTGATCAATAATTTTAATAAGATCGCTTTTGTGGCATGTTTGGTATGGAGTAAGGCGGCTTTCGGAGCGCCAGGGATGTGGAATCAGCACGATTTGAAGGCGGGTCTTGAGGCCGCCTCATGGTCTTCCACAGGCTTGAATCAGGATATCAAACGCCTTGGGGACGAAGCGCCGGCTGTCGTTCGCATCCGTCGCTGCACGGGGGCTTTTGTCACCAGCACAGGTCTTCTCATGACCGGCTATGATTGCGCGCTCCCGACGCTTGTCAAGCACTCTTCCGCTGGTCGTGATCTTGTCAAGAATGGCTGCCATGCGTCCACACCAGGTGAGGAGCTTAAGGCAGATCTTGATTTTGGAATCGGTGTCACAGTGGGCAGTGAGGACGTCACGGCTCGAATTCTCGAAGGTATTCCAGGGCGCATTATAACCAACGCTGATTATGACAAAATTCAAGAACGCAAAAAAACAATGGAAGAGGACTGTGGACAAGGTCGGTCCTTGACGTGCAGCGTTCAGGAAATTTCTGGCGCCACTCGATTCATTCTTAAGAAAACCGTGGAATTGAAAGATTTTCGTCTTGTTTTTGCGCCGCCGATCGCGGCCGGTAATCGGCAGAACCGGATGATGGAAAGACAGGCCGACATGCCCGAAGCGGGTTTCGCAATCTTCCGCTCCTATGGGGGTTTTCAGTCGAAACCGGGCACGCCTACGAAACCTTTGCGTTACTTTCGCATCCGCAAGGAAGCGCTTGAGCCCGATGAGCGCGTCTATGTTCCCAGTTATACATGGCGTTATAAGCGGCATCTGGGAGCCACCGTCATGTATGAGGCCATCACGGGCGGTCTCTACGATGCTTTGAGTACAGGATGGGCGGAGGCGATCGCCCGTGCTGTCGCGGAGGAAGCCCAGCATGATCCGCAGATCCGAAATCTCTATCTACAGAAAATTCAAGGACAGAACTGGCAGGAGGCTGGTGTTGATCAACTGATGGCCGCGATCGACTCATCCGAGGCTCTGCGCGAGCTTCGGACTTTTGAGCAGAATGTTCTCAACTCTGCGGCCGCCCAGTGGACGGCCGAGGAAAGAAAAGTCCTCGATGGGCGTCTTGCCGTTTATCGGCAGGACGTTAAGGTGGGCGCGCTGGCCAGTATCCTGGGGCGTCTGACCGAGCTTGACTCCATGGCCTTTGTCAGCTGGGCTGAAAAGGCAGCTGCCCAGGTTAAACCAGACACTCTATCGCTATTTCAGCAACAGTTTGCTGAGCGCAAAGTCCGCTTCGATCTGCCGACTGAAGCCCGTCTGATGAGTTTGACGCTGGACATGGTGCAAAAGGAGAGTGTGCACGCAAAGCTTGAACTGCCAGCTGAGATTAAATTCTGGATCAGTAAGAGCGACCCGCAACGCACAGCCGACCTGAAAAAGATGTTTACAACTTCAAAGGCCTTTGATGCGCAGACCTATGTGGCAAAAACTGACTTGAGTTCGGATTCTCTGCTGAAACTGCGGGGCGTGATCCTTCGCATGCTCGAGACCTATTCTGAAAGCACGGACGCAGAGCGCGCCCTCTATGATTACACGTACTATCGCGCTCTCAAGGAATACAGCCAAGCTTCAGGCCGTCCCTTTTACGAAGGCGAAACCCAAGAGCTTTTGACCTGGGCCTTTGGCAAGGTTAAGGTCCTTCAAAAGGCCCGTCTGCCGATCGGCTCAAGGAGTATCGCCATCCAAAACTTCCTGTCGAGCGCTGATGTCGGTATCCGCCGCTCGATTGGAGCGCCTACGCTCGATGCCAAAGGTCGCTTTGTTGGGGTCTATAATACCCTTGATGAACGGAATCTTTTCCTGGACTGGTATTATAACGAAAACCAGAACACAGCCATCCACACGGGAGTTGAGACCATCCGCAATACACTCTCGACTTCGGGCGCGAAGGCTTTGATCAAAGAACTCCAGCTTTGAACGCGGTTAAGCCGCACGGAATAGGATGTGTCGTATATGAAAAAGATTTGGTGTATTGGAATTCTGTCTTTCCTGGGTCAAAGCCTTTTCACAGGCTGCGTTCACAAAGATCGCTCCGAGTCCAGGGCTCTGCGTGATCCTACGATTTTCTATCTGGACCATGCCTATACTCTGACCCAAAGCAAGGAAGATTTTGAGTCGCTCATGACGAAGGGCTTTTTGCGGAATGAGGAAACCGCCCATCATCCGGGCCAGCTTCTTTGCCAGTTTGTGAATCTCAAGACACCTGTGGAGCGCTCCTATTATATCGAGATTTGCCATAAGGATCCCAGTCTTCCCAAAGACGATCTATCAGACTCCAAGGATCCGCGTGACACTGCCTGGCCCGGGGTCAGCCTGAAGGTGAACCGTCCCTTGCGCACCTTCTACGAGGATCATGAAGCGGAATGGAAATCATTCTCGCCAAAGTTTACGCATAAGAACTACGCCTGGAATAAGGATCCCAAGGCCGACTGGCCTGGATGGAATTCCATCGAATTCGATAACGATCCTATGAAAGGGCTTTACTTCTGGTTCGGTGAGCATGAAAGGGATCCCTCCCGAACGCTTGAAGAACGAGCCAAATCTCGTGTCAAGAATTTGCAGTCCTTGGAACATCCCAATACAGCCCGGATTCTTTTGGGTCATCTATGGCAGTTTTCTGAAGATGCCTCGCAAAATTTTGCAAAAATCGTTGGAGTCGAACCCCAGCGCATGCGGACAAATCTGCCAGACGGCACATGGATCCAATGGGTCACGGGTTCCTCGGAGTTAGGCAAGCGTTTTAAGACCAAGACATACCCGCTCTATGCGATTGTCATCGGCGTTGAATCACTTGAGACGTTTCAGAAATTCAATCCGCAGGCGGAGATGTTTTCGCTTATGGGGCGGGATGCTGTGCATATTCGCATGCCGGATCACGCATACGATATCATTGCACTGCAGACGACTGTCAGGAACAACTAGATGTACCTGTTTCAGATGCGATCCGTCGCGCACGGAACCAAGCCATACCAACCATTCTTCGATTTGAAGAGTTTCATCTTCGACTCACCGCGGGTCAGGTTAAAGAAGGGCCCACTATTTACAGTGAGCGTCCTTTATCTCCAGTCATTCTCAGTGATTTGATATAGATGCGCGCCTGTTCTGCTGCATTCTCAAACGCATCGGTATCTCTCTTCAACTTGGTCAGGAGCATCCCCCCCTGCATAATTGCAATGCAGAAATCAGCCAGGGCATCAGGTTTTGCTGAGGGTGGAAGTTCCCCGCCGTCTTTTTCCTGTTGGAAAAACCTGGCAAGTTCATTTCGGCTCCAGCTTAGAAATCGAATAACTTCCTCTCGCAGCTCACTCTGTTTGCTGGAAAGGTCATTGCCGATCGTCCCGATTGGACACGAGCGTTCACAGTTCACCGACCTCTGAAAATCGATGAAGGATTGAAACCAAAGGTCCATTTCCTGCCATGTTTTCACCTGGTATACGGTTGCAACCTGTCCGCTTTGGATGATCTCACTCAGGTAAATGAGAGTAGCCTTTACCAATCCATCTTTGTTTTTAAAAAAGTGGGTGAATTGACCTTTCCCCGTTCCCGATTGGGCGAGGATTTCATCGATGCTGGTCGCATTTACACCCTGTTGGTGAAAGAGATCAATGGCGGCTTCAATCATTTTGATGCGTGTCTGTGTTTTTTTCATAAATCAACTCTATCCAGCCCTGGGTCAAAATTTTAACAGACCAGTTGGCAAATTTCTGTACTATATAGTACACTTTGAAAAACAGCAGGGAAATTCGACAAATATGAAGATTCTCAAGATCCTTTTTGCTTGTGTTTTGATTCTGGGCGGCGCGTTTTACGTGATGCGCAGAATCCCTTCCGTGGTCCACGTCGAGCGTACTCTTCCTGCGCCAGTATCCAAGGTCTGGGCCGTATGGACCGATCCTGAGGCCATGAAAAACTGGTGGAGTCCAAAAGATTTCACAGCCCCGGTCATCACGAGTGACTTTCGTGTCGGAGGACGTTACCTCTATTCGATGCGTTCACCCAAGGGTGAGATGTTCTGGAATACTGGCGCGTATACTGAAATTGTTCCTCTGCAATTGATCAAGTCGACGATCTCGTTCTCAGATGAGCATGGAAAGGCGGTTTCGGGCAAGGACGTGCCTGTGCCAGGGGATTGGCCGGATGAGATCCTAGTGGTAGTCGAATTCAAAGAGATAGCTGGAAGAACGCAAATTACAATAACGGAAACGGGCATTCCGCTGATTATGAAATTGATGGCGAAAATGGGCTGGGAGCAGCAGTTGGATAAGTTGGAAACGCTTCTCCGCTAACGGCTCTTACACGGCAAGCATGAGGCGCAGCTATGAAAAAATCAAGGTCCAGGGACGGCACACTCATCGCCTATGAACTGTCAGGCAGCGGACCAACGGTCATTCTCGTGGACGGTGCACTCTGCAGTCGCCGCCTTGGGCCTATGAGCGCCCTGGTTCCCTTACTCGCTCGCACCTTCACAGTCTTCACCTATGACCGCCGGGGTAGAAACGAGAGCGGGGATACGAAGCCGTACTCGCCACAGGGTGAGGTTGAAGATTTGGAGGCAATCATCATGGCAGCGGGTGGGGCGGCCATGGTTTTCGGTATGTCCTCAGGCGCAGCGCTGGCGATTTCAGCCGTTAACGCGGGTTTGAACATTAGCAAACTGGCGCTTTATGAGCCACCTTTCTTTGTTGATCGTTCGGCAAAAAACCTGACACCTGAACATTTGAAAACGATCAAACGGCTCATTGAAGCGGATCAACGGAGTGAAGCTGTAAGGTATTTTCAGGTCGAAGCCGTAGGTATCCCGAGCCTTGTGAGCTGGATCTTAAGGTTGACCCCCATGTGGAAGAAGCTGAAGGCGGTGGCCCCAACACTGATCTATGATCTCACGCTTCTGGACGACGGTTTGGTTCCAGTAGACGCAATTTCCCGCATCACGATTCCTACGGCGGTCTTTTATGGTGAAAAATCCCCGCGCTTCTTGATTGATTCCGTTCACGCGGTCGCTCAAGCGCTGTCGAATGGCAAAGAAATTCCGCTCGCTGGGCAGAATCACAACTTTTCGGCCAAGGCTGTGGCACCCCCGCTGGAGGCTTTCTTTTTTACTACCTGATTCTGTTGCGCCAGTGAGCGCACCACTCCCGGAGGATGCATGCCATCATTCCCTCTCGGTTCGGTTCGGGTCACGGCCCTGCGCTTGGGACCGGGCGATGATCTGAAAAAAGAAATTGAAGCTGCAGTTAGTCAACTCAATTTGACAGCAGGTTTTGTCCTAAGTGTCGTCGGATCTTTAAGTGCGGTGCGCCTGCGTTATGCGGGGAAGAGCGAGGCGAGCGAAGTGCGTGGCGACCTGGAAATACTTTCGCTTGGTGGTACGCTGACGGTCCTAGGTGGCGTTCATCTGCATGTGTCGGTTTCCAATGGTGAAGGACAATGCATGGGCGGGCATCTCCTCGACGGCTCGATCGTGCGTACGACGGCCGAGATTGTGCTCGGCGAAGCGGAGGAGTTGCGCTTTACGCGGGCGCATGATCCGGCGACTGGATATAAGGAGCTGCAGATGAGTCTGCGCCACGAGCCTTAGGGTGTTAGAAACGGCATCATTTGGGTCGAATATCAAAATGGTCGGTGGTTGGCAGGCGCCCTGCTTGCTGTTGAGGTCAACGCGCTGTAAAATGTTAAGACTACTTAACACTCTCCAAAGAGGCAGCCATGCGCGT
>NZ_DASQYZ010000065.1:0-22281 GCF_035638955.1 Oligoflexus sp. | reverse complement strand
GAGGATCTTTTAGGTTTTTTAAATCGACTGCCATGAGATGTTCCAATGGTTGCTACTGACAACTATACTATCGGCGAGTTTCTGTCAAACTTGAATGGCAATAAAAAAAACTCTTAGCCGTCGTAACGGCTTAATAACTTGCTCTTTTAGCCAAAGCCTACCGCGGAACAGAAAATATTCAATGGCTTTGTATACCCTGGCTCCCAAGTGGGCTTGGGACAATCTGATAGGGTGTGGAAGGAATCCTCACCACTGCCCTCATTCCTCAGCCACCTCTTGCGGGGTTACCGTCGCCTCCAAAAAACACTTTACCATTGGAGGGGAGTCCCCCCTGACGCGCGGTTGCTTCAACATCGCAACAATCGGAAAGCACTCGATGTGCGTCACGCACAGCCTTATAGTGTGAAAGCCATGTCTGCTCCCTCTCTACAGCAAAGTATTCGGGGAAGACGTTGGGAAACACATGGCATTTTTATGCCATCCGGAATCCCTTGGGTGACAAGGGTTTCCGGACTTTGCCTGAAAGCCGTGATAAGCAGGGGCTGCAAAGTATTTTCCTGAAAGCGTTGGCAATCAGGAGAAACGTTAAACTGGGGTGGAATAGTGGAAATCAGCAGGCGCCGCGCACTCGAAATTGCCCTTTTCAGCGAGCCAAAATACTGGCTCGATGACAGTCAGGCGCGATTATCAGATTCTCTGCTCCCGCTGCTCAATCGGGCTGTCATCACCCAGGAGCTTCTGAATGCAATCGAAGAGAAGGCCAGAATTCAGGCCGGGAAGATTGGAGTCAGATTCGTCAGCATCGAGCAGCGCGGCGGCTCGATCGTTGGCCTGATCTTTGAAGATAATGAGGGACTCGTGAAAGTGAGGATGGCCAATGGCTGACTTTGCGCAGATTCGCGCCGAACTGATGAACGGGATACTGCGGGATGGTCAAAGAGTGCCGGAAAATCTTGACCCGGAATACCTTATCAAAGCTTTGGCAGGAGCGGTATTCAGCCAGCAGCTGCGCATCAACTATCTGACGGATCAGATTTTGCCGTCCACAGCGGACGAAAAATACCTGCTCCTGCACGGACGAAACAAAAAAATCCCGCGTGGCCAGGGTTCGAAGGCTCGCGGCTTCGCTCTGACCAATGCCCCATCAGGATCCCTCGGGGTGGGCGCCCGCCTTATATCCTCATCCGGCGCTGAATACATTGTGCTCTATGGAGCGAACGACGAATTGAGCTACGCAATTGAATCGGTGGAAATCGGCGAAGATAAAAATCTGCAGTTCAACGCAGTTTTAAGGGTGGTAAACCCGGTTGACCTTTTGAACTCACTTGTCGTCTCTATCACGGGGATAACCGGCGGATCAGATATCGAAACAATCGAAAGCTATCAGGAACGCGTTATCGACGCCTGGGCCAATACCGGAACCTATGGCAGCACAGAGAGCTATTACACCTGGCTGAAAGAAATTCAGGAGCTTTCAAAGTCTTTTATATTCGAGGTTACACCATTTCCAGGCGTCACAAGCTGGGCAGCTCTTGTCAAAAGTGGCGATGCTGACTGGGATTTTCCGAACATTGTTATCATCAATAAGGTTCAGGAATTCCTTAATCAGAGGCGGCCGCCTGGGGCAAGGATTCAATGGCTTACCGAGGCAAGAATCGTTCGACTGACTGTCATCATATTTCAGGTTCCGGAAGAAATTCAGGAGCAGCTTACAGTTTTTATTCGCAATCAAATATATGGACGTGCCGTTGTAAAAGGCGCATCAAACATGGGGAGCGGGGAGGTGACCGAAGGCTATATTCGAAACATTATATCAGCTTTTCTCGAGGGAAATGACTTTAATGTAGTCATAGGACCAACTGATAAAATCGGCAGCGGACGGCTGAATTTTGGAGAAATTATTCTTCTTGGAAACGTGGTCTATGTCTGACTTTCACCCATTTTCGCAGCTTCTTCTCGATCTGCTTCCCAATGGGGAGCCTTGGAACAAATCGCCTGGCTCAGAACTCGAGAAAACCGCATCAAAAATTGGAAATATTTTCCACGTCATCGACTTTTTGCTTGATTCAATTCCGGGTGAGCTGTCACCTGAAACCTGCTCACGCGAGCAGCTGATAAAGTTTCAAAAAGAAATGGGTGTTCCTCTGGACACTTCGGCTGCAGGTCGGGACACCGCCGTGCGCGCATATACATCAACAGGCATCATTCCACTTTCAGAGTTGAAAAGAGAGTTGAAGGATGCGGCCGGTATTGAGCCGGTCATCATCGAATACATGCCTTCAAGAGCTGGCCAGCTGCGCTGTGGCCAAAAACTAATGGGAGAGCCGTACCTCTTCGTCTATGCGATCTCGGGCATTCCCATGTCAGATAAAGTTCGGTCCATTGTCAAACGCTATAGGCAGGCGCATGTGGCAGCTTATTTCATCAAATCTGACACATCCGTAGAAAGGCTATGATATGCGGCCCAACGATTATCCGGGAACGGTTAACGGCCGTTTTGTAGATTCGCCGACGCCGGACAGTTTGAGCGGCACAATTCTAACGGCAGATTTTTTTAACAGCATATCGAATGAAATCATCAACGCTATCCAGGCAGGGTCCATCTCTCTCGACCGGGCCAGGGAAGATCAGCTTGCACAGGCGATCAGAAGCATTGCCGGATCAGTCACGGCCGCAGCAGCAGAAGCTGTCGACTCGGCCTTGACGTTCCCTGCCTTTCCCAGTGCTGAAGGTCCATTCCAGCTCAGCCGCACACGTTACACTCTGGCGGGCTCGAAGACCGCGCAGGAAAACATCGTCATGTCTTCACGTGCACAGGAAGCGGGTCCAATACGGATGTTTTTTGCTTCAAGCAGTGAACTAAAGGGGATAGTGAAAATCAGCGGCCTCGTTCCGAAAGGCCAATTCACAGCTTCGGTTTTTGTCGGGCTGAGCTGGGAGGAAGCAGGAAAGCCGGTGGCGTTCATGACCTTCCCCTATTCAGGGAATATCAATGACGCCGGGGAAGCCACACTTTCCATGAGCAGCGACCTCCAGCAATGGGTGCAGCCCTATGCCACAGTGCAACGTGACGTTGAGGCCTATTACACGTTTCGCCTCTCGTCCCTCTTATGCACAGGATATCGGACGCTCACATGATAAAAATGACTTTCACCGGAACATATGAGGACGCACTCCTGACCGATCCGTCTACAGTGGTGGACAAGGCGATGCGCCGCTCCATCCAAAGATCACTTGATAGCACAAGGTCGATGGCAGCCAGGGCGATTGCCAGGGAAACAAAAATCAGGGTCAGGGCCATCGAAAGAGGCATTCAGGTGAAAAGGCCCTACGGACCCGCCTCGAAGGGCTTTGAGGGGGAAATCCGTGCGCGTCAGG
This sequence comes from Oligoflexus sp., assembly GCF_035638955.1. GTDB lineage: Bacteria > Bdellovibrionota_B > Oligoflexia > Oligoflexales > Oligoflexaceae > Oligoflexus. The sequence continues at coordinate 18,903 of NZ_DASQYZ010000065.1, read as the reverse complement.
GGGAATCCACACCCTTATCCGGCACCCCTCATCGGATTGGCTACATCGTGAAGCAAGCCGGAAGTCAAACGAAGCGGCTGGGGTTTCGGCGTTATCAGCAAATCCGCCTGAAGTTTTACGGGAAGAGTTCCTTTCAACTCATACCTGGAGCATTCCGGGCGATCTTCCGCAGCAATGGCGGAAAGCACATCGCTCTTGCCATGCGCCGCAGCAGAAGGGGCAGGCGTCTTCCCCTCCGGGAAATGTTCACGCAATATCCGGACGTCGCGCTATGGCTGATTGAGCATTCCAGGGAGGTTTCAGACCATGCCCAGGCAAGACTGATGGCTGAATTCCAGACCAATCTGGAATTCCACAGAAAAGCGGCAGCAAGGAAGGCCACGAAGCAATGATGGATTATAGGTTTGAAGCCAGACATGTTGCCAGTCAAGCACTCCACGGCTCTGTTTGCGAATTCATTGCGCTGCAGCGCACACAAGGAAAAATCCCGCACGCGTTGATGGACAAGGCTTTCATGAAGGTACATGTAACCCTTGCAGGCCAGGGCGCGCAGCGTGGATAAAAATACGCCGTCAGAAGTCGAACGGGTCCTTCCGCGAGGTAATGAAGATACGGTGCGGAGCCCGCAGGCCTCGCAATATAGGCCCAGCAAGGATTTCACTTAATTAAGTAAAGCGGATTTTAACAAGAGCTGTTATGAGCCAAAGATACATATCAAAGAAGCAATATGCCGATATGGTTGGTGTGTCTGCGCCAGCGGTTTCGCAATGGGTTGCCTCAGGATCGATTCCGCCGAGTTGCATCGTGAATTTAGGCGGGCGCGAGCTGCTTGATCTTGATGAAATAGAGCGCCTGGGCGTTTTAAGGCGTCACATGCGGACCATACCTCGCCTGGTCAACCGCCCTCTCTTTGATGATGCGGAAGATGAACCACCAATTGCCGCAAATGCTGCCGGATTTTTCCCCGAAATCCAGGCCCCAAAACGCACAGGCCCTAAAAAACCTTCGTTGGACGACGAAGACCTCTTCGTCATGGAAAAGCGAGCAAGGATCCAAAAGCTCCAGGCTGAAGCCGACATCGCGAACATGAATCTGCAGCGCGCCGAAGGGAAACTTCTCGATGCCGACCGCTTCTGGGATATTTTCTGCGACATGTACTCGAATTTTTCGGCCTACTTTCAGCAGTTTTCCGAGCAGGCCTCGGCCTCGCTGGTGGGAATGAAGTCACAAAACGACGCCAAACATCTGCTCGATACCCGGCTCGCCCAGGTGATGGAGCGGATCCGCAGCGAAACAGAAAAAAAAAAGCTGGAAGCCCGGCATTTGATCGATATGCAGAGAAAGCCATTGAAATTCTAACGCCCAAAAGGATTCCCTCGATCATCGAGTGGTCCAATTCCAGTCGAATTCTGCCCTCCACCACCACCAGGGAGTATGGGCCGTATAATTCCAACAGAACTCCCTACGTCCACGGCATCTACGAAGCGTGCGAGTTCACGAGCCAATGCTCCCGGGTCGTGATCATGAAATCCACGCAGGTTGGCCTTTCCGAAGCCGGATTGAATGTTGTCGGACGGTTTCTCAGCCACGGCATGGGGCCAGCCATGATCGTTCTTCCCAAAAAAGCCCACGCGAGGTCATTCTCGAGAAAGCGCGTAGGCCCGATGATTGACCTTTCCGATGATCTCAAAAGCAGGCTTATCAGCACCAATGACAAGGATAAGGACAACTCGATCAACGAGAAGAGATTTCACAACGCCTCGCTTTTCATGGCTGGATGCACGAAGGACGATCTAAGATCCGACCCTATAAGATTGATCGTATACGAGGAGGTTTCCAACTTTCCAAAGGATCTTGAAGGCCAGGGTGATCCCGTGGACCTTGCATGGAACAGGACAAAGACCTATATCGGCGCACGCAAGGGGATGTTCATCTCATCGCCGACCAACAGGAAAACCTGCCGGATATTCAAGGAATGGGAGGCATCGAGCAAGCAGTTCTTCAACGTTCCATGCCCTCATTGCCATAAAAAGCAGGCCCTCGTTTGGGAGCAGGTAAGGTATCAAAAGACAAACCCTGATAATGCAACATACGAGTGCATTTACTGCCAGGAGCAAATAGGCCATGACGAGCACAAAACGTGGATGCTCGAGAATGGTGAATGGATTGCAACCTGCCCGGAGGTCCAGGACATCGCCGGCTTTCACATCTCCGCTCTCTACTCAGCCGTGGGCCTGGGCGATACCTGGGGACAGCTTGCTGAGCGCTACGAAAAAATCGGCGAAGACCTTATCAGGAAAAAGGATTTCTGGAACAGCTACCTCGGTCTCCCATTCGAGATCACCGAAGAGCAGGTCGAATGGGAAACGCTGTTCCAGCGGCGCGAATACTGCGATCCAAAAGTTCTGGCGCCGGACATAAGATTCATCACCATGGGCGTTGACGTGCAAAAAAATTACCTGGCCTATGAGATCGTTGGCTGGACCCGGGGCCTGCGCTCCTACTCCATCGAGTACGACACAATACCCGGCGACACCGCGTCCGACGAACCATGGGACAGGCTCCTGGAGCTGATCGGAAAAAAATTTTTACACCCCTCCGGTGTCCTTCTCCGCATCAGCAAGACAGGGATAGATACGGGATTTCGGCCAGCCTATGTCTACAAATTTTTGCGTCGCGCTAACTCTCTGAACGTTCACGGCGTTGACGGCAGGGACGGCGATTCAGATTTCTATGTCGGAACTCCAAGCCAGATAGATGTTGAGAATGATGGCCGCCGGACAAAGTTCGGACTAAAGGTTCATCCGGTTGGAACCCATGTGATCAAATCCGAGCTCTTCGGATGGCTTCGGCTCCGTCCAAATTCAGATGGTGCCTACCCTTCAGGGTACTGCCATTTCCCGATAGGCCATTCTCAGGAATATTTCATGGAACTGACGGCCGAGGAAATTGATGTGGAAACCGATAGCAAGGGGCGCGACAGACTCGTCTTTAGAAAGACAAGGAAACGGAACGAAGCTCTGGACTGCCGGGTATACGCCCGCGCGATGGCATATATGGAAGGACTCGATGCAATGACTGAGACTCAATGGAATGTGCGTGACGCACTTTTTGAAGGAGAAGATGAGAAATGAGTTGGAGCGAAAAAGACCTGGAAAGACTGGAAAAGGCCTACAAAAACGGATTGACACAAATCGAATTCGATGGCCAATTGAAACAGTTTCGCTCGCTGGCTGACCTCAAGGAACTGATCGATGAGGCTCGTCAGGAATTGAGCGGCGAGGAGAAGCTGTGGTCAAACCGCATCGTGCGTCCGGTCTTCAGGCGATAGAGCAAAGGCACTATGATGCCGCCGGCAGCGATGGATCGATTGCCGGCTGGCAACCTGCATCCATTGCGCCTGAAGCGGAAACTGCCGGAAACGATAAACTAGAGTCCCGCGCCCGCGATCTATTTCGGAATTCCCCCATAGCCAGAACCATTGTGGAGAGCCATGTTCAGCAGATCATGCACGGCGGTATTTCGCTCCTTATCCAGGGCGAATCAAAGCAGCTCGAAAAGATAAAATTGCTTGTTCAGAATACCATTGAATCCACCGGGCTTGACACCAACAAGCAATCGTCCTTTAACGAGCTCACTGCGCTTTCGCTTCAGGAAACGTCCACAGCGGGCAACTGCTTTGCATTGCGCGTTATCGACAAAAGCGCTCCACTTGGATTTCGAATCAAGCTTTTGGAATATGCGTATCTCGATCTTTCACTTAACAGAAGCGAAGGCCGTAACAGAATTGTCCGGGGAACAGAGCTGGACCCGAGTGATTGCCCGGTTGCTTATTGGCTGAAACCATCATTGGACGCTGGAAAGAGGGGCAAATCGAGGCGCTATTCAACAGATGTTATTGCTCATATCTTCAGCCCTATACGCGTCGGTGCGCTCGGCGGGGTCTGTTGGTTTGCCCCGGCCATGACCCATATCCGGATGCTCGATGACATCCTCTATTCGGCCCAGCAGCGCCAGGCCACAGCCCAGTCATTCACAGCCTTCGTCACCCTCCCGCACGGATACAGGGAAGATAATGCGGACGTGATCCGAAAAGACAAAAAGGTGGAGAAAAACGGGAAGGGGAACCCAATAGATGAGCGCGGCTTTGCCAAAAGCACAAAGGCCGATAGCGGCGCCATGAAAAGGGCGATCAGAAATGACGATTACGTGCGCGGTCTTTCCGAGATTCGCCCCAACACTTTTTATCTTCTTCGGCCCGGGGAGGCAATCAACCTGGCAGAGCCTCCAGCACCGATTGATTTGGCGTCAATCATCAAGCCCATTGTGATGTTTATCAGCAAATGTACCGGGCTTTCCTACGAGACAATCCTTGGCGATTTTTCAAACGGCTCCTATTCAGCGACCCGTATGTCCAACATTCAACCGGTGCTTTGGACAAAATCAAGGCGCGAGATGCTTAAAGCCAGATTCCTCGAGAAGGTCTGGCTGTGGATCGAGGATGGCCTGGATACCAAGGGCTACGATGTAAAAAATCTCAGGCACCAATGGCAGTTTCCTGAAATCGTCTCGGCTCATCCCAAGGAGGATCTCGAGATGACCTTTATGAAGATTGACCATAACGCAGGAACGATCAGCGAATACATCAGGTCCACAAACCGCGATCCGGATATGGTTTTCAAGGAACGGGCAGAAGAAAAAAGGAAAATGAGGGAGCTTGAATTGGATGACTCTGACATCATTGGTACCAGATCTGACAAAAAGCCGGATACAAATTCCTCTGCAAACGCGGGAGGCGGTTCTAAACCTCGAGGCCGCAAGTCTCAATGAGGATGAGCAATCGCTTATAGCCAAGGTGGCAACAGAGACCTCCGCGCTCCGTTGGAACAGGGAACTTGGCTACTATATCGAGCACCTTGTTCTTGATCAGGCGGATTTTTCGCGAGTGGAAGCCCGCGCAGCTCATCTTTACTGGCAGCACTCCGAGTACATAGGACTCACCGAGCGCGCGTGGCTTGATACACGTGAGCTGTTCGCAAAACTCATATTTTCGCCTAATTTTGACCTTGCAGTCCGTGTCTTTAAAGACATTAAAGCAAGGCTTATCGACAAGTTTTCAATCGGATATGTTCCGGGAACGCTGGAATTCTCTGGAAATTACGACGAGGCGACCGGCTATCCAATCTATTACGCCAGGAATATCAAACTTTTTGAAGTGACCGTAACCCCCATGCCCCAGGACGTCAACACACACGTCAGGGAGCATCAGGACATATTCACATGCCAGCTCATCACACGGGAGGAAACACAAGTGGATCCAGTAGCCATAGGCGCATCGGCCGAAGAAATAGCCGTCAGGGTACAGGCCGAAACAGTCGAAAAGATGCAGTTTTTCTATCGTCAGAAAGAAAAGCACAGCCTTTCAGACGATTTCATCCAGGGCCTGATCACACGAAACCTCAGCAAGGAGTCTGCAGGTCTTGTGATACTCGAAGAGATTGAAAAGCGCCAGACCAGCGAAGCGCCTCCGCCAGCCCAGACAAGGGTTGAGGTGACAGCGCACGATATCGACAAGAAAATCGATCAGGCCGTGGAAATCCTCATGGCCAGAAACGTCCCGCAATCGGGCATTCAGATCCGTCAGGGCAATGATTTTCTGAACCATTCGATGATGGATATCGGCAAATCCTTCCTTGAAGATTCCGGCATCAGAACCCGGGGACTCCCTCAGTCGCAGCTCTTTTATAGGCTCCAGGGCATGGAAGCATTTAAGATGCTTCAGTCCAATTACGCATCCCGCACCCTTCTTGCCGGCTATGAGTCAATCACGGCCAGCTGGGAGCCGTTCGTTCTGAAAAAGCCGCTGCGGAATTTTACAGAGGCAATCCTTTCAAGACCAGGCCGTGCGCCTCGCCTCAGAAAAGTCATAGGCGGCCAGGTCCATCAGGGTCAGCTTGCGGCCGACGAAATTGAATCGGCAAAGCTTGCGAGCTACTCCACCTGGCTTGCTCTCGACCGCCAGGCGATTGAATCGGACGATCTCGGCCAGTTTTCCGACGCTGTCTGGCAGTTCGGCGTCATGTCGGGTCTTCTTGAAAGTCAGCTCATCTATGCTCAGCTGGTCAATAACGCGGTCATGAGCGATGGCAAAAAATTCTTCTCGGCCGATCATAAAAACGTCGGTACAGGCCAAAAGCTCGATGTTCCAGGCCTCAGCGACGCGCGGAAGGCCGTCAGAAAGCAGCGCAACTCGTCCGGCGAGGTGATCCAGCTCGAGGTCAAAGGCATCATTACGGGAACCGATCTGGAAACCGCGGCCGAGCAGCTCCTTTTCGTTGGAACCCAGCCGGCATCGATCGATCAGGCAAACCCATTCAAAGGCAAATACTGGGTCGTGAGCGATCCCTTCCTCGATGACAACGCGGATATCTGGATTGCCTCCACCGGAAAAGAGCGCTTCCCTATTGCCATTCTGGGCTACCTCGAAGGTCAGGAGGATGGTCCCTACATCATGCGGGGCGAGGATATCAAAGTGGACGGGACGATCTTCAGATACGGGATCGACAGGGTCGCAAAACTTCTCGACTGGCGCGGCGCCTGGATCAATAAGCTTCCGACAAAGACGATCGACGACCCCGCCGACGACGTTCAGGCCTTTATCGAAGGCATCAAGGGAGACAAGGGTGATAAGGGCGATAAAGGCGACAAGGGAGACAAAGGTGATAAGGGTGACAAGGGGGATCCAGGTTGAACGGGGTATCCATTGAATCCGATTTTTTTGACCTTGGTGAGGATGTCATCGACCAGCTGGGCGAGGACGGAATCCTCTACCAGCGGGGGTCAGAACGGAAGGAAATCCGGGGCATCGTGCGCACAAAATCGGCTCGCACGATTGCACCCGATACGGGGGAATACCTCCAGATCGATGAATATTACGTCGTGATCCATGGGCCATCGATAGCGCCGTGGACCGTGGATTCCAGGGATCGGATCGAGGTGCGGGGCGTCCTCTACGACATCGTCTCCCCTCTTGGAACAGCAAACGGCGTCGTAAAACTTCCCCTGGTGGAGGCTTCGGATTATGACGGCAATACCGCAAGCGCGGCAGCTGAGGGAGATGGTCAGGGCGAAACTTCTGGAAAGCCTGAAAATCGTTGAGTTCGTGAAGTCGCGGGAGGAAAGCGTCCAGATTCACCGCTTCAGCGATATCGGCGAGCAGGATCCGCCGCTCATAATTATTTCCACCCCTGAGGAGGTTTCAAAGGACCTGGGCGACGATCCGCCGTCACAGAGAACCCTTATCCATCTTATGGTTGACGTCGTCTGCCCGCTGCAAAAGGCCGATCAGATTGATGCCATTACATATGAAGTGCGGCGCATTCTTTCTTCCATGGTCTTTGGAAAAGGATCGTTCGAACCCATCAGGCACAGAAAGACCATAACCGCCTCCTATCCAGCCGGGCATAAGCTTTTCGCGTCGTCGGCTGCTGAGTATGTAACGTCCTTTGATATCGAATACGATCAGTCCGGAAAATACGAACCAATGGAGGGAGTGAAGGTCAATGGTCTCCTTTAGTAATCTCACGTTCGATAAGGTCCCGTTCGCAAAGCTCGAGCTCGATACATCACTCGCAAACCTCAGCGGCAGTCAGCCTTTCAGCGTGCTTATCCTTGGCAAAACCAAAGAAAAAGTGGTTGGGAAAAAGCCGATTCGGGTCACGGGTCGCGAGGCTGCGGGAGCAAAATTTGGCAAGGATTCGGCCATATATGGAATGGTCGACCAGTTCCTTTCCATCAACCGCTCAACGCCTCTTTGGGTTCTTCCCTTCACAGAGGAGGCCGCCTTGGACACTTCCGAAGCCGCCCCTTTGGAAGGAAAGGAGTCCTTCAAATCAAGGCTTGAATCGCTGAAGGATGCAAATCAATTCAACATTGCAATCAGCGAATGGAACGACGTCGATCATCTTGGGATAATAGGGGCGATATATGGCACCCTTGCGACCGCCGACATTTCGCGCGAAGGCCTTGTCTTTTCCGCCGTATATGGGACAAGGACGGAAATCTCAGATTTCGAAAAGACGAAAGATATCAACTTCAAGTTCATGACGATCGCAGCAAGCCCGCCCCTTAAAACAAAAAACAGCGATGGCACAGAGGCCGAATTTCCAGCCTTTCGGCTGTCGGCCGCTATCGCTGCCACTGTTGCACTTGAGGCTGAAAAGTCTCCAGGCCGTCCTTTCAACGGCCTCACAATTCAGAACGTGCCCGCCTACGACCGGGAAGCCGAATACACCCGCGAAGAGCTGAACGGCCTTGTCGGGGACGGCTTTTCCGTCTACAGGCTCAATGGCGATGGAGTCCCTGAGATCCTTCGCATGGTCACGACCTACACGCAGGATTCGGCCGGAACTCCGGACGATTCATTTCAGAATATCAACGATTTTTTCATTGCATCACGTCTGCGCTTTCGCTGGGTAAATTACTTTCACAAAAAATATGTCTCGCAAAGATACATGCTGGCTGGCGACGATGATCCTGTTCCGGCCGGCGCCATGATCCTCCAGCCTAAAATGGCCAAGGCCGAGGCTCTCGCCATCTTTGAGGGATGGCAGGATGAAGGCCTCGTGAAAAACGCAAAACTCTTCCAGCAAAGTCTGATCGTTGAATATAACAAAAAGGGAATCATGGAATTCTCGTTCAACGCGGCATTTATTGATCAACTCCTTGGCCTTGCTGCCAAGCTCTTCAAGATGTAAGGCAAGGGTAACATCATGTCAGCAGTCGGCGGAAAAATCACAATCAGCGTCAACGGCATCAGATACAGGGCCAAGGGAAAGTTCAAGTATAACCTTGGCGGATACACGTTAAAGGAAGTCATTGGGCACGATGGTGTCGAGGGATATTCCAAAACCCCGCGGCCTCCCTCGATAGAGGGAGTGATTACTGACCATGCGGACTTCGATATCACCGAAAATCTTTACAGCGTCACCGATGCCACGGTCCTGCTCGAACTCGCAAATGGCAAGAATGTAACCTTCAAGGAGGCCTTCTATACGGGCGCCGGCGACATTGAAACGGATGAAGGTGAGATCGAATTCAAGATGAGTGCAAAGAAGGCTTTTGAGATCAAACGATAAGGATTCATTCACATGACAGAAAAAAAGCGGAACGGCGAAAACAAAAATATTCGCTTCACCCAGGAAGCCGTCCATGTCCGGCTCCACACCCCTCTTACCGATCCATTTCCCATGACTGAAGTGAAGATCCGGTATATGACCACCCGGGATTATAGGCTCATGGAGTCGGTTGAAGGCACACGCGAGGAGCTCTTTGAACTTCTACAAAAGCTCTCGGGGCTCAGCGATCTTGAAATCGACATGATGAAACCAGTTGATATCGGGGCCTGCCTGGGGGTGATCAGAAGTTTTTTGCATGGAATCCAGGTTCCATTGCTAAAATCCATGCAATCTTCATCGAACTATTTGGAAGAATTGCTCCTTCCGAACTCGATTCAATGACGCTTTTTGACCTTCACTTTTACGCAAAGGTTTTCAAGGAGCGGTATGGCGGACGTAAAAAAGCAGGAATTTAGGCTGGTCCTGAGCACCGTGGATCAGGCCTCTGCAGGCCTCCGCGCGCTCCGCTCCCAGCTTGAAAGCATTGAAAATCCGCTTAAAAGCATCAATGCCGGGTTTGAAAAAACCCATGGCAGCATAAGATCGCTCCAGTCAGCAAACATTGCCATGTCGAGGGCTCTCGATCAGGCAATGCCCTGGATCAATACCCGGATGGCTCTCCCCACCCTCGCGCTTGGGGGTTTTGCCCTGAAGCAAAGTGCTGATTTTGAAGAGGCCTGGAACAGGGTCAAGGTCCTGGCCGGTCATGCTGAAAATTACAATGAGACCGCCCGCACTGCGATGGCGGAAACTCAGAAAATGGCGCGTGACATCGCAAAGCCCCTCCCCTATGGACCAAAAGAAGTCCTCGATGCTTTCGGGGTGATTCTGGGTATGGATCCGAACATGGAGAAAGCGAAGCTTCAGATTCGGCCCGTTCTGAACCTGGCGCTATCGGACAATATAGCGCCGGACATTGCTGCGAAGCTTATGCAGACGTTCCAGGCGGCTTTCCGTGGAATTGGCGACATCCAGGCCAGCAACATGATGGCCAAACTTGTCGCTTCGAGCTCCGTAAGGCTTACGGATTTGCAGGATACATTCAAAAACCTGGCTGGCTCCACAATCACAAAAAAGAATGTGGTGGCCGAGGACATGCTTGCCGCCACAGGCGTCCTGTCGAGATCCGCGCTGGTTGGACCTGAGGCCGGCACAAAACTCGCGGTCTTTTTGCGCGAGCTTTCCATGGCTTCGATCGATGAAAACAAGCAAAAAGCCTTGAAGAGAATGAATATAAGGCGCAGCGATATCTTCGAGCAAGTGGGGGATACGGAGTATCTGCGGGATATGGAGCACCTGCTGAATCTCTTTGAAAAGCACAAAAACAATCCCCTCCTGGCGAATGTCATTGAAAAGGACAACCTCACAGCAGTTCAGTTTTTGCTATCGCGCCTCGATGATTTCCGCGCCCTCAAAAAGGAAATGATCGAACAGAAAGCAAAAACCCTGGAAACGGGATCCGCATTTTTGCAGGCAAAAGTCCAGACCGAAGGCCTCAAAGGTTCGGTGAGGCAGCTCAAAGGGTCACTCGAAGAGCTGACCCTCCAGATGTCAGACGCCGGCCTTCTTAAGGCGGCGACGGGGCTGGTCCAGGGGCTCCAGTCGGTTGTCGATTTAATGGGAAAATCGGATCCGATCGTCATGCAGCTGGCCATGACTGTGGGCGCCCTTACGCTGGCCCTGGCCGCGCTCGGGAACACGGCGCAGGGCCTCGCGGCGCTTCAGGCATTTTTGCCCGGAGGCCTCGCCGCGATGCGCGCGCGGATGGCTGGAATTCAGACTGCAGCTGTTTCCGGTGCCGCAATGGCCGGTGTTGGTGAAGGCGCCGCGATGGGTGCTGGCGCAGGCGCAGGAGCTGCGGCGGGGATCGGCATGGGTCCGCTTCTTCTCGGAGCTGCAGGAGTCGGTCTTGCCACTTTCGGGATGAAATCCTGGGCGGACAGCGAGGCCCAAAAGTGGGGCGCGGGGCAGCAAGGTCAAAGGACACGCATTTCAGACATGGTCGATCAAAAAAAACGCGAGGCTTCAGCTGAGAGGAAACGGCTCGACGATCTCGCGCTTGGGCGCCTCATGGCACCAGGGGTCGCGAGGAAGACGGCCGATGACATGGCCCTTCGAAACCTCGCGGCCCAGCTCGAGGCGGCCAGAGCAAGGCAGCGGGACGAGGCGGGAGCTCCGGGCACATCTCCTGGGAGCACGCTTGGAAAAATCACGATCGACATAAACGGGCTTCCGCAGGGTTCAAAGGTAAATGTCGATCCAACGGGCAGGATGAAATTTGACTTAAACCTTGGGATGATCATGCAATGAGTTACCTGGAACGCAGGCTGAAAGCCTCATTTCGCGGCGTGCCGTTCATCGTGCGCACAGCCGAATCCGAGTTCACAAAGGTCGTGGCGACGGAAAAATTTATCAATGCCTCCCGTCTTTACACGGAAGACCTTGGGAAAAGTCACGACCTGGAGAGCGTCGAAGGCTTTCTGGTCGGCCCCGACCATGACCTTGCCGTCAAAAACCTGCGTGACGCAGTCCTCGAGAATGGGCCGGGGATACTGATTCACCCCATATTCGGACAGCGGAGCGTTGTCGCAAAATCGATGCGGGTGGTCGATGCGATCGAAGAAATCGGAATGGTAAAGGTCTTCCTGAGCTTCATCGAAGCTGGCGAAGAGATTTTCCCACGGGAAGCCCTTCTCCCAGGTTCGGCCATCACCGCTGCGGAATCCTCTGCAAGAGCGGCTTTCAAGGACGCATTCCTGAAGGCCTTCCGGCTGGCAAATCTCGCCCCGGACGGGATCGCCAGGGTCCGGCAAAGCATCAAGGGCATCGTTGAAACAGCAAAAAGCCTGACGGCTCTTTCGCAGCAAGGTTTCAAGGAAAGCGCCGATCTCGCAGTTGGGCTTGGTTCTCTGAATGCGGACATCGAAACAGTAATCAGAACCCCAGCAAAAGTCGCCGAAATTCTCGAAAATTCGGCGCGGGTTGTCAGGGCGTCCGGTCAGCCGATCCTGGGCAAGCTTTCTCTTCTATCGAGACTGCAGGGCAGGTCAAGGAAGTCCATGGCGGCGGAGGCTGGGCAGGCAGAAAGCGTTCAGCCGATCATTGCCGTGCAGAAATTCTTTTCAGCCCTGTGCCTGCTCGAGACTTCAAAAGCCCTTTCAGATTTTGCAGTCACGGCTTCAAAAAGTCCCAGGCAAGCCGATCCATTATCGGAGAATGAGTGGCGTGATCAGCTGAAATCCCTTCTCAAAAGGATATCCATCGTGCAGGAGAGTGCTCTGAACATCCGCGAATATGAGACGCTTGAAATTTTATCTTCAAAATTGCTTTCGCTCTCAGAGTCGCAGGACGTCTATGCACTGCCAAACCTTCATCGATACACGTCAAACCGCAGAATGCCCTTCATCCTGGCCGTCTTTGATATGTATGGGTCGATTGATCGCGCGGATGAGGTCATGAGGCGAAACCGGCTTGACTATCCGGTATACATCGAAATGGGGACAGTCCTGGAGTACCTGAAATGATCCCCATATCGATCGTCTCCGGAGGCATGGAAATTCAGGGTTTCAGCAGCTCCATGCTGACAAAGAACATGGAGAGCATAGCCGGGTATTTCTCGCTCTCCTTCATGGATAAGCGCAGTCTCGGATCACGGCCGCTCGACATTCCCTTTGGCGATGATGTGGTGGAGATATACATCGGCGGCCGCCGTCGTCTTCGTGGGTATCTTGAAGTCGTGGCTCCAACAAAACAGCCCGAAGGACGGGAAATTACCCTCGCCGGCCGCGAGCTGACGTGCGATCTCGTTGACTGCACGATTGAAAAACTCAGAACTGTCAACGGCACTCTTCAGGTGGCGCTACGCGAGATAACAAGGGATTTTCCGCTGATCGAATATAATGTTCTTTCTGATGTTGCAGGGGCTCAGGTTTCCACGCGGATCCAGCCAGGAGAGAGTCACTGGAAAACCATGGAACGCCTTTCCCGAAAGGCTGGCGCCCTTCTTTGGACATCCGGCGATGGAAGGGTGAACATCGGCATGGCCAGGGCCGATAAAATCGATCTGGTCCTTGATGAAAGGGTCATCGCCGCAGGCGCAGCCGGGACCTACTCCGCCGCTGAGATCTTCACACGCTACGTTGTACGCGGCGAGGACGAACCCCAGGAAAGCCTTGGCTGGGGGACGAACGCAAGATCGAAATTTGTTCACGAATCGGATTTTTTGAAACGGCGAAGGACGCTTTGCATTCGAGGCGAAAGCACACAATCGCGCGCCGATACCAAAAAAAGGGCGATCTGGGAGGCAAATATCAGGATCGCACGCGGCATCAAGGCCACGATTCCGCTGAGAGGCCTTTCGCTGGAGGCCCTGGATCTCATCGACTGCAATAGGATCGTTCGCGTAAAGGATGCTTCGCTGGGCCTCGATCGGGACATGCTGATCAGCGGATACACCATTGCAGGCAATGCCAGAACAGGACTCACCGCGACCATTGAGGTGACGCTTCCGGGCGCCTTTGCAGCGGAGCCCTTGACCACCGCGGAATTGAAGAAGGAAATCGGAAAGCAGCTACAAATTAACTGGTGAGGCCTGGCAGATGGAGACGATACTACGTGGAACGATCACACAGTACAGTCGCGAGGGTGGCGGTCTTGCCACTGCGCTGGTGTCATTTGATCCGGATGATGACCCTGTTATCGTGGAACACCATGAGCCGATTGGATTTACAAGCTCCGTACCCCCGGGCATGACGGCCGAGGCTCTTGTGTCAACGGGTCACGGAAATTACGATAATCTCTTCTGCTCGCAAATCACAGATCGCGGCGTCAATCGTCCCGATACCTCGGACGGCGGCGCTTCGATTTACTGGACCGCGGACCCTCGCCACTACATTAAGATCGCCCGGGACGCGAGTTTCACGGCTGAACGTCATTCCTTCACCGCGACAGCAGGCTACAGTTTTGAAAATAATGGCCAGGAGCTTCTGACGCTTCTCGTTGATATTGTCGATGCGATATCCCAAGGCAGCAAGGCCGGAGACATCCCCGTGACATGCCCGCCCCTTCCTCTCCTTGTCGAAAGACTCAGAACGTTTCTTCTGAAACCGGACTAGGGTTCCGAATGAACAATCTTATTTGCGCAATAAATCATTGAGCTGAATGGTCCATCCTTTGAAATGTGTTTCCCTTCGCATACTGATATGGAGTGAAAATGCACAATGACGGACTTATAGATGTTCTGTCGACAAAAATAGAGACATGGCTGAAAGGCAAAGGCAATACCATGCGAACTCTTGCCTCCATGTCAGACGTCGATTATCACACAATACGGCGAATCGTGATCAAACAGTTTGGTCGACTCTCAAGCGATCGTGCTCTAAGAATTCTGAAAGTGATCACGGACGAGGGCGATGTCATTCAAACGATGAATCGATTTTACTACGGTACCGGCGATTACCTGATCGGCCTCGACCCCGCAAAACAAAGGCTCCTTGAAGAAATTGCAGGCAACATTCACTCATTTAAGATATTCTCACTCTGCGATACAAGAGCTGGCATGAAACGCTCGCAAATTGCAGAAAAACATGGCGCTGAAGGCCTCAAAATCCTCGACAGACTCATCGACAGAAAATTTTTGTCCGAGTGCGATGGAACGGTCATAGGCACTGGCCGCCAATGGATGCCGGACGGCTGGCATTCAATGAGAAAAATGAGTCTGTTCTGTCTTGAATTTCTTAAAGATGAGGATTTCGAAAAAGGCCAGGCCATGATATCCCTGCAAACAGAATCGCTAAGCGATGAAGGAATTAAAAAACTAATTGATCTGAAAGCCAATGCCGCCAAGGCTGAGGCCGAAATAATTAAAGATCCGGAGAATGCCGGCCCAATTCCAGTATTCTCCATTTCAACACTGGGAACGTTCATCTAAGAGAAAGGAGTCTTCCATGAAAAATTCTTTGATCATCGCCACAATGTTTGCTGCAGCAGCTTCCAGCGAGGCATTCGCAGGCCAGGGCGGAATTGTCACGATTGCAAAGCAGAAGCTGCAATTGAATCTGCCTTTAAGCGATGCAGAAAGATCCGCGCTGATTGATCAGCTGAATGAAATTGAAAAGCCAAGGGTTTTGGAAACCGAAAGCGGCAGATATGTGATCGTTGACGGCGAGGTTTTCAAAGCCGATACGTCTTCAGAAGAGACGAGCCCCCGAAACAACTAACTTCGAAAGCGGCGGAGCAAGGAATGCAGACGAAAGAGGATATCCTTCAGATCGCATCCGAATTTCACGCAAATCTTCGAACAATGCAGAGGCCTGGACTAAAGGATTGGTGCGAAGGGGAGTTAAAGCGGCTCGAGAGCGAGTTCACCGGGCAGCAGAATTCCTTATCGAAAAGTTTAGAGAGTTTGGCCGCAAAATCGAAGTTCCTTTCAAAGTGGCTCTAGACAAGGAACACAAGCACGAGCTGAAGGTCGAGCATGAGCGGAAAATGGAGCTTGAGCGCCAGCAGCATGAGCGGAAGATGGAGCAGGAGCGCCGGCGTATGGAGCGGGGTTATGATAGAGGCCGGGACTTTGGTCCCAGCCTGTGATCGAGGCTCCGGTTCAGAGGGGGGCATTACTAAGGATTGCTCAGAACTTTTCTCGTAATTGCGACGTCCACTATGGACGACTGAAGCCTGCGCACCTTTATGAATCCATTCCCATCAAGGGGCATATCAACAGTTTCAACGCCATCAACTGAAAGCCTCGCTGAAGTGCGACGCAGCACATCATCGTGCACATATAGGGCAGGTAATTGTTCAAGATTGAAAGCTGAATGTGTCAGATCCAGCTGCTGCTTGCCGAGACCGCCTCCGCCACCAGTCTGGCCGGCAAAGGAGGCTGATGCATGAAGGACTGTTAACAGAAATACTTGCTTCATTTCATGACTCCACCATCAAGGAGGCTTGCAATTATGGAAAACACCAGAACCCTGTCCCCTGCTGTCTCCTTGCCAAGTGTGGCAAGGCTGTCGAGGTAATCGCGTGTAAGCTGTTTTGCTTTCTCATGACTCTCTGCCGTATAGCTCTGTGTTATGTGATAGAGCCATCCTCCCTGATCCATTTCATGAGGTTTCCAATTCTGAACATGCAGCCCGGCCTTCTGCCTGGAGTCATCGATATCAGGGAAATAAAGAAAGTCCTTTTGAATTTTAAGGCGGCCGTTGATTTCCCTGATAAAGCCCTGGTCAAGAAGAGCCTGAATTCTCGGTATCGCTGAGAATTCACCAAACTTTTTTATAAGCCATGAAGGGTCTACACCATCTGGAAGACAGGCCATGGCTATGATGAGGTGATCCGGATGCTCCCAGCGAAAACCTCTGGCGATATCTCCAGTGACGTCCGTGTGTTGTTCGCCATAAGGTTCCTTGAACTTTCCGAGAAGTCCTTTCCAAAACCTTTCGTCCGAGTGTTTTTTGAGAACTTCTGTCACCTCGTCGATTGTCATGAAAGTCAGAAGAAGCGAACTCAGATTCTCCACAGACGCTGAGCTTTGCCCACCCTGTAAAATGGAGCGTGCTGTACTGGGTGGCATGTTGCAGGACCTTGCCATTGAGGCAATGGAAAGCTGAGGTCTGGCACTCAGGTGAGCTTTGATCAAGGCACGGGCCTCTTCCAAAAGCGTCATTTTATCTAACCCCCATCGATTGATGAACAACGATCGTTGGCGATCGTAGCGACGATCATTGTTTTTCTCAATGCATTCCTGTGACAGGAGTTGCAGTCATTAATGGCGAGCTGCTAAAAGCGCTGATCAATTAAAGGCCAAGAGCCCCAATCATTACAAGGAATTTTATGTATCGTCTGGCATCAGCAATTCTCGCTTTCGGAGTGAGTTTTGGAGCAACTGCATTTGGTGGAGCAGATGTAACCGTAGGAGTAAGCGGTCCCAGAGAGACTCCTGGTCAGAACCCAGGGTTGTCTGGCGGCGGCCCAAGTTCAGGTGGACAACCTTCGGTTGCCGGCAAGCCTTGTCCTCCAGATGGCGGAGTAAATTGCGGCGGTAGTGGTGGTAGTAGCCCATTTACACCAGCTCAAGTTGGAGGTTGGAAAATTGGTGATATCGTCGAGGGGTTTGGTACGATAGTGAAACTGCTGGCAAAATCACCAACTGGTCAGGGAAAAGTAAGTGTTGAAATCAGAAAACCGGATGGAACATTTATCAAAATTGAAGTGGAAGTTAAAGTCACTATACCCAAATGATCTTTGGAGAGATTCCAATGTCAAAATTAATTTCATTCTTCCTTGTGGCTATGGTAAGTCTGCCAGCCTTATCCAACGAGAGTTCCAAGACGGAACCGGGTAAAATGGACACCTGGAAAGTCGGAGAATACATCGAGGGCTTTGGAATTGTGACTGATATTCGAAAGAATGGCGATAAGGTGGAAATTGAGATGACCGGTATGAACGGTGAAAAAATTTCCGTCTCGTACGATGAGAACAAAAAGAAGGATAGAAAGTAATGAAAAAGGCCAGTCTCGTTGCAGTTCTGGTGACGATTCTTGGCCTCGTCATTTTCCTGTTCGCCCGAAAGGGTTCGGACAACAGTTCGGTTGAGCTCCACCAAGATAAGCATGACTCAAAAAGAATGGTCCAGGTGCAGATTTCGGAGAAATCCGACACTCCTATTAATAATCAAGTTCAAACATCTGGGCAGATCTCAAACCCTGATCAGAGTTCTGCTTTATCTTTATCTCAAGTTGAAGAGGAGCCAAATCAGCCGCACGTTAGAAAATCCAAATCGAGTGCCCAGATAAGACAGAACTTTTTGAATATTCTGCCTGAATATGGCTTTACTCAGCACGAGATCGACACTGCTCTGGATATTATTGCAGCAGAATTTGAGAGAAGCAATGAAGTGAACTTGATAGAGGCAGTCGAGAAGACATCAAAGCAGCTGGAATTGAATCCTGAAAGAAAAGAGGCTTTAAACAAGGCTGTTCTTAAATCCGTTTTCGGTACCACAATTACACACCAGCAAGTTGAAGCATGTATCCAGCACCGTCTAAAATATGAAAGTCAATGCAATAAGGATATTGGCCAGGATATGCTTCAAAACATTGTTTCGAGGTTAGAAACCAACGAGCTGGATGCAAAGATATTGTCTTCGCTTCAAGATGTCCAAAAAAATGCAGTGAGTAAATCAGTCAAAGATTGCAACACGGCTATTGATAAGGCTGAAGTCTTGTTTGACCTTTACCTAAGCAATTGCCCTTAGATTTTTGGCGGCTATTCTAAATCGGACAGTGGTAAGGATTCCATCCAAATCCTACCAGATCGCCCTGAATCCATTGAGGGCGAGCCACTCCATGGATTTGTCCTCAATCCCCGCAGGTTTGAAGACGAAAGTGAGAGGCTGGCCAGTGAGAAATAAAAAACTATTGGTTATCATCGCAGCCATAATTTTAACAAGCGGTGGCGGGGTTATTGCGAAGAAAATTTTGGATAGCAAGGCACTAGAAGCAACAGAATCAAAGCAACTTGGCGCTAATGGAATCATTGCTAATAATATCAGCAACGAAGATAATGGAGAAATTTCTACAGCTCCTGTCGGTTAAGTAGGGGCCGTTGCCGACAATGTCATTCGGTTAAGAAAGAATCGACGCTTTCTCCTTTTGCAGTCTATTTCGAAAGCCCAAGTTAGGTGTTTTGCGAATTCTGGGAAATTTTCTTGCTGATCTGACTTTTG
>NZ_DASQYZ010000064.1:0-11804 GCF_035638955.1 Oligoflexus sp. | reverse complement strand
GATATAGGGTTCTGCCGAAGGCTTGAAGACGTGAGGCACGGGCGCCGTTGTATCTGCGTCTGCTCCGGTGGTAAAGCCCCATTCATAGGCGCTAGCCAAAGCCACAGCAGCCTCGTTTTTGGTCTCGACGGTAATGTTCGCTGTATAGGAGGTGTTTGCTGTAAGAAGGGCATTTGGCGCGAAGATAGCTGTGCGGCTAGCAGCATCATAGGTTACAGTTCCAGCAACGGCGGAAGCGTTCGGCCCCTTGAGAGTAAAGCTCGCCGCTGTGATCGTAGTGCTGGTCATCGTCTGACTAAAGGTAGCTGTAAGCTTGCGGTTCGTTGCAGCGCCAGTCGCGTCTGATGCCGGGATCGTGGCAGTGACTGTGGGCGAAGCAACGCTTATGCTTTTACTGTCACCTCCATCAGTATCTCTGCACGCGCCCATGAATTGAACTGACACTAAGGTCAAACAACATAAAAGTGATCTTACAAAACCGGCCTTGATACTCGACATTGTACTTACTCTCCACTATGTGAGTGCGCTATAAAAAGAAAACTAGTTAACAAATGTTTCTGTTTCCTCAGAAAATCAAAATCTTTATCCAACTGACATATAGCCTATCGGTATATAGAAAATTTCTAACGACAAAAATCGCAGAAAAAAACTGTAATTTAATTTGGATAAATTTCGTATCGAGAAGGCAATTGAATGATTACAGTCGATTAAGCTGGTAATTATGGAGAGAAAATATGCTTTGTCGAGCTGAGGATTCGTGCCACGAACTGCAAGCGGCCGTGTAATGCGGATTGGACCGTTTCGCAGAGCAGAAGTTTTTACCTCGGCTGGCCTCTTCGTTTACTCTATGACCTGGAGGGGCTCAGCTCTGTCCGCTGGAAGCTTATCGCGGAACACTTCTACCTGGACTTGGGATCAGCGAAGTCAGCTGGATGTGATCTTCATGGTGTCACAGGGAAAACAGCTGACCCTAGACGCGTTGATCCAATAAACTCCGCAACCTCGTCGAGCTCTATAATGACTTCAATCGATAGATCCAAATTGGTCTTCACAGCTTTGGAATTAGCGGGGTCGCCCGCGCTTTACCCCTTTAACGATCATTTCTTCTTCTGATTTTGGTTGCAATTCTTCGCCTCTTTATCAAGATCTTTTTTAGTCCACTCCATTATTTTATTCTCTCCATGTATATCTTATTTTCGACAGGACTCGCGTCCCAGTAAGTGATGAGTCTCGTAAAAGAGCTAAACTCATCGTCAATGACTTCATAGACCATGGTTATCACCCGTTGCCGAACTTTTCCAATCACCCTTGTTTGCTCGGGATATAAAGCATGAACGTATTCCACATATTCGCCTTCAAATAACTCCTCAGCAACTTCGACAGTGAAAAACCTTGTGTGTGCTTAAGCAGGTGGGACTTATCATCCTCCCTATGGAACCCGTCTATGTTCCCCATCCCGTGATCTCCTCATCAGAAAAAAGTCCACTACTTCATATTAACTATCTATTTTTATTGAATTATATTGTGCAATGGGGAAATAGAGACTAGGACCTTAGCCCGCGCTAGCGGGCCCAAAACAAACCCTCGGAACCGCGAAGCGGGCACATATCTATTATTGGATTTATCGGATTTAATTTTTAATTGGGATTTTTTTTATTTTGCGAAAGCAAGAAAAGAGCATGGCTCACCATTGGGTGGACCACTTGAACAAATATTTCCGTACCTGGAACCTATTATAATCATTAAATTTTTATGGCATCGCCTTTATAAAAACGAGGAGTTTTTACGGCAGAAATATCTCATCGAGGGGCTCTCAACCCGGGAAATCGCCGAAGGAACTTTTTCCGTAAGGTCTACGATTGTCCGAGCTCTCAAAGAGTTCAATATACCACTTCGACCAGCGGATGTTGCCCACCGAATGAACAAAGGACAATTGGCGTATGGAGAGAAGCTAGTCCAGAGACGTGAGTCAGGTCATCGCCGAGAGCTGGAGAACATCGTTAAAATGACCGAACTTCGGCAACGAGGCTTCAGTTATCATAAGATCGCCGCCATCCTCAATTCCATGGGCATCCCCACAAAAAATCGGAAGAAATGGCACGCAACAACCGTCATGAATATCCTCTCGTCGACGAAGAGGTGCAACGATATTCGGAGTTAAATCATCCGGGTTAAACAAATCCGGATAATGGATGAGCGAAACTGACCAATTCAATCATATAGTATTGGACTCTGCCATTTTACGCATTACTGCCTCGAACTTAGCTGTCGCCGCTCGAAGAGTCGCTATGATCTCCTGCGCGATCTCCGCTGGCTCTGGGAGACTTTCGTGATCCGTCAGCGTGTCATCTCTTAACCAGAAGATGTCTAAGTTGCACCTGTCGCGAGCGACAAGCTCCTTGTAGCTGAACTTTCGCCAACGGCCTTCGGGCGCCTTCTCAGACCACGTTTCTTTCCGCTTCGCCCGGTTGTTCGAGTGAAAGCACTTTATGAATTCTTCAAGATGCTCGAAACGAAGTGGGTCCTTCTTGAGAGTATGGCGAACATTCGTCCGGTAGTCGTAGAACCAAACCGCTTTCGTCCAGGGTTCTTTGGCTGCAGGCTTGTTGTCGAAGAAGAGAACGTTGGCTTTTACGCCATTGGCGTAGAAGATTCCCGTAGGAAGTCTCAGGATCGTGTGAAGGTCGGCAGTTTCAAGGAGTTTCCGTCTTACCGTTTCACCCGCGACACTATCAAATAGAACGTTATCGGGAACAACAACGGCAGCCTTGCCCGTGGTTTTCAGCAGGGTCTTGATGTGCTGAACGAAATTGAGCTGCTTGTTGGAGGTCGTTACCCAGAAGTCCTGTCGGTTGTAAGTAAGGTCATCTTTCTCTTGCTCACCTTCGGCGTTGGTGATCGTCATGCTGCTTTTCTTGCCGAAGGGAGGATTCGCCAAAACACAATCATAGGTGAGGCTCGAAGGGGCGACTAGGGCATCGTTTGGCGAGATGATCACTTCGTCCTGCGTCATCTCCCCAATGTTGTGTAGAAATAAGTTCATAAGACAAAGGCGGCGAGTACCGGCGACGATCTCGTTTCCTCGAAACGTATGGAGTTTTAAAAATGTCTTTTCTTCCTTGTCCATGTCGCAGTGGTTGTGCACTAGGAAGTCGTAAGCCGCGAGAAAAAAGCCTCCCGTTCCGCAGGACGGATCAGCAATAGTCATTTTGGGTTCTGGTCGGATGCACTCTACTATTGCCTTAATCAGAGGTCTTGGAGTGAAGTATTGGCCTGCACCGCTCTTCGTATCTTCGGCGTTCTTCTCAAGAAGTCCTTCATAGATGTCACCTTTTACATCGGTACCCATGACGACCCACTTTTCCTTGTCGATCATGTCGATGACACGCGAGAGCTTTGCGGGGTCTTGAATTTTATTTTGCGCCTTGACAAAGATTTGGCCAACCATTCCCGGCTTGCCGCCGAGCTCCTTCAGAAGCTTCGCGTAGTGGTCTTCAAGGTCAGCGCCCTTGCGGCTCGTGAGTGTCTCCCAAGTGAACTCGTCGGGGATGCCGATCTTCCTATTATATGGCGGTTTGGAATATTCATCGGCCATCTTGAGGAAGAGCAGATAGGTAAGCTGCTCAAGGTAGTCACCGTATCCCACGCCGTCGTCGCGAAGAACATTGCAAAAGCTCCAGACCTTGTTAACGATTGCTGAGCTATTCATATTGCTTGCCTCCAAAGCTAGAATGATGCGGCAGTTCTGTCGCGCAGCCTAGCTATTGAGGCTGTCAGGTCCGATGCAGAGGTCAAATACGCCGAGATTTGGGTGGCGATTCTTCGTTGCTCATCAATCTCGGGAATGGGAACCATGGAGTGGCGGATTGTGCTTGTATTCACTCTGGGTCTTGTTACACCTTTTACCGATGACCGTAGAAGTGAGTAAAACTGCGAAGTCGACAAGAGATAGACCAGGAAACGAGAATCGAGCTTGGAGGGGTCGGGTCTAAGGCAAAAACAATCCGCTTTGTTAATTGCCAAACCAAGCGATGCAGGAAACTCACAGCAGCGCACGAAATCGGCAACAAATGATGAGAACAACACGTCTCCTTCTTGTATCGTATGTCTAGTGAGCGTGCTGTACTTTTCTGGCGATATATATGTCTTCTCATCCATGAATATCGTGCGACCAATGTTCTCAAGCCGGAGAACCCTGACACCGACCTCGGTGTAATCAGAAGTCTTCAAACTAGAACCGAATGGCCCGTCGAAAATCCCGCCACTATTCTTTAGGGAAGTTTCAAGCTTGATTGGCTCTCTATCAGTCCACGCCGTATTTAGCGCTGACTGCTGAAACAAATTCACCTTTTCCAGGACTGGTAGCTCACGCCAACTTAAACTCATGACACCAATGCCTCATTCATCTCACAGATAATCGAATCTATCTGTGGTCCAAACAGTTCGTACATCCGCGCAAGACCTCCTTCATCATTAAATGGAGCAAGATCGAGATCGTCGCGTTCGATGTGGAAACTCGAAGCGACGTGATCCTTGATCATTCGCAGCCAGTCCATCTGGTCCTTGTTAAATTTGGTCTTTCCAGATTGCCTGCGGAAAACCCAGTCCTGGAAGTTCTTATCTACCTTGCTCTGATGATCAGTCAGCGCTGCATCCACACCCGTTACACGCCTAATGAGTGACACGATTGCTACAAGCTCACTTTTGGGATTTCCTGCTTGGACTTTATCCATCGAAGCATATGCTTGGAACACTCGGAAAGGAGCGAGGTTAGGTTTGTTTGTCTTCAGTGTGTCGAAGATCTCACGAATCATCTTATATGTAATTTCTTTTCTTCGATGCGGTTCGTTGTAGAGGATTTTTAGCGCCATGATCTCATTCTTGTTCAATTCGATGAATTTTTGGAACTCGGTAACCATAACCTTAGCTTGATCGGCTTGCGAGGCGTCCCAGCCAGCATAAGAGATATTATCGCGGTTCACCATGTCAATGATCTGGTCGTGGCTTTGACGAACCTGCACAATGAACTCATTTAGCTCACCCGACAACATTGAGCTTGCCTTCTTGATCAATGTCTCTTTAGTCGTCTTGGATTGCTCAGGCGTAGGATCTTCCTGCTCTTTCAGCTCGAATTGCCTGCGAGCTTCTTCTTCCACAGCGTCGGGGTCATGAGCGCGAAGAATAGCATGAACGATATCGGAAACGGAAGAGCCTTTAGCGAGCTTTTGGAATTTCTCCTTTTCAGCCACTGAAATCTCCCGATCCAAGCGCGTGAGACGACTAGCGAGGGATGAGTAAACTCCTTCGTCTCTAGACCCCATCAGTACATTGGATAATAAATCTTTGAGGGAAACACTTCTATTCCTCTCCAGTGGCCTTGTGTTTGATTTTAGCGATTTCGATACACCAATAGCATCTATTACAACGAAGTGGGTCTTTGCGGTATTTGCGGAGGGAGAAATTCGTTTTAGATCGTCTTCTCCTAGCGTGCGCGTTCCACGGCCCAGCATCTGTTCATAATAGTTCTTGGACCGAACATCTCGCATGAAAAGCAGGCACTCGATTGGCTTCACATCAGTACCAGTCGCGATCATATCTACTGTCACAGCGATTCGAGGGTTGAAGTCGTTTCTGAATTGGGTCAGGATTGACTTCGGATCTTCTTTGGCTTGGTAGGTAATTTTCTTGCAAAAATCATTACCCTGTTCAAACTCTTCGCGAACCATTGCGATAATGTCATCCGCATGGCTATCAGTCTTGGCAAAGATTAGGGTCTTGGGCATCTCCTTGCGACCAGGAAAAATCTCAGGTAGTTTGTCTCTAAAAGTACGTATAATCTGGCGAATCTGGCTAGGGTTTACAACGTCTCTGTCCAATTCGGTACCTTTATATGCTCTATCTTCGTCCAGCTGCTCCCAACGCTTTTTTCGTGAAAGCTTCTCCCGACGCTCAACATACTCGTTGGCATTGAGTATCGAACCTGCCTGGGTGATCTCGCTTTCGATCAAATAAACATCAAAACCTACGTTCACACCGTCAGTAACAGCGCTCTCGTGCGAATACTCACTTACAACGTTCTCATTGAAGAAACCAAATGTCCGGCTGTCGGGTGTCGCGGTCAAACCAATGAGAAAGGCATCGTAGTAGTCCAAGACCTGCTTCCACAGGTTATAGATGGAGCGGTGGCACTCATCTATAATGATGAAGTCGAAAAATTCAATTGGCAAGCGCTCATTGTAAACCACCTTTTGAGGCTGCCTTGGTTCCATCTCGATTTCATTGGGGTTTGCCTCTTCCAACTTTTCATCCAATTCCTCACCTTGAAGAATCGAGTAGAGCCTTTGGATTGTCGAAATGTAAACCTGACTGTCGGTGGGAATATGCTTTGATTTGAGTCGCGTGACGTTATAAAGCTCCGTGAATTTTCGGTTGTCATCGATAGGCTTGAATGCCATGAATTCTTGCTCAGCCTGTTCGCCCAAATTCTTGGTATCCACCAGGAATAAAACTCGCTTCGCCTTTGCGAACTTAAGCAACCGATAAACAGATGTGATCGCAGTAAATGTCTTGCCAGCACCAGTGGCCATCTGGACTAAAGCACGGGGTCGGTTTGCCTTAAATGACATCTCAAGATTTGTGATCGCCTTAAACTGACACTCTCTAAGACCAGCCTGATCAAGGTTGGACAGATCTTGAACCCGACTTCGCAGAGTGCGACCTTCCTTAACCCACGAATGAAGCTTCTCAGGACGATGGAATGAAAAGATTTCGCGCGATCTTGGCTTAGGGTCACGAATATCAGTGAAACGGGTTAGGATGCCAGTCGCCTCGTACCGAAAGGGAAGGGGTTGATTATCAATATATTTGAATTTGCTGCCCGCGTATCCCGCCGACTGATCTTCAGCCGTAGTTATACGCAGACCCTCGTCATCTCTTTTTGCTTCGATTACGCCAACGGGAGTTTGATCAACAAAGAGGGCGTAATCGGCTGGGCCGGCGTCAGTAGGGTATTCCTTAATCGCGATGCCCAGACCCGCTTCCCAATCGAGCTTCTTGAATTCCTGAACCTTCCATCCCGCCCTGCTTAATCTTTCGTCGATGGCATCACGCGCAATTTGCTCTGGGTGCTGATTAACCATTCTATTCACTCCTGATACTCGATTTCACTTCATAGCTGACTAACCATCCGAGGGCGCAGCTGCCTTACGATTGACCAACCACTGGCTTCTCAAGCCTGCCAGAGTGTACCAAGAGCGGGATGTTATCAAGCCTGCAGCGACCCAGAGCTTGCCCTTATGGCCTCTAATACTGCTTTCCTGACAAAGTCCAAAAGAATGCCGCGTGATTATGTATGGCTCTTGATAGCAGTACAAGCCAATACATGACTAAATGGTCATTGTGCCGCTGTTTTGCAGTTTCAACCCAAGGTCAAATCGAATGCTATTCCATTATGGGCTAGCCAACAAAGCTGACCCTGATTAAGAAAACTTTACTGGGCTCAAATAACGTAGACGCAATTGGCATACGAAGAGGGGGATATTCAGAGGTTTGCAAATAGTCGGCTCGGTCGAGGCATACCACAACACGGACACAATCATAGGCGAGGCCCCAGATAGCGATTTTCTTCTCCAAATACGTATCTCGGCATGTAGGAAAGGTCCGTTTTTGTCGGCGTGATGATCTTTTTCTTATTTGAGAAAACAACTTGTAGCGTCGAATTCATTCGAGATTTTAGATCCCGCAATTCCTTGAAATATCTCCGAAGATCGGCATCATCGATCTCATGCTGGCGTGGTGAATCAAAGAACATAACCTGTGGGTGGGGACCGCCCAGCTTCATTGCAGTTTCAAACACCGCTGCATAGTGCGCAAGAACAATTCTCGACCTAGTGCTACCTTTTTGATAGGAATCAGCTCTGAACTCAGCTTGGTTTAGGCTGAATCCAAACATATTGTTCACATCAGGCCCGGACGATATGTTGGGTGTACTTAAAATCTGAAGCCACCGACTCAGAGATTCCTGAAAAAGAGCGACTCCGTCTTTTAACCTATCGTCGTTGCTTTTACGACCACTGGGTTTAAGAGATCGCTTTTTCTCCTCCAAAGATCCTTTTACATTGAACAGCCGATTTAGTTCGCTTTGCTCATTCCTAAGCTGACTAGCTTGAGATCGAAATACTACCAATGATTCCAAACGCAATGTCCTTCTCGACATCTCATCAATCAAACTATTTGCATCATTTGTCATCATGATCAGCTTTCGATTTTCCTTTACCTTCACTAACTCGGCTTCTTCTTGAGACAATTTTTTCTTATATTCTACAATCTCAATGCTCAGTGAATTTTCTGCGAAATCAAGGTCCTTTAGCTGATCTCTTAGATAGAGAAGCCTTTTTCCATATGCTTGCTTTACATTCTCGAACATAGAACAGCTCGAAGATCCACAAAACAATCGAAATTGGTCCGTCGCTAATTCATTTGCCCGAAGAATGTCGGCCTCAGTACCTAATCCCACTGCCGCACGTTTCATCTGCGCTAAACGACTCTCACGCTCGGCTATCATCTGCCGATAAACCGAACAACGCTCCTCTTGAGTTCGTACGTCTCTGTCATCGGTTGGAGACCTCAGATCGATAATTTCTGACCTGATTGCAGCAATTGAATTCTTCAACGCCTGTATGTTCGAATCAAGATCCTCGACATCCGGGATATCCCTGGTTTCCATTCTTGTTTTGATTTCTTTTATTACCGATCGCTTTTTTCTAATGAGATCTTCAGTGACGGATAGATCGTCCTTGCATCTCTCATACTCTTCTTTTTCGTTATGAGCTTTTGCGGGAGCCAATCCAAAAATCAGTCGCAAAGCTTCAGTCCTTTGGTTACTGATAAAATCCTGATTTTTCAAAGGCTGGTACACATCTGTCCAACTTGATTGACTTGCCCAAAAAAGCGGGAATACGGTCGAAATGTATGGCAAACTTTTGCCAGAATTTTTCGTGGTGAGAGTCGGCATTGAGATATCAAGCTGCCCAAGAATCCAGTCAGAAAACTCTCTCGAAGAAGTGAACTTCTTAGTTTTTATGGATTCTCCAGAAACCGTAACCTCAAAATCGGCTTCGATGAGTCGTTCAATGACGTATTCAACATTATTAATTTCAACCTTTAGTCGTGCCGCTGCACAATTTTCAATTATTTCAGGCGGAAGTTCTAGTGGATAACCTAATGCGAAGCCCATTCCTTCCAGCATAGGAGTTTTGCCGGATCCATTTTCGCCTCCAAAAATGGTGAAATCTTCAGCAAAGGTAATCCGTTCGGATTCCCATCCTCCCTCGCCTCTCGGTCTATAGTCATAGGTCTTCAGGATCAAAGGCACTAGTTTATTTCCTCAAACAGCTGCAGGTTTCCGATTGCCCTTTCGATGCTCCTTGCCAACAACGCAAAGTGCGCGTCCGCGTTCTTCCGCTGACTGAGAAAATTTCTTCCTCTCTCGGTAATCGAAATTGATCGTTCGGTCGTCACTTTTACCAAATCTGATGCTTCCAGAAAACAAAGAGCATCCGCACACCTCGACTTCAAGACAATTGACCATTCTAATCGACGTTTAAGAGGAGAAAACCCTGGAAAAATTGTAGCAAGAATCTGGCTTACGCAAAAGCTCACACGACCAGATTGCAAAGATCCATATTTTATAGATGTCAGAATTAAAACAGCTAATGCGATAAGGGGCTCATAAAATAATGTTTCACCATTGTATTCAGGCTCGGCCTCATCCAAATCATCTGATGCAACTCTAATTATTACAGAAGCTTTCGCAAGCTTCTCAATCAAGTTATCAAAATCTGAATTAATAGAACTGCTCATATAGTAGGCCCACGCTGTGCAGCTAAAGAGAAAACCATACCCAAGACAAGCATTCCGCTTAGCTTCAGACTTTCTGTCACTGCTCCATTAAATCTTCTAGAAACTTCTTCAGCATCCATCTTAATAAGATTCCAGTCCGATCTGGTTCCATTGCTCAACCGCTGAAGAATTCCTCCACAGTCAATTTTGAGCGTCAAATAGTCATCAGGATTGAAATCATACTTTTTTTCAGCGTACCAAGAATCCCATCTTGCCTTGCATTCGCAGATCAGGGTTACTAGGTCTGCCGAAATTTCATTCGCTTCGCATAATCTTTTAAGTCGTGAAGACTGCAATATTGCCTCTCGCCGGCTGTTCCCTGACTTCAGCAAAATTTGGTATCCGTCTTTCGACAAAGGTAACAAGGCTAAAACTTCATCTGGCGTAATAGCTTTTTCTTTTCTTAGGACTTCGTCAGCTGAAGGCAATCTATCCAGAACAACATGGCTTTTTGATCTCACTTTTTTAAGAAGGTCGTCGGCAATCCGTGTCGCCTCAACATGATGCAAACTGACCTCACTTAACTCATAAATTCTCGACTCCAGTTCGCTTTTCAATTCAGCGGCATGTCTTCCAAAGTCGCCTGCTTCATGCTCTATCCTGGTTTTTTTCAAAATTTCTCGGAAACTTTCTTCCGATAGAACAGTTCCGTACTGCTGCAAATAAGCATCTCTAATTCGCAAGTAGATCTCGGCAGAATGTTTGAAGGAGTCCTTCAAACCAAGCGAATGAACTTCTTTAAGAAACTTCGCCAATTCATCATCAATTGCGTGATTAGTTACAAATACAAATTCCTTGCAGTTCTCGCCGAATTTGAAGTAGTGATCAATCAATCGATTGAATATGCTGTCCTGATCAACTGGAGGCTTTGAACTTCCGTCTTTTTTAACCTTCCGTGGTCCTTTAATGACACCGAAAAAATCGACGATCCCCCAAATGCCTTGCTTCAACCCTCTCGCTTTAACCTGATGAAATACATAAATACCACCATCTCCATCTTCGAACTCAATCACGTAGTCATCGTGCCATTCACAAAAAATGCAGAGGTGGTTCTGATTGTCGAGAAGCGCAATACATGACATTGCAGCTTTGCAATACTGGTACTCATACGCATCACCTGTTCGGGCACCTACTTGTTCACGCGGAGAAACGTCTCTCAACGTTCCTTTGATCTTCATTTTTGACAATGGATACCACGCTAAAGAGAGACTGATTGTAATGCTTCGCCCTCTAAGCTTGCGATTCTAGCTAACGGAAAGCATGCAGGCTACAGAAGACAGGGACAAATTTTAGATTTTGCTAGATCCAATTCGACCTTATCTCAAATTGATGGCAATATCGACGTACCCAAGAAAAATTTACCTCCCTATTAGCCTTTTTCAATCAGCCATTCCCTCATTAGTGCAGGTCCAACCATCGGATGTGCCACCACACAACTGCCTGCGACGAGGTCGCATTTCACATAAAATTGGCGGCAAAAATCCCCTTAAATCTCTAATTTTATATTAACTTTTAACAGCTTAGGGGTGTAAATAGGCGCATCAAAAGTGAAACTTAATATTATGAGATATGCCAACTTAACATTGATCGGTCTGTGGGGGAATCGACCCAGCGGGCCGATTTTTCTTTGATCAGATTCGCATAAGCAACGCGCAGGCCGATCAAAACAAGAAGGCATCCTCCAAGCTCCCGATCAAGGCTGCCCCTGATCCACAACTCCCCACCCCCGCCTCGCCAGCGACCAGCATCGACGTACCGTCTTATGAAACCATCCGGGAGTTTCTTAAGGGAAAAGAGGTGACGCTAGTCGCACCTGTCTATCATTGGTTTGTAAGCGCCCCAGCAAGTCACGGTTAGACTCCGTCCCCACCTGATCGTATCCTGCCTCATCACCCGCAGTTGGT
>NZ_DASQYZ010000063.1:0-6465 GCF_035638955.1 Oligoflexus sp. | reverse complement strand
GTATATGCCAGTCGGCTTGGCTTTGTGGCCTTTCATGCAGGAAGCGAGAGGCTTCATGGCATGCGAACCGCTTTTGAATCACTGCATCGCTGGTCCGTTGGGCAAGGAATCCATATTGAACGTTCACAAAGCCTGACGTTTCGCGATTTGGTACTGATTGCCGATCCTGGAGCCTATCATCCCTCGCATCCTGCAATGATTCTCCAGCATGGAACCCGGGACATCATCTTTGATAGGTCCAGAATCGAGGGCTTTCATACGGCACACGTGAGCGGTGATACCGTCAATGGCTACGATGACCATTTGGAAGGCATTTTTATTGATACCGAAGTCACTGGCGCGAGTCAGTTGTGGGTAAATCTCGATCCAGAGAAAGTCAGGTTCATCAGTGGAGCGGAGCTGACCCCTGATCGCCTGAGTTTTTCACCCGAGCAAAATCTCGGGCATATCCACCCTCTCCCTTCGCAGCTGGAAAAATTTAGTTTGAGAGGACACATAGACGATAGCATTGGGACCGTCATGTTTATCGCGCAGCTTACTCGGGAAGCCCTAAGCGAGATCATCGCAAAGGGATATTATAATTGTCCGAAAGGGGGCTGGTGCATCCTGCTTAGCGAGATTATTGTGGATCGACGGACCAATGCGGCCCTCCAGTATCGCTACCTGGCGAAGTTGCCCGACGACTTCAGCGGCAAAGTCGGCGATTTTCGAGGCAATGCTCCGGTCGATTTGGGAATCAGGCGGCTGATTCGATCAGTCGATGCGGGTTCAATTGCGCGGCGTTGAACCTTGGTTAACCGTTTTTTCCTCCAAGAGCCGGAAGCTCTGGTGGTGCTGTTCCAAGTAAATAGCAGCATGCACGGACATCTTCTGCAAACGCAACACAACCCTTAAAAGAGAGAGCTTTGATATCTCGACTGGATTCAGCTGGCCCACTCTACGATTCTCAGGACGCGGCAGATTAGCCACGGATTGCCAAGCCTGTGCGAACGGAACCCACGTAAATCTTGACCTTATGTGGGTCGGGGATAAACTGAAGCTCGCTGATAAAGGAAGAGTCTCCCCACGCTAGAAATTAACTGTGAGCGGGCAGCGTTCCTTCTTGTTTATTGCAGCTTTCTCATTGGCCACCGATCAAGAAACCAATAGCTGAGGAGGGGCTCCCTGGGTACCCGCCCTCGCAGGATAACTGCGTCCGGGGACGAATCCCTTCAAGCCTCACTTCTGCTTCCGAAATGTTTGCGACAGAGCCCAAAAAAGCGACTATCACGAATGCCGGTTTCGGTGTTTTCAACTGAGAAACTCGAATCATGGAAGCCCCGTATCCAAAGGTACTTAGGCGGCTTGAAATTTCTCAATGACAGGCTTGTAGAAAAAGGCGAGGAGCCCATTCAATTAACCCCGGGTCTGGTATTTCGCGTCGATCCCCGTTCAGGGGTCTTGCATCAGGAATGTCTGAATATTGCAAGGGAACCGAATCTTGCGGGCTTTAGCATTACCGTCAACCGTCTTCTGCAATACACAGATACGAACACCCCAAAAGCCTGTGCCGGAAAGCTGATCAGATCGACCTAGCCGAAGCCCCCCCCTGACTAGACGCTCATTCCCAGGCGCAATTGTCGCCTGACCGTGGTCCGGCTAGGAGATAGTATGTATACAGGTATGCAAAAATTAGCTGTAATTTCGTCAGTATCGGCGTCCCGTGATGAGCGTTATGGGTTGAAGGATTAAATTCGAACTGCCATTTCTAAAGATTTCAACGACTTATACTGAAATGTCTGGCTCAAGTAAGCAGCTGAAGCATCCGATATGTGTTTCGAATGTTTCGAATTGAACGAAAAGATGGTAGGCTCTTTGAAGAGAACTTTGAAACGGAGGGAATCAGACATGCCCGCAAGATCAGAATTCATATCCGCAGGTGATCGGAGGACCTTGCTTCCCTCGCAGGAGGACTCCGCTCTAGCTCAACGTGAACAAGCGATTTTGTTGGAGGTAGCTCGCGACATCGACAAAACATCGGCTGGCCCATTGCTGGGTAAATTTCTAATCGAGATGAAGCCTGTCGAGTTGCAAATTCCCATTGCGGCCATGCAGATGCTGATTGAGATTATGCAGCAGATGGCGCTGGGAAGACCGGTGAGTATCAGACCCGCGAACGCTGAGCTGACAACCCAGCAGGCAGCCGATTTTCTCAATGTATCGCGCCCCTACTTCGTCAAACTCCTCAAAGAAAATATGCTTCCATGTAGGATGGTTGGCACACGTCGGCGTGTCATGTTCAAGGATCTGATTGCATTCAAGACGCACGATCTTGCGCGGCGGAATAAAGTTGCTGATCAATTGGCCGAACTCTCTCAGGAGATCGCAAATGATCTTGATGAAGAGTATTGATGCAGATTTCCAAGTCCGACGTGAAGATTTCCAAGTCCCAGCATGTTAAGCCCACCAATAGTGTTGCTATGAACTCTGCATTAATATGGCAACAATCGAAGCTAACTATAACCAAAATACAAAGTAGTTTATTTGCTAAATCGCTCGCTCTGGTTCTTCCACGAAAGAACCCCTGACTCATAGCGAAAAAGCTGGTCACACATCTTGCTGCTCATCCCGTCTGTCGTCATGTTTGTTGGATATCGAGCCAGGATGAAAGAAATCTCACGGCAGGCTCAGTTCAATCTTTATCTCGTTCCAATGACGCCCTATAGCGTCCGGATTCCGCTCCATTGGTACTTTCTCAACCTTGTCACCACCCTGATATCCGTCGCATCGTGCTGCAGTCAAAAATCTGTCGAATGCTCCGGGGAGACTGTGTTTACGTCCGTCCAATGCACGACGCATTTGCATTTTGAGGTCGAGTTCACTGCTCAGAAGCAGATGTAATAATAGAAGCCGCTTGGTTTTGATATGCGCGACCATATTATTTTTTGGCTCATCTGGCTTATGTGTCAAAAGTAGAAATTTGGCATATTTTCGGCAAAGTCTTTGAATGGCACCAGCAGTGGCGCCTGTTGCGTTGGCTATTTCCTGGTATGTTAACGTGTAGGCTTCAAGCTTTTGCAGCTCTTCATGTATCAGCCAGGCGGCAGCCGGACGACCATAGCCGCCGCGGGTCAACGGATTTGCTGGCAGACGATCGGCTAATGGACGTGTGTGTTTTTTATTCACCGTCACCCCATCCTCCTCCAATTAAGTTCACTTTGTCAGCTTTAACAAAAATGAATTATATACAGTGTTTGGCTTGAATTTAATCTTAAATTCATTGCCATGAATCTACAATAGGGATCCCAGATGGAACCAAACTGACGGCAAGTCGTGAGGCATTTGACACTGCTGACACTTGAAACCGTAATAAATCATTTTTTTAACCAGCTCCGAACCGATCTTCCTGATTGATACTGTGATCTCCTTGGCCTTCAAACCCTGAGAGGTCGTTGGAACTCGTTCTCGGCCCGTTCCGCACTCCCGATACGTTTGATACTCGGTATGAAGGGGTTGCTTACCAGTGACTTGGCAGGGACAGCGACAGTGAAATTCGCATTCCTATCAAAATCGCTGTTGAAATAATAGTTGCCGTTTATGGTGCTGCCGTTGGCCGGAACCGGTGGGACGATGCCAACCAGGAACTTGCCGCGACCATCAGTGAGAAAATTCCCGTAGCTGTTTCGTTGGCAGCACGTCTTAACGCACCTAAAATTGTCACATTCGCCTTGATCATATATTTTTGAATTTCTGGAATCAGCTCGTCGTGCACTTTGCACTATCTGATTCGACTACCAGCCTCCCTGCAAGTGGCCGGCAGAAGCTTTTTTGAGAAAAAATCACTCGAGCACGCAATATGATTTCATTTCCGACGTCATCTCAAGCGCACCGATAGTTTAATTTTAACAAAGGCATTGAAATGAAATCACAACTCATCTTTTCCCTTCTGCTAACTGCCAGTTCGAGTGCGTGGGCCGCAACGACTCGCCCGCCTGCCGGCCTCCCGAATGCTGATGATATCGCTGAAGCTGCGTCCACAGTCAGTGCCCTCCTGGGTGTCATTGACGAACTGGTGTCGAAGACCGACGGTAATGATGGCAATCTGGAAAACGATCGCCTCGCCCGGGAAATCCTGCTCCGCATGTCGGCCGACACGGAAAGCATTGTCGATGAACTGGATGTTCTCGACAAACTGGTTGCTGGCAAAAAGTATCCTGAAGCCACCAAAAAACAAAAAACAATCTGTTCGGGCCTTAACAAGCTGAAATCGGACAACAGCAACGCAAGGCTGGGCGCAGGACTGCCGGACGAAGGCAATATCTCCGAGGGCGATCCTCTATTTGATGATATCGACAGTGACGTAAAAGACACCCGCAAAGTTCTAAAGTGCAAATAAGTCCTGGCGATCAACCCCAATTGAAACAGTTTGTCCAAATTTTCAGGAGTATGTATGAAAAAGTTTTTGGGTATGGTTCTGGCTCTTTCGACTGTCGCTGGCTCGGCTCAAGCGGCTTCCCCTGAATCGCAAACCCTGCGTAACGGCATTGAACGCGTGAAAAGTAATGTGGATTCGGTTATCACCCAGATGGGCGGCAACCCCTCCCTGGACGAGGCTGATGCCAGCCTGCTGCGTTACCTTCTGACCTCCAGCAAGCGATTGGAGCAAGGTCAGGATGCTCTTGATGAATCCGATGATGCCCTGGGCAACGGTGATACTGACGGCTACCTGAACTTCTTTGCCGAAGCCTGCAACCGCGTCGCTGCAGCCCGGGCTCAACTTGGCAACGCCGCCCGCCGCGCTCGCGACATCAAGTCAACATTTCCCACTGCGACCTTTGTAGAACAACAAAAAACCGACATCACTGATACCCGTGATTCGGCAAAATGTCCCAGCTAATGCTTCAATCCTGAACGGGAATCGCCGACCTTATTGAGGCCGGCGATTCTTCCCTCACCAAGGGAGTTTGCAATGAAGAAGAGTCTTATATTTCTGACTTTGGTCATGCCGTTTGCATTGTCAACACCCATGGTTCTGGGTGCAGATGCTTGCAAGCTATCAGTAGAAATTGATACGACCAAAACCCTGCAGGCGGCTTTGAGCATTCACCAGAACGTTAAACGGGAAATGATCGAACTCCAAAAGCTTGCGAGCGGCCTCGAGGGTTCTGCAGCTGAAGTGTCTCAGCAGATACTTATACGTTTGGGTGACACCAAGGAGAACCTTCAGCAGGCGTTTTCGAAACTGGACGATAGCCAGTCGCTTCCCTTGATTTTGGCCCAGGCTCAGGGTCGTCTGACCGCGGCTCTTGGCAAATTTCGTGGTTTTAGAGATTTAAACCTGGACGAGGGCAAGCGTGGACGTATCAGCTGCGTCGAGCAACGGCTCGACGAATTGAATCAACGCTTGCAGGATATTTTGAAGGCACCTAGATGAAACCGATGACAAAGTTGGGTCTGGTCCTTTTGATGGTCGGCTGTCAGTGAACCAGTCAGACGGTGTATTGGCAAGAAGGGAACGGTGCATCTAAACTTGAGTGCCAGCAGCATGAGCGGAAGATGGAGCAGGAGCGCCGGCGTGTGGAGCGGGGTTATGATAGAGGCCGGGACTTTGGTCCCAGCCTGTGATCGTGATCAGCGTGCATTATGGGTTTTGTGAGTACCTTATAATTTGTGTCATTGAAACGAGGAACATGGCGATATCATTGTGCACTACATCGGATGTTAAGTCATAATCCTGCTTGAAGTCGGGTATTGTACGAAGGGTCTTTGTGTGCTTATGATCCCCTTTTGAAATAGAAAGCTCCATTATCGAACTATCTTTCCAGGAGCAGCTTTCGATTGTGATTTGAAAGTCGACAGCTACTTCTTTGGCTTCGTCACAAGCAGATTTTTCGCTATTGATATCAAACGTATAGAGTTCTTTGTAGGCTTGGTAGGCTTCCTGTCTCCGTTTTTCAGCTTTTTCCGCTTCTGATTCCTGATTTTTTCCGCACGATTGAAGGCAACCAAAGCAGGACGCAAGAAGGAAGATAGAACGAATATTCATAGAAACGACTCCTATAACCTATACAAAAAGCCCGCTTTTAGCGGGCCCATAAATAACAAACAGAAAGTTTTTCACTTGTGGTCGAACATCCAATACACTCACCACTTTGATTCCTTAAAAAACATTTTTAGGTGTTCAATGTCTTGCACCCAAGCATCATAAGTTTCAGGGGAATCAAAGTTCTTACTCGATGATTGATAGATGAAACATCCCTTGGCAATCTTAGGGTCATGACCGACCTTAATAAAGCCGCCGGCGTCGTGTCCCTCGACTATTTTTCCTAAAAAGTCTTGCCAAATGCGGCTCTGTCGCAAACATTTAAAAGGGTGAAGTGAGTTTCTGAAGGGATCATCCCCCGGACGCAGTTATCCTGCAAGGGCATAAAACTGCTCGAATGGAGTGGAACCTTGAATATCGATCTGACCTTTTTTGATCATGGC
>NZ_DASQYZ010000062.1:0-8931 GCF_035638955.1 Oligoflexus sp. | reverse complement strand
GGAGACGCTGGGTAAGCTGGGTGAAGACTACGCCTCCTACTTCGCCCTGTTAAAAAAGCCCGATCTCCACTTTAAGCCCAGGCCCCCTCGATATAAAAAGGATTCCGGTCTTTTCAATCTGATTTTCAATGCCCGCGCTTTACCCAGCTGATTAGCGCTCCATCAGGAGCTGCAGCAGCTGGATGAGCAGAAGACGCGTTTTTTCAGCAATATCTCGCATGAACTCCGCACACCCCTGACGCTTATTCTGGGCGGTCTCAAAGCCGCTAAACAGAACGAGCACGTGGTTGAGAATTTGGATCAGGCTTTTCGTCACGGGCAAAGACTCTATCGCCTCGTCAATCAACTGCTGGATTTTCAAAAACTCACCATGGCGCACGGTCACCTGCATCTGCAGAGCATTGATGTTCGGCATTTTGTCGAGCAGTCGGGGCAATATTTCAGTGAAATCTGTCGGCAAAAAGCCATCGATCTCCGCCTCGATTGGGCTGGCTCCGTCCATGGTCCGATCGAGATCCTGGGTCACATCGATTCGCTCGAGAAAATTCTTTTCAACTTCCTGTCCAACGCTTTGAAATTTACACCCCAGGGCGGTCACATCACCGTGACCTTGAGCCAGGTGAATCAGCATGTGCGCATCACGGTGGCCGACAGTGGCTGCGGCATACCCAAGGCGGACCAGAGCCGCCTTTTCCGACTCTTTTCCCAGATTGAGGGCCAGCATCAGGAAGGCAAGGAAGGCACCGGTCTGGGACTGGCGCTGGTGAAAGAGCTGACGAGCAAAATGAATGGCCGCGTGGGCGTCTTCAGCG
Source organism: Oligoflexus sp. (assembly GCF_035638955.1). Lineage (GTDB taxonomy): Bacteria > Bdellovibrionota_B > Oligoflexia > Oligoflexales > Oligoflexaceae > Oligoflexus. Next base: position 8,119 of record NZ_DASQYZ010000062.1, on the reverse strand, counting down.
AAGTCGGGCAGGGGGCCAGCTTTTGGGCCGAGTTCCCAGGATTGCAAGCCCATGCCCAAGGGATCGACTTGCCGATGGCGCAAGCCGGCAGCTGGTCGAAACGTTTTTTCAATCCCACGGGTTGCTGCGCATGGTTCGTGCTGTCGCCACGCCAGCCGAAGCGCATGAGTTGCTGACCGAATCCGCGGTGCGCGCCTTGATCTGCAGCGCCGAATTCGACGACGATGCCGCATACACCCTTTTTCATCATGCGCAGAGCTGTCAAGGGGATTGCTGGCTGGCCCTGGTTTCCTCGCAGCTGATGATGCCCGCCCATCGTTCACCCTTGCTCGATGCCAGCTTGATCAAGGCCATGTATCATAAACCCTTGGACGAGGCGATTCTGAGGGCCTGGTCGGAAGGCGCCCGTGAAATGCGTCATCATCACGATCCCGTTCTGGATCTTCTCTATGTCGAAGACGATGGGGACGAATCGGATTTTTTCCGTCTGGCTTTGGACCTGCTTTCCTCTCGGACCCGTTATCGCATCGTGGCCAATAGACAGGATGCCCTGGAAATTCTCCAAAATCATCGGGTGAAGGTGCTGCTGTCGGATGTGGTCCTGAGGGATGAAAAAGGCACGGACCTCTTGAAGTATGCCGCTGAACATTATCCTGAAACCTTTCGGATCATGATCACCGGTCAGGCGTCGGCCGATGTGCTGGAAGAAGGCATCAATGAGGCCCACGTTCACTACGTGATCTATAAGCCCTGCAATATTTACGATGAAATTAAAGCGCTCCAGGGCTTCATGCAGCGCAGTCCCATTCCTGATGTACGCTTCGCGGAGCAAAAAGTCTTTGTGCCTCGAGACTGGCATTTCGCTGAGATCGACGGCGAACAGCCGCGCTTGGAACCCCATGTCATGACCCCCAGGGCTGAAGGGGCAGAGAGCGCCCATCTCCTTGTGATCGATGATGTCGCCGATATGCGCCGGCTCGTTGGTAACACCCTCGCCTCAGCTGGCTATCATGCCGTCCTGGTGGACAGTGGCCCCAAGGCTCTCGAGCTCATCTTCAGGCGCGAACAGCGTTTCGATTTGATCATCAGGATTGGATGATGCCGGGCATGACCGGTCCTGAATTCATCCAGACCCTGCATCAGCACGAGGAATTTTCCTCGATCCCAACCATTCTGCTGACCGCGAAAAGCGATGATCAGAGCCGGGCCCACGCCACCCGCCTCGGTGCCAATGCGTATATCAATAAGCCCTTTGATGATCTCGAACTGATTTCAACAGTGGACAACCTGCTCGATCTTAAAAAACGCGAGCGCCGAATTGAGGAGCTCAATCGTTACATCGCTCAAAATGTACTGCAGCGATTTCTGCCCCCGCAGCTGGTGGCGGATATAGTGGAAGGCCGTTCGACGCTGGACGACCAGGCGAAGCAGATGGATGTCACCGTGATGTTTGCCGACCTCTGTAACTTCACGCAGGCGCCGATCTCTTATCCCCACAATCCATTGCCCGCATTCTGAATACTTTTTTCGTACGGATGAGTTCCATCATCTTTGAGCATGGCGGTACCGTCGATAAGTTTATCGGCGATGGCATCATGGTCATCTTGGGAGCGCCGACACCTATGAGCATTCCGGATCAGGTGGATCGGGCTCATCACTGCGCCAAGGCCATGCAGAGTGCTCTTGCCAACATGAACGAGGCCTGGCAGACGGAAGAAAATTATAGCTTTCGTATGCGCATCGGCATGCACTGCGGTCCGGCGATTGTCGGCAGTTTTGGAGGACCCCAACGATCGGATTACACCGTGGTGGGTCACACCGTTAACATCGCATCGCGGGTGGAAAACATGGCTGAGGCTGATGATATTGTGATGACCGAGGCGGTGATCGCCTGGCTGCCGGCTGAGGCATGGGAGCCCCTCGGTGCCTTCAAAGTCAAAGGCCTTGATCTGGAATTGCCGCTCTTCCGTGTGAAAAAATCCGCCTTCGGGCAAGTCGCCTAGCCCTCGACCCAGGCGTGTTATATACTCCAGTCCGCATGACGATCCCTGTCAACTGGAGATGTTTATGGCTGCCAATCATCAGGACCCCATCACCCTATTTGCTACCTGGTTTGCTGAAGCGAAGGCCTCAACGTTGCGTGATCCCACTGCGATGGCTCTCGCCACGGCGTCACGGGATCTGATGCCGGCGGTGCGCATGGTGCTGATGAAGCAATTTGATCATGAAGGCCTGGTTTTTTATACCAACCTGACAAGTGCCAAGGCGCGTGCCCTGCAGGAGAATCCACAGGCCTGCGCTTGTTTTTATTGGGAGCCGCTCAAACGTCAGGTGCGGGTGACCGGTCGCGTGGAGCGGGTGACAGATGCCGAAGCGGATGCGTACTTCGCCAGTCGCCCCCGGGAAAGCCAACTGGGAGCCTGGGCCTCACTGCAGTCGCAGCCTATGAAAGAGCGCGCGGAATTCGAGGGTCGTCTGGAGATGATCACGAAACAATACGAAGGTCAGACCATCCCAAGACCTCCCCATTGGTCAGGATTTCGCATCGTCGCCAGCAGCATTGAATTTTGGACGGATCGGCCCTTTCGCCTGCATGATCGGCTGGTGTATACGCGGACCAGTCCCAAGGATCCCTGGCAGACCCAGCTTTTGTATCCCTAAGGTAAGGATTTTCGCCCACTTAGTGCCGCCCCCTGTTGCAAGTTCTTGCGAATAGCGGCGGCCCGCGCAAACTTTTGCCCGCCTAATTGGCTTTCCACTTGACTAAAATCTCAGGATATTTTAATTCCATGCCTCCCTAGGGCCGAGATTTGACTGCCCTCTTATTGTAAATTTTAGTATTTATGCCGATAGGTATTCGGAGCTCGGAACGCGCGAGGTCCGCTGCGACGGTTCCAAGTTATCGAAAGGCTTTATGAATTATCTTTTAGCCAGCCTTTTCCTGCTTGCCTGCACGCCGATGATCGTGCAGGCCGTGCAGCGCTATCGTAAAGCCTCCCGTATTCTCGCGTTCATTCTGGTCCTTGGCATCGCCTATACGATTTTCACTCATATTATTGTGGAGAGTCTGGCCGTCTATGGCTGGGGCGCCATCGTTGCTGCATTGGCAGGCGTTATCATTCTTGGGGTCGGTGACGATTATTTTTTCTCTCATCCGGAAAAAAAGTCCTGGGTCTTTCTGGGACTCGTCCAGACTTTTCTGTTCATCCACGCTATGGTCGACGGGGCCGCGCTGGTGAGTTCCGAACTGCCCGCAATCGCTGCGGAGCACCATCATACGCAGGAACTCAGTATGAGCGTTCTTTTGCATCGCATGCTGTTTGAAGTGTTCCTGTGGAAATATTTCGACGAACGTTATGGTCGCCGCATGGCCATGGCTGTCCTGATCAACGTGGCTTTGGGCACGGTCATTGGCTTTATGCTGAGCCACGCGCTGTTTGCCGCGCTGCCCAGCTATTATGGAATTTTTGAAGCCTTCATCGGCGGCGCCCTTCTGCATTTGGTGTATGACTATTTCAAAGAGCGACTGCTTCCCGGCAGCCGCCATCAGCATGCAGGATTCGCTCGCCTTCGCCCCCTGACGGGTGACAAGGCCGAGACGCATGTCCACCAGAGTCCATCCGCTCCCTCCTAAGCGCTCATCATTGAAGTCGCCTGGTGTCTCCATAGAATTTGGTTTGACGAAGCGTTTCAGCTTTGTTAGCAGAAGCCAAACGAATAGGAGCCACACCATGCGCACTGATATGTTTCGATCGATCGTTTGTCTGGTAAGCCTTGTTATGACAGCCCCTGCATGGGCTACATATTCCATCGTAGCCGTCGACCGGCAGACAGGTCAGGTCGGAGGCGCGGTCACGAGTTGCGTCGCCGGTGCTTCTGTCAGTCGTGTTTATCAAGGTGTTCCAGGCGTTGGAGCGATTCATGCTCAAGCCTACACCAATATCTCCGGACGTCAGTACGGAGCTCAACTTCTCGAACAAGGTTATGATGCTGATGTTGTCATTCAGGCTATCAGCGCGGCTAACTTCGATGCGTCAGCTTCCACGAGGCAATACGGTGTCGTGACCCTAAGTGGAACCAGTGCGGGACATACGGGAAGCAGGAACGGTTTCTATGCCAACGATATTCAGGGTGAAGTGGGAACGTATACGTATTCCATTCAAGGCAACATTCTTACCAGCAGCCGCGTTTTAACCCAGGCGCGTCGTGGATTCAACGCTGAGGGATGTGATCTTGCGAGCCATCTCATGGCCGCTTTGGAAGCCGGTGCACTGAATGGTGAAGGCGACAGACGTTGTCGTCCTGCGACCCCAGCCGATGCCGCTTTCATTCAGGTCGATAATCCGGACGGCACTATTTTTGTACGGTTGGATGTGAAAGGATCACGCAATCCTCTGGGAGAACTGCGAAACCGCTTTGATGCGTTCCGTCGCACAGCTGGCTGTTATCAGGCTACGCGTTGATTCTGCATGTGCGTGCTGAATTCAAACAGGTCCAGTGGCAGATCGATTAAAAACTGGAAGGCGAAGTAGCCAGGCTGGAGCTCGTCACCCAGTTTCAGGGTAATCCCACCTGCAGCTTCGCGCAGGAAGCTGCGAACCGCATCCATGCCCACACCGCGCCCCGAGATATCCGACACCTGGTTGGCCGTCGACAAACCGGAATCAAAAATAAGTTCCGCCAGAGCCGCCGGTGTATGCTGTCCATCGGGGCTGATCAGGCCGCGTGCAAGCCCAATATCCCGAATACGAGTCACATGCAGGCCGCGTCCATCGTCATGATAAATGAGATGCATGCGATTGGTCTGCTGGACCAGCTGAATGCAGATCTGCCCCTCAGGCGTCTTGCCGTGTTTTATCCGTTCCTCAGCGGTTTCCAACCCATGGTCCATGCTATTGCGCAGGAGATGAACAAACACCCGCCGGAAAACTTCCTCAGCCTTTTCACCGACCAGAACGCCTTCATGGTCCACATGCACGGCCGGACATTCCTTGTGAAGATCTTTGGCCAGGACAGGCAGGCATTCCACCAGATCACCCAGCACAACGTCCACACTTTTGAAGAGTTTCGCGTGCAGAGTGAATTTCATGCGATCGAGCATATCCACAACATCCGCCGGCAACTGCTTGCCACGCGTGGTCTCACGGATGTCTTGGTAAAAGCTTTGCACCAGATCCAGGTGAAATTCCACCTGCCGTGACTGGGTGTTGGTACGCCCCAGTTTTTCCCGTGCGATTTGCTCATAGAGGCCGACAATCTGCTCCGCTTCCTTCAAATCTCTTTCCATGCGAACAAGGTCCCAGACCACGTTCTTATCTTTTTGCAGCGTGGCATAATACTGCTCCACGTCATGGAAGACCTGAGTCATCCTCTTAAAGTAGAGCGACCGCGCTGCGCCTTTGATCGTGTGCATGTTAATGAAGAGCACCTTCAGGACTTCCAGGTTCTGGGCCCGCATGCCTTGGGAATGGATGAGGCGGTTGTTTTCCTGAATGAAGGTCTGGCACGACTGAATGAAGCGCAGAAAACGCTCCGAGGAAATATTGAGAATCTCGCCGAGGAATTCCAGCTCCTCCTGCTGGTCCTTGCTGCGCTCCTGGAGTTTACGCAATTCCGTGACATCACGCATGGTCACCAGAACCTTATCCACGTTTTGTTCCGCGTCTTCGATCACATTCCAGGTGACATCAAAAACCCGTGCACGGTCATGGACGACCTGATGGATTTCGGTCGGCAGGGTATGCGCGTTCACTTCGAAATTCAGCGCGTTTTCACCCAATGTGGAGTCAAGAGTACTCAGCGCCTGACTGCGGGCGTCCGACGTCAGCGTGCTGTGCTGAAACAGAAGGTCGGTGGCCGTGGCCTGATCGAGCTGCTCCGGTGGAACCAGAAATATATCCTGCAGATGCCGGGAATGATCCTTGTGGATCTTGAAATCAGGCTTAATCATGAAGATACCGAGGGGGATGTGCGCCATGATCGAACGTATATCGCGCGTTTTCTCTTCCACCAGTCTTTCGAGGTTGGTGTTGAGTGACTTAACCTTGTCATGCTCGCGTTTCAATTCATCCGAAAGTTTGTGGATGGCGCGTTCTGAAATCTTCACGCGTTTGAAAGCAAAGGAGAACTTGCGCGCGATCATGTAGGATTGAAAGAAGATGAAGGCGAAAAGCCCAAAGCCACCCATGGCCGGAAGGTTAATGTAACCCTGAACACTGGCCATATCCGCGAGGGCCGAGACCATCATAAACATGATGCCGATCAGAAAAACACCGGCACCCTCCACTTTCTTGATCCAGGCGTAGAGAATCGCGCCAACCGTATAAAAGGTCATCAGGGTTGTGAGGATCTGAAAGATCAGAGTATAGCCGACGAAGAACCGTGGGTGGGTCAGGGACGCCAGCCCTACGAAAAAAATGGCTGCGACCGACATGATAATCGGCACCCAGCGCGTATAACTCCTGGGAAAGATGCAGTGCGTGAACCAGGCGAACATCGGGGCCCCAGCCATCCAGGTGATGTTGTAGAGCCGCAGCCGCATATTGAAGCTGACATTGGGCATGACCGTCATCAGCAGCCCATCACGTGTGACCGACAAATAGCTGCCGACACCCAGACACAGCAGCCCAAAAAAGAGGGTCGACGGATCCGAACGGCGCAAGGAAAAAAGACAAAGGTGATAGATGCCCATGATAAAGAGCGCCCCGATAATAAACACATCCAGGCAGACCTTTTGAAAGCGCATCAGATTCAGCGCCTCCAGCGTGCCGATCACAGGAGCTTTATTCATACCGGCTAGAAAGATTTCGTAGTTGGCGACCTGGATCACGATATCAAACGTGTTCTGCGACGGCGTCAAGGGATGGAGCTTGGAGCCCTGTCCGCCCACCGAAGTTTCGGGCGAGGTCCCGAGTTTTCCATAGCGAGCCACCTCCTGCCCATCGACGAAGATACGGGAGGACGACCAGATCGAAGCTGGAAAATAGAGGGCGATAGGTACCGGCTTATCCATCAGCACCCTTAGATGGTAGGTGCCATAGCCAAACGTTGGGTATTTTTCCTTAGTCTGGGTCCACAGGCTGGGCACTGGGATCAGGGTTCGCTTGGCTTCATACGCAGAAAGCTGGTTCGGGGTCACAAAACTTTCCCAGTAGAAAGCCCAGGATCCTTTCAGATCGATCGGTGCATCCAGGCGCTGGCCCCGAAGGTCAAGAACTCCGTTCTGAGCGTCAGCCCCAGCACGAACCCCTGGCGACCACAGGAGCAGGATGAGGAAAATATAGAACTTGGATGGGTTCATGACGGTTTCCTTCTGCAATAAGAAAGCTTCGGTCGGATGGAAAAATGATTGAGCGGAATTTCAGGAAAATAAGCAAAAAAACGCGTGCCATCTGAGAGGATCGGGCTCGTAAAAACCCTCAAATTTTCGGGCTCAGCGCGAACGTTGTCCCACCAAAGCCGGCTATATTTCAAATAAGCTGTATTGCATTCCAACCGGTGAATGTTTAGCCATGAAACTGCAACAGCCGTGAATTTATTGAGAGGATGCCATGAAAAGCTTACTGCTATCGATTCCCTATTTGCTGTTATCCACGGGCGTGACACAAGCGGAGACCATGCCGAAATTTGGTCTGCCGATACCCCAATCTCCAGAGTTTTCACAAAATTTTACTGCTGATTATGATTTCGAAGGCATCGTGGCCTTATCGAATTGTTCCGGCAGTCTGGTTCGCTTTGATGATAGTCAGGACACTGATAAAGCACTGGTCCTGAGCAACGGGCACTGCACGGGCATGATCGATCCAGGTCGGGTGGTGGTGAATCAGAGCAACAGTCGGAGTTTCGATGTGCTGGGAGCCCAGGCGAACAAACTGGGAACCGTGCGTGCGGAAAAAATTCTGTATGCAACCATGACCAAAACGGACATGAGTCTTTATCAGGTGCGGGAAACTTATCTCGATGTTCGCACCAAATACAAAGTCGAAGCGCTCACACTCAGTCGAAAGTCTCCCGACGTCGGGCATGATATCGAGATTCTGTCGGGATATTGGAAACGCGGTTATTCCTGTGCCGTGGCAGCCATTGCGAATACGTTGAAGGAAGGCAAGTGGAGTTTTGA
>NZ_DASQYZ010000061.1:0-20498 GCF_035638955.1 Oligoflexus sp. | reverse complement strand
GAGCTCTTTACGTTTCATTCCATCTTTCAGTCGGAACCTGTACGTCAGCAGCATCCTTGCCTCCGACGGATCTTTTACCATAATTTTAAATAGGAAAGCACAAGATTATCTCCGATCTGGGAGATGGCAACAGCCTTGTATTTCCTGCCAAGCCCGTCTGATACCTCGCAGGCTCGGGACAGGCTATGGCTGGAGTATTACGGGCTGATCCGATAAAAAAAGATCCCCCGGGGAGCAGGGGACCTCTAAGACAGTAGTATCACAACAAACGTATGTGAGCCCACATCCGGTTGCCCATACCTCAGATCAGAAGGTCGTTGTCAGCTCCTTTGGCCGCACCTATGAAACGATAGATGGGTTCAAAGCTGGAGAACCTGAGCGGTGACGCCAGTTGTTTTTGCTGCGCGCCGACACCGGCCGGCACATTCACAAACATCTGGCGAGCCTGAAATTGCGGATGGCGGATCACCTGGTCCAGACTCAGGACCGGTTCCACACACACATCGAGCTTCGTGAAAATTTGCAGCCACGTTTCGAGCGTTTTCAGCTGAATGCGGGCCTGGATTTCAATGCGCATGCGCATCAGATAATCAGGTCGGGTCAAATCCCCTTGCAGGAGATCAAGCCCATCGATCGCCTCCAAAAAACCACGCAAAAACTTCGGTTCCAAGCCACCCACACTCAGGTATTTGCCGTCACTGGTTTTATAATAACCATAGAACGACCCACCATTGAGCAGAGTGCCCTCCCATGTGGGATACTGCTCCGCGGCGAGGCTCATCGACATCCAAAGACCGGAGAGCATCAGACTGCTATCGGTGATGGAAATGTCCACAGCCTGACCTTCACCCGTTCGTTCCCGATGATACAAAGCGGTCAGAAGACCAAACAGCGTATGGAAGGATCCCGCCAGATCACAGACGGGGGCACCGTGAATCACAGGTCCCCCAGCCCGGGTTCCCGTCATCGCGGATAGGCCGCTGAGGGCTGCATAGTTAATGTCGTGACCCGCGCGGTCCGCATAAGGGCCTGTCTGGCCGTAACCCGTCAGCGAGCAGTAAATAAGACGAGGGTTGACGGCGGACAGGGTCTTGTAATCAAGACCCAGGCGCGCCATCACCCCCGGACGGAACTGCTCGACGACAACGTCGTAGTCCTGAATCAGGTCCATAATTTTTTTGCGCGCATCTTCATCTTTCAAATCCAAAACGATCGACTTCTTGGATCGATTCAGAAACGCATGGGTCGTGCTCACGCCTCGGACAAAGGGCGGCATGGTTCGGGTCATGTCCTCCCGGTCCGGCGCTTCCACGCGCAAAACATCAGCCCCCCAATCCGCAAGGTACATCGTGGCAAAGGGTCCCGGCAACAGCGTGGTGAAATCGAGAACCTTGAGATGGGCAAAGGGCTGCATCATGGACTCCTAGAGCTGCATCTGACGGGCAATGACCGTCTTCATGATTTCATTGGCACCGGCATAGATGCGGCCGATGCGAGCGTTCAGCCACATTCTGCTGATGGTATATTCCTTCATATAACCATAGCCGCCATGCAGCTGGAGGCACTCATCCATCACTTTGCAGGCCAGATCCGTGGTCCAGTACTTGGCACCGCAGGCCTGCTCAGGACTGACCGTACCATTGTTCTGTTCCTCGATCAGGCGATCGACATAAACCTGGGCGATATCGGTTTCCGTGGCCAATTCAGCCAGCTTAAACTGGGTGTTTTGAAAGGACGACACAGGTTTGCCAAAAACGTTCCGTTCCTTGACATACTTGATGGTCGTTTCGATCGCACTTCGACAGTTGGCAACTGCACCGACGGCCAGCGAGAGACGTTCCGTCGCAAGCTGGGCCATCAGGTACTTGAAGCCTTTGGTCGGGTCACCCAGAACATTGGTTTTCTTCACTTTAACGTTTTCGAAATAAAGTTCGGCCGTGTCCTGGGACAAAAGGCCGATCTTCTTCAGCGGTGTGCCGCGTTCCAGACCCAGATCCCCACGCTCGACGATGAAGATGCCCATCGCATGCGGATTACCAGGAACTGTTTTCGCAGCCACCAGAATGATATCGGAGTTGATACCATTGGAAATGAAAGTCTTCTGCCCATTCAGCACCCAATGATCCCCACGATCTTCAGCCGTGGTTTTCATCCCTGCCAAATCACTGCCAGCACCGGGTTCGGTCATTGCAACCGCCAGGATCCCTTCGCCGCTGACGATTTTAGGAACGAGGCGTCTTTTCTGTTCCTCGTTGCCATAGGTCAAAATATAAGGGGCGCAGATCGTATTGTGCAGACCCAGCATCAGACCGAATTCGTTATAATAGGCCAGCTCCTCGAGCATGATGGCTTCATAACGGAAATCATGGATACCGAGCCCGCCGTACTCTTCCGGCGCCTGGGGAACGAGGAAACCCTGCTCCCCGCATTTGGCATAAACTTCACGTGGGATAATCCCGGCCGCTTCCCACTCTTCCTGATAGGGAAGCACTTCCTTATGCAGGAACTTGCGGAAACTTTCCCGGAACATCTCATGTTCGTTGTTATAGATCGTGCGCTTGGTAAACATCATTGGCCCCTGTGACTAAAAATTTTCGTTGCGTTCAGATTTCTCAATGAGCAGCCCGGGCGGCGTGAAGCGATCACCGTAGCGTTCCGCCAGCTCACGTGCGCGCATGGTAAAGGCACGCACGCCATAGCTATTGATAAACTGCAGTGTCCCGCCGCTCCAGGGCGCGAAGCCAAAACCAAAGATCGAGCCAAGATTGGCGTCCGCCACCGACATCAGCACCTTTTCTTCATAGATGCGGACGGTTTCCAGCGCCTGAATGAAAAGGAGTCGGTCCTTCAGGTCCTGGAACGGCAGCGGTGATCCCTGGTAAAGGCTGCTCAATTGAGGCCAAAGATATTTCTTCCCATCTTTCGGATATTCATAAAATCCAGCGCCGGCGGCCTTGCCCTTGCGCTTGAATTCATGAAGCATTCGGTCAACCACAGCAAAAGCTGGATGCTGGGGTGCAGGCTTGCCCTGTTTGGCAAGGTCGGCTTCGGTGGCTTTGCGCACCAGATCAAAGAGCGAGAGACTGACTTCATCCGAGACCGCCAAAGGTCCCACCGGCATACCGGCCTGCAAAGCGGCGCGTTCGATGGCCATCGGAGCCTGACCTTCACCCAGCATGGCGATGCCTTCCTGGGTAAAGAGACCGAACACGCGAGAGGTATAAAACCCGCGGCTATCGTTCACCACGATGGGGATCTTGTCAATCTGACGAACGAAATCGAAACTGCGGGCCAGCGTTTCCGGCGAAGTTTCTGCACCCAGAATAATTTCCACCAGCTGCATCTTGTCGACTGGCGAGAAGAAATGCAGACCGATGAATTGATTTTGATAAGCTGATGCTTTCGCGAGACTGGTGATCGGCAAAGTCGAGGTGTTCGAAGCCATGATTGCGTTTTTGGGCAAAACGGAGACCGTTTTTTCGGTGACATCGCGTTTGACCTGACGGTCTTCAAACACAGCCTCAATCACGAGCTCACAAGCCGCAAGGGACTCATACTGATCAACCGGCTTGATCCGCTCCAGGAAGGCTGCCTTGTCGCCTTCTGTGATTTGGCCCTTTTGCAGGCGGCCATCCAGAATTTTCGCTGAGTAGGCTTTGCCTTTTTCTGCGGCTTCGAGGCTGACGTCCTTCAGATAAACTTCAATGCCAACTTTCGCGGCCGCATAGGCGATACCTGCGCCCATCATGCCCGCGCCCAAAACACCGATCTTTTGAAATTTGTGTCGAGGGAAATCCTTGGGCCGACTTTCGCCAGCTTTGATGGCATTCAATTGGAACCAGAAGGTCGAGATCATATTCTTCGCAACCTGGCTGGTTGCGAGCTGGGCGAAATAACGGCTTTCAATGCGCAGCGCCGTATCCACATCCACATGCAAGGATTCCACAGCAGCTTCCAAAATGGCTTCTGGAGCGGGATAACAGCCTTTGGTTTTATCGAGCAGCATGGCCGGAACGATGGGCAGCATTTCAGCCAATTTTGGTGTTTTGGCGTTACCACCGGGAACCTTGTAACCGTCCTGATCAAAGATTTGCTTCGACGCAGGGTTGGCCAGAATCCACTGTCGGGCCTTCTCGTTCAACTCTTCCGTCGAAGAGGCCAGGCCATGCACAAGGCCCATTTTCAAAGCAGCGTCCGCAGTCAGCTGCTTGCCTTCCATCAGAAGCGGCATGCCCTGCTCCAGACCGAGCAAACGAATGGTTCGCACCACGCCGCCGCCACCAGGCAGGAGTCCCAGCGTCACTTCAGGCAAACCAACACGAACCTTGGGATCATTCAGCAGCAAACGGTGATGACAGGCCAGGGCGATTTCCCAACCGCCACCCATGGCGGTGCCATTGATCGCCGCCACAACCGGAACACCTAATGTTTCCAGTTTTCTGAGATCCGCCTTGATGCCTTCCACCATGGCAAAAATTTTGTCCGCATCTTCAGGTCCGACCTGAATCAATTCGTTCAGATCGCCACCCGCGAAAAACGTGGCCTTGGCCGAGGTCAGGAGGATGCCTTTGATGTTACTTTTGTCCGCAACAATCTGCTGCGTAACCGCACGCAGGGAATCGCGAAAGGCGGCATTCATGGTGTTAGCCGATTGACCCTGAGCATCAAAGGTGAGGGTGACAATCTGATTCGAATCTTTTTCCAAACGAATATCATTCATGACAATCCCTCATCCGATTCGTTCAAAGACAGTGGCGATACCCATACCGGCACCGATACAAAGGGTCACCACACCATAGCGCAGCTGACGACGGTCCAGCTCATCGAGCAGGGTTCCGGTCAGGATAGCGCCGGTGGCTCCCAGCGGGTGGCCCATGGCAATGGCCCCGCCGTTGACATTGATTTTTTCCATCGGCACGCCGGTTTCTTTTTGAAATTTCAAAACCACCGAAGCAAAGGCTTCGTTGACTTCGAAGAGATCGATATCGCTAAAATCCAGATTGGCTTTTTTCAGAGCCAGACGTGTGGCAGGAGCCGGGCCGGTCAGCATAATGGTCGGTTCGGAACCAACCGCTGCTGTGGCGAGAATACGCGCGCGAGGCGCGAGGCCCAGTTTATCACCGATCTGTTGACTGCCGACCAGAACCGCCGCAGCACCGTCACTGATACCCGAGGAATTGCCTGCGGTATGCACATGGTTGAGGCGCTCGACGGCGGGATATTTTTGATAGGCGACGGTGTTAAAACCCATCTCGCCCATTTTGGTAAAGGAAGCCTTCAGTTGATTCAAAGCGGCAAGATTGGTTTCCGCCCGGATCATTTCATTGCGGTCCAGGATCAAAAGCCCATTCTGATCCACAACAGGAACCTGGGACTTCTTAAAATAACCTTCCTTCTCAGCCCGTGCGGCCTTGATATGCGACTGCAAGGCAAACTCATCCACGGCGTCGCGGCTGAAACCTTCCAGAGTGGCAATCAGATCAGCGCCCAAACCCTGCGGCATAAAACCCGCATGTAGGTTGGTCTCGGGATCCTGAGCCCACGCACCGCCATCCATTCCCATCGGAACGCGCGACATCGATTCCACACCACCGGCCACCACAAGGTCTTCATAACCTGAAGCTACCTTGGCCGCGGCGAGATTGATGGCCTCCAAACCCGAGGCACAGAAACGGTTCAAGGTCACACCCGCGACCACTTCATTCCAATCCGCGAGCATTGCGGCGGATTTTGCGATGTTCATGCCCTGCTCACCCACCGCAGTGACACAACCCATCACCACATCCGACACCAGACTGGTGTCGAGGTTATTGCGCTTTTGCAAGGCTTTGAGCTGCTGGGACAAGAGACTGATGGGCTTGACTTCATAGAGTGTCCCATCCGCTTTGCCCTTGCCCCTTGGAGTTCGAACGGCATCATAGATATAGGCATGTCCAGTCATTGATACTCCCTGTCTGGCTGTCTTTGAGCGTGCATTAGCTCGAACTCTAGGGAGAATCGCAGATCTTGACAATGGCAGGAGCGATCACTTTAATTGGCAGAAGTGTTCAAATTACCGACGAATCAACCCATGTCAGTGCGACTTTGAGGCTTCTGACGGTAGGCCTGTGGTGTCAAACCGGTCCATTTTTTGAAAGCCCGGTGAAAGGTCGAGGATTCGGAATAGCCGGTGGCGGCCGCGATGGCATCGATGCTTTTGTGGGTTTGATTCAGGAAATAAAGGGAACGCTGCTTGCGAATGGACTCACGGAGGTCATGAAAATTCTGGCCTTCCTCACGCAACTTGCGGCGCAGGGAGGAGGGGCTGATGCCAAAGTCCCGGGCAAAGGCTTCAAGGCTCTTGTTGATCACGTCCTCATCATGCATGAAGGAATGCCGAATCCGAGCCGTATAACTATCTTCCTTGCGAAAATCGGTCAGGAAGCGATGCGTTTCCTTTTCCAGAAGTTCACGCAACTCCATGCGATCGTGTTTGATGTCCTCGCGCAAAAGATGTGCGGAGAAATGCAAACGGGAACAGGCCTGCCGGTAGCAGACGTCACCAGGAATCTTCCCTTCAAACGAATGCCCGCTTTCCTCGCGACCAAAGGCAAAGTCCACGCGTCCTGGAAGAATGGGTTTATCGATCAGCCACGAGAATAATCGCATGAGCATGGCGAAGGTCGCTTCGGTAAAAAACCCGGGTGGACCCGCCAGCGGCTGGTGGATATGCAGCTCAATCACCGCATTATCCTGCTGACGTTTGAGGTGCAGACTGAAATCATCGGTGACGAGGCGGTAAAATCGATTGCAGGTTTTGATGGCCTGTTCCAGCTGTTCGCAATGAATGATGGCGTTGCACATCATGGCAAACGTGCCGAGCTTCAACCCATGCGCGGTGAAACCAAAACTTTCATCACGGGTCACCATCATCAGGTGGCGAATCAGACGTGAATACTGGGCCGTAGTGACAACAGCCGTCGGATCAGCCAGCAGCGTTTCATCGATCTGCGCACGCGCCAGGAGTGAGGAAACATTCTGCCGACCAAATTCCGTGGCCAGCAGAAACTTCACATAACGTATGGCAACCCAATCCTGTCGCGGCATAATCGATTCCTTAGGCTTCGGTCAGTTCAGGAACAGACGGAAAGCCTTGTCTTTGAAACGGCCCCAGGGTCCATAACGCAAAGGCACATCGATCAAAGTATTGTTGCGCACAATCGCCTTACGATGCGAAAAGGCTTCGAATCCATGGCGACCATGATAGGCGCCCATACCGCTTTCGCCCACGCCACCAAACGGTAGACCACGATTCCCAGCGTGCACCAGTACATCATTGATGCAACCTCCACCAAAGGAAATCGAACCGAGGATATCCTCCTGTTCAGACCGATCAGCCGTAAACAGATAAAGGGCCAAAGGCTTCTCACCAGCTTTGACGAAAGTCTTGGCGTCGGCCATGTTTTTGACCTTTAAAATAGGCAAAATAGGGCCAAAAATTTCTTCGCGCATGGCTGCCGCTGAACGATCCTCGGCGGCGACCAGCGTGGGTTCGATCAGCAGGGCTTCAGCATCGCTACGGCCGCCATGAATCACCGAGCCTGGGGTCAGCATTTTTTGCAGGCGCAGAAAATGCCGCTGATTGATGATGCGGGGCAGCTGAGCATGGTTCAAGGGCTCGCTGCCGAAACGCAACAGAATTTCCTCGCGTAACGTGGCCACCAGAGCATCATGAATACTTTCGTCAGCCAGGATATAATCCGGAGCCAAACAGGTTTGACCCGCATTCAAAAATTTTCCCCACACGATGCGACGGGCCGCAACACTCAGGTCTGCCGTTCGGCTGACCAGACATGGGCTCTTGCCACCCAGTTCCAGGATGCAAGGCGTCAGGTGTTTCGCAGCGGCCTGAGCCACCGAGCGTCCCACTTCCGTGCCACCGGTGAAACAAATCAAATCCCAGCGTTCGGCCAGGAGCATACGACTCATCTCAACGCCGCCTTCCAGCACCGTGACGAGTTCCGGGGGGAAGGTATCCTGCAGCATTTCACGGATCGCCGCGGACATGGCCGGTGCCAGTTCCGAAGGCTTCAGAACCACGACATTGCCCGCGGCAAGTGCAGCCACCAGCGGCGTGATATTCAGCAGCAAAGGATAATTCCATGGACTCAGAATCAGACAACGACCCAAGGGTTCGCGACGAATTTCAGACCGCGCGGGTGCCAGTGCCATGGGTGTGGCCGAACGTTCCGGTTTCATCCAACCGCGCAGGTGCTGAAGGGCATGCCGAATTTCAGCCAGAGTCACGCCGATTTCGGCAAAATAAGCCTCGGTCGCTGATTTGCGCAAATCCTTGGCAAAGGCCTGAATAAGATTGCCTTCATGTTTTTCCACGGCCTTGCGCAGTTTGAACAGCTGAGCGCGACGAAACTCTTCGCTCAGGGTCATCCCGCTGGCAAAAAATTGATCCTGCCGCCGCATGATGTTGAGCACTTCCTGGGTATCCACGATACTTTGGGGCAAGGTGGGAATGACCGATACAACCGTTGATTCGAGCGCTTTGGTTGGGACGTCGAACATCGCTCTGGCTCCTTCTTGCTCTGCATAAGACAGGAAGACATATTATGAGAAATTGCGCTAACTATAGCACCGTAGACTTACGTGGCAAGATATATTCCTGCAAACGCCAGGACCTTCCATGGGAGCGCCCCACGGAATCCACGCAAAACGCGGGGTTACGCAGGGGCCGTACTCCGCATGGGCTTGATGTACTCAGGGTGTATGAGGAGGATTAACCAGCGGTCCGGAGACGCAGCCAGTTGCGACTGCTACGGATGTCGTGCACGCGCTCGATCTCGCCAGTCAGAAAACATTGGAAGGCTTTACCGAATTTCAGCGGCTCCGAATACATCAGACCATGACCGCTGTGATCAAAAACCAAATGCTCGCTTTGGTCCCAGTTCTGATGCAGCCAGTCCGAGCCTTCCCAGGGAAAATAACGGGAATGACGACCGCTCATGATCAAACCAGGAATCTGTAGATTCGGAACACGGGCCCGCACATCGAAATCAGTTTCCAAAAGGAAACCGAAAATTTCATGCGTGAAGTCAGGATTCGGCAGCATGGGATCCAGGAGGCGGAGCGGCAGCGCCTCCACCATCTGCATGATCCACTTTTGGGGAAAGGCCTGCCTGACCATTTCATGAACCAGGGAACGATAAAAGGCCCCGGCATCGGATGATTTTTGCCCCCAAAGATCGATCAGAACCTTGGCCTGCTCAATCAACTGCGGATTGAAGCCATTCGACCAATCGTTCGAATTATGAAACCGGGGACTCATTTCAATGTGCAGGTAACGCTCAATCCGCTCCTGCTGCCGACGCAAGGTATATTCGAGGCCGACCAGGGCTCCCATGGAATAAGCGCAAAGCATGGCCTGATCGATCTTCAGGAAATCGAGGACATCATCCAGATCGTCACAAAGGGTATCAAGCACCCGGGAGCGATGCAGACCACCGGTCCCGGAGCGACCATGCCCGCGAAAGTCGGGCATGATGAAACGATAGGAATTGAGATAAGGAGCAATCAAGGGCAGCCAGTGCCGACTGTCCAACGCGAAACCGTGCAGCATGACAACAGGTTGACCACGACCCAGAACGCGGACAAAGACAGTACTTCCGTCCCGCATTGTGACTATTGGCATGGCAAAGTCCTCGCGATGTTTGGCTGTATTCCCTCATCATAATGCGCAAGACGAAAGAAATCGAGAACTTCCTGCAAAAACCATGCTTTTATTTCGCGAACGTTGAAACCCGCACACGCTGTCCGTTCAAAATCGCATTGCCGGAAAACACATCCACCTGACGATCGTCCATAATATCGTTCAAGCTTACACCCGGTGATTTGCGGGCCAAAGTCAGCCGCACATCGCTCCGATCATGGCCCCAGCCGTGAGGGATGCTGACGACACCCGGCATGATGCGATCGCTGATCATGACCGGGAGCTCGATCGAGCCGATGTCACTCGAAACCTGCACCTGACTTCCATCCACAATGCTCCGACGGACGGCATCTTCCTTGTTCATGATCAGATAGCACTGATTCTTGCTGCGCGCGAGGCTGGGCAGGTTGTGCATCCAGGAATTGTTGCTCTTCAGGTTGCGACGACCGATCAGCAGGAAATCCTCGGGATGAGGGTTGCGGGACTGCCGCCAAGCGGGATCCGCCCGAAACACCTGCCAGGCTTCCAGCAAAGGCTGAGGGCAAAGGTCAACGCGTTTATCCTTGGTATAAAGTCTTTGAGGAAGACTCGGTTGAAGGGGCCCCAGATCGATGCCGTCGGGATTTTGCTTCAGCTGTTTCAGGCTGATCCCTGTTTTCCGGTAAGGCCCGATGCGCAGACCCAGATCCACCAGCCGTTCCATGCCCATGGCCTGCAAGGATTTTTTCATCAGAAATTTTCTGGAACGATCGATGACGCTGTCCTTATAACCAATCCGTGCCCAAAGTTCGAGCAGGATCTCCCAGTCCTCACGACTGTCCTTGGGCGACCTCACGACTGCAGGTGAAAAACGGGCGATGTTGCGCGCAGCCAGCGCATTGAAAATCAAATCGTAATGACTATGCTCCAGGGACGATGTCGGCGGCAGAATATAATCCGCCCGCGCTGTGGTCTCGTTCTGATAGAAATCGATGGCGACCTGCAAATCAAGCTGATCCATGGCTTTTTCAAGTTTACGACCATTGGGCGTACTGATCACCGGATTGCCGGCAATGGTGATCAGGGCCTTGATCTGGCCTTCACCTGGAGTCAGAATTTCATCGGCCAGCGTTGCGACCGGCATTTCTCCACCGAATTCAGGCAGCTGATGCACTCGACTTTTACGCCGACGGAAACTGCCGCGACTGCCCATCCGGGCGGCCAGCTCCACCACATCAAAGGCCGGCTTGGTAAAGAGCGCGCCGCCACGCTTATCAAAATTGCCGGTCAGAATATTGATCAAGTTGATGAGCCACTGGCACACAGCTCCATAAGCCTGGGTTGACACGCCCATGCGTCCGTAACAGACCGCCGGTTCGTACGTTTGCAGATCCTGCGCCACCTGTTCGATGATCTCGCGGTTCACACCCGTAATCGTGCTCACCTGATCAAGATCCACATCCTGAAAGAGAGCTTCCAGCTGCACGAGTCCTTTGATCACGGAATGAAGGTGTCCCGGTCGCACCGCTTTCCGATCAAAGAGCAGCTTGACGATTCCAGCCAACAAAAAGGCATCCGTCCCAGGTCGAATGAAATAATGTTCCGAAACCAGGGATGCGGTCTCCGTATAGCGAGGATCGAACAGCACAACCTTGCCGTTGCGATGCTGAATCGCTTTCAATCGTGTCGAGAGGCCAGCCGATGATAGAAGGCTGCCATTGGAAACGGCAGGGTTGGCGCCAAACATCAGCATATAACGCGTGTGATCCACATCCGCGATCGGCAGCAGAAGTTGATGACCGAACATCAGATAACTCACCAGCATATGCGGTAGCTGGTCCACGGACGTGGCTGAATATTTATTATGCGAGCGAATCCCGCGCAGAAAAACTGGGAGCATAATCAGATTGCCGAAGTTATGCGTGTTGGGGTTGCCGGCATAGGTGGCTATCGACGAACGCCCGTACTTTTTCTGCAGCTGATTGATCTTATCCGCGATTTCTTGGAAGGCCTGATCCCAGCCGATGGGTTGAAAGCTGCCGTCCACTTTTTTCAAAGGTTGACGCACCCGATCCGGGTCCTGCCAAAGGTCTTTCAAGCCCTGTGATTTAGGGCAAAACGCCCCCTGACTGAAGACATCATCCTTGTTGGCGCGAATGGTCATCGAGAGATCTTCCGCCTGCTCGATGGTCAGGCCACACATGGCCTCGCAGAGATTGCACACCCGTTTAACGCTCTGTGACATGTTGGTCCCTCCAGGAAATGTGCCTGAATCTTGCCACATGTCGGGTGAATTTCAAGGAAATACCAAACGTGATCTTACCAGGCAAAACCGTTCCGTCTCCTTTTTTCCGGGGTTTTGCTAGACTGGAAACTGGAGCAAAGCAGACATGGAAGATCTCTCTAAACCGTTCTCGATACCGCAAATCGACCTCTACCGGGACCTCGATTGGGGCGCCGAGCAACTTCTTACGATCTTTCTCTTCCGAACCTTCACCAAAGAGCAAAGAAGGCGCATCTGGAGCATGGGCAGTATCCAGGTGATCAAGAAATCCGCCCATGCGGTGATCGAAGGCGAACCGTCGCGCGGACTTTTCCTTATACTCGGCGGACAACTGTCCGTTTACAAGCGCGACAGTCTCACGGGTGATGCGCACCGTTTGGCCACGTTAAAATCCGGCGACAGCTTTGGGGAATTAAGTTTATTCGATCAGGCGCCCCGCTCCGCGACTGTTTCGGCGGATGCCCAGGCCTATCTTTTCACGCTGGAAGCGACCCTGTTCGAATCGTTTTTGGACCGTGAGGGGGATTTAACCAAGGCTCAGTTCTATCGAAACTGTGCTACGGTTCTGAGTGAGAAGTTTCGGGTTTTGAATTCGGATTATATCAGCTCGCAGCAGTTGCTTTGGAAATACGCCCTGCGCAAGACGAAGGACTAAAGACGTGCCGACTCCCATGAAAAAAATAAATTTGGACTTCAGTCGATACGATGGTGTGGATCCCCATTCGGAGACCTTGAGCAGCAAGGAAGAACGCGGTGCGCTTCTCGTTCTTAGCGGCGGCGGTTATCGATACGATCGGCCTTGGCTTTACTACCTGACCAACCTGCACCTGGAAGTGGGGCACTCAGCCACCTGCATCGGCTACAAACCCGACTTCATCAGTGAACCTAATAAAAGACCCATCCTGCGCCGCGCCGTAACCCGCCTCTGTACCGACTGGGCTCAGCAGACCGGTCAGCAGAAGCAGACCATTGCCGCCTTTTCGTACGGCAATAGCATCCTGGCGGAGGCGTTGAACTCAGGATTCACGCTCAGCCCGAACAACCTTATCATTTCTCTAAGTCCCCAACTCCAACTCGACGAAGTTTTCCAGCGTCTACGCAAATTCCCGGAATCGACCGTATTCGTGATCGGTGAGGAAGATTCCTGTGCCCCCCGCGATCGCGTGGATACCTTGCGCAAAGACGGCTATCGCATCTGGATGGTTCCGAAAGCGGATCATGGGCTCGACGATCCGCACAGCGTTCGTCGCAGTATCGATAGCATACGCGGGTTCTTTGATTGGCTCAGACCCTTGATCTAAAACAACGCATCCACATCCGCCTTCGTCGTATCAAACGACGTCACAAAACGATGCAAGGGGCCATCCCACGCATAGGCTCGGGCTTTTTCCTGCATATGTTTCGCAAGAGTCGTGGGAAGGATGGCGAAGACCTCATTCGCCTGAGTCGGATAAGGGATCTCGCAGTCTTGCAGTTGACTGAGGCGTTGCCGAAGATAAAGCGCCATCGTGTTGGCCTGGGTCGCGTTTTTCTTCCAAAGTTGATCCTGGAGATACGGTAGAAACTGGCAGGAAAGATAACGCATCTTGGACGCCAGCTGCATGCTTTGCTTCCGAATGAAAGCAAAGGACGGCGCCAGATCAGGTTTCAGGAACACTAAAGCTTCCGCGCACAGCAGCCCATTTTTAGTCCCACCAAAACTTACAGCATCCACACCAACCGCGGTTGTAACATCGGACAGATCACAGTTCAAATAAACCGCAGCATTCGCCAGCCGCGCCCCATCCATATGCACCAGCATGCCTCGCTTATGAGCGAGGTCCGTCAGAGCCCGCAGTTCATTCAAGCTATAAACTGTTCCCAGCTCAGTCGCCTGGGTAAGGCTCACCAACCGAGGCAGCACGCGATGGGGATCGTTGGGATTGATGCGCAGACGTTCGATCACATCGAGCGTGAGCTTGCCTTGCACGGGAGGAAAACTTAAAATCTTGTTCCCGGAGATATACTCAGGCGCTCCGCATTCATCTTCATTCAGGTGGGCACAGGACGTTGCGACAACCGCCTCATAAGGTCGACAAAGGCCACGAATGGCCAGAGTATTGGCGGCTGTACCCGTGAAGACAAAAAACACTTCACAGTCGGGCCCAAAGGTCTGACGAAAAAGTTTGCGAGCAGCCTCGGTTACGGCATCGGCACCGTATGCGGGCTGATGACCGGTATTGGCTTCCTGAATGGCGGTTAGGACTGTGGGGTGAACACCCGAATGATTATCACTGCCAAAACTTTTCATGAATTTCTCGTCCTTGCCGACGCGGGCTTAGCCGAAGCGTCATGCCCGGCTCTCTTCCACGTCATCAGCGGACTTATCTTATAGCGGGACTGCGGCGCCGGTTCAAAGAAAAAGGCAGATGAACGCGTGCAAAAACTAGCGCGCGCAACGGGGCGAGAAGTTATCGATACCAAAGCCAATCCCTAGGTTACCTGTGGGATTAAATCCAAAGATATGCAGCTTCCTGATACTGCTGGAGCCATCCGGACTCCGGACCACGAATCGACTCAACTGACCGTCGCGGGCTCCTATCGTCGCGGCCTGGACCTGAACTTCATCGACCGTCTGATTTTGACTGTTAAGCGCGCGGATGACATACGTTTCCGAAAAGTCGATATCCACCAGATCCATGCTCGCCTCTTTCACCGCTTTGTCATAGTCAATCACGAGTGTATCCGTGGATTCAGCCTGCTTATGCCGATCGGTGATAAAGAATTTACCGCCATTTTGATTCGGCGCAAGGAAGTTGGCGACGTTATTCGGCCCACCAAAGTAGCCAACCGGAGTGGCCTGATTATAGCCGGCGAGCACGCCGGGAGTCCCGCTCAAAGTCGTAAAGCGAATCCCGTGACTGTCTTTGAACTGATCCATAACCGCAACGCCGACTCCGCTGCGTTCACCTATACTTTCAAATTGAATCGGCGGCAACGCACAGTCTTCATTCCAGATCAGCACTAGGAGGCTGGGACACATTAAATGTGTCCCAGCCTCCTAGCGCCGACTCAGTCGCAGCGTAAGACCAGGCTCCACCACAAGTGTAATGAGAGGCTTGATTTGATAGCGTGCCTCCGCAACAGGTTCCATTTTGAAATGACGGAAAAGCGTGGCCAGAATAATTTGGGCTTCAAAACGAGCCAAATTCGATCCAATACAGGACCTTTGGCCCGCACCAAAAGGAAAGTAAGCGAAAGGATGCCGGCCTTTGGATTCTTCCGCGGAAAAGCGTTCCGGCCGGAACCCAGTTGGGTTGGACCAATACTTCGGATGCCGGTGCGTGAGATACTGCATGCAAAGAAAAGTGCTGCCCCGCCCAAATTTATAATTTTGATACGTGATCTCTTCGGTCGCTTCGCGTCCCACCGTCCAGGCGGCGGGATAAAGACGCATCGCTTCCGAAAACACCTGCTGGGTGTATTCAAGTTTCGGTACATCGGCAAGAGTCAGAGTATCGCTCGGCAACGCCGCATGTTCTCGAGCCAGGAGTTCGGCAGGACGGGGATTTT
The DNA here is from genome assembly GCF_035638955.1 of Oligoflexus sp. Classification (GTDB taxonomy): domain Bacteria; phylum Bdellovibrionota_B; class Oligoflexia; order Oligoflexales; family Oligoflexaceae; genus Oligoflexus. The sequence continues at coordinate 4,983 of NZ_DASQYZ010000061.1, read as the reverse complement.
TAGCCAGCAGATCCAGTGCGAAGCTCAGGGAAATGGCCGTGGTCTCATGCCCGGCAAGCATCAAGGTGATGACCTCGTCCCGCAGGAGCTTATCATTCATGCCGGTTCCGGTTTCTTCATCGCGGCTTTGCAAATAGTGCGACAGCAGATCCTGATAACGATCCGGATGGGCTCTATGCTCCTCAATCAATTGATAGACGATTTGATCCAGATCCTTCATGGCCTTCGTCGCGCGCCGGTTGGAAGGCGTGGGGATAGCCAAGGGTGGAGTGAAAACTGAATAGAACAGAAGGTTGGAATAATGCTGCAATTCGGTCAGGGCGTTTTTAACGACACTGGCCTTGTCCTGCATATTGATCGAAAACAGAATACGCACGATAATGGTGAACGTCAGACGCGACATTTCATCGGAAATATTCACCAGCGGATTGGTCTTGATCCGCTCACTCAGTTCCTCGACCAGCTTGAGGGATTCCTCCTGAATGATATCAAAAAAACCATGCATCGCTTTCTGATGAAACGCCGGGGTTGCAAGGCGCCTTTGGGTCCGCCACAGATCGCCGTAACTGGTCAAAAGACCATCACCAAGCAGCAGTTTCAACCGGCGATAACCCAGGGATTTACGATTGGTTTTTTCAGTGTTCAGGAGGATCCGACCGATCAGATCCGGATCGGTGATCAAATAAATGCGCGCCAGGGCAAAAGGCAAACGAACAATATCACCGTGATCCTTGTGCATGCGAGTCAGAAAATCGAGCGGATCACGGCTCATTTCCCGCATAAATTCCAGGGGCGAGGTGCGGGTGGGACCGGGAACAAAATCGGGAGCCTGGGGACGAACAAGATTCAGCCAGCGTTCTGCTATCATCTGTGACCTCCGTTTAGCCCCGCTTGAGATCCACTCCTGCAATCACCTGCTGGGCCGCTTCAGTCGGGGACATGATGCCCTGAGCGACCTTGCCTTTCAACTTCTGTATATCTTTCTTAAAGCTTCGATCCTGCCACAGAAGGTCCATCAGCTGGCCCTGCAGCTCGGACTCGAACCACTCCTCCCGCTGCGCCTGCCTTCGCTTCTGCAAACGCCCATCGGCCTGCAGGGTCTGCAGATTCCCGAGCAGCGTATCATAAACCTCACGCAAGCCCTTTTTTTCCAGAGCGCTGCAGAGCATCACCCGGACCGGCATACGATCAGGATCAGGCTGCATATAATGTAAGGCCATTTCATGATCGACAAGAGCCCGGCGGGCCGCCTGCTCAAAGGCACCATCGGCTTTGGTCACCACCACAAGATCGGCGAGTTCCAAAATACCTTTTTTAATGCCCTGCAGCTGATCACCCGCATTGGGCAGCTGCAAAAAGAGAAAGGCATCCACCATGGAACACACTAAAGTTTCCGACTGCCCCACGCCTACGGTTTCAATAATAATGGTGTCATAACCCGCGGCTTCGCACAGCAGGACACACTCCCGCGTACGCCGTGCCACACCACCGAGTGACAGTCCCGAAGGCGACGGTCGAATGAAGCAGCGCGGGTCCACGGAAAGCTCTTCCATGCGGGTTTTATCGCCTAAAATACTGCCATGTGACCTTGGTGAACTCGGATCGATTGCGAGCACCGCAAGCTTATGACCTTGGTCCAGAAAGAAACGGCCCATGGCTTCGATAAAGGTCGATTTCCCAACACCAGGTGAACCCGTGATACCGATGCGCGTGGCACGACCCGTTCGCGGATAGAGGGCGGATAAAAGTTTGCCAGCTAAAAGCCGATGATCCGCACGTCGACTCTCGATCAGGGTCAAAGCCTTGGCCAACCCACGCCGATCACCCGATACCAGCGCTGTTTCAAGAGCCTGGATATCGATGGTCATCCCTTCCTCATCCGCTTGATGGCTTCCAATGTTTCCACCGCGGCTGTGGGCACCGGTGTACCAGGACCAAACACAGCGGCCGCTCCGCTTTGAAAGAGGAATTCATAATCCTGCTGGGGAATAATGCCGCCCACGACCACGGCGATATCAGTGGAACCTTCCTGCTTGAGCAGCTCAATCAATCGCGGCACCAGTGTCTTATGCGCAGCGGCCTGCGAGGATATACCGATCACATGCACATCGTTTTCGATCGCCTGCTTCACGGCTTCTTCAGGGGTTTGAAATAAAGGACCGATGTCGACATCAAAACCCAGATCGGCAAACCCGGTGGCAATGACCTTGGCGCCGCGGTCGTGTCCGTCCTGACCCAGCTTGGCAATCAGAATACGTGGCTGACGCCCTTCCTGATCGGCAAATGCAGCAATGAGCTTACGGGCATCATCAAAATCAGATTTCATCTTATACTCCGCTGCATAAACCGCGCTGACGGATTGAATCGGTGCCCGATGCTCGCCAAAGACGCGGCGCATGGCGTCCGAAACTTCACCAACGGTGGCCCGGGCGCGCATGCAATCCAAGGCCAGTTCCAAAAGATTGCCATTGGCTCGGGCTCCAGCTTCCAAAGCTTCCAGCGTGGTCTTGACCCGCGCTGCATCCCGCGATTGGCGAATGGCCTGCAATCGCGCGACCTGCTGTTCCCGCACCTTGGTGTTGTCGACATCACGAACTTCGAATTTCGATTCTTCCTTGGTCTGATATTTGTTCACACCCACGATCACATCCTGTCCGGAATCGATACGCGCCTGTTTACGCGCTGCGGCTTCCTCGATCTTCAGCTTCGGCAGGCCCTGCTGAATGGCCTTGACCATGCCGCCGGCTTCTTCCACTTCCCGCAGAATCCGTTCGGCCTCATTCATGAGGTTTTGGGTCAGGGACTCCATGAAGTAGCTGCCACCGAAAGGATCGACGACGTGACAGATATCCGTCTCTTCCTGGATAATGAGCTGCGTGTTACGGGCCAACCGAGCCGAAAAATTCGACGGCAGACTCACCGCTTCGTCAAAGGAATTGGTGTGCAGCGATTGGGTTCCACCAAAGACGGAAGCCATCGCTTCAATCGTGGTGCGGATGATATTGTTATAAGGATCCTGTTCGGTTAAAGAATAACCCGAAGTCTGGCAATGGGTGCGCAGCATCGAGGAGCGTGGATCCTTGGGTTCGAACTGCTGCATCAGCTTATACCAGAGCGTGCGCGCGGCTCGCAGCTTGGCCACTTCCATATAAAAATTCATGCCGATCGCAAAGAAGAACGAAAGCCGCGGCGCGAATTCGTCCACCTTTAATCCCCGCGCGATCGCGGCGCGCACATACTCAATCCCATCACCCAAGGTGAAGGCCAGCTCAATGGCGGAATTGGCGCCAGCTTCCTGCATGTGATAACCGCTGATACTGATGCTATTGAACCGCGGCATTCGACGCGCTGTGAAATCAATGATATCGCCGACAATGCGCATCGAAGGTTCGGGCGGATAAATATAGGTGTTCCGCACCATGTATTCTTTCAAAACATCATTCTGGATCGTGCCGGACAGCTGTTCAGGCTTCACGCCTTGCTCTTCTCCAGCCACGATATAGGCCGCCAGAATCGGAATCACGGCCCCATTCATGGTCATGGAAACCGACATTTTTTCGAGGGGGATTTGATCGAAGAGGACTTTCATATCCTCAACCGAATCGATGGCCACACCGGCCTTGCCCACATCCCCCGTCACGCGCGGATGATCCGAGTCGTAGCCGCGATGGGTCGCAAGGTCGAACGCGATGGAAAGACCCATCTGCCCCGCTGCCAAATTCTGTCGATAGAATTGGTTCGACTCCTCGGCCGTGGAAAACCCAGCATACTGGCGAATGGTCCAGGGCTTGACGGTGTACATCGTCGCGCGCGGGCCGCGGGTATAAGGCGCAAAACCCGGCACCGTGTCCAGCGATTCGATCCCTTCCAAATCCTTGGCGGTATAGAGGGCCTTGATCGGCACACCTTCCGGCGTCTGCCGGTTCAATGATTCAAGAGGATCGGAGCCAAGATCCTTGCGCGCGAGATTTTCCCAGGCGGAGAGATCCTTGCTGCCGGTGCGATAGGAAGTGCTCATGGATGTGTCCTTATGTCTGCCCTGCCCCAAAATGAAGCGTCCGCTGCCGCTTCCTCGCCTTCACGAAAGCTTGTTAAACAAGGTCCTGGGCAGCCGCTGGATTTTAGTGAAAAGCGTCCCAGCTGACCAGAGCTTTCATTTTCAACGGTTTGGATCGAATTGACGCAGACGAGCAATCCTGATCACGATTCGTCCATAGGGGTTGTAAAAAATTCGTGAAGACGAGGGGAATTGCAAAAACCCATAAAGACTAGGTAAAAACGCTGAACTCCCAGGCTTTGACCTTCCCATTTGTATGAGGATCTTGTAAGAAGGATGCCGCTCTAATCATCCGTTCCAGTTAGAAGGAAAGTCTGATGCCTCAGTATCAACGTTTTCGTATTTTGCAGAGGATCCGGCCAGCACAGAGCTGGCTCATCATTTTACTAAGCTGTTTTGTTCTAGTCGGAACATTCAGTGACGCCTTGGCTCAGATGACCTCGGCGAGTTATCGCGGAACTGTCGTGGATAGCGAAGGTAAACCCGTAGCCGACGCTGAAGTTGTCCTTGAATTCCCGGCCGCCCAGGTGCGTAAACAGGCTGTCTCCACCACCAACGGCCAGTTTGCTTTTACCGGTCTTCGCGTTGGCGGACCCTACACGCTCAAAGCCTCGAAAGCCGGCCTGCAGAACATCACTCGTGATGGCATTCAACTCAATGCCGGTAACAACACGGGTGATATCATCACGCTCGGCAAAACGGAGGTGATGAAGGTCACCGCGGCACGCGAGATGCAAACGTCTTCAAAGTCATCTTTCTTCAGCGGCGATATCCGCAATGCGCCTTCCGTTCGCCAGGATATTAAGGATATTATTCGTCGCGCCCCTGACGTGGTGGTGGATAACGGCCGCCTGAGCGTCGGCGGTGCCAACAATCGTTTCAACAGCATCACCATCGACGGTATGCGGCAGGACGATTCCTTTGGG
>NZ_DASQYZ010000060.1:0-83723 GCF_035638955.1 Oligoflexus sp. | reverse complement strand
GCGACTATGTACGAACTGGCTGCGACTTATAAGTTTTAAAACTCGAGGGTGAATCATCTTGAGGCGGCTTGCCTCACTGATTGGAAAGGAACTGCTTATGACGATGTTTAGGGGAACATTTGGAGCGATCCAGACGCTGGCGATAGCCGGTGGTCTCGTGATCGGCCTTGGCCAGACCGCGTGCGAAAAAAAGCGCGGTCTGCGATTCACTCAAGGATCAGGGGACAACCTCTACGAAGTTAAACAATTCGAAGGGGAAACATTTAAACTCAAAACCGGCGAAAAACGATTCAAAGGTCAAACATCGCGTGCTGATGAACTCTTGACCTTGAACGGCTTTGACAAGATCAACAATCTTGATGCCGTGGAATTCAAGATCGAAGACGGCTTATTCGCCGGCATCGACATTTCCGACTTTAACTTCTATGGTCGCGAAAATTTCGAATACACGTTCAAGTACAGCTTTACCGACTACTTCGTTATCCTTTCCAAAGTAGCCAATAAAGCTGACATCCCGAGCCAGGAACTAACCTTTGCTACCGACGCTGGCAATGGCCAGTACGAAGTTCCTTTGATGGGTCTCCCCATTTCCCTGTTCACTGTTGAACAAGTGAAAGATGAGCGCGGCAAGCCCACGCGTCAGCTGAACACTTTCAAACGCGATTTCCTGGCGCAATCCAGTCACTTTAAAGTGAACCCAGGCCAGGTTAAGTACTTCGAAGCCCCAGCCAAGCCAGACCTTGTGTCGGCTGAATTCTTCAATTCGACTGATGAATGGTTCTACACCAAAACTTTGGTGGGCCGCTCTATCGCATCGGGAGAAATCCTGGGTTCGACAGCATCAGCCTTGAAAATCAAGTTTGCCCGTACGAATAACTCTCTTCTCGGTGTCGACCTCAACATCGCCAAAGAACAGGAAATTCTCGATCCAACAAAAACTATCACAGCTCTGGAAATTCCAGTCCAGTGGGTTGACTTCAAAACCGAAACTGCTGGTGCCGATGCACGTTTGAAAGAAAACATGTTGGGCGACAAGGAAGGTTCTGCTCGCTTCTGGAAAGAGCGTCAGTACGCACTTGTTGACTTCAACAATGCTGACCGCCTCGACAAAGCCTTTACCCTTGATAACAAGCTGGAAAAGCTTGAAATCAGCGAAGACTACGTATCCTTCACGATCTACGAATCGTCGAGCGGTAACACCTATAAGTACTCGCTCGCCAAATCCAATCGCAAGATTGATGGCCAGACTTTGTTCTCTGACGACGCGAAGATGTTCCACATCTTCACCCAGCGCCGTACCGTTATCCATGGTGCCCTGCAAAGCCAGGATCCAGACATCGACCGTCTGATCTATGCTAGCCGTTTCTTCCCAGAAAACAACGAGATCGTGTATCACCTCAGCAAGAACAGCCCGACCGATCCTGAATTCCTGGACGCAACCAAAATTGCTGTCCAGGCTTGGGACGACGCGTTCCAGGCTGCCGGCACAGGCATTCGCGTACGCTTGGACGACGAGCGCGTGGAGCTTGGTGACGTTCGTTACAACACCATCGTTCTCTACGGTTACGAGATTGACTCCGGCCGTCTCCTCGGTTTTGGCCCATCCGTTCAGGATACCCGTACCGGTGAAACGTTCTCGGCTGCGACCCACATCTACCTCCGCTCTTACCGCGAAGGTCTGATCACGAGCATTCGTAACTTCGTCCGTAACGAACTTGGTCTTTATGAAGACAAGAAATTGGAAGAAATTCCTTCGTTCGCCAGCACCGATGGATTCGTTCTGAGCGGCGGCCTTGTCAATACCCTGACACCTGACCTGGGCCCCGTGTCCCGCCTCGTCGATTACGTTGACCTATCGGGCATGTTTGCTGCCGAAGTCGGCGTCGACAACAAAGCTAACGTCCTGGGTTCCAGAACTTTGCTGGATGCCATCGATGATTACAAAGAGACCCAGGCAGCTGCCAAAGCCAAGAAAGAGAAGCAATCGCTCTTTACAGCTAACGGTCCCAAATGTGATTACGGCAATGTCGCTTCCGTGGCCAACAGCTGGGAAAAAATCAAGCGCGTCTGCGCCAGCGGTAACACCAAGTTTTCTGAATACCTGGCTCGCTTGAAAGCTGAACACACCGCGGACGCGTCCGTGTTGAACGTCGGCGGTGAAGAGGAAGCTATCCTCGAATGCGCCCAGCCCCTCATGCGTGACCTTCTGACTTCGACCTTGATCCATGAAGTAGGCCACAACCTTGGTCTGGGCCACAACTTCTCGGGTTCGAGCGACGTTCCAGGCAACCAGGCGAAAAACGAAGACGGCACCCTGGCCTACCCTGCATCGACGGTTATGGATTACCCTGATCGCGACTTCGACCTCTTCAGCAAAGCTGGTCCCTACGATGTTGCGGCGATTCGCTACCTCTACGGCCGCAAAGTGGAAACCAAAGACGGTCAGTTCATCGAAATTCCGCGCAATATGAGCATGTTCAAAGCCGCTGAAAAGCAAGGCAAGACACTGAAAACCTACAAGATGTGTACGGACTACGAAGTCAACGGCACCACCAACCTCCCGACTTACGATCCTATGTGTTCGCGCTGGGATGTGGGTGCAACTCCTGACAAGTACGTGAAGTGGGCTATTTCCCAAGTTCACGCCGACTTGATTCAGAACGGTTATCGTTACAATAATAAAGGCTTCAGCGGTGCAGTTCGCTCGCTGACGTACCTCGAACACTTCAAACAAATTCAGGATTATTTCCGCTTCCTCGTTCGCAATAAAGCAGGCGTCTACTTCGAAAAGCTGGCCGGCACCACGACTGAAGAGAAGAAAGCAGCTTTGGAAGCTTTGGTCGCTAAAGACGAAAACCTAAAAGCTTATTATGCTGCAGTGAACGAAATCTTCAAATTTGGCCGCGAAGTGATGGATCTGCCAAGCCGCGTTTGCGTGGTTGTGAATGCAGAAGGCAAGCCTGAGGACGTTCTGGAGTTCGCTCCTCTCCGTCAGCGCATTTTTGAAAATAGCCAGCGCACCGTTCAAAGTTGCGCTGAAGCCTTTCAGTATTCCGAGCAGATCGTGCAAGAAGCTGAGAAGGAATACGCTGCGAATTTTGCGACGATGAAATTCGTTGACCGCGGTACTGAACTCTTTGGTCTCGAGTTGGATCTGGATCCAGCTGCAGCGGCTGACAAGTGGAAGCAGGCTGCCTTTGCAACTTTCGGTTCTGACCTGGATCCTCGCTACTCATCCGGTACGGCGCAGCTGAAGACAGCCATGATTGCTACTTTGACAAGTCGTGTCAGCTCTCTCCGTGTGGCTATTGATGGCGGCGCTGGTCAAACCAACTTCCTTGATTACCCATGGTTTGCTGAGCAACTTTACAACGATGCCTGGGAAAAACTGCTGGTGGGTACCAAGGGTGAATTGCATGACGCAAATCTCCTGAAGGACAAGACCCTCCAACATTATCAGGAATCCGTTGGCGTCCTGTCGAACTACCTCTTCAACCTGTATCAGCAAGGTCTGGACCCGCTGTCCGAGTCGTACGGCTTTGCCAGCACGATGCAGCCGAAGAAAGAGAGATCTCTCTCGGTGTTTGAACAAGGACCAGGCGCTGGAGAAGCTTCGATCTGGTATACGACCAACACCAGGAACGAAGTCCTCTACGCAGACGGCGGCATTGCGCAAGCAATCATTCGTAAGTTTGTTCTGATCAGTCAGCTCAACGCCGCGTTCAAGACTTACATGGCCACGAACAAACCAGAAAACGCAGAGGCGACTATCGCTGCGCTGAAGTTATCGCTGGCTCCTGTTGATGCGGTTCTTGCTACTGACGAGCGCCTTTACAAGGCTGCAACGGATTACCTGAAGACCCAGGGTCTCAGTAAACTTCAGCCGGCACAGAAGGCTCAGTTGCGCACCTACATGAAAAACGAAGTTGCTGCTGCAGGTACGGCACCGACAACTGAAGATCGTGACACAGTTCAGGCCAAGTTGCTGCTGAGCGGTCTCGCGAAATTCTCCAGCGAGAAGATGTTGGACGGTCAGATTATGGAGATGGCGAGTACCGATCCGGACAACCTGTCCGCTTTCTCTACGACCCTGAATATTCTGATCAGCCGCTTCTAATCGGCTTGGAATCTTGAAATCTCTAAGGAGTGGCTTCTGCCACTCCTTTTTCTTGTGTCTAGCTTGGGGATGGTTTACTGCGGTGCGGGAAAGCGTCGATCCACAAAATCCATAAAGATCTGAGACGACTCATCCACCCGCTCAATCATGGGTGCATGTCCACAGTCCTTCAGGATCTTGATTTCCGCCTCGGGCTTGATCTTTTGAACTGTTTGGGTTGCGGATACGTGAATCACCCGATCCTTGTCCCCCCACATCACCAGGATCGGCACGCGAATCCGCGGCAGGGCCTCCTCCACGACGGTGCCTTTGCCATGGATTTCCTTGAAAACGCGGCGGTTCCATTCACGATGGGGAACACTGGCTTCATAAAGTTTGGTGACGACAAGACCGGGTATGAAGGGCTGCTTATAAAAGTTGAACGCGAGAAGCTTATCCATGTCCTCACGGGTTTCGACCACCAGAGGGTTACGCCCCTGAGCCAACTCCCGACTTAACTCACTGGGTTCCGGGCTACGAATACCGCCGGAGTCGATCAGAGTCAGGCTGAGAACCCGGTCCTGATACTGGTCGGTGTAAACGCCTGCGACCATACCGCCCATCGAATTGCCGACGACATGCATTTTTTCCAAACCGAGAGCCATACGGAAAAGCTCGATCCGATCCGCCTGTTCCTTGGGACCGTAGGATAGGCCTTCAAGGCGACTGCTCTCGCCGAATCCAGGCAGATCAACAGCGATCACATGATAACGATCGGTCAATTGGCGGGCGAAGCGAGTCCAATGCTCCTTGTCACCGCCGAAACCGTGGATGAGCAAAGCATGGGGACCATGACCACCCTCCAGGTAAGCCACTTCAAACTCGCCGACCCTGGTCCGCTTTTCCTCGAGATTGCTTCGCCAGCGTTCTAGGTCCACAGCCCATTCGGCCAGCCGTCCGGCGCAACTCGCTTGACTGACAGCACCGACCAAAACGAACGCACGCAGGTATTTCAACATATCCATCCTGTCCTGAAAAAGTTCACTTCAGGAAACTAGCACAGAATGGATGAGGTTCAGGGAAGGATTTTTTTCAAAAGGATGCGGCCGGTTTTCTGCAGAGCCGCTTCCAATAAGGTCTTCATAATCGTACGCGACGCAAAACTTACGGTTTCGTTGACCCAATCATCGACCTGCGGCTTTCGCGATAGAGCAACAGGAAGCGGTCGAGCTGAAGCATTCGGAAATGCAATAACGTTGGCCAGCAATTTACGACGCTGGAACACGCGCAAAATACTTGAAGACGGCACAACTGTTGGATTGTAATACACCACAACGCTGCCGCTCACTTCACTGGCCGCCACCCGTTGCACACCGGGTAAAGCCGAAAGATCACGTACTAAAGTACGACAGAATGGAAGATTTCCTTTGAGGGAGGCAATGCGCACGCGCATCCGACCATGCGTCTGATGGATGAAGCAGTCCAAATCTGTCCTCACTGGGTTGTATTTTGTTCCAGTATAGGCGAGTGGGATGCAATCTTGAAACGAAAAAAGTGCGACCGCTGATGGAATTTACCAGCGGCGTCTTGTGACTACTTTTTCCTCTTCGGGTCTGAACTCTGATCCATAAGGCCTGCTGCATACATAAGCAAAGTCATGCCTGCCGGCAGAAACTTGCCCCTTGTCATCTGGCCGAGGCCGAGAACCCCGAGCCCTATAACAACGGCCGTTCGCATATCCACACGTCCGTCTGACACATCGCCGAGGAAGCGATCGGCCTGGGACATCATGCGGTTCCAGCTCTCATGCAGGGATTCGGGCTTAACAGGCTCAATAATCGGCTTCAGATGGATGACCTGGGCCTCCTCCACCTCATCCAAGGCTGATTGCAACTCCGAGTCGGTCTCAGCCTCCAGAAGAATGGTACGGGTGACCGGATTGCCATGCACGCGCCGCAGATTGGGCGAGCGGCGTAAAGCCTGCACGGCATCCTGCAGACGGACCTGATTAAAATCCTCGTCGGTAACCTGCAGCCGCATACGACCGGGAGCACGATGTTTGACAGAAGCTGAAAGTGTCATGGCAGCTCCTTTTAGGATTTGCTGGTGGCTGTTGTTTTCACGTGCTTGGGGGATTCCGCAGTGGCCGTGGTTGTGGAACGTTTAACGGGGGAACGTTTGGGAGCCTGGTTGGCAAAATGCTCGGACCGCACTTCAGCCAGCAGATCTTCCAGCGTTTCGGTAAACTCAACCACGGATTCGCGGGTTTTTTCCATGACCGTGACACCCGCTTTCATAAAGCCCTTCATCACAGGCTTCATGACACTTGAACCATTGGCTAAAAGGTCCCGGGATATAAAGCCCGCGCCAAAGCCTAAGACAAAGCCTGTGCTAAATTTGGAAAGATTAAACATGATTGATCGTCCTCTCATTGTGAATTTAGGGGCGGCGACTGGGATCAGTGCCGCCGTAGTTTCATAAGTTCCAAAGCCATGATTGGCCATACCCCGTGAGCCAGACTTCGACTGAGACGGGCTGGGCTCAAGGGTTCTATGCCTAAAAAGTTACGAAACCAAGGTGATATGACTCCCGTTGCAATGGTGGCGCCAGCAACACCCATGGCTCCATAGATCCTTTTGTTACGCGGAAATTTTCCTCGAATCAGACCAGCGCGATCCGCTGATGCGGACAGCGTATGCAGGATCTGGCTGGTCGTGAGACTGACAAAGGCCGACGTTGTGCAGCCCTCTGGCTTTTGCGGATTCGGGTGAAAAGCCAGGAGCGACCCCGCACTCATCAACCCTGCCTCAACCAGAAGCTCCCATTTTGCCGAACTTGACAGCAAGGGTTGCGATGGATCAGCCGGTGGTTGCTCCATAATATCGGGAGCTGGTGGATCCAACGCCAAAGCCAGACCAGGCAACACATCGGTCAGCATATTGATCCAAAGCAGTTGAATGGAGTTCAGCGGTGAACCGCGTCCGGCTGCGATGGATAGAAACATAACCATAATTTCACTTAAGTTGGTCCCGAGCAGATAGTGAATGGATTTGCGCAGGTTGGTCCGCACCGACCGGCCCTGTTCGATAGCATAATAAAGCACATCCAGGTTATCATCGCGGAGCACGATATCCGCGGATTCACGGGCTGCGGACGTTCCCTGATAACCCATGGCTATGCCGACGTGCGCAGCTTTCAAGGCTGGACTGTCGTTGATCCCGTCGCCGGTCATGGCCACGATGCGGCCACGCTGTTGCAGGGCTTGAACGATGCGAAGCTTATCCGTGGGGCTCACGCGTGAGAAGACCTGAACCTCGCCGGCCAGGTCTGCAATCTCATCCAGGCTCAGATCCTTCAGGTCACGAGCATCAAATGATTTCAGCTTCTCACCGTTACCATGAAACCCGAGCGCCTTGCCTACAGCCTTGGCGGTTTCGGCCTGGTCCCCGGTCATCATAATGGTCGTGATGCCGGCTCGATGAAATTTTTCGATCAACTCGCCCATGCCCTCGCGCGGCGGATCCATAAGGCCCACGGCGCCGAGCCAGATCAAAGGCTGATCCTGAATGGACCGCATGCCCTGCCCTTCCGTATAAGCAAAGCCAAGGACCCGCAGGCCCTTGCGCGCAAGACCTGAATTCTGATCCCGCAGCCGTTGCCGCCATTCATCCGTCAAATCCCTCAGCACACCCTGGTCCAGGACCTTGGTGCACATATCCAGGAGCTGTTCCGGGTTGCCTTTGACTGCCGCCAGGTTGCGGTCCTGATCTTTGACGTTGTGGTAGGTAACCATGTACTGCCGCGACTCCGTTCGATAGCTGACTTTAAAACGCGGCAGTTCTGTTTGAATGGAAACCACATCCATTCCCATCATTTCAGCCAGCTCAACAATGGCTTTCTCGGTCGACGATCCGCTCCAGACATATCCAGGCCCATCCGGATTCTTGATGCGCTCACAATCGGTGCAGAGAGCCGCGATCAAACTCCATTTTCGCGAAGGTGGAATGGCGGCGGGACTCTCCTTGCTCTTTTTCTTCTTAAGAGCCTCGAAATGGGAACGATGCCAGTATTCTTGCCCGTAATAACCTTCCTCCGCGATCATTTCATTCATGGTCAGGGTTCCGGTTTTGTCCAGACACAGGACTTCGATCGATCCCAGTGTTTCGAGCACATTCAGACGCCGTACCAGGATATTTCGCTTTTTCAAGTTCGCCACACCCAGGGCCATGGTCGTGGTCCCAATGGTCGGCAAACCCTCGGGTACCGCCGCCACGGCTAGAGATATACTGGTCTGCAGCATGCTCGTAAACGGTTGGCCGCGGAGCAAACCAATCAAAAATACGCCGCCACAAATTGCTCCTGAAATTGTTACGGTTTGCCGGCCGATATCTTCCAAATCTTTATGTAAAGGGGATTCGCGGATTTCAGCCGTGGCCACCAGCCGTCGCACGCGACCAATTTCAGTATTCTCACCTGTTCCGATCACAACACCCAGGCCCTGACCCGACGTCACAATCGTGCCGCGAAAGAGCAGGTTACGGCGATCCGAAATGGTCTGCAGCAGAGCCCGATCGATCGGTGCATGATGTTTGGCGACTGGCATCGATTCACCGGTAAGGGGTGATTCATCGACCATAAGTCCTTTGGATTGGATCAGACGAATATCGGCAGGGACCACACCATGGGAAATGTTGACAATATCACCAACGACCAGCTGGTGATCCAGGATCGTGGACATAATCCCGTCGCGAAGGACCCGCACTTCCTGAGGATCGATATGACCAATGGAGCTGATCACCTCATCGGCTCGGGCTTCGGAAATGTAGCCGATGTATCCGTTCATCAGGATGACACCGCTGATCATGGCCACATCGAACAAACCGCCTGTGAGCAGGGAAAGTCCTGCTGATCCGGCCAGGAGCATGGTTTGTGAATTGCCGAACTGGCGGCTGAAGAGCTCCCAATGACTGGTGGGCTTAGCCACCTCCATGGCATTGTTGCCATAGAGCTGACGACGTTCCTTCACTTCAGTCGTAGCCAAACCTTTGGTTTCATCCACGCGCAGTTCTTTAAGCAGACTGGCCGATGTCTGACTGCAATAGACGCTCTGCAGATCCTGCTCCAGCAGAGCCTGAGCCGTGGTCCGTGCAGCAAGTTCTTTGAAGGCATACAGTTGTGGATTTTCGAGCGCCTCGAGAATGCCAGTACGAAGCATTCCCACGTCCAGCACGTAATTCCGATTATATTCAATCACCAGAGAACCCGTTTGCGATCGGGCTTTGACAGCATGAATAAAGCTTTCCATCCGAAGGCGTCCTTCGACGGCTTCGCAGGCTTCATCATTTCTATAAAGAACATCCAGCTGAAAACGCGAACGCCCCGGCGTAACGTGAGCCAGGTGCAATTCCAGCGAAACTTCGGATGGCACAGACTCTGTGACTGGGAGACGATTGACCTTCATCATGACTCCTGCGTCTTGAGTATAAAAATCCCTCGAACCATATGGTCCTTTGGTAAATTTTTATTAAAGACCTGATAAAGCCTGAGTGAAAGTCTCGTGAGGAGGAAGGAGCTGACTGGCATACACGACCGACCCTATCACGAAACTCTGGCTCTCAGGTACCGATAGGGTCGTAACATATTCTTATTGTTGTCGCTACTGTTCTACATGTCTCTACAGGTTCTTTCGCAAGGACCTTGCGGCTCCGTCCTGCTTTCTGGGTGATCCTACTTAACCCAAAAAAAATCCTCATTACTAACCTTTTTCGGTTTCATAATGAGGAAGACTTAAGGGATTCGCGTAGTTTTAGAAAGCTAAATATCAGTGAAACATTTGTGTTGCGAAGACGAGATTGTCTGAATTCCGAGTGATGCCTACACCGATATAAACGTAATCTTTGTTCATCATGTTGTCTCTATGACCTTTGCTGTTCCACCACATTTTGACTAATTCGGCAGCCACAGCCTCAGGGTCTTCCGAACGACTTGAGAAATAGGCTACATTTTCCCCTGCCCTACCACGCCAAACTTCTGGAAGTTCTTTTTGCAAGGTTTCAAAACGTTGGTCAAAACCATTATGGCTAATGTTGTCGGGTGTCATGGACTTCGAATGCCCGCGCGCAATATAAGATGATTCAAAGACCTGATCCAATTTTACCAGCTTGCTCGTAGCCCGCTTCACATTTGTCAACCGCACAATCTCAGTTTCCACTGCGCACGTCCACTCATCAGCATCATAGCAAGCTGTCAAACGCGTGAAGTCGGACGATTCATGTCCTGGGGCATTAGGCTGCGCAGCAGCATCCACCGGATTCGCGTCAGAGCGTTGGCAGCCAAGGACCAGCATCATTGTGAGGGTTAGGAGCGACAGTCGTTTCATCAAGTAACCTCATCCGCGGGTTAAACGACTTTCCTTGTAATGCATTCTCTCCTCACGATGCAAGTCGTGTTCTTCATCTGTCGGTATTGGTTACGAAAATGGAAAAGATTTTTCGGTTCAACATCGAAAGGCTTTTTATGCTCCGTCTGTTGCTTTATGGAAACACTGTGAAATATCCTTTTGCCAAAAGCTTGTGCCGCTGGCAATGCAGCTCGAAACGGTTCCCTTTCACAACAAACGTGATCATCTGCCCGGCATAAGCGGGGCGAGTGAAAATCACTGACATACTTTTGATGGGCAGCTGCATATCATTCATTAGAAACTTCAAAACGAGGTTGGCGGTAAACGCGCCCTGAACGAATGAGCCGCGATGACCCAAAAGTTTCGAGAAGATTTTCGCGGTATGCAACGGATTCAAATCTCCAGACACCACACCGTAACGCATCCCCGTATCGCTCGACAGGAAATAGCGGCCACTCCAGTCCGCTGCGTCGAGCGTTATCTCAGGTTCCTGCTTCGACAGGCCACGGTATTGGTCGGACGTCTCACCTTGTACTTCAGCGGACTTGTCCAGGCGCTCAATCTCTGACTTCTTCAAATTATTGAGGATCATCGTGTCTCTCTGCACCACGATGGCCTCGCCCTGCTCGTCACTGATGATGGAGCTGAACTTGAGGAGAGCCCGATCATGGTTCAAATGAAGCACTTCTTTCAGTGAACTCGCATAATGGTAGTCCTGCGAAGGCACAAAACCAGTAAAAGGCTGGCTGAGTTCCACATCAATGCCAAGCTGCATGATGTTAGCAAAATTGAGCTGCATCTTGCCCAAGGCTTCAAAGAGATAATCACGCGAAAGGCGATTGTAAATCATTTGGAGAGGCTTGGGACAGCGCGGGTTCACCAGGAACAGCTGGTCCCAACGAGACTTCAGTGATTCCGGAAAAGCAAATGCGGCGGCAAAAGGATAGCCACTGCTCGATACGGACAACCGCTGTCGGCGGAACAGATTGAACACCAGACGTGAATAATATCGAGGATACTCAGCACCCTTAACGGGCTTCAAGAAAACTTTCTTTTTAGCGAAGGCTTTTTCCACGTGTTGTCCGCTCCTTTTAAGAACCAGATCATCCAAGATCGGGAAACACATACACGAACCGCACCAGGACAAATGGCTTGAAGTTTCATCGATTTAGCCCTGATGAATCTGTTCGATTTACCGCTTCTGGCCAAAATTTTTACACATGACGTCCCTGGCTAACCTCGCTTTACTCCAGGTAATTTTCCCTTAAGCGAAGTTTGCACCAACCGCGCATGGGTCCCAGGAAATTCAGAATTTTCGCGGTTTTCCCGAAGAAATAATCGGAGGATACTGTGACGCCTCGATCGCTTTTACAAATCAGCCGCAAAGCCTGGGACAACAGGAACCCAAACACATTTCATCAGCTTCTGCTCTTGAAAATGATGCTGGGCAGTGCTGTGCTCGGCATTCTCTTTCCACTTTACGTCACCGTATTTGTGCGCTCACGCTTCGACCACATCTTTCTCCTGCAAGTCCTTATGTGGGTCGTCTGTTTCATTTCGTACTTTCGAGTTCGCCACGACCGGCAGGTCTATAAAGCCAGTCTTGTGATTGTGAATCTCATGACCTTCTTGCTCCTCACCATGTTGATCAGTTCCCATCAGGGCGATGTGTCAGGAGCTTACCATCATGTTGTTACCATTCTCGTAGCGGCCTCGTTTCTGCTTGGGCCACGCTTTGCTCTCCCCTACTTCCTCCTCTTCTTGAGCTTCTATATCGCGGTGGGATCAGGCGCCTGGCACCATTTCTTTCCTTATACCATTCCCAATATGCACCCGAGTCGAACGTCGCTTTACACGGATCGCATCCTCGAGATCACCTGCGCGTTTGGTTTATCATTCATGTTTGACCGGATGAAAATTGGTCAACAGGCCCGTATCAAGGAGCAGGAGCATGAAGTTGCGGACAAGGAAAAGCAGCTCTCCATCAATCGCGTGGCCGGTGGCATTGCCCATGAGATCAACAATCCCTTGACCATACTCCTGGGTTATCTTGAACTTTTGGAACGTCATGAATTTAATAAAAAAGATCTGGCACGCATCAATCCGCGCATTCAAATGGCGGCTAAACGCATTCAGTTTGTGATTTGGAGTTTGAACCAGGTCAACAACGACCGTAATAAAAAGGGCGGTGTAGCACCGCTGGAAAAAGCTATTCAGGATGTGCAGCTGCGCGTTCGGGACCTCAATCCTAAATTGACATTTGATTTGGATCGTGGGGACGGACTTAAGATCCGCTTGTCCGCCGAAGACTTGCAAAACATCCTTTATACAGTCCTGGAAAATGCGGTAGAGGCCCTGGGCAGCAAAGCGGACGGCATCATAAAATTAAGAGTGCTGCGGGTGGCTGAGTTCGTTCAAATTGAAGTCTGGGATAATGGTGATGACGTCATCGTCGCCGATTTACAAAAATTCGCCGAACCGTTCTATACCACGAAATTGGATCGTCCCGGACGCGGCATGGGGCTGGCTCTGTCGTCGGCTTTGATCCGCGCTGTCGGGGGTCAACTCGTCTATCGGCGGGAAGGCCCATGGACCGTTGCGGTCATGGCACTCCCTGGATATGATTCGACTATCCTTCATGCCGCCTGAGGTTTCGTCCTGCGCCAGGCCTGGCAACTTTAGGTATTTTCCGATCCGCTTTTCCCATGATAGCTTGCAGCGGTTACCTCTTGCCGATAATGGAGCGTCACCTGATTGCAGGTTTCACGTCATATTCATTTTAGGGATAGCTGCCATGTTAAATATTCAAGAACATAACAGAAAGGCCTGGAATACGCAGGCCCGCTTTGGCATTCAATGGTCAGAAAGCGTCAGCGATCTTGAGATGGAAGCGGCCCGGAGCGGTCAAATTCGATTGCATCTGAGCCCGACCCAACCCGTTCCAAAGTCCTGGCTCGGTCCGCTTCACGGGAGCCGCTGTCTGGCTCTGGCTGCCGGTGGAGGCCGCCAGGCTCCTCTTTTGGCTGCTGCTGGAGCACGGGTCACCTTGGTCGATATTTCCGAGGAACAGCTCATCCGTGATGCCACCATCGCTCAACGCTGGCACCTTTCACTGGATATGCACCGCTGCTCAGCGGACGACCTCGATTTTTTACAGGATGCGAGTTTCGATTGCATTATCCTCCCTCTCGCCAATTGCTTTTTTGAGCAACTGGATCCTGTCTGGCAACATTGCGCACGGCTCCTGGTGCCTGGCGGGCGCCTCCTTTATGCCTTCATCAATCCGTTAGCTTGGAGTTTCGATTTTATCAAAGCTCAAGCTGGAATATTCGAACTTAAGTATCCCGTTCCGTATTCGGATGAGAAGTGCCTTGATTCCGAGGATTTCAAACGATTCGTTTATCCTGAAGTCCCCATGGAGTTCGGTCACAGCCTGACTGATCAGTTGGGTGGGCTGATGCGCGCAGGATTTATGCTCGCTGATTTATTCGAAGACCATTGGCAACCGCTCGAGGCGCTGGATCATTATTTTCCGCCGCTCATCAACGCCCTTGCCATCCGTCGATAATGGACGCTGATTTTATTCTCACCAGATCCGCGAAAACGAGGCCACATAATAGATTAAGATGGTGGTTAACACCATGAGCGAAGCGTGGGTCTGATCCTCTGCCCTGACACATAACCCAATTGGATAGTTTGGTGCGATGGGGGCCATGTTGCAAAAAATCGCAGTCATGGTCGCGAGAAATGCCGGCACCATCGCGGCCCATTTTGGGCTAAGCCAATAAAAACATTACCCGACATCTGAGACGACTTAAGTAAATGCCCTAGCCGACCGAAATAGGTCAGCGTTAGGCTGGGAAGCACAACGAAAAACCAGGCGAGATGAATGGACTTTCGACCGAAATGTCTAATATCTGCATAAAGCGCTTGGGATCGAATGCCAAAAAGACCAAGCCCAGTACAAAATCTGCGAGAGGAACAACGTAGGGTTCAAAGCGCGGGGGTTGGGAATTTTCAGACCCTCGACTGCGGACTCAACCAGATTGCGGACGTGATGACTTCCTGGATGTACTTGGGGGATATGACAATGCTCAGAGCCCAAAAAAGCAGCGAAAGTATGCCCAATGTGTTATCAGTTGTGACAGGCAATCCTGAAACTACACTTGTCAACCTGAGCTGGTCCTGCCTCATCCATAATAGCTGATCCATTGAATTCCATGAGAGAGGCTGCTCAGTCAGGAAACGCGTATACAAGTTGTTGGCCAGCTGGTTTATTTTTTTGGTGTACATACCTCAGGTCCTAAACGTTTACGGGGCCTTAGACAAGCCCTGGAGCATGCTTTTTATGAGTTTTTTATTATTTTGATCATTTTTTTTATGTCTTTTTTTATTTGCTTTTCATAGGGCAGTTTGGGATTTGTCTAAATGATTAAGTAAGCTCAACGCTGGATACGACACAAAACAAGGAAAATGGGCTGACATGGAAATCGTTACCGCCTCAACGACAACAACGCCTGGGAGCGCCATGAAGATCGAGGGCATTGCTCGAAACGTCGATAACCACGCCCCTTGGCTGGCCGTGCTCGGTTCTGTAGCCTTGCATATTGCGTCAGTCCTTGTGATGCGGTTTGGGGATTCGGCGCCGACGTATGTAGCGCCCGAGAAGCCTAAAGTGGCCAAAGTTCGTATCCTCGCGAACCCGCATGGAAATCCTAACGCGACCAAGACCAAAGCGGTCGAAATTGCCAAGCCTAAACCCAAGCCTAAGCCTAATTCCCGCAATATCGCCAAAAAGGATATTGCGAAGGAAGAGCCAGCCCAACCAGTTGTAGCCAATGACATGCCGCAGAGTTTTGGGGATGACCCAACTGGAGGCGTAGTTGGTGTGGGCGTCAGTACCACCTCGGGCGACAGCGATCCCGGAGTGAACACGAACTGGGAGCCAATCGAGCAGGTCAAGCCGCCTATGCCAAAAGAGGCAGCCCTGAAAGGTATCGAAGGCTTCATCAAGTTCCGCGTCGACATCAATGAAGAAGGCCGTCCGGAAAACATCACGGTGATTGAAGCCGAGAACCGTTCGATCTTCGAACAGGAAGCGCGTAAAGCCCTGCGCAAGTGGAAGTACGCGCCACGGATGGTAAATGGTCAGGCTGTCAAGGTGGTGGGTCATACGATCCTGATTGAATTCACACTCACCGACTAATTCAAGGTGGCATGGTTCGTTTTTACGGCGAACCTTTTCATTTGTCGAAATACAGAGAATCAGATAGTTAAGTGGGTCTGATTTCTTATTTCATCACGAACGGCGACTTTTGTTGCGAGTACGATAGAGCCTCTTTGGCAGAAAGGTAGTGCAATGGACAAACAATTCAACATCGTCGAAGAACTTCTCCAGATGACCCTATTGGGAACTGAGTGGGTGCTATGGCTCCTCATCATTCTCAGTGTCGTTTCTATTGCTATTGCGGTGGAACGTTTCTGGTTTTTTATGCGTCAGGGTCGCCTGAGGCAGGAAGTTATCGAAGATTTTTACGCTCGCGTCCGGAATCGCGATTATACAGGCGCATCCGAACTTGTGAGCAACTACCCAAACAGCCTTGAGGCTAAAGTCGCTTTGGAAGGTTTGAACCACCGTGACGGTGGCTTGGGCTCGATCCAGGAGTCGACCACGGCTTATCTTTTGCGTCAGCGCAAGGTTTTGGACCGCGGACTCGTGGTTCTGGCAACCTTGGGTAACAACGCACCCTTCATCGGTTTGTTCGGTACCGTACTCGGTATTATCAAAGCCTTCCACGATCTCGGTACCAACCCAGCGGGCGGTGCAACGGTTGTCATGGCGGGTATTTCGGAAGCTCTTGTTGCAACTGCAATCGGTCTGTTGGTGGCTATCCCAGCCGTTATTGCATTCAACTACTTCCAACGTCAGATTAAAGTTATCGCAACAGACGCTCAAGCCATGGTTAGCACCCTGGTAGCCGGTCTGGGCGAAGGCTTCAGCAACCCCAAAGGCAATAAGTAAGCCTGAAAGGAAAACAACATGGCTGGCGGAGCATTGGATAACAGTGATGAAGAGATCTCGGGTATTAACGTAACACCCTTGGTTGACATCATGCTTGTGCTGCTCATCATTTTCATGGTGACAGCTACCTTTATCGCAAACAAGGCTATTGAACTGAAACTGCCTGAAGCGGATTCAGCTCAGACTCAAAAACCTGATGAAAAAACCCTGAGCTTTGCCATCGATCGCGAAGGCAAACTTTGGATGGATGACAAGCAGGTTGGTTTCGATGAGGTAGGTCCTAGGATTCGTGCGGAGCGCGAAAAGAAACCAGGAGTGAATCTGGCAGCGAATATCAGCGCTGATGCCAAGACTCCTTATGAAATGGTTGTGAAGCTGATCGATATCGTTCGTAAGAATGAAGTCATCGACTTTGCGATTACGACGGATCCAGTCTCGACGCCCGTTGGCGGCGAAGCGGCTCCAGCCCCAGCTCCCGCTCCTTAAAGTTTAGACTTTGTAGAGCCTGTCAGGTATTGTCATCCTCGATGGCATTATTTGACAGGCTCTTGCTATTTCCGCCTTATGAGGCTCTTTTTTCATGCCCGTGTTGATCCCACCCTCCAGCCAGAAACGGCGACTCATCACCTGGCACGAACTGAAGATCTCTATTCCCATCCTTACATCCGTGTTTTTGCTCGGCACGCTGATTGAACCGTTTATTGGTCATGTTGCAGTCGGCATCTTTTTTATGATCGCGATCGCGGTATCAGGACTCTTCTTTGCACGCATCACAATCTTCAGTCTCGCCTCGCTTTTGATTCTTATTTATTACTACTGGCTCTTTCCTCCGGATGAACCCAAGGACCTGCCGACTGTCATTGCCCTGTTTATTGCGGCTGTGAGTATCGGCGGACTTGTGAATCAACTCAAAAACCAGGCCAATGCCCTGCACTTGCGCGAACAGGCGACGCAGCTTCTTTATACCCTGGCCCGGGAACTGGCGCAGGCGCAATCACGGGACGATGTGGCCAGGATCTCGTGCGACTCGATGAGTGACCTATTCGATCAAAGGGTGGCGCTGGCTTTCCTGAGTTTCAAAGAACCGGGGCGCCAGCCTCATTTGGACTGGGATGCCTCCGGGCACATTCAACCAAGCGAGGAAGAATGTCAGGATCTTCTCAAAACCCTGGGTGACGCAACCTCGCCACGTGAATTCAAGATGTATAAAACCCGAAGCGGCCGGGTTTACCTGCCCTTGATAGGCCGGGATGGGTTGGTTGGCATTCTTCTCATTGGCAATGCCGCGATTCTGGAAAAAAGCGAGGACAGGCAGAGATTAGCCGCTACTTCGGCACATCAAATTGCGGTGGCTATTGAGCGCGAAAACTTCCAGACGAGCTCCCGTGCCGTTGAGATCATGGAACGCACGCAGCTGCTCTATAAGACACTTTTAAACTCGGTCTCCCATGAGCTCAAGACTCCCCTTGTCGCGATCACAGGTTCATCCAGCGCGCTTATGGACGAAGCCACCAGTCGGGATCAGAATCTTGTCCAGAGCCTTGCTGCTGAAATATTGACCGCCTCGCAACGGCTGCGAAGTGTGGTGGAGAATCTGCTTGATATGTCCCGTATTGACTCAGGGATGCTCAAACCTCGGCGGGAGTTCTGCGATGTGCGCGACCTGCTTGCTGTCGTAGTCCAGAGACTGGAATGGGAAGGTCATCCCGAAGTGATCCAACTGGAATTTCAGAAGGATTTGCCGGAAATCTGGGTGGATCCTGTGCTGGTGGATCAGGCCCTGTCCAATATCGTCCATAATGCCTGCGTTTATACGCCAAAAAATACAAATATTGAAATTTCTGTACGCGCCTCAGGTGATTGTGCCTATATTTCCATTCGGGACCACGGCCCCGGTTTATCGGAGCCAGCCAAGGTCTTCGAAAAGTTTTACCGTGGCTCACCACAAAATCCAGGTGGTTTGGGCTTGGGTTTGTCGATAGCCCAGGGATTTATTGAGGCCCAGGGTGGAACCATTGAAGCCGGAAACCATCCCGAAGGAGGAGCTATTTTTACCGTCACCTTACCGTGTCATCAGCAGGCGCTCCCTCTTACCAACGGATGACTTTTATCGGAGTGTTTATGAATCAAAGCAAGAAGCAGCACCTCCTTGTCATCGACGATGAAAACCAGATCCGCCGATTCATACGATTGGCTCTGGCACCGCACGGCTATGATGTTCTCGAGGCTCGCACCGGCGAGGAAGGCATTCAGCTCGCTATCCAGCAAAGTCCGGATGGAATCATACTGGACCTGGGTTTACCCGATATGGATGGCATCCGGGTTCTGCATCAACTGCGTGAATGGTATCAGGGGCCCATCATTATTCTTTCTGTTCGCGATGATGAGGAAAGCATCGTGAATGCACTGGACTCAGGCGCGCATGACTATATTCGTAAACCTTTTATGCTCGGTGAGCTGTTGGCGCGATTGCGCTTAGCCATGCGCAGTCATCAAGTGGGCCTGGCTACGCCTGTCTATAGTTCAGGTGGACTGGTGGTGGACCTTGCGACCAGGAAAGTAACATTGGAAGGCAAGGAAATCCGCCTGACCGTAACGGAATATGAGTTACTTAAGTGTTTGATCAAGCACCGGGGCAAAGTGCTGACGCATAATCAAATCCTGACTGAAGTCTGGGGCCCGAAATCCGTGGAGCACATCCAGTATCTTCGGGTTTACATTGGCCATCTCAGGCAGAAGCTCGAAACCGATGCCAACAAACCCAAACTCATCATTACCGAACCCGGTGTTGGTTATCGCATGCAAAATCTCGAAGCCCCAACGGCTGAAACACCAGAACCGGTCTCGTCGGAAGCCTGATCAATTGAAACCGTAGAGATAAGGGGCCGCTTTGCCCTTGCGATCCACGATCACCCAATACAAATGATCCGAAAGAGTGGGAACCCTAAGAACAAAAATCCAATTGTCCTGTGTGTTCTCGCCCTGCTCCGGTGGATAAATCTGGCCCTGAACTGTGCTCCCAAGATAAAGGGACAAAGTGGTCTTCTCGCTCTGCATCTGTTCACGCAGGTAAAGCCGAATATCGTGTTTCTGCTCGCGCGTCAGGTGACCCGTCAATCTTTGCTCATGCGTCGATGCCCAACCATCAGCTGCAATATTCAAAGGAGCTTCAATCGGCTCGAAGTCGTCCAATATAACCGCCAGAGCCAGCTGGGTCGCTTGCGAGACCGAGACTTGATCGTCAGGGCCAGCCTCAATCTGTTTCTGCAAAGCTGCGGCGTCCGCTTGAAGGCGTATGTGAGGAAAATTGTAATCGACTTGAATAATGCGATCGGCACGCGCGATCTCGGACAAGGCATTTTCTGAGGTTGAGGAGCTTAAAGTCTTCACAGGCTCTCCCTGGCATTGAAGGGGAACAGTGGCACCATAGGTACCATGTACGGACGTGAGCATCAGATAGGCTGGAAACGATCCGGCTTTGGGCGGGACCGATTCAGGCAGGAGAAGAAAGCTCTGCTGCACATGATCCATAGTATCCAACGCAAACTGCTGATAATTTTGATAACGTTGCGGCTTATAATCGGGATTAGCGATGACACCTCCACCCGATGTCCTGGCAGCAGCCCAGCAGGAACCAGCGCCCGTGCAGTCGATCCCGTAGCTCAGTTCGTAATTGAGGCGTGCATGGCCGAATCCGAGGGCTTCCCAGCGGCCTTGGGTCCGCACATCCAGACTCCGACCATGGCTCTGAAAGCCTTTCGCCGATCCGCAGTTCAAGGAAAACGCCTGGGCGCCTAACACAGGGCCGAAAGTAAGGGTCGCAAACAGCATCAATATATAAAGCACGTGGCCATCTCCGCGTAAAATATGTTCACCTGTCGCTTCTATAGCTTTTCGACCTTAAACGGAACTGACTTTTTTAGGCCCGTCACCCCCAATAATTCGAGAGTATTGGCAAAAATCCAGAGACATCCTGTCTGTCTGCAATAACTGTTCAGCCTGGGTGGTAAAAGTAAGAATACAGCCCTTAACCCTGCCCCGGATCGACCGACACGCCTGGGTTGGCTTGGATTTTCGACAGGGCTGGTGATGAAACGAAACAACGTCTGGCGCAAACCTGGGCTGCTCCGCTGGAGCCAAAATTTATGGGCACACATGGATCGCTGGAGCCTCAGCTCCGGCTGGCCCCTGAACAAGGCTGCCCTTCGGCTCCTGATGCTGCCTCTGCTGCCGCTCTATATCTGGCGTCTTGGTCTGGGCCAAGGTCTGGTGACCTTCTATCGATTCTTATTAGGCGAAGACGGCTTCGTCATTCACCGGTCGGAACGCGACCCCGGCACGATCATTCGTGATGACAGTACGGATGCGTGGGTTTTTCAACAGATTTTTATTCTATGCGATTATCGGCTCCTGGTCGGACGCTCCGATGTGCGTGTGATCATCGATGCCGGGGCGTATGTCGGTTTTTCGTCGATCTACTTTGCCGAACTCTATCCCCATGCGTTTATTTATGCGCTGGAGCCCGAGGAAAGCAACTTCCAGGCTCTGCAACGCAATACCCGTCACTATCCTAATATAAAAGCGATACAAGCAGCTGTATGGAAAGAGGATGGCTTCCTTGAGGTCAAAGACGTGGCCAGTGGTCAATGGTCCTTTGTCGTTCAGGAACATTCCGAGGGTCGCGGGCAACAGGTCCCAGCGATCTCTATCCAAAGCCTCATGGAACAGTATCGATTGCCACGAATTGATATTCTAAAAATCGACATCGAAGGCGCCGAAGATGCCGTTTTTGAAGGCCCCGGCTGCCACACCTGGCTGCCCAAGGTACGCGTCCTGGCCCTGGAACTCCACGATCATCTTTATCCCGGCAGCGAACGGAATTTTCTGGAGGCCATCGCTACCTATGAATGCACGGTCCGCACGACCGGTGAAAATATCATCTTTGATTTCCCTGAACTGCCGGAACCAGGCGTTCTTGAAGCTCCCAGGCGCCGATATTCCTGATCGCAATCCTGTGAAAAATCCCTGAAGAAAAGCTGCTATAGCTATCTTCAGGAGGGCTTCTGTTGTGCGCTGTTTATCCGTTCTCTCTCTCAGCTTCCTCGCCTTACAGGCCCTGGCCTGTCAGCCGTCCAATTTTCAACGTGGGGATGCCGTGCCCACGCCTGCCGTCCCGCTGCAGGATCCTGTCATCCCACAACCTTTGCCTCCACCGACCTCGACCACCATGCCCGGGCCTGAACCCAAGCCCGAGCCACAGCCTCTGTTTCAAGACTGCGAAAAAGATCCTGACCGGCATATGGTGGCGGAGCTTTACACTTTGGAAAACGACATCCGGCGGTTACCCGACTTCAGTCAACTCAAGGCGACCAAAAAGCTTTGTCTCAAGCAGCTCGACATTACCGATCGCGATTTCAAGGAAGGTTTCCCGGGCGTGGATGGATTGATTGAATGGTTTGGGTTGGATATTCGCTTTAAATTGAATGTGCCTGTCACGGGCGACTATGAGTTCGCATTGAATTCTGATGACGGCAGTCGTCTTGTGATCGATGGTCATGAAGTGATCGACAATGATGAACAGCATGAGCAGAGACAGAAAATAGCTGTGGTGGCTCTTACAGCCGGACTCCATGAGGTCAGGCTCCCCTACTTCCAGGGCCCTCGCTATCGCATCGCTTTGGAGCTGAAGTGGAAAGGTCCAGGAGACGCGCAAAGGGCCTATATTCCCACTCAGTTTATTCTGCGTCCTTAACGGGATCGACCCAGCGGATCTCGAACATACGGCCATCGGCCTCTTCCACCAGCAGTCGACGATCCGCGCTTTTTTCAATTCCCTCGATAAATTCACCGTAACGAATCAGTTGTCGGATCACAGCCGTCACTGTGGTTTGTCGCTCCAAGGCCCAGGCCTTGAGCTTTTCCACTTCATCAATGGGGAGTGTGGTTTTGATGCGGACGCGCTGAGTCGTCATAGGAACTCCGGTTGCGTGAATTCCCACGAGTTATAACAGGAACCCGGGATCCCCGCAACCGGAGCGAATGGACCTTAATTCGCGTAGATGTAATCCGAAACCTTGGCAAAGACATTGGGATCAGCCGTCTGCTGTGCAGCCTCGTCCCCGCTGATATAGGTATCATAAGCAGGAATATCGGCCAGGAACACCTGACTCCATGCTGTCGTATAACGGGCTATGGTTTCATGGTAACGGCCGCCATTGGTCATATCACCGTGAGCCACCCTGTTAAACTTGGCAAAGGCCTTGGGCATGGTGGTGTCAAAATTATGGAAAGCCGAGAGGATGCGGTTAGGCGAGGCCACCGTATCCTTGGTGCCGGTGACGAAAAGCATCGGGATCGGATTGGTCGAGGTCTTGGGATTAAAGGCGCAGAGTGTGACGGCTGATCGCACCTTGGACCCCAAATCATTGGCGGCCAGGACTGCCCCGGCACCCCCATAAGAAAAGCCCATGAGCCCCATGCGATCACGATCCACTCGATCCGAGATTGGAGTCGTGGATTTGTCACTTTCGGCCAGGAGCATATTCAAAGAGGCCTTGTGTCCTGTCGACCACACCCGGGCGTCCAAAGCATAGGGATTGGTGGGTGTGAAGATGGCAACGATAAATCCATGACTTGCCAGATGCTGACCAAGCCAGGACATATCTTCCTTGGTATTGGTGAAACCGCCCGACAATGTGGTCGAAGGCAGCTGTTCATCGAGGCTGTTCTCGGGATAATAGACAATCACGGATTTATAGCCCGAGTTGCTGCCCGAGGGCAAATAGGAGCGAACCGTATAGGGCCCGGCTAACCCCGGGTTCTGCAGGACTATGGTTTCAGCTTCATCAAGACCGTAGCGTGAGCCTCCAAAATCCCCGCTGCCGCAGGCCACGAGCGTGAACGACAATAGTATCCCGATCAGACTCCGCATAGCGGTCCCCCCTTGATCCGTGGATATGATTACGACATATATGTTAGATATTAGCGCCAGGGGGACTTCGTTTGATATTAAGAAAAACTAAGTCGTCGTGGGTACAAGTCTGCACATGCTGTTGATCAAATAAGCTGGCTGGAATGCTCGGCCATCCATCGATGCATGGCCTTGGTCACGATCAAACGGAAGCGGCGCAGGTGGGACAGAACTGTATTCTGTTTCATTTGCAGGTGCTGGCAGATGTCTTTGATCGACCATTGCTCCATATAAAACAGGCAGGCGATCTGGCGACGGATGGGGTCCTTGTGGTTTTGAATCAAATCCTTCAAAACCAGGAAGTGTTCCTCCAGCTGAAAGAAGGTTATTTCAAAAATCGCATGGCTTGGGGTGGCGTTCACCTCCTCGATCACACACTCCACCGAAACCAGGTGCCGGTGTTTCTTTTGAATTTTAATTTCATTGATGCATTCGTTCCGGGCAATCACCTTGAGCCAGCCGGTAAGAGCCGCGTGATTATCCAAATGCTCGAGTCCCCGCCAGGCCTTGATAAAGATGTCCTGCACCAGGTCATCAGCTGCAGCGTCCTTAAACTTGAACTGCCGGACGATGGCTCGTACCAGCAATTCGTGCGACTGATAAAATTGATTGAAATTAACCTGGCGACAGGGGGTTTGATCAAGGGCGTGCATGGTGGTCCTTCTGTTATCCTGTG
Source organism: Oligoflexus sp. (assembly GCF_035638955.1). Lineage (GTDB taxonomy): Bacteria > Bdellovibrionota_B > Oligoflexia > Oligoflexales > Oligoflexaceae > Oligoflexus. The sequence continues at coordinate 59,559 of NZ_DASQYZ010000060.1, read as the reverse complement.
ACTATGCCATGCTGTTCGGGATTGATGAAAACCGTGTGTCCCAGTGAACAGCGCGAAGCCTTAAAGCAAAGATTCGGCCAGGCTTCACGGACTGTTCGACTGGGACACCAAGGATCAAAAGAGACATATTTTCGGTCAGGGGTTCATGGAATCTTTTTGTCCGAAAAGAGCCATTAATCAGCGTAATAACCGAAGAAAGTCCCGGCTGAGCCGTCGTTACCGTTCAGGCTCCCACGAAATTCGCCAGCCTCGGTGTCCACGACCTTGACCGAAAACCGACCGCTTTTACCGTCGAGGGTATAGTTTCCGGACACAGACAAACCGTCATCACTGTATACGACCTGACTCAGTGCGCCTTGTTTGCCGGAGTCGGTGGTCAGTGAGCCTTTGTCCTCATAGGGCTGGAAGCGCAGAGGCAGGGTGTTGGTCGGGCCAATTTTCATATAAGCGCGGAACGTGCGGCCTTCGAAGAAATTGACACAAGGTTTAAACTGCCAATCCCAGGCTAAGTCCACGTCCTTGCGTGCCGTATCGAGTTCAATCAGGGACTGACCTCCCGCCGCCTGCTGCAGCTTCAAAGTCAAATCCGTCCTGAGAGTCACATAAGTATCGTGATTGGCACAAAGCAGAAACTGAGTTTCCACCAGATCGCCGCGACAGGTGAAGTCACCCTCACCAGACCAGGGAGCTTTCTCGTTCGTCCGCTGCGCCAGGCGACCGGCAGGACGGACGTCATAGGTCACGTTGATGAGACCCTTGCTCGCGCCCTGCGGCTTGATACTATACGATCCTTCAGCATATGCGGCCCTCGGCAGAAAGCGATAGCCGGCGGGAATCCGAATCACGGCATCCAGCTTACAGGTTCTTTTCACTTCGCCCGGCTGCGTGGCTTGAATATGAAAGTCGTTGAAAAAGACTCGCAATGACTCGCCGATAATCCCTTGCGCTGCGTCCGAGTTGGCCGAAGTTTCGGCGATATCATAACGAAGGTCACCGCAGCCATCGCCCGAGTTGATGGATTCGACGCTGGCAATCGAAGCCAGGCCCACAGGAGAAAAGCCAAGGGTAGCCAGCATAATCAAACTTTTTTTCATGACATATTCCTTAGGGTTGACAGTCGATGGGAAGCAGATTCAAGCTGTCGAGCTTCAGCTCTTCAATTCGCGACACCGCCCTGCCGTTAATGGTCGACTCCACAAACAGAGAGACTGACCAGCTTTCCATGTCCGTGCAGCTGGCTGGCAATTCAGGGAGCTGAGTATTCAACTCGATTTTCACGTTCTGGGTCTTGGACTCGGGAAGGCCCTCTGTTTCCGTGTATTCAGCCAACTCAAAATCCCGACCTGTGTAACGACCCAAAGTTAGCTTAAGGCGTCCCGTCACGTTATCAATGGGTCCATACAGTGAGCCTTTGACCACGGCCGACATTCCAATGGCCGGATCCAATCGATAGCCTTTGGGAATCATGACTTTACCGGCCAGTCGGCATGCTGCACGATATTTTCCCAGAGACGCTTCACTATTGAGTTCATCGAAACTGAAACGCATCGCTCCGGACGGCTCGATCTCGATCCTATAGCCTCCAGCACAGGCGCTCTGAGCGGGCAAAAGTTTCAAATCCGCGCGCTTGGGTAGGGGCGGCTCTGGTTCGGGCGTTGGATAAGGAGTCGCCGTTGGTATGGGTGTGGGTACGATAACAGGAGCCGGGAGAGGTTCCGGTGCATCCGACGTTGCGTCTGCCGACGATTCGCAGTTCGCGCCCGATGCCAAGGTCGCCGTTAGAAAAATGCCGACGAGAGATGATCGGATCAACATGATTTAAACCCCATCCTGGTGTATTGAGAAAAAGGGGCTGAAAATTCCGCCCCTTTTGCCTGAATTCAGTGGCAGGGTTTTACTTTCACCTTGCAGATGGTGTAACCCTGAGTGCTCGAAACGCCTTGGTCCAAATCGATTTGGGTCAGGCCTTGGTCGCCCGACGGCTGCGTGGCGGTTGCATAGACGCTGGTCTCCAGGGGAATGCCCGATGCACCGCAGGAGCCGTAGTTCTGCAGCTGGTAACCAAAGATCGAACCGACGAAGTTACTGATATCACCCGCAGCAGGACTGCCGTTGCCACGCGAGAAGAAAGCGGTTTGACGAACCGAAGGAGCGTTGGCGACGCGGTGTGAAACCGTCAGACGCGCGACACCGTTTTCTGAGAGGTTGTAAACGCCATCGACGGCAAAATCAAAAACATCGATTTGAAAGTTGGGCGCCACTGAGATTTTAAAATCCAGGGTGCAACGGCGCTTTTGATATTTGGACTCGCCATCGGCGATGGCATTCATGGATCCATCAAAGAAGGCTTTGATGTAATACTCGCCGTTCTCCTCGACCACGCGAATCTCGGATTCTTTCGCACAATCTTCGTTCACAACGGGTTCGGTGATCGTGAAGGGAGTTGCATAAGCTGAAGCACTCAGAACCAGGAACAAAGGAGCCAGAAACTTGTTCATACGGAAGTATCCTCACTGAGGGTGTTGCACTTGTGCTGATAATTTCAGCGTCTACTTAACAGAACGGCGAACTGAATTTTTGTTGCAGCTGTCCGAAAATATTTTTCAGATATTTAAGGCACTTGGGTGAAAGAATGTAGCCACCCTCGGCTATTGGTAGCGTCCGTTCCAGGCTCCGCCTTGGTTTGGGTTTTTGGCATCACGCCATGTGCCCTGGAACTCGCCGGTTGAGTCATTGATCAAAGAGAAAGTAAAGGTTCCACCGCTGTTGCCAGCCGACCATTTACCCTGAACGCTGCGGCCTCGATTGGAATACCGGACTTCGGTAAACTGGCCATTTAAACCAGAGGCCACGAACGTCCCTTGCGATCCCGAGAAGTGAACAGTTGCAGGTATGGATTGACCGCTATAAGCCACATAGGTGGTTTTGAAATCACGGTCTTCGAAAGGAATGGAGCAGGAGAAAAGTTCCCATTTCCACGACAGATCATGATTCTGACGCGAGGCATCGATGTCCATTTGGGAAAACGAGCTGCTGTTCTGTTGGATGCTCAGGTCGATATTGGTATGCAGATTGACTAGCGTGTCTTCGGTTGAGCAGCCTAAGACCAATTCCTCGTCCAGTTTTGCGATGCAATTGATGTCACCCTGCCCTGTGAACGGCGTTTGGTTAGCTGCTTCAGCGCTCCAGCCATTGGGTTGAACTTCATAGCTCACACGAATAAATCCCTGGCTCTGGCCCTGGGGTTGAAGATTATAGGAACCTTCCGCAGCCGCTGACACCGGACGGAAACGGTAGCCGGCTGGAATTTTTACCTGCGCATCCAGCACACAATTCTTATTCACAGTCCCGGCATAGGTGGTCGAAAGGAAGAAATCATTGAAGAAGACTCGCAGTGATTCACCCTTGGTATTGGTCTTCGGGTTGAGCGCGGACGTTTCCACCACATCAAAGCTTGGACTCGTGCCGCAACCGCCATTGGACGAGAACGCATTCACCTGAACCTCTGCAGCCTGAGCCGCGCCCGTCACGAATATCAAAAGCCCCAAAGTCTGGTTCCACTTCATCGCGTCTTCTTCTCCCAAATGATTACTTACTCTCATTCGTTGTCTTATCGTCAGCGGGGGCTTGTATAATCCCTATGCACTGACGTCAAGCGTTAGAATGAATGTAGGAGAAGGAATCAGAAGACAGCGACAAAATACCGTTTTCGATAGGCTAAAAGATCTACATCATTTTCCGCAATAAGGTCTGACGATCCTCCAGGCTCAACGTTCGACCCTGGGGCGGCATTTGTCCGGTGCCGGTTCTTTGCAAACGGTCTTTAATTTTTTCCCGATCGTTGATCCACAAATTTGAGACCTCGGCGTAAGCGGGCTGTCGCGTCCCCACGCTGTGACAGCTGCTGCCACTGCAGCTGCGTTGCGCAATGGGTTGCATCACAGCCCATGCTTCGGCATCAAGGTCCGGCGATGGTGGCTCGAAACCCTGCGCAAGAGCCGTTTTAAGTTCCGTCGATAGAATCAGTGTCTGAATCAATGTTCGCGGTCCGCTTACGGCCCACTGACGAACTTTGCTTTGAATTGGTTCCGGAGTCTGGCTCCAACTCTGACCGGAAAAGTCCTCCCAGGCTCGACGCGCCATGCAATCATCAAAGCCCGGCCCCCGCTCCACAAAACTCTGCATGAGAAACTCAGGCCCTTGACCACGCTGTCCGAACGCATGGGCCTCGGCCGAAATTTTTGGCTGATACAGACCGCGATCGTTCCAGGGCATGACCGCACCACCCAGGTTATCCAAGGCGTAGTGACAACTGGAGCAATCCGCTTTCGCACCGTGGGCCAGGTCAGTGGGTTTCAGACTAGGATTGACAAACGTCGTGATGCCATCGGTATTGAGTGTGGGGTTCATGTCCTGACAGAGAAAGGAGTGAGTAAGGCCGGCGATACGCGAGCGAAAGTTATTGAATTGCACGAGAAACCCTGGGGCGGTTGCAATACCAGAACGTTCAGCTCCCGCGGGAAAAGGCAGATTCACCAGCTCGTCCATCGGGATATCGCGCAAGGTTTCCAAAGTATCACCGCTGGTGCTTGGCGCATTGAAAATCGACTGGGTCTGAACATAAAGCCAGTAGAGACGTCTCGTCCCATAAAATTGGGGAGCGGCCAAAAGATCGACCCAGCTGCCGTTCTTTTCATACACCTGCCAGGCTCGCTGAGAAAACTCCTTCTGAACTTCCTGCTGCAGACGATTGGCTTCTTCCGCTGCGATGCAGCTGATCAGACCGGGGCCGCAGCCACACCTGGGGTTCAGGAATCCCTTAGGACCGGGTTTGGTGCATACGATCGGTTTATTGCCCGTGGGAATCACGCCATCAGTCGCCACAAGATTGCGACAGACAGAAACACGCTCACCCTCAGGAAGCCACCACGCTTCGACACTGACGGCCTCGGCTTGAGCGCAGTTGCCTTTTTTCGGTGAAAAATAAACACCATCAGAATTTTTGGCAAGGCGTGCGTTGGGATTCAGGACATTCAGCTGATCACGAAATCCCATCATGTCATCAAAATAACGTTCCATACGAACGCGATGGTCATCGCTGGCCAACCAATCGGTGACGAGATCCGGTAGCTCAGATGGATCCTCACGCAGTTCTTTTATTTCATGGCGATCGGGCCCGTGATCACGAATCAGAAAAGAATAGCCTCGAGCCTCTCGCCATGTCTGTACGTCAGACAATCCGTTTGGGGCATTCAACACGCGTGGGTCGGCCTGCAGGCAGCTCGAAGCCAGGAGCATGGCGCAACCGAATTTAAATAAAGAGTCCATGGAGAGCCTCCTTGCCAAGAGTGGATTGAGCATCGCCAAGGCCCATGCGGAGCAGCAAAGCACCGGCGACCCCTTCATGCGTTAACGAGTTGAGATCCGTGCGCGTCACAGGACGGCTATTCTCCCAGCCCATGGCCTCGGCACGTCCATTGGTTTGCCCCACGATCGTGTTATCGCGGACACCTTTACCCATCATGATGGCCGAAGCTGACTTCCAATGATCGGTCCCCTCCGCAGCATTAAACCTGGGAGTCCGCACAAATTCTGAGCCAATCATGATCGTGGTGGTATCCGCCAGACTCAGGTCCGGACGCGAGGGATCAGGCGTTTGCCGAAGATCCTGCACCAGGGCCTGGAGGGCCGTTGCAAATGAAAGCTGCAAAGGTTTTTGCACATTGAGCTGCTGATTATGGGAATCAAAGCCTTTGAGCAGCACTGTGACATATGGCGAAAGACCGGTTCGCAGCAGCTGGTATGCTCCAAGAACAAGCGCTGAATTATCACGCGGCTGCTTCACGCCATAAGTCTGCTCGCGCCCAGGGTCGGACGCCAGCTTCTGATCCAGACGTTTGTCATAGATGGAGTCCAATGAGGTCTGTAAATGGATCCACGAATCCCACAAAGGGTGGCGAGTCGCAGCAGCCTGTTCGCGTTCCAGCTTGTTAAAGTCCTTAAGCATCCCCCGCAGGACATCCGTTTGGGCTGACGACCACCCGGCTTCCAGGCCTGGTTCTGTGACCATGCCCCTCATGCCTTCCACGTCGTTGGAACCCAGCGGTGGCGTGAGAGTCACGGTATCGCCCAGCGGAATCCGTCCACCCAGCACAAGATGGGCCGGAAATGTTGCTGTGCTGGCTCCCATCAAAGCAGCCAGGGCCGGATACTCGCGACTGCGGCTTAGGCTCATGCGAGCAGACATTGCATACTGCTCGGCCAACGGATGGGCCGTGACATCCACATAAATTCCATTGATAAAAGCCGTCGGCAGGGCTGCGAAAGCAGCAAGGGCCGGTAGCAGACCTGACCCCACATGAAGTTTATCCTTCCCAGGAACAGTGCGAATCTCTTCCCGTGAATAAATAGGCTCATAGGCTCCTGAATTTTTTTTATCCCCCACAGAGCGGAATCCCATCCACCTCGCAGGAGAATGTGCAGGAAGCGGTGTGGATCGCGGCTCTGAGCCATAGCTCGTTCTTCAAATTCCGCATGGGTTAAGAGCCTAAGGCCACCCAACTGACTGAGCAAGAGAGTGCTGAGCGCATGACGAACAAAATTTCGGCGCGATGCCTGATAATTTTTCATAGATTCCAAAACTCCAAAGAAGCCAGAAGAGTGTAAACAACAGCTGTCCATGCCTGCTGCGGGCTGGCCTTTTGCAGGAGCAGATGCCGAAACTTCTGGTCAAAGAATGAAATTTCCTGGTTGGTAGGCGGACGGCTTTGAATGGTGGTGAAAAAATCCATGAGCCTTGCCGCCCATTGCTCCGCATTGTTTTCCGGTGTCACGCGAGCCGGCTGGCTCTCGACAAAAATTCGGGCCAGACGCGGCCTCTGCTCCTGTTCGATGATACGAACCGCCGCTTCCCATGCGATCGCCTGAACATCCAAAAGGTTTTGGACCTTGATTTGGCGATCGCGATCATAAACCGTATCGTGGTCCATACCACCCAACGGCAGAAGATAACGCTGCAAAACAGGCGTTCGACCCTTGAATGGTTTTGAAAGATCCACTCCAAACTGCGATTGGATATGTTTGACAAATTGTTCCGGCGCCAGAAGACGCGAGAACGTCGCCCCTGTGGTCATGATGTTGCCTCCAGTGATTGCCGGATTCATAGACGGGCGGAGCCACGGAATGGTTCAGAAAATTTTTAAACCATTCTTTTGGCACAGTTCAGATTCTTACCACCCGGCATGAAGGACTGCGATTTTGTGCAAGGAGGCTGGCTTCCAGGCGAACATGGCCGTTGCGACAAGCGACGATTTCCAGGTCAATGTCGTTATTTAGCTCATTCGGGGGGGGGAGACTTCAACTTTTGGATTCCGCGGGACGAAGCAAATCTCATGTCGACATCATGGGCCTTTTATGTCCAGGGAGTTCGCTAATGCAAGTCTTCAATGGTGTATCGCTTTTACCAGATGGTGCGGCTGCGGTCGCTGAAGTCGTCCGCCAATGGCCTAAAACTCAACCCAGCTTTATCCTTGTCTTTCATTCCACTCAGCAGAATTCCGAAGCCGTCGCCCAGGCGATTGCCAAACATTTTCCAGGTGTGCCCTCGGCTGGATGTACGACCTCGGGCGAGCACATGAATGGAGCCCATTTCAATGGCAGCCTCGTGATGTCAGGCATCTGGTCGCCTGAAATCCGTTGGCAGGCCACTGTCCTGGAACAGCTGTCGACACTGGATGAAACCCGAGCCCGCGGTACAGTGGATCAACTGCTCCAGCGTTTTGCCCTGGACCGCGATCATATCAATCCTGATAAACAGTTTTGCCTGACCTTCATTGATGGCCTATCGATGAAAGAGGAATTGGTATCGGCGCTGGTGGCGGATGCCTTGGAAGGCATTCCACTCATTGGCGGATCAGCAGGTGATGACCTCAAGTTCAAGGAAACCAGGATCATCGTCAATGGTAAGAGCTATCCACAGGCCGCGGCCCTGATCATGGCCGACAGCCAGGACGGTTTCCGGATCATCAAGCACCAGCATTTCGTAAAGACACCCAAACAACTCGTCGTTACCAAAGTCGACACCCTGCAACGCCGCGTCTATGAGCTGGACGGCATGCCGGCGTTGGAAGCTTATGCCGCGGCTTTGGGTTTGCCGATGACCCAGGTTACCGCCGACGTCGCTTTCGTGAATCCCCTGCTGTTTCGGGTCAACAATGAGCTTTATGTCCGGTCGGTGCAGAAAATCGAGAGTGATGGTTCCATCATATTTTTCTGTGGTGTCGAAGAAGGGATGGTCCTGGAAATCGGTGACCACCTGGATATGAACCAGGCTTTGACGCAGGACATCCGGTCCTTTCAAAAGGCTCAGGAACAATCGGAGCTGTTCCTCGCCTGCAACTGCATCCTGCGCGCCTTGGAAGCTGCCAAAGATCATAATTTCAGTAAACTCGGACAACGCATGCAGGATATCAGCAAAAACGTCATTGGCTTTGACACCTATGGCGAGCAGTTGAATGGCTTGCACATCAACCAGACACTGGTCGGAATCGCCTTGGGGAGGAAAGCCGCATGAGCCAGCCTAAAGATTTGGCAGCCTTGCAGAAAAAAGCTGAAGCTGCTGAGAAAACGGTATCAATTCTCAAGCATAAGGTCATCGAGCTCTACAATGCTGGAGCCCAATCCGTCATTCACAGACAGATGGAAAAGGCCCGTCAGCGCGAAGATGAAAACCGCCGTAAGCGCGAGATCATGGAAATCCGCAACCAGGAGCTGAAGAAGTATTCCGAGAACCTGGAGCAACAGGTTGAAGCCCGGACGGAGACGATCAAAACCATCCTGAATCATGTGACTTTTGGCTTTCTCGTGATCGATCGCAATCTGATGATCAATGATGAGTATACCAAATCCTGCCAGACTCTTTTTGGTCAGGACAAGCTTGGCGGCCTGACTATCATTCAGGCGCTGAACATGAATAAGCGCATGGCCGAGCATTTTGCCCTGTGCATGGACCAGGTCTTCGAAGATATCATGCCCAGCTCCGTAACCCTGAGCCAGCTCCCTGGCCGTTTTGAAATCAACGGTCGCATTCTCCGCTGTGAAGCCAGCATCATTCGAAAAAATGGGCAGGTGGATCGTCTCCTTTATACAGTCAGCGACATCAGTGAGCTTGAGGCTGCCCAGAGGGAAGCGCAAACGAACCATATTCTTGTTGGCATTTTGCGCCGTAAGGAAGGCTTCCAGGAATACATGACCGAGGTGAAAGAACAGCTGCACCAGGCCAGTGCCATGGCTCAGCAGAAAAATCAGGAATCCGTGCGCCGCGTTCTGCACACCCTGAAGGGTAATGCGGCTTCCTGGGGTCTGCTCGACATCGCCGCCAAAATTCATGGCATCGAAGACGAGGCGGCCATCAGTCGCAAGCATATCACCGAGGTGGAAGACGCCTTCCGGACTTTCATTGACGCCCATGCTCAGGTCATTGGTTTTGAATACGCAGGTCTGCATGAAGTGAACTTTGAAGTGAGTTCGACCCAACTGAATCGGCTCAAAAACATTATTTCAGATCTTCCCGGCAGCCAGGCTCCGCTCGTTCAAAATTGGACGGCGGTTGTCCTGCAGAAGCCCGCTTCTCTTCTGCTCGGACCCATCGATGAATTCGTGGCAAAGCTCGCCGAGCGCCTCGGCAAAGAGGTGCGCTTTGCGGCCAAGGGACTCGATACCCTGGTCGACGTCGACACCATGCGCGGTGTATTGCAGAGTGTTATGCACCTCATCCGGAATTCCGTTGACCACGGCATTGAAGAGCACAATCTACGTGGCTCCAAAAGCTCGAAAGGCTTGATCGAATTTTCCATCGATTGCAAGGATAACTATTATTTTGTGACTGTGAAGGATGATGGCCGCGGCATCGACATCGATAAGCTGAAGAAAAAAGCTGTGGCCATGGGTCTGAAGACAAAGCAGGAGATTGAAAACCTAAGTCGGCAGGAACAACTGAATCTGGTGTTTCTGGACGGGGTGTCGAGTGCCGATACCACGACCGAGATTTCGGGTCGAGGTGTAGGCATGTCTTCGATCCTGGCTGCTGTCCGCCGCGTCAATGGACGCTTTCACGTTGAATCACGCTTTGGGGAAGGCAGTCTGATGCGTTTGGAAATTCCGGTCCCGGAATCTTTGCGCATACTCATTAAAGATGTGGCCTGAAGACGAAAAAAAGGGGGCCTGAGCCCCCTTTGTGTTTAAACTTATCTATCGCCGCCTTGAGTTTGTGTTCCATCCAGGCCAGGTCTGACCTGCGATGTCACTTCCTTTTCAGCTGCCGCTTTCGTCAGATAAACTATTTGAAAGTAACCCATCCCTGCCATGGCCTGCTTCACATAAGCACCCGAGAGATCCGCGCTGGTGAGTGGAATCATTCCAGACTTCCACCCGCCATCGTAAATAACATAGGTCAGAACCAGTTTACTCAGCTCGCCGTCAGCCACCAGAGACGTTCCCGATTCTTCCAAAGGCAATGGCAGCTGAATGGTCAATGGCTGGCCCACGACTGGCGGTGTGCCGGAGGCAGGACCTACGTAAACGGGGGCGGTCGCATGAACGGCATTCGTGATCCCGAGTTCAGTCATGACCACCGTGTTGCGATCCGTCGCTTGACCCAAAGCAATTGCCGTGGAAATCGACAAGGCGCCAGGAGGGAACGTGACCGCCGAGTCAGCAATCTCTGAACTGGTGCTGGCCACCATGATTTGATCGGTTGTGGCCGTGGAAGAAACAGTGCCTGTGACCACACCATCGACTTCGGTCACGGGAATGTTACTGCTCGGTCTTGTGGACTCCAGATCTTCAATCTTACTGTCGCAGCCCATCATCAGAGTCGAAGTCACGGCCAGAGATATAAAAAATTGCATTTTCATTGTTTTGATTTCCTTGGTTTAATCAGAAAAGCCAGCCGATGCGGAAGAATGTCACATAGGGAATCGCCTCTTTGCCGAAGGCTTCGGCGGCTTTTTCCACATCTTCCTTGTTCTTCTTGTAGTCTTCAGAATTCAGGACAGCCTGCTGGCTTGCCGCTGATACGTTGTCGAACGAGGTCTGAAGGTCGGTGGAAACTCCCGACGGCATCTGATAACCAATGTCAAAGCCCAGAGTCAGTCCGGAGTCCCATCGAGCGAACCAGCCGAGCTGAGGGGTCAGGTATTTCGATTCCACTTCCAAACGGAGCGTGGTGGGAACCTTGAGGGTCACACCACCTGTCGTGACATCCACATCGGTTTTAAGCTTGCCGACGATACCCTGGCTGCCATAAGCAGCGCCCATGAAGAAACTGCCGAAGAATGGATACCAACGAACTGTGGCGTCCCAGTTGCGAATCTCCAGCTCGGTTTCTTCCACGGCCACACCGAAGCGGCCACCGGTGACCGACAGAGAGACGATGTCGCCATAGACGAAATCAACGCCGCCTGTAAGCGGATGCGGCAGACCCAAAGCAACGCTTGGACCGATACGCAGGTCCCCGAGGAGTCCCTTGCCTTTTGCAGCCGGTGCCGCCGCCGTTTCCGCTGAAGTTTTTTCCGGTTCCTGGGCCGGCTCGGTTGCCGTGTCCTGGGCAAGGATCATTTGCGGGAACAGGCTGACACTTAGAACGGCGGAAAGCGCTGAAACCTTCCAGCTCATGGGGTCTCCTTACAATGGATAGTGATTTTTAATAGTATAACGGAGAAGAAAAAAAAGAGGAACGGAAGGCAAAAAGTTGGCCCTTAGGCCAGCTCAGGCGCGATCAGTTATTGCCGCGTCCCCAGCCTCGATTGACGTTGACATCGAAGTTTCTATGGCAGCTGGCACAGTTGCCAAAATCCAAAAGAACCGCCCGGTTATCCCCCGCATGTTCGTCACGACCCTCATTGAAGTGGCAGGGCAAACAAAAATCAGCGCGCGGTGTGCTATGGGTAAAATTAAAGGCCGTTGCCCCTTCATCCGGAGTTCGATGACAGGATATGCAATCCTTGCCTACATAGTGCCGACTACCCATCGCTTTGGGATCGTTCGCCAGGAATCCAACAGGCGGGCCTTGATTGGGATACGCCCGGAGCCCTGCCGTTGCCGGTCGCGCATGGCATTCTTCACAGACAGCTGGTTTCGGCAGGTGACTGAAGGCTACGCGCTTGAATGTTGGGAAGGCATGGCAACCGACACAATCCTTATTGGCAATATGCGGGGCCGCTGGACGATTTTTTTCATGACAGCTGTTGCACGATGCCGGCGTGGGTTCATGCAAAGCGGCATTGAGGGTGCTTTTAAAGGCTGGGAAGCTGTGGCATCCCACACAGTCGGCCTGCTGGTCATGCGGCGCTGCAGGACGGTCTTTGGTATGGCAGGAGTTACAGGATTTAAGCCCGCTATGCATGGCGGCCAGCTGGTCTGTGGTCTTGTCACTCTCGGGCTCAATGTTGCTGCTGGCCAGCGATTCACTTTTACGATCATTCTGATTCTGCTTGTTACAGCCGGTATGGATTAGGACCAGGATCAGAAGCCAATAACCCGGCCGTGGCATGAATCGCATTCAAAACTCCCAACTCGATGTATGTCTTTGTCGGACGTTGGGAAGAGTTGGTTGAGTCAGCGCGTTAAGTTGTCAAAAAATTAAGACTTATTGCCAACTTGGGAACCCATCAGGCGATTTTTTCCATTTTCAAACGGAGTGCGTTGACAATGACCGAAACCGAGCTCAAGCTCATGGCCGCCGCAGCGATCATGGGATTGAGCAGTACATGGAAAAAAGGATAGAGGACGCCTGCCGCGATCGGCACACCCGCAGCGTTGTATGCGAACGCGAAAAACAGGTTCTGTTGAATGTTTTTGATTGTGGACTGACTGAGCTTCCTGGCCTTGACGATACCCAGCAGATCACCCTTGACCAAAGTTACGGCGGCACTTTCCATCGCCACATCGGTGCCTGTCCCCATCGCAATTCCAATGTAGGCTTTGGCCAAAGCAGGAGCATCGTTGAAGCCATCACCAGCCATAGCCACAATATGGCCTTTACTTTGAAGCTGCGCCACGTATTGTACTTTTTGTTCCGGCAAAACTTCAGCCACGACATCGTCAACGGCCAGTTTACGGCCCACAGCTTGAGCGGTGGTGCGACTGTCACCACTCAGCATGATCACGCGCACGCCTTGTTTCTGGATGTTCTGGATGGCCTGGAGGGCGGTATCTTTGATGGGATCGGCAACACTGATGAGGCCCGAGACCTGACGATCCATGGCGACAAACATCACTGTTTGTCCTTCTGACCGAAGCCGCTCGGCTTGAGGCCAGAGCGCATCCAAGGATAATCCAAGCGTATCCATGAGGCTCCGACTGCCCAAGGCCACCTTATGACCATCGACAGTACCCTGGACACCTTTGCCGCAGTGATCATTGATTCATCAACGGAACTTTTGCCTTCCAGCACGACACCATCGACTGGGATTTTTTCACCGGGTCGCACCCGCAAGCGATCGCCCACCTGGACCTGCTCCAAGGGAACATCTTTTTCCACGCCCTCAGCATCCAAGACGTGGGCAAGTTTGGGGGCCAGTCCCAGCAGTTTTTGAATGGCAGAGCTGGTCTGGCTTCTGGCTTTCAGTTCGAGCACCTGGCCCAGGAGAATTAACGTAACAATGACCGCGGCCGCTTCAAAATAAACAGCAACCTGTCCGCCATGGCTTCGAAAGGAAGCCGGAAATAGATCAGGAGCAAGCGCGGCGACAAGGCTATAGATGTAAGCCACGCTCACACCCAAGGCAATCAGCGTAAACATGTTAAGTCGCTTTTTAACCAGCGAGTCCCATCCGCGTTGATAAAAAGGCCAGGCCGCCCAAAGACAAACGGGAGTGGCTAAAGCCAACTCTAGAAAAACCCGCCCTTGGGCACTCCATAAGGCCGAGATGGGAGCGCCGGGAAGCATATCGCCCATGGCAATGAAGAGCAGGGGTATGGTTAACACCGCGGCCACCCCAAAACGCCTCGACATGCCCTTGAGCTCAGCATTATCCTGAACATCGGGCAGAAACGCTTCCAGGGACATACCACAGATAGGGCAATGGCCGGGCGCGTTGCGGCGAATTTCCGGATGCATCGGGCACACCCAAATGGTCTGACCCGGTGTTGACGCGGCAGCAACGGGGACCATCACCTGAGGCGTGAAGGTCTGATGCTGATGCCTCTCGTCGTGGAAATTATGATCATGCACTTTATGCTTCATAAAAACTCCAGGAACTGAAACTCCGGCTTTGGTGGGTTGACTATAGGAATTTGCCCCCTTCATTTGAACTCGTTTTTTCCAAACTCTTTGAAAAAAGGGGATGGATTTACGGTGAGTGGGACATAGGTAAAAATCTCAGGGCTGGACCTTTGAAATTCTTCAGTTGGAAGATGGGGACCCATCATATTTCTTGCGAGGGGTACGCCCGAAGAAGAAAAGGAAATAGCCGCTCGCGAGCAATACCAAGGCCAGGACACTGAGAACTTTCAACAAGGGATTGTTAAAATCTTCACGCTCCGAAAAATCCATAATGTGCAGCATCCAGAGGAAATCATAGACTCGCCAAAATACGTTGCGGCGCACCATGACCTTGCCGGACCAGGGATCCGTGTAGAGGCGGGTCCGCCGGAAATCATCGAACGTAACCTGATAAACAGGAACGGGCCCTTTATAATCGGCCGGTGCTCTTTGGAGAAGTTCAACCCGGTTCGGTTGATCCTGAGTTTGTATTTGCATCCTGGCCAGCTCGGCGACGCGGTCCGCATGGAGCTGCGGGCTCGTGTGACCGGTGAGCGCATCGAACACAGCGACTTCGCCCGCCCTTGATTCCAGCCGATACATAAGGCCGGCAGGCAGCTGTTCCAGCCTAAGGCTTTTGGTGGCAAACGAAGCAGGAAGAGGGAGCGATTGGGGCGATACGACACGATCCAAAGGCAAAGGATCATAGGTGAGGTCGGCTTTGCGGTCTTCATCCTTCACGACCTTGATCGGCACCCAGGCAAAGTAAACTCCGCTCCCCACCCACAACAAGAGTTGAATGCCGATCAGGATACCCGCCCATCGATGAAAGCCTCGAACCTTGACTCTGGCAGCCTTGGAAAACATGATCCCGCCTTATTTTCATGGATCGTTCACAAAGCTCCTTCATAACAAACTTGCCTGACCAAATGAAGTCCAAGACGGGGGCGGCACTCCCACCAAATTGGCACATAGAAAATTCACGAGATTTCCGCTATCTTCTTCATGCTAACGTCATCCTTTGGTTGAAACATGCGCTTCTCTGTATTTTTCTACATACTCATGCTGCTCCTGAATCTTCCGTTTCAGACCACGAGCTTTTTTAAAACATGGAGCCATGTTCAAAGCTTTCATCAAACGGATCACGTGCACCATGATCACGAGCATGCAGAGGCCCACGCGACCGCTGATGCTGAACATCCCCACGATCATGATGACCCGCAGCATCCGCCATCGCATAGTCATGACCGGGACCTTTGGGGCCTTTTTTCCGATTTAGGAATCGATCCAAAACCCTTGCTATCGGCACCTTTCACCTTTGAAAGTCAGCCTCGTCCGGAATTCAATGTGCATGAGCTCGTTTGCACAGTCCTATGCCAGGGCTTATTGCGACCTCCCATTACCTGAAAATCTGTCATCCTACACAACATGGAAATTCTGTTGCTTTCCGACTTCCGGAGAAGTTGATGCTGAATGCTATTATTCGATATTCCCTGAATCATCGCCTGACTATCCTGGGAATGCTCCTGGCTATTTGCGTCTATGGAGTGATGGTCGCCCGGCGCCTGCCCGTGGACGTCCTGCCCAATCTCAATCGACCCACTGTTTCGGTTCTGGCAGAAGCTCATGGGCTGGCCCCGGAAGAGGTGGAATCGCTTGTCACGGTGCCGATTGAAGCCGTGCTTAACGGGTCACCTGGCGTCTTGCGGGTTCGGTCTTCGAGCGGCATTGGGATTGCGATTGCCTACGTGGAATTTGATTGGGGGACTGATATTTTTCAGAACCGTCAGTTGATTGCGGAACGCCTGCAACTTCTGCAGGGACGGCTGCCTCCTGGGATAGTCCCGGTGATGGGACCTATGACCTCTATCATGGGAGAAATCCAGTTCGTAGGCTTGACCGCGGCCGATGCGTCCACGTCGCCCATGGATCTGCGTTCCTACGCTGACTGGACTTTGCGACCACAGCTTATGACAGTGCCTGGGATCAGCCAGGTCATCGTCATGGGTGGACAGGTGAAGCAGTATCAAATTCTGGTTTCAGGCCCTGCTCTGCAGAAGCGTGGCATTTCTCTCGAGGAATTCAAAAACGCCATGCGGGAAATCAGCGAGAATACGACGGGAGGATTTCTCGATATTGGCGACAAGGAGTATTTAATCCGGCCCTTGGGCCGCGTCGGCTCCTTGGATGATATTAAAAAATCCGTGATCGGCATGCACCTCGGTCAGCCCGTCTTCATTCGGGATGTGGCTGAAGTCAGGATCGGGCCCAAACCGAAGCGCGGGGAAGGCAGCATCAACGGCAAGCATTCCGTAATCCTGACCATTCAAAAGCAGCCGAATGCCAGTACTGTGGATCTCACCCAGGCTATCGATCAAAAGCTGAATGAAATGGCCTCCACCATCCCTCAAGGGATGAAATTGGAGCGCAATCTGTTTCGCCAGGCTCATTTTATCCAGACCGCGATCGATAATGTGAAAGAAGCCCTCCGTGATGGCATCATCATGGTGGCGATTATTCTCTTCCTGTTCCTCTTGAATGTGCGAACCACGGCCATCACCCTGGTCGCCATCCCCGTGTCATTGATCATGTCAGCCATCGTTTTTCACCTGATGGGAATGAGCGTAAATACGATGACGCTCGGCGGTCTGGCCGTCGCCATCGGGGAACTAGTCGACGATGCCATTGTCGATGTTGAAAACGTGTTTCGACGCTTACGGGAGAATCGCCTGTCCACCGTTCCCCAGAATCCCTTGCGCGTGATCTATACGGCTTCATCTGAAGTCCGCAACTCCATCGTGATCTCAACCGTCATTGTATGTCTTGTGTTTCTTCCCCTCTTTGCGTTGGGTGGCATCGAAGGCCGTCTATTTGTCCCCTTGGGAGCGGCCTATATTATTTCCATTCTGGCTTCCCTGCTTATTTCACTGACGATTACGCCTGTGCTCTGCTCGTACTTCCTGCCCCATTCCAAGGCTGTGGCCCATGCAGGAGACGGTTTCTTTGTCCGCGGACTCAAACGGGGCGCGACGTTCATCGTGAACTTTGCCATGCCCAAACCCTGGGCGGTGCTCGTGCTCGTGTCAGGTCTTCTGGTCTTTGCCATCAGTCTTCTGCCCAAAATGGGACGAAATTTTCTGCCTGATTTCAATGAAGGGACGGCTACGATCGGTGTAGCCGCAGCTCCTGGCATTTCGTTGACCGCTTCGGACCAGCTTGGCATTAAAATTGAGGAAGCGATCCTTTCTGTTCCTGAGGTCCGCTCCACGGTCCGACGGACAGGACGCGCGGAAATGGACGAGCATGCGGAAGGCGTCCATTGGAGCGAAATCGATGTGGATTTCAAGGAGGAAGGCCGACCACGCCCTGCAGTTCTGAAAGATATTCGGGATAAGATTGAAGCCGTGGGCGACGTTTACGTCAACATTGGACAACCGATCAGTCATCGACTGGACCATCTCCTGTCGGGAGTCCGTGCGCAAATTGCCATCAAAATCTTTGGGCCGGAGCTGAGTGAACTCAGGCGTCTGGGTGGTGAGATCTATGACCTTCTGGAAAAAACACCAAGCGTGGTTGACCTTCAGGTGGAGCCGCTGGTCCTCATACCTCAACTGAAAATAGCCATCGATCGCGAAGAAGCAGGCCGTTTCGGAATCAAATCAGGAGCGCTCGCCGAAAATCTGGAAATCGCTTTGAACGGGGAAACCACGGGTCAGTTTTTGGAAGGTCAACGCATCCACGATATCTTTATACGATTGGATGATGCCTCACGCTCAACCCCTGAGACCATCGGTTCGACCTTGATCAAGGTTCTGCCCAGTGGACAAGGCGTAAGGTTGAAGGACGTGGCCGAGGTTTATCAGGGGAGCGGACCTAATATGATCAACCGCGAGAACATGCAGAGACGTCTGGTGGTTTCTGCAGGCACGCAAGGGCGCGATCTGGGTTCCACGGTTGATGACATACAGACTCGACTGGCCGAAGGTTTGAAATTACCGGCTGGATATTTCATTCAACTCGGCGGACAATTCGAGAGCCAGCAGCAGGCGTCGAAGCGGATTGCTATTCTGGGAATGCTCTCTGTTCTTGGGATTTTCCTGGTCCTTTATCTGCATTTCCGTTCCTGGGTGCTCAGCCTTCAGGTCATGCTCAATATTCCGCTGGCTTTGATTGGCAGCATCCTGGCCATCGCCATGACGGAACGCAATCTTTCGGTCGCCACGCTTATTGCTTTTATAACCCTGTGCGGCATTGCCTCACGCAATGGAATTCTCATGATCAGTCACTATCTTCATCTGATGCATGAGGAAGGTGAAACCTTTGGCAAGGCCATGATACTGCGTGGCACTCTGGAGCGCCTCGTTCCCGTTTTAATGACCGCTTCAACAGCTGCCCTGGCTCTGATCCCCTTGCTTATGGCCGCAGGAGAGCCGGGCAAGGAAATCCTGCATCCCGTCGCTGTGGTGATCGTCGGTGGCCTGGTGTCATCGACCTTATTGGATCTGATCGTAACTCCGACAGCCTTTTACCTCTTCGGCAAAAAGGCTTCCGAGCAATATCTTCGCTCTCGGGCGAATCAAGGAGAACTCGTATGAAGATGAATGCTTTTCTGGTAGCTGCCTCCCTTCTCATGACCAGCTTTCCTGCATCAGCCCATGATGAAGGCCACGGTCCTAAACTTTCGGATACGGGCAAATTCGGTGGGCTGGTGTCCGCCGTGGTCGAGAAAAAAGAAGCGAAGCTCGGCCCTAAAGCCAAACTTGCTTACAAAGCTGAGTTGGTCCGATCCCCTGAAGGCAAAGTTCAGCTCTATCTCTACGACAGCGAATTCAAACCCGTCGATGCGAGCACCTGGGATCAAAAAGGCAAAGTAAGCATGGCAGCGAAGAAAAAAGGCAAGTGGCAGACCAAGGAATTTGACGTCACTTATGATGGCAAGGCCTTCACGGGTCAGATGCCTGAGGCTATCGGCAAGCCTTTCAATCTGGACTTTGTGCTCAAGGATAAGGACAAGGAACTGTTGTCCGCATTCGATAATCTGGACTAATCCGCACGCAAGGAATTTCACCATGAAGGCATGGGCATCGATCATCATTCTCGTTTGGGGACCCATGGGTTCGGCCGGGGCCGCAACCCGGAATCTGGCTTACGAGGATTTGCCAAATCTTATTCGCCAATACAATCAGGGAGTCCACGCCGCCGACAGCAGCACGGAAGCCGCCCGCTTGCGGCTTCATTCCTGGGATCGCTCCCTCCTTCCTCGCTTTGCGTTTGAATCCGGTCTGCGTGGGCAGAAAGAGGCTGACGGCACAGGTGAGACAGCCCCTTTTTGGAAAGTGGATGCCGTTTCCAATGTCTACCGGAGCGGTCGTGATGTCTGGCGAAACAAGGCCATCGACACGCAGGTCGCACTTCGCAAGCTCGATGCCCACGCCTTCTTCCGCCAGGAACTCATGAAAGCGCGAGCTGATTACATCCGGCTCGCGGCTATTCGTCAGATGATGCAATTGAGCGAGACAACCCGTGCCGAGAATCGCCAAAAAAAGCGTGCTCTCACTCAAAAGATTCAAGCAGGGCTTTTGGCGGAAAGCCTGGTTACGGATTGGATTCTCTTTGATCAGGAGTTGGAACGGGACCTTTTGTTTTTCGAAAAAGAGATGCATGAAACGGAGGATCGACTCGCACTGGCTCTAGGTTTACCTCCAGAAACGGCCGTTTCTGTAAAAAGTCTCGCCACCATTGATACGGGGAAAACCACCGATTCCGCCCACGTGAAAGACGTTCCAGAACTGAAAAAATTGGAAGTCCAGGCTATCGCGACTCGTGAAGAGTCGTCGCTGAAAAACGAATGGTGGCGTCCCGAGGTCGATGTTTTTGCCAGCTACTCGGGTTTTCAAGTCAAGGAACGGCCCAACCCGGGTCCGTTGCCGGAACGAGAAACAGCCCTTGGATTACGCGTTACCCTTGATCTCCAGGAAAGCTCGGAAAGGCGCAAGGAATCCGCCGCACGACTGCAGGAAGCGGCCGCCTTGGACTTACAGAGGGCTTATCAAATCCGGGAAGCAGAATCCCGGGTCCATGAATATTTTCACGACATTCGCGCCCTGACGCCTATCCTGGAGACCCTGACGAGGCATGGGGAATCAGCTTCGGCCCTGCAAAATAAAATCGATGCGGACTTCAATCGCGGTGTTCGTGAAAGCTCGGATGTGCTCGAATCGATCCGTCGGGTTCATGATATCAAGCGACGGCGCATCGAAGCCTTGCTCGAGTATCAGCTCGCCAAAGCGGGCCTGCAGACCTTCCTCGATCATTAGGAACACCGATCGCACCCTCCCCCACCGACAATCCTGGTTTATGCCCACGGCCAAAACATTGCTAAAACGGACTATCAAAGCTTTCCTTCAGGAAAGTTTTGAACCCGTTCCTTCTCCTGCTGCTCTTTTTCTGTGGCACACACTGTGGAGTTCCCCGTGAAATCAATGATTTTATTGCCTCCCCTCCTTCTGTCCTCGGCATTTCTAATTAACTGTGGTGCGCGCGATCGTGTCAACGATCGAGCCGAAGCGTCCAATCTTTCGACAGTGCGAGTGGGTGAGTTAGCCAACCTGCCCAATGGTGAAAAACCGGTTTATGCGAAATTGGAGCTTAAAATCTCCGGGGTGGAATCCACCAGCTTTGATAAAACCCTCAGTTTCAGCAAAGGCAGTGGAGCCGCGTCAGGATTCGAAGACACCGCCACCAAACTGAGTTATGGCACCTATCGCTTTCTCCTGAGCTATCAGGACGCCGCAGGAAAAGTTGTTTATGAATCCTGTTCAGGTGGTAAAGACCCAGCAGGTCGTGACATTACCGATGAAAAATCCCGTACCCATGTGATTAACACCGCGAGCTATGAACCCATCATTCAGATTTGTTCCACAACCACCCCAGCCATCACACCTACAGAACCTCCTAAAAAGCCAGACGCCGACGTGGTGATCAAACCTACGATGCCGACTGGCGGTTCATCCGTTTTCGATAAAAACAGTCGTTTCTATGTGGACCCCTCTTCCCAGGCGGCGAGTGACGCCAACTCCTTGAGAAACGCTAATGATCCCAATGCTCCTTTGATTGACTATATTGCGAAGCAGGGTGCTGCCGTCTGGCTCGGTGCCTGGTCGGGGAACGTGGCCGACGCTGTTCGGAACGTCGTCGACATATCTCAACAGCAGGACGCCTGGCCCGTCCTGGTCGCCTATATGATTCCTTATCGGGACTGCGGTTTGCATTCCGCAGGTGGTCTTGATGCCGCCAAATATCTGCCTTGGATCACCGAGGTGGCCAACGCGGTCGGCAACCGCAAAGCGATCGTGATTCTCGAACCCGACGCCGTTCCTGGGCTGGTTCAAAAGAAAGATAATGGTCAACTCTGTTTGACCCCCGAGCTCCGCAGTGAACGAGTCAGTCTGATCAAATCCGCCATAGGCATCCTAAAGAGCAAGCCCAATCTTAAAGTTTTCATCGACGCAGGGCATTCCGCCTGGTTGAGTTCGGATGAAGCGGCCGGCCTTCTGAAACAGGTGGGTATCGCTGAAGCGGATGGTTTCGCCCTCAATACTTCAAACTATCAGTCCACGCCTGCAAACGTCGCTTATGGACAGAAAGTAAGAAGTCAGGTGGGAAACAAGGGCTTTATTGTGGATACAAGCCGCAATGGGATTGATCCCGCCGGCAACACTGAATGGTGTAATCCTCGTAATCGCGCGCTTGGGGCCCGCCCTACGTTTGATACGGGCATCGAGGGCGTGGTGGCGTTTATCTGGGGGAAACGGCCTGGTGAGTCGGATGGCGCCTGCAACGGCGGTCCGGCTGCCGGGAACTGGTGGCGCGACATCGCGATTGAATTGGCCCGCAACGCCAACGTAAGATAATAGCCCTTTTTCTTCCGAGTTGGCCCAGCTCCTATAAGGACTGGGCTTTTCCCTGCCCGCTGCCCGAACTCCGAAAAATTTTGTGTACGAAATGATTGCAATTCACGCCGATAACTCGCGGTCACTGCTGACCAATTTAAAAAGATCTCAGGATAATAACAAAACATCCGATCAGTATTTTGTGTATAACATGTGAGAAGAACCCTACATCCCAAAGTCAAGGCTGGTCAGGTCCCGCAAGGGGTCTGACCATCTCTTTTTAAGTAATTAAAATCACTCAATTATTTCCAAAAAACAAGTCAAGTTTTGCCACACCCCAGCCGATAAAATAAAAAACCAATCCGAGGTTCAAACGGTGAAAAAGCATCAAGTGGCATTGGCGTTGAACGCTATTCTAGCCTTAACATTCAGCGCCTGTCGTAATGGAAACAGCGTGCCTGAGTTGCAAGGGCGTGAAGCGGTTGCCGTCGCTCCCGAGAATGCTGAAGGTGAAAATCTTCCACCAGTCGAAGTCTATGACAGCGTCCTGGTTCCCAATGCGGAGCCGGAAGTTGTGGCGACGCCAACACCAACGCCAACGCCGATTCCGCCGGCAGCTTTTTTTCCGGATAGTTGTGCGGCCATAAAAAAGGCCAAGCCCGATGCCTTAAGTGGCCCTTATAAAATCTTTTTGGATGCTGCACTCGAAACCCGTAAGGCTATCGATGTATCCTGCGATATGCAAACGGATGGCGGCGGATGGACTTTGATGCTGAGCTACAATCATCGCGCCGGCACCACGCCTCCTGTTACTGTTCTCACACAGTCTTTGCCTTTATTAGGCAGTGACATTCTAGGCGACGACGAGTCCGCCAAGCCTCTTTTCTGGGGCCATGCTGGGAATGCTTTATTCGCTAAATTTGCCGGCGCCAGGGAACTTCGCTTTTTCTGTCGCTCGTCGCAAAACACGCGCGTCGTTCATTTTAAAACCGCTGAAGCTGCCTGCGTAGGCGCTGCAAAAACAGGTCAAGGGAATTGCCTGGGCATTCGATCCAGCTTTACGGCCCTGACGGGACATACCGGAACTATCCCAGGCGCGATCGATCGCGCGGACACCAACCAGCTGAATTCAGTTCTGACATTCAATACGTTCGGCCGCATTGTGGATGCTGTCCCGGATGTCATGTGGAGCATAGCGGCCGATGCCGGACTGAATGTTTGGGAATGCGACTACGGTAGCGACAACGCCGCCTTTAGCACCATACATCGGGTATGGTTTCGGTGATGCCATGCATCCCTTGGCGAGGCTGATGCCGCCAGGGGATGATGAGAAAGCTAGGTAAGTTTCTGAAGCAAAAAAACCGCTGTTGCTACGGCCAAACACTCCGATTCTTTCGTTTTGACGCGATGTTGGAAGAGGACTGCTTTTTGCAGAAGCCTGGATCGCCCAGTTGCGCTGGAGGAGGCACGCGGACGTGAACAATTGCTGTAAAGAATGGGCCGCCAGGGTAATCCCACGACAGGCATGTCCTTCGAATCGCAACGGTTTCGAGGAAACCCATACCTGTCCAACATGTCATGAGAGTTATGAAGTCTGGTTCACCAGTATAGGCCGACCGCATACTCAACACGCCCAAACAGTACCACTTACAATTAAACCGTCTCAAGATATCGTGGATCCAGCAGCCTACATGCAGCACGACGAAAACACTTCAAATCCGCCCAGACGGCCCTTCAGTTCCAACCTTGACACAGGTTCTTCTGTGCCAATGTAATCCTTGAAAATCCCACACTATGTCTGAATAGCGCAAATGCGGTCGTACCAAGGCTCGAGCTTTGGAGAACGAAATTCCCTGGACCACCACCATAATCACTCGTAAGCCAGACCTGATTTCCCTAAGGTAAGCCGACCTGAGCGTGAATGACGCGAAGGACCGCAACTTGAGTTCAAGGGAGTTTTGGAATGCGATGGTTTCACCTGATGACAGTCTTATGCGTCTTTGCCATGTCGACAGCCTGTGCGACACCACCTCGCAATCTGTTTAGGTTAGGCGAGACAGACCTTTCCATCAAAACTTCCGCGTACCCGGAATTCACCGCCGACGACTGGTCATCCATCACTGCCACCAGTTGCATCACCCATCTCTATCGATGCAACTTTGATGAAAGTGGTCAGGTTACGCAGTTTGAGCCTATGGATCTTTCGGCGCCAAACTTCAAAGCGCTTTCCGACGAAGCCATACGCAGCTGGAAATTCATGAGTGGAAAAAGCGGCCAGTGCTTTGTTGATTTTATCTATTCAGCAGATGGAGGCACGCGGATCGTCATCGTTCCCGAGTCAATGGCCAAAGAAATTGCTGCCAGACGTGCTCGTCTCCGAACGGTGGACGATCCTGCAAAACCCAAGGTCAAATCCATTGCAACCGTTCTACCGCGTTATCCTTTTGAGGCACTTAAGAAAGGGCAATCCGGTGTGGTGACTGTACGCTTCGATGTCAGCCCGGAAGGTCGTCCTGAGAATACTCGCATTGAACGCTCGGAACCTGAGAATGTTTTCGACAGAGCGACGCTGCAAGCTCACAAGCGATGGCGTTATCCGACCCTCGAACAGGAACCCAATAAGGTGAGAAAAGGCCTCACGGCCTCAGTCTATTTCAAACCGACCGGCACATTCGGTTATGAATGCGAACTGGGCTACTGACCCGAGCTGAACAATCAATCGCAACGGATGACCTCAATCGGAACCTTGGATTGGGTCTCGAACAGATCCACCCGCAGGTCAAACAGCGGCCTGACGGTTCCAATATCCCGCTGCAGCAGAAGATTCGAAATATCCAGTTCAGCAATAGCCACCGTTTCAGTATTGGCGTCCGCTTCCGCCTCGACCGAGTTGGTCGGAAACGCAAAATCGCTCGGCGTTATGATGGCTGACTGGGCGTAGTTAATCATCAAACTATCGGCCTGCGCGAGATTGCCGACGTTGCCGGCGATGACCACATAGACACAATTTTCAACGGCGCGCGCGTGAGCACAGAATCGTATGCGGCTGTAGGCTTTGCGTTCGTCCGTGGCAAAGGGAACAAAGAGAACTTCCGCACCGTATTTAACCAACAGGCGGCTGACTTCAGGAAACTCAATATCATACGACACCAGGATCGCAATACGAGCCATGGGCGTATCAAACACTCGAATGGCTTCGCCAGGATTGAAGGCATAGGTGCTGCGTTCGGAACGGGAAATATGCAGTTTATCCTGTTCATACGCTCGTCCCGTTGGGGTGAAGAGGAAAGCGGTGTTAAAAACTTTGCCGTTGCGGAGTACCGGATGCGTACCCGCAATGATATAGAGGCCCCGACTCTGCGCGAGTTCTTGAAACAGATCCTTATAACGCTGAATCAGCGTGGCCAGTTCTTTGAGATTGTTTTGGATCGACGCCTGGCTGTCAAGCAAGCCCAGAAGTTGCAAGGTGAAGAGCTCGGGAAACAGCAGGAAGTGGCAGTGGTACGAGGCCGCTGTGTTAACGAAATAAACGACGTTGCGTTTGAATTCGTCCCAGCTGGAAATGTTCTTGAGTTCACATTGCGCGGTGCAAACGCGGATACGCCTGACAGGACGTTTGATAGGGGTGGATGCAATCCGACGCTTGGTATCTGAAAACTCCGGATTGATTTTTTCCAGCCAGGTTGTGTAGTTCATGCTGGAACGATCGACCAGTTGATCGAACAGAATCGCTTTCACCACGTATCCTGCTTTATAATGGGCGATCAGCGCCGGATCCAGAATACGTCGCTCTTTGACCTCGGCGACATACTGCTCAGGAGTGAACTGGCCCACATACTTGTGATAGTTCGGCAACCGACCATGGGCGACCATCCGCCGCAGGTTATAGCGCTTCATGATACGCATGCGCTGGCTGTAAAGCATGCCGGCAATGCCCGATCCGCGATAGTCGGGATGCACCGCTATGTCAGCGCCATAGAGCGTATCCCCGCTGGGGTCGTGCGTACTGAAGGTGCTGTCACCCGTAATTTCCGAATAGGTATAGTAAGGCTGGCTGTCATCCAACTGCACAATGATGGCGCAAGCGTACCCGACCACCATGCCGTTGCTTTCGGCCAACACCTGGCCCTCGGGAAATTTTTTAAACTCCAGCTCAAAAAGTCGGCGGTCATGGGCCGAATCCGTTGGGAAGTCGCTCTGATAAACCGACTTTTGACACTGGACGAGGCCGGCGATGTCATCTTCCCGCCAGCGTCGAATGATGATTTTACTTTTTTTGATCGAAGGTTTGATCGTCACACGAATTCTCTTGAAAAAAAGGAACGGGTCCAACCATAGCCCTGTCGCATGTTTGCACAGGCCAATCAAATCCGCCAGAAACTTTTCATGACAGGATGCGTGTTGGACAAAAATCTGGTAAGAGTTTAAGAGGGATACTCTACAAGTCCAGGGATTCGTATGAAATCAGACGAACCGCCAGCTTTGCCAGACACGTCTGACGTTCCCGCCTCACGTGCGTCATGGCGCAAGCAGATCTATATCGTCATTTTTGGCTCTGATACGCCTGCTGGAAAATTATTTGACATTGTCCTGCTTTGGTTAATTATCCTGAGCATCCTCTGTGTGAGCCTGGAGAGCGTCTCGGGGTTTCAACAGCAGTACGGACAGTGGTTGCGGCTGGCCGAATGGATTTTCACGATCCTTTTTACCACCGAATATATTTTGCGGCTGATTTCCACGCCCAAGCCTGGCCGCTATGCAAAAAGTTTTCTCGGCCTCATTGACCTTTGTTCCATCATCCCCACCTATCTCAGCTTTTATTTCGCCGGATCCCAGGCTCTTCTTGTGATTCGTGCCATACGGCTCTTGCGGGTCTTTCGGATCCTGAAGCTCGTCCAATATACGGGCGAGGCTTCCGTTCTCCTTGCAGCTCTGAAGGCCAGTCGTCACAAGATTCTGGTATTTCTAGGAGGCGTGCTCTCGCTCATTCTGATCGTTGGCGCCCTCATGTATCTCGTCGAGGGTCCGGAGAACGGCTTTACCAATATTCCCGTGAGCGTCTATTGGGCCGTGGTGACCCTGACGACCGTCGGTTACGGGGATATTACGCCGTTGACGCCTCTGGGCAAGTTCATGGCCGCATGTGTCATGCTCATGGGGTATGGAATCCTTGCTGTGCCCACTGGGATTATGTCGGTTGAAATCGGCCGTGCGAGTCGCCAGCCACAGTCTCCCAGGGCCTGCCCACGCTGCGCGGAACGCCATCATATGCATAACAGTCAATACTGCTTTCGCTGCGGGGAACGGCTCACCATCGATCCACCTCATGAGGCTCATCATGTTTAAGAAAAAAACTGGAGAAATCCCTGAGCTTCATTGTTCAGTGGAAACCTATCACAACCCAGGACATCGTTCAGAATGCAGGCCGAACGCCAGGCCATCAAACTGGTCTGCGGCTCGGCAATGCCATGCCCGTGTCGACTGAAGTTAACGGCGTAAAGGCGATTTGAGGCCGGGCCGTCCCAGTCCATTTGAAAGTTTTCTCCAACCAAAGGCCGCCCCAGATGATCCATACCCAGGGAAGGAAGCAGAGGTTCCATAAAGCCAGGCAAGCGGCTCTGAAAGCCAGTGCAGAGGATGACAATGTCGCAGGCCAGGGGAGACGTCTCACCCCGCACAGTATGGCAAAGACGGGCCTGAAAAATATCGCCGTGCTGCTGCAAGTCATGCAGTTCACGGTTGGTTTGAATGATGACCTCAGGGCCTCGACGCTCGACATGCCCATGCCGATAGAGTTCACGGTGCAGCTCCAAGAGGTAAGCCGGCGTGATACCGTCGCTGCTCAGCTTCTGCGAACGAACGATGTGATCCTTCTCTTCGATCGGGAGCTTATGAAAGTTCTTCACATAGTGCGGCATGAAATATTCATTGGTGAACGCCGACTCATCCAAGGGTTCCAGGTTGGGTCGACGTGAAATCCAGTGAATGCGGTCAGGCTGCTTCCAGCGTCCCCGCAGCATGTTCAGAAAGATCTCAGCCCCGGTTTGCCCGCCCCCAACGATAAGCACGCGCTTGCCGGTCACATCGAGTTCAGCAAGATGAGCAGACTTGGGATGAAAACAGCGCGGGCCTAAATATTTTTCTGCCACTTTGGGAATATGGACCTGCAATCCTGTTCCCAGGCAAACATGCTTCGCCTGGACCGTCCTGTCATCCAGCCGAATCTGAAAGCTCTGGTCCTTGAAATCAATTTCACGGATGGGGCTTTGAAAATTCAGCGAAGACAGCCCACGGCTCACCCAGCGGCAATAGTCTTCAAACTCCTGCCGGAGAATGACCGAACGTCCTGTATTCAGAAAGGCATAAAATCTCCGGTTCTCGACCAGGTAATTGAGAAAGCTATAGGGACTCGTGGGAGCCACGGCGCTGACCAGATCCTTGACCCAGGTCGTCTGCATGGTCGCGTCGGGCAGCATGAGTTCGGGATGCCACTGGAATTCAGGTTTAGCGTCAAAAAAGGCCTTTTTTAATCCACCCAGACTTTCCGCAAGGGAGGC
Source organism: Oligoflexus sp. (assembly GCF_035638955.1). Taxonomy (GTDB): domain Bacteria; phylum Bdellovibrionota_B; class Oligoflexia; order Oligoflexales; family Oligoflexaceae; genus Oligoflexus. Next base: position 30,847 of record NZ_DASQYZ010000060.1, on the reverse strand, counting down.
CAGACTTAAATTAAAGGGGCCGATTCCCAGACCCACCAAATCATAAGGTTGGGCTGACATGATTTCCTCCCAGTTTTCGTCGTGACAAGGGATTGATAAGTTCGGTACCCAGGGCAGGCACGGGACGTTCGGCGTGATCCGCATAACCGATTTTAAAACGAACCTTATTGATCAGAACACGGATCATGGTGGGTTCCAGCAAGGACCGCTGCCGTATACGCTCGGCCAGTTCCGGCTGACTTTTTCCATAAGCCTCCAAAGCTTCGGTGAGGATCTGGTAAAAAGATTCTTCCGAGTAGCGCATCGTTTCGTATAACGTGGCTGACAGAAAACGCAGCACGGTAATGAAATGCCCCGTTTGCAGATCGTGGATCAAATAGTGCGCTGGAAGTCGCGTGAGTTTGGCCCTTATGGTCGGGGCCAAAGTCTCAAGTTCAGGCCAATCTTCATCAATGATCCGCAGATCACCCTGCAGATCTTTTAAATACATGCCCACAGGTCGGCCTTGATCCAGACGCAGGACGGTATTCTGCCCATGCGCGACCATGCCAATTCCATACTTGCACTGCAAATGATAAAGAGGGATCACCACCACCTGAAAATATGCTCTCAGCCAGGCTTCCAGGTTTAACCCACTGCGTTCCAACCAGTGCACCAGGAGGGCCTCGCCCTGCGCATCCTTTTGAAAGAGCGCTGCTGTGATCACAGCCTGCTCGCCCCTCTGCAGGCGGGCCTGCGAACTCTCCCGCCAGACAACGCCGAGATACTCATGATAGCGATAAGGGGCTTCCTTCACCTGGATATAATGTTCGTGTTGCCGATGCATGCTGGCCACGTCCTGGAGGACGCGGGCGCCTGATCTTTGCAGCAGCGGATCACGTTCACAAATCTGCGCCAGCCAAAGCGAAAGCTGAGGTGCAACGGCAACATAACGCGCTGGCAGTCCGCGCACACACGATGTGTTGAGAATGGAGATTGACAATTTGATCTGGAGACATTCGGGACGGTCCACGTTGCTCATCGTTCGGAGCGAAGTTTGTGGCCGATAGCGGTCTCCGAAGAGGCCAAGAGGCACGATGCTCCTGAACGCTATGGCTCCTGCAAACTGCTGCTCGATCACCTGCTCCCATTGCCAGGGATGAACCGGCATATACTCATAACGCTCGGGACTGACATCCAAAGCGAGAATCGTCTGCTGGAAACGGACGCGTTCATCCGCCTGCATGCTGTCATCGAGCAACTGCTCCGAGGTCCATGCGGGATGCTTCGATTGTTCGACCGTCTCACGGCTGACGGCAATCCAAAACAGCTGAAAGGAAGGCATGGATTCCGGAGCAAAGCGATCCAGATCAGGACTCCCCCACCCCATGCGGCCTTTGTTCAACAGAGCTTTGGGATGTCCATCCAGCAGGCCCTGCAGGGTATCACCGTCCATTTCGATCATCGACGCTGAACTGTGGTTCCGCTGCAGGGACAGAAGTTTCATATCGGCAAACAGGGTCCGATGCATTTCCTCCATGAAATTTCCAAGAATGATATCATCCATGGCCGTTTCCGCTTGAGCATCCAGAAAAAATTGGCCTGCGGACGTGACCTCGTCCCATGCCATGGAGCCCAACGGCTGTCGTCGCAAAGACACGGCTTCGATGCGCAGAAAGTCCCAAATCGTAACCCAAGCTGTAAAGCGGTACCGCACACCCGAACTTAAGGCTAGAGAATAGCCGTCCTCTTCAAGGGCAGGTTTCAGGAGTTGTTCAAATGACATTTCCGCGATCGCTTTGGCCACGAGACGCTGATTGACCAGGATCCAGTCATGAGCTTGCCGAGCGTTCATCAAAGACTCCCCCCTCGAAAAAAATCTTCACGGCGATTTTGCAGGAGAGCAGCCCGTTTATGCGGGAAATCGAATTCCCGAAGATTGACCCAGCCGGGCAGGCTTTCCACATAACGCAGGAGCTTTGCGTTATCCGATCGGGGTTCCCCCATGACGCGACGAGTGCGTGCATCATCCAGAAAAATAAAGTGCACCATCGATTGAATCAATTCCGGAGTGGCTCGTCCGCCTAACACCGAAACATCACCGATGAGGAAATGAAAGCCACGGTCGAAGGGGTCATGGTCATAGTAAGGTCCGAGCCGATCTTCTGGAGTCCAGTAGACTTCGAAATAGCCCACAGGATGACCATCCAGCAAAGCCATGATCGGGCGCTGATGGGGATCCTGTTCCATTTTGCTCAAATAATCATCCAGCTGCTCCTTCGGGTGAGCCATTTCCCAAAACATGGCGACCCGGGGTTGATGATGCCATTCGTGGAAGATATCCAGATGCTGCTGGCGATCCAGCAGTTCAAAGCTGAGCGTTTGGCCCATGGTGGGGACATACCGGCGATAAAGGACACCGTGTTCAACAAAATCCCGCTGCGGATGAGCGCGTTCGTGGGTCATGATCCAGCGTTCCGGTGCAAAGGTTTCCTGCTGCCTGCGATGCCAAAGAACAGGAAGCTGAAAAAAAACCTCGCGGTCCAGCATCAACCGCCCTTCGCGATTCTGAAAGAAGCGATGGCTGAAGGCGTCATGGAAAGGCGCTTGCAGGTCGGTGCAGTCGAGGGACTGAAGACACGGTTCATGCCCAAAAACAAACTCCATGACATGCAAATGAATACGCTCCCTTTCCGGGCCCTGATGATCGCGGACCAATCGTAAACGCCCATTTTCAACGGCAAATTCCATAGTGAAGCGTGGTCCGGGTCCCGCAAAAATCTGCGAACCCTCAGACCTCACGGAAACAGCCAAAGGGGACTCCGGTGCCTGGTAAGTGATAGGAGCACGAACCTCATTCATATTGCGATCCTTTCAGGCCTGCATCTCATGCAGGGGGTTGCGTATAGGGGTATAGATGGACATTGGGTTGTGACTGGTATTCTCATTGATACTCTGCACCGAACAGCGGAAATTTCCTTTGTGCATCAGAGTCCTTTCCTGCAAAAGGTCCTGCAGGAGTTCATTGTCAAAAGGCTGGCGGTCTATAAGCTCCTGGACCAGAACGCGAAGCTCGCGTAGGAGCTCCGTTTCCTCAATGACTTCGGAATCAGCAATCGCTGCGATCACATTGAAGGTCGAATTGATCACCAGATAGTAGGTGAAAAGATAGACGGCCATATCATGGGACACGATATTGCCGTTTTCCAGATCCAGGGACTGAACCTGATCACGGAGCCGCTCAAAGGCCCACTCGGCGTAACCCGTACCCTGGCAATCGCGGAAGAAGAGCTGATCGGGAAGGTGATTCTTGAGTGTCAGGAGCAAATTCTGCTGATGAGCTCCCAGCAGGATACCAAAGTTCGACTGAGCCACCATAAGCGGCTCCAAGGCGACTCTGCAGAAGGTCTTAAACCATAAGCGGGAGGCGGTAGCCATCGTCAAACCGCGATCCACAGCCAGGCCTTCAATATTCCGAACAATGAGATTGCCTCGACCCAGGGGATCCTCCTGGGTGAGGGTCGCCAACACCAAAGGCTGAGGGTCATCATCCCGGTGAACGGGATTCTCTCGACACACAACGATCGACTCATGCAGCAATTCGCTGCTTTCGCCCACCAGCATGGCGTAAGCCGGCTCACAGATCACATGCAGGGACCGCTGTTCCTGAAGAAGACGCTGGCCGTGCTGACTCTGAAGCACATCATAAACCTGGACCCCGCGCTCCACTTCATGGACCAGCAGGTGGCGAATGGAGTTGGTCAGCTTCAATGTCAGGGAAAACTTGAGCATATAAGGTGCGTGCTGCCGATAAAGCGAGCGCACGGACGAAGTCGGATACCAATCGTCACCGGGGGACGTTAGAAACTGCACCTGGCCTGCAGCGATCGCTTTCTGCAAGGCGGGATGCTGTTTAAGTTTCTCCGCTTGCCAAGGGTGCATCGGCAGAATGCGGAATCCCGCTGGCACATGGAGGCGCAGCGAAGGGTCGCTCGCTACCAATTCCTGGATCCAATCCCTGGAGAAATGTTCGGAGCGTCGCTCATGAAAGTATCGAGGATCCGCGACAACCCAACTGAGGGGGAAGTGCCCCGCCATTTCTGGTGAATAAACGGACTTGTCGTCCGCCGTGAATTCATCGCGACTTTTCGGGGTGGGATGCAGGGAATGACCTACGATCAACAGCTGCTCAGCCTCACGGAAGGTCAGGTCAGCATCAAAAGAATCCACGATATCCTGATGCCGTAGCCGCAGGGACTCCTCAATCATATCGCGGCTGTCCTGCAGTCGTTGCAAGAAAATCTGCCGTTGCTCCGCTTCGTTGATACCTACGATGCCTTCTTCGCCCAGAATAATCGTCGCCATGTGCATAAGATCGAGACTCGCTCTTTGCTGCCTGGAATCTTCTCCATAGCCGGGTAAGCTGTACCGATGTCGGCCCACAACAGAATAGCGCTGCAGAGGGATCCAGATTTTACTGAACTCCGGATGCTTCGATAGAGTAAGACAAATACCCTGCCGGCAACCTGACTGAACCTGGAGCCGTTCCGGTAAATCCATGGCTTGCCAGTCCTGGAACTCACGCAGAAGTGAATTCAAAAAACAGCTTGTGGACAACCATTCCGAAGCGGAAATCTTGGTATTCATCGATGTTCTCTTTCGCAAATTTGAAGATTGGATTCCGAATGGGCTTTTAAGGGCACAATCATCAGACACAGGAGGACGGCTACGAGCAACGCAGACCACAAAGGCGAAATCTGGACAGCCAGAAGGCCAGCTGTCAGAAGACCGCCAACGGTATAACCCAACGTATGAGCTACAGCCAACAGCCCAGCTGCTGCACCCTGGGACATGGCTTCATTGAGACTCAGAGCGGTCGTATAACTCGGCGTGAGCAAAGCCAGGCCGGCAGCCACCAGGGGCAAGGCCCACCAAAGATCTCTGGCGTTGGAAAAGGTGGCCAACACGAGAGTACTGATAACCAGACAGATCGCTCCCATAGGGAACGTTCCCTGCCATGGACTCTTGATTTTGGCCTGGACCAGGACTTGAATGGCAATCGTCAACACACTGGATGCCAACAGGAAGCGTAAGGTCAGCTGGGCAGCTGCATGAGAGTTCAGACTCAAAATTTTTTGCAGATGCAAGGTCAAACTCGACTGCAAGATTCCTACAAGGCATGTCACCCCGAAGGCGATGCCGATCAATAGGCGGCTGTGGGCCGACGAAGGCCAAGACCGGGCTCGCCGTTCCGATGCTGTCTGCGGGCTTCTCGTGCCTGCTGGCGCACGTGTCAGAGCCAGCGCCACGCCCAGTAAAAGTCCCGCGCAAAGCCAGAGAGGAGTGACCGCGGAAAAGAGCAGTCCAAACCAAACCAAAAATGGGCCCAGGAGCCGCCCCACATGCAGTGACATGCTGTGCCGGGTGATCGCTTTCATACGCGTGCCTGTGGTACTGCCTTCGGCCATGATCATCTGGGTAACTGGGACAATCGCAGACGCTGTGAGACCATAAAGAATCCGGCTGCTCCACAGGAGCAACGTCGTCATCCAGGCTTGCATTTCCAACTGGACCAACAGGAGCAACGCAAACTGGGAGGCGATAAGACCGCCGAGCCCCATAGCCAATACTGATTTCGTGCCCCAGGTTAAACTGCGACTGGCCCAGTAAGGACTGCCCCAGAGAAACAGGAGGGACCCCACCGAAAAACTACTGATAAGGGTCGTTAACGGCAGGCGCATGGATTCTGCAAAATAGGGATAGAGAACAAAAGCCATCATCTGGCAGGCGCTAAAAGCAGCGGTGGTGACCAAGGCTATGGGTCGCAAGACTGATGTTTTCACAGATGCCCCCTCTCTTATGAGTCCGACGCGACCGTACGTTTGTGTTTTCGAAACAGCCACACAGGAATGATCAGCGCCGCTCCAAGACAGAGGTTGGCCCAGGCATCCCGTGGTCCTTCCACCAGGAGGGCATAAACAAGGCCCATCCAGCTGAGCCCCATCACAACCAGGGGCCAGGCATAAGGATGCTGGCTGGGTGAGCCTTTGGATGGATGGAAAGCCAATGAACGCTTCTGTTCCTGCTGTTTCCAAAATTTTTGCAGGAAGATGCGCAGCCCTGAGACAGGCAGAACCATCGAGGCCAGACCAAAGATCACCCAGAGTATCTTCATGGGCAGGCCACCGTAATCTCCAAAATGCAGCGGCTCGGCCAGCAAAAGAAGCTGCAGATACCAGGGTTGGATCAGAACACGTTCGAGCTGACCGTCGTAAGCGTTGACAACCACCAGATCGCTCAGTTTTTCGGTGAGAGGAGTCGTCCCATCCATCACAAAGATATAGTGATGGGCTGTGGAAAATTCACTGGTAGGAAAAGCGACAAAGGAAAATTGCCCATTCGGTTTGGCTTTTTCCGCTGCCTGAAGAGCTTGATCCACCGGGACAAAGGACCTGTTCTCCTGAGGACCAGAAAATTCGGCCGTCAGATCCTGGAGAGCGTAACCCTGATAAAATTTGATAATGGGTCCACCCCACCCCAGCATGAATCCGCTCAGGCCCACGACAAGGGACCAACCGAACGTGAGAGCACCGAAATTTTTATGCAGATCCGCCCACCAATGCCGTGGATTCAGGTGGGTACGTAAAGACCCAAAACTCTGCCGCTTCATCAAGGGTCCATAGAGAACGAGGCCAGTGATCAGTATAACAGCATAGATCAAGCCCAGAATCCCAACATAGAGCTTGCCCGGGGTGCCCAGGAACAATTCGCGATGCAGAATCAAAAGAGTCTGAATGAGGCCCGTATCCTGTTGGCTATCCTTATAGAGTTCTCCGTTGCGCCGATCAAAATGCAGCCGCCTGGCCCCACGGAATTTCGGACTTCCATCCGGTCCCAAACGCAGACTCGCCTTATGCGGGTTATGGTGATCGAGGCCGATGGCCAAAACACGATCCTGAGGATACTGAGCCAGACTCTTATCCACAAGGGACTGGAGACTCACCGGTTGACCTGTCAAGGGCACAGGTGTTTGGGTCGGTGCCAGTTCATCACGAAACACAAGGACAATGCCAGTCAGCGCCAGGAGCAGAATATGAACACTCAGGATAAGTCCCAGCCAGCGATGAAGGCGGTGCAGTTTATTAAAGTTTTTACTTTTGAGAAGCATGTGATGAGACCTGCGCTTAGGACTTTCGATGAAGAGGCTGGAAGGATCGGGTCGGAGAGGGAGATGAGATCAACTCATCTCCCAGGTTGAATCCTTTAGATCTTGCCAGCCAGGACAAAGTCGATACCGACTGTCGTGGTGCCTTCCCCACAGACTGCTGCCGCGTTAGGCTCCTCGATCAACACCGTGACGTGATGCGGATGACCCCAGTAGAGGTAGGAGTTGGCTGCCAGATAACCGTCCAGCATGGCTTTGCCTTGGCTACAGCTCGACGCTTCGTCAGCTGCGAATGCCAGAGATTCGACCAGCTTCAAAGTCTTGGCCGCGTTGTCAGCCAGGATAAGTGCCGAGTACCGGCAGGTCACACCATCTTCCACAAACGTGGCTTTCAAAAGTCCGTTATCGAGCGAATAGTCAGTCGTCATGGACTCAAACGTTGCCGCGATATCCTGCAGTGTAGCGGGGCTTTCCACCGTCTTGCTCGTATCCGCGGCGCAGACATAACCGCTCGACTTTGCCAACCAGCGCGCGCCGGGAAGGGCCAGATCTTCTGCGGCCGAGGCTTGGAACGGGGTCAAAGCGATCAAGGCCAGTAAACTGTGTTTCATAATGATTCTCCTGTATTGAGTTTCCACATAATGATAATGATAATCATTATTATTATTTCTTTTACAAGTGCCGTTTTCATTTCCGTTAAAAAACTTGATCATAGCCAACACTCACGCGACGACCGCTAGCCGGTGCACCGGAGCTCGCTCCATAGGTTGCTTCCGCCCACTGATGGAATACGGTTTTGTAGTCATGATTGAAGATATTGTTGAGGCCCAATCTCAAGGTGCCTTGTTCCGTCACCTTCGCAGTCAGAAACAGGTCTTCCGTTGAATATCCCCGAAATCGCTCCACGTTCGATCGCTCGGAGCCCCTTTGGGAAAAAACCTGCGTGGTCTGAGCTCGCAGACTCTGCCGATCACTCAACGACCATGTGCCATGCACCGTGAGTTTGGGTGGATTGACTTCCGCTGTGGAAAGGCGCAACCAGGTTTTGTCGTCCGCGCCTCCACGATAACGGCCCCAGGCCATCACGTAGCTTCCACCCAGAGCCAGCTGTGGCTGCAGCCGCATATCGGCTGCCGTTTCAAAGCCATAGACCTGCTGAATCTGATTCAAGAGGTCGACCGAAAAATCCCGATTGAATCGATAGATCTTGTCAGACTGATTCAAAAAGACATTCACGCTCTGATTGGCAAGACGCGTGCGATGACTGTAGCCCGCGTTGACGGACTGTGTATAAATCGTAGCGACATCGAGATCATCCGTGGTCGTGGTTTTGACTTTTAATTTCAAGGCAGAGGCCACCACGGGCAGAAGGCTCCCCTGCCCGACTGCGTCACGCATCAGACGCGCCGTGTCGGCGAGTTCATAACCCTGCGCGTAGTTGATATAAAGTTGCTGGTTCAGGTCGGGGTTATACGAATACCCCACATTCAAGGCGGACGCATGAAACGATTTGATGCCCCCTTCGTAAGACGCTTTTTCGTAGGTAGCCGGCAGGGACGCTGCGGTTCCTGCCGGCAGCTCACCGGCCTGCTCCTTCTGATTCACGCCCAACCGAATCAGAGTGTAGTTCTGAGCCAGGGCGGTTTCGAGCGGTGGTGTGAAATCCGAAATTGTCTGCCGGATCCATTCGTAGCGAAAGCCAGCATGGAGCTGCGACTCGGCATCAATCGTCCACTTCGTCTGCAGAAAGGGTGAAAGCTTGTCCGTTTTTACATCGGGCCCATAATCATAGGAACCATCCTCGGGTTCATAGACCAGCCCCTTGCTCATAAAATATTGCGTATAGTCATAGCCACGGGCTTTCTGCCGTCCCTTTTCAGTTTCATAATTAGCGCCATAGATCCAACGCCATGCTTCACCGGTGCGACGGTCCCACTGCAGGCGTGCGCCGAGAGCTTCGGATTCCGATGTGGATTGATTGATCATGGTAAAGGGGCTGGTCAGGACAAAAGGGAAGAAACGATATTCTCGGGTTCGACCATAAATGCTGGCCGTAAAATCTTTCTGGTCATAGCGCAAGGCCAGCTGCCGCCTTTCGCTCAAAGGCTGGTCATCGAGCTTGAGCCCATGTTCCGCTCGATAGGGATCAGTTGCGACGGTATAATCCAGATCCTGCTGATCCTGATAGGCACTGAACGATAATTCAAGGCGCTGATGATCGGAAAAATCATAAGCATACTTGAGTAAAGCGTCGATCGCCTGGACCTGGTCCCGGCTGGTTTGGGCCGGTTCAGGTGGAATAAGGTCGCCCTGGGCATCAAAAGTCGAGGCTCGCTTTTCCAGAGAAGCATTCACCAGATAGTGAGAAGCACCGAGCGTCCCGGATACTGTATGTTCCACCTGCCAGGCGCCACCTGCTGCGAATGAGGCCTGATCGGAACCACTCACGTTGACCCGCGAATGATTTTGCAACGGAACCTCAGCGTAATCCCGAGTGATGATATTGATCACCCCACCTATGGCATCCGCACCATACATGGCGGTGGCCCCGGAGATAATTTCGATCCTTTGAATGCTGGAGAGCTGAATCGTATTCAACTGTCGAGATACCTGTCGATTTTCACTTTGTGGAATGCCATCAATCAGGATCAGGACCTTGCGTCCCTGAAGCTGCTGTCCGAAATTGGACACGCTGTTGGTTTCAGGACCCATACCGGGTGCCAGACGAGCCAGCACAAAGCCAAGGCCCTGCCCCGCGTCCGCCACCTGCTCAATATCCTGCCGCGAGATGATGGTCACAGAAGCCGGCAAGGTGCGCACATCTTCAGGGACTCGAGATGCGGTCACGACGACTGTTTCAGCAGCAGAAGCTGTCCACGAAAAAAGTGAAAGGAAGCTGACAAGCCTCCAGCATGTCCTGGGCATATCGTTACCTATACCTTTTATTTGAGTCGTTGAAATTTAAGCGTGTAGAGGCCTTTGTCGTAACTCAAGAGTTTGACTTTGATACACTCGTTATCTCGAGCGATCACAAAGCTGGTATCGAGAGGGACTGGAATAGCTTCCTTTATGTTCCACCAGGTAGTCGTGATGCCTTCATGAATCGATCCTATAGGAGGAACCATGACGTCTTTCACGAAGCGGCTGGCATCACAGCTGGTGAGGGCATCAAAAGTCAAATCCTTCACCTCATAAGCCCCACCCTCAAATGTTCCACTGCTGCCCGTATTCGTTTGCCACATATAGCGGTTCGTGCCGATGACCCAGGGCTGGTCCTTGGTCATGGGAATCAGCGCGCCTTCCTTCAGACCGTGATAGACCCAGACTGACTTTTGCGTGGCGTCCAGAGTCAGATTCTGAACTTCAAATATGCGTTCCTGGGGTGTGGCGATCACAGCCGTAGGGTTATCAACTGTGGAATTTTTTGGGGAATCTTTGCTATCAGCACAGGCCATTGGCACCAGAAAACTGGTGATAAGCAGGGATCGTTTCACATCGTGCTCCTTGTGGGAAAGGGCGTTGGCCCTGGAAGTCCACAAGATTCCATAAATGAAACTCATTATCAATATCAATATTATGCGTTTTAATGACGTAGTTACTGGCCAGCGTAGGCACATATTCAGACGCAAATTGAGAAAAGTGTTCTCCAATTGGATCTTTTAAGAACAGTTTTGCAACATTACCTCTGCTTTTCTCTTCCCCTAACGATATCGACTAAACAATACTGCGGGCTCACCAGAAGGAATCTCTTATGAAAGTTATCGCACTTTTCTTTGGCTTCTTTTCGTTCATGACGGCGGCTCACGCGGAAAACATAACCATTAGGTTTACGGGTGCGCACGCGAAGTGGATGTTTCATTGGATGTCGCAGGTGCCAATCGTGGAAAATAAAGACGCTCGGACCCGTGCGGGTTACAACCTCCGTTGCGAAGAGCGTTATAGAAAATATACGTGTTCGCAGGTGATGGACACACAGGGCACCATCACTTCGTATGATGACGTGGAGTCGCCCATCGAAGGATCGGAACAACGCGAAGTCCTGATTCGCTACGTGGGTTCTTACGCCGCACGCCTGCATGCGGCGATGGCCGATGAACGCGAGTACCCGGACATGAAAGACGGTGTTAACGTATTGGTAAAATACGGTCAGGGCATGACCTGCATGCGCCCTGACGCTACCAGCCAAACCTTCACCTGCGAGCAGATCTTCGGCACCGAGGGATCCATGCGCTCCTCCATGGAGTTCCCTACGACCAGTCCGATCATCGGCTCGGGAACGCATCCTCTGTCTCCCGATTCCAACTAACATTCTGAATATCGCGTTATCGGGTCACCTGGACTTCAGGTGGCCTGAATTCATGGGTGTGGCGCTCCAACGGGCATAGTTGATGCAAAGACTTACTTGTGAAGCTAAGTTAGTCCAGGAAAACCGCAGAAATTTCTCTCCTGATTGAAAACTCGCAAATCTTACCATCATGAATAATCCAGTTGAATCAAGATACTAGATGCCATCTCGTGAATACTCGGGCTCGACTGTGAAGTGTTCAATTCCCGCGCGTGCTGGAACTTCATTAAAATCAGAGGTCTATCCAAACCCCCTCCATTTATCTAATTTTAATGACTCATATCATGGACACGTGTTGCGATCAGCATCTTGAGCGATGCATCCATGAATCTCCCAGTTTAGGTCGTCTCGCCGTGAGGGCCCACCGCTTGCAATTTCATCTCAACAGGACACGTGCAGCAGGCTTGGGATTGAACACGGTCCACATAGGCTAAGCAACGAGGCGAACAACGAAGGAGAGGGTTCATGACACCGCAAAGCAAATGGCTCTATGCCTCAGCCCTGATCATGGTAGTAGGTTGTACTCCTAAGAAAAATCCTAAATTCACGCCGTCGTCCGACACAGCTCAGGAAGTCGTCGTTGCGGCCGAACCAACAGCCGAAACAAAACCTGCGGACAATACAGGCGACGCCACGCCCAAGGTCACGCCACTGGAAGCCAAGACTCCAACGGAAGCCCAGCGTGATGCTAAAACATTCCTGGCGTTGAGTGAAGAAGAACCCATGCATGGCCTTAAGCATGGTGAAGAGCAAATGAAGGTCGTCTGCGGTAAAATCGCCAACATGCCCAACCTGGCGACGAACGCCATCCTGCAAAAATTCTGCGTGCAGAATATGAGGCCGAAAAGCTTGATTGAGCTTCAAACGATTCTGGGTTTGCAGATCGTTGATCCTACGCTCACCACAAGGGGCGATAACGGAACAGGTGGCAACCCAGCGTTTGCGGTTCAAGGCCACTCCAGTTCGTTGGTCGGACGATTTGTTTCGGCGATCAACCCACGCGTCCTGCTCATGAGTGCGTCGGCTGTTGGCAACGTTGATCCCAACTTCGCGATCTTTGGCTTCGTGCGCGGTGAACAGTTCGCGGAAATCATTCTGAACTCACCGACTGGACCCGAATTTTTCCTGGCTGGTTTCAAACAGGCTTGTAACAGCAAACCAGAAGGCTGTAAACCGGGCGAGCTTTTGACCCCAGCCATCGAAACGGGCTGGACCGAATTTTCCCTTTATCATGAAGACGAAATCAAAAATAGTATTGTGGATTGCCGTCAGTGTCATCAGTCCAATGGTCCTGGCACACCTAAACTGCTCCGTATGCAGGAACTGCAGAATCCATGGACGCACTTTTTCCGGGATAATACTGCTGGCATTAACTTGATCAACGACTACTATGCAGCCCATGGCACCGATGAAGTCTATGGCGGCATCCCCGGCCCCATGATTCGCGCCTCGGATCCTGCCAACCTGGAAGATACGGTCCGTGAAAACGGCTCCAACACGCAGCCGAACGAATTTCAAACGAGTACCATTCAGTCTGAAGTGGAAAACTCGTCACCCAACCAGCCCGAAGACAATACCATTCCGGGTCAAAGTGCAACATGGGATGCTCTCTTTGCTCGCGTGCTGACAGGTGAGATGATTCCCGTACCTTATCACGACGTCAAGGTCACAGAGCCGACTCTGCTGCAGAAATTCACCAAGCAGTACCAGGATTTCAAAGCCGGTCTGGTTTCGATGGATAAATTTGAAGATCATCGCAACGTGCTGCGAACCGATCAAAAGCAACTGGGCGACATGGGCTTTGCCGTGGCTCCCGAGATGACTCCTCAGCAAACGCTGACGCTTGCCTGTAGCCAGTGTCACAACTCACGTCTCGATCCCGCTGTATCACGGTCCAAGTTCAATGTGAATCTGGCCTCGATGGCGAACGCCGCCGCAGAAATCGACATTGCCATCTCTCGTATCAAACTGGGTTACAGCCCCGAACGATTGAAAGCGGAAGGTGTGAAGATCGTATCACCCATGGGTCAACCGGTGAGCATGGAAAAAGGCGAGCATCTGCTGACCATGCCCCCACGCCGGTTTAAGCAACTGACCGATACTCAAATTGATGCTCTTGTGAAGTTCCTGGAAGAGCAAAAGAAGCCTGTCCCCAAATAAGTCCTGTGGCCCTCAAGGAAACTTGAGGGCCTTTTTTTCTCAATTCTGCATGAACTCAATCCAACACCATGGGCAACATACAGGCACAATTTGCAGCGATAACAGTATTATGGATATCAGGACTAAGGGGCATGGAAGGCAAGGATGGAGTTTGGTTGGAATTGGCGCAGCCGCTGCCTTGGAAGTTGTACATAGGATAGCCGTGATCAAAACGGTTGTTATTCACGTCATAGCTGATGGTAAAAGCACAGTGGTTTTGACCTTTCAGCGCTATGTTTGCCAGCTCATGACGATGAGCCACGCGGCCACCTTTGCTAATACACATATCGATGCAGCTTCGAACTGAGCAATTGTAATGTGTGCCGCCACACTGCTCGATCTGAAGAGTCAATCCTTCACTTTTAACCTTGTTCCGCATTTGAGTGACTTGTTTTTGCAGAGCTTCGATTTTCGCCTGCTGAATGGCCATAATTCTTTGTTCCGACTCCCCTGCGCGGGCTGAAGCGGCCCAGGTTAAAAGACAGAGGACCAATATTTTCACAATTCTTATTCCTGACATGACGCGTTGACTCCCTGAAGGCTTAAATGATTCCAAACCAGGAACCCTCAACGAACGAATATTGCAGCGTCGCTGGGATTTTCAGGGGCGCGTCGTAACCAGGCTTGCGAAGACCCATACTCGGAAGTCCGTGGGCGGGATTCGAGGAATCCCGGTAATATCAGTGGATTCCAGCCGAGAAAACCCATTTCCCTTTGTTGCAGGTATAGGTATTGCCCTTGTAGGTGGTCACGGTCCCGTGTGCGTAAATTGTCGTTCCATTCGCACCCGTACAACTGCCGGTAGCCACGCGGGGAGTTGGCTCTTCGTGCGCCGGTGCGGCTGTTCCAGTGGTTGCTGGAGTAGCTGCAGACGGGACCCAGAGCCGGTTCACCAGTGTGAAGTGATAGGACGACAGCATGCGTTTGACTTCGCTTTTGTCATAGGACGATAAGCGGCCGCCGTTCATGTAAGCGCCATTTTGTTCGCTATTCATGATGGAAACAGTTCCATTAAAGATGTGACCAAAGCCAAAAATATGTCCGACTTCATGGTTGGACGTCCAATGGCCTGCCCACTTGTCGGGAACATTCACGACATAGACCTTGCCTTGCAGCGGAGAAACCTGTCCATAATAGTCCACGTCATCGTCCACTCGAACGAGTTTAAGGATCCGATCGGCGGTGCAGGTTTTCGATACTTTCACACGAGAATCACGTCCGCCCACCTCAAGCCAGGTGTTGACAGCTTGAACGACGAGGTTCGCAACGCCTTGTTTGACACCAGTGTCACATACGCCGATGGTCGATCCTGGCTTCAGATTATAAGGGCTATCCTCCACCCGCCAACCCCCGCCTTCCAGAAAGACCGACATCTCACTGTCAGCGCTATGCTCCATTGCGCCGCAGGACATGGTGAAAACGGAAACAGAGACGATAGCAGAGGCCATGAACTTATTCATGTTAGCTCCAAGGAAAATAAATTTTTTACAAGCATCCTAGGACATGTGGACGGCCGCAGAGGCGAGGACAACTGTCGCTGAGAACAGTCAGAAAATTTGCATCATGGCGGATACGTCCAACTCTTAGGGGCATGACTGTAAGATTGAGAAGAGTCCCAATGCAAGCGTAAAAACTTTATGAGAGCCTGCGATGACCATTTGATCACTTGAAAAGTGAGAGAGTTGAACGTGGCCGTGCACCGCACGGCGGCCCATTCTTACGGTATCAGACGCAGCAGAGGTCCTTCATAGATCTGCACCAGCAACCCGCCTTCCGATGCCGGCGTCATCCCCGTGATAAACCCTCCGGTGAGCGAAAGCCGTTCATGGACCTCGCGAAGATCGAGTCTGAGTTCCCATGCCTGGTTTGCTGTGAACCGATACACGTGATCGTCGTTGTCGGCAGCCCATAGATGGCCTTCCTTATCTTTTTTGAAGGCTTGTCCGAAGCGCAGACCGGGAGGAAGTGGCATTGCCTTCGAGGGGACATTCTCTCGCGAAATCTGCACCAGTGCGACCGCACCAACACCTGGTTCGATAGCTTCGATCAGTGTGTCCTGCAAACTGATCTCATGAACTACATAGACCTGCCCAGGAGGCAACGAAAGTTCGGAGGGATCCACGGTCACGAATCGCTTGCTGGTGGAATCAAAGCCCCAGATACTTCCCCCATTGATGATGGAAAGGCGGCCGCGATCGATAAAAATCCTGGAGCTGAGGAAGCTCGCATCAGGATCGTTGGATTCCATGGTGAAAGTTTCAAATTTTCCATCAGAGAATCGATACAGAGTGCCATCAACGGCCGAAGTCATGCGGAACCAAACAGCGCCTTGATTATCTTCAGCCAGATTCGAAAAGTAGAGCTGGTTGCCAGGAACGGAATATATAAGTTGGGCACCTTGCTGCGTCCATTCATAAATGGAGCCGGGCGCTCCCAAAAACAAACGGCCTGATGGCGTTGGCATAAGCGTGTTGGGAATGGGAGCCGAAAACTTGGCCTGTACGCGCCAAAGGCCCTGTTCATAACGATAGAGAAAACCCAGTTTCAGCAGCCACAGCTTGCCCGATGCATCCATCTTGATATCATGCTCGTGCCCGATATCGACACCTGTCAAGCCCTCGTCCCAGGGCACAAAAAGGCTATCCCGGAGTCGATAGAGGGTCTGCTTTTGGGTCTTAAGATCGCGCATGATCCACCACAGATGATCCTGGACATCGCGGAATGAAACCTGGGATCCCTTATATTCCATCCCTTCGGAAGGCAGATGCCAGACGATCGGATCCGCACGCCCCATTTCCACAAATGTTTGCTGCGTATCCCGCACAATCCAGGCCTGATTGCCGAGGCCCCCGATAGACTCAGCGGAAGGGTCA
The DNA here is from genome assembly GCF_035638955.1 of Oligoflexus sp. Lineage (GTDB taxonomy): Bacteria > Bdellovibrionota_B > Oligoflexia > Oligoflexales > Oligoflexaceae > Oligoflexus. The sequence continues at coordinate 14,286 of NZ_DASQYZ010000060.1, read as the reverse complement.
AACGCAGGGCGGCTGCCCACGCTTATAAAACCCCAGCGAAAGGTGGTTTCGTCCCACACGTAGGGTCCATAATAAAGACTCTGGTCCGTGCCAAAAGTCAGCATATTGAAGCCAAGAATGCTGTCAGGCAGACCTGCGTTAGCGCCCGTTGGATGCCAATCCCCGGTTCGATCGAAGTAACCCAGGCCATTGTTTTTGTAATAAGGATTTAGAGTCTGGACCCAAATGCGGCCCAAACCATCCATTTGCATCGACTCAACCACATCAATTTCAGGCGTTGGTTTGCGTTGCCATAGGCCGCCTTCATAAAGGTAGAGGAGGCCTTTACACGTAGACCAAATACGTTCGCCATCCACCAGGAGGATATCATTGAGTTCGGCGCATAAGGGTTCGTCGCCATTCTTAGGACGTTCGATGAAAGACCAGCCCGATGGGCGCCAGCGCAGGACATGAGATACTGTGACACAGGCAAAACCCTGCTTCGCTCCTACGAAGCGATCACAGGCCTTGGCGTTGTTCAGATCAGGAACTGGCAGCGCGTCCCACTGATCATTTTCATTCAGTTTATAGATCGTCAGTTTCTCATCCCCATTGTCGCCGCCAGCATAGAGAGTACCTTCTCCATCCTGAAATAAATCCTGGGACCCGAACTTATCGGAAGGTGACGGAAATTCGAATGTTCGCTGCCACTCCGTCGATGCGCGAAGATAAATGTGCGCAGTTTCCCCTGGAGCCTTCGCCAGGAGCCAGGTACGTCCTGTGCGATCGAGCCTAATTCTAACGGGCTCTTCACCCTCAGGTAAACCCGACCTGCCGTTCGACATCGGCTCTGCATACCAAGCCAGTTCATGGATCCAGGCATCGGCCTGCGCTGCAGCAGTTTGTCCAGCACCATCCTCGGCCCTGACCATTAGCTGAAGGCGCGCGCGTCTTTGCAATGGCTGAGTCCAAAGGTCGGTCAGGTCCAATGTTAAATCCGAAGGACAGCTGCGAAATTCTGCCAGATCTTCACCGGCACACGCCCCGTTCATACACCGAACCTTGCCACCGGTCGCGTGAATTTCAGCACTGATCGCAATGTTCACCTTACACTGCAGATTCTTTTGCAGCTGCTCCTCCGTTAACAGAGGGTGCTTCAATTGGATTCGCGCCTGAATATGCGCATAGGGTCGCTTCAAAAGCGGCAAGGGACCTTTCAAATCGGGATGGAGCCAGGCAACCTGGATCTCAGGACCGGATGGACTGATAAGCAGCTGCTCACAATAAGGTGGCGAGCGATTGCCCGCCTTGTCTTCCGCGACCAGACAGTATTCCCAGAGCCCAGGTTGATCTGCGACAATCAACTGCGCAGGTTGATACTGATCGGGCCGATTGCAATGCGAATCAGGCAGTTCTTCAATTTCGTTCGTCAGCTTTTTCCGGCACAGTCCGAGCGTGTCTTCGGCGTTACGGCTGGACCAAGGTAAAATCGTGCCTTGAGCGAGTGTGCGAACCCGAGGTCGAGGCGCGAGAGGGAATCCTGTAAGAACCGGCACCTGGCGTCGAATGCTGACAGTACAGCTGCTGGAAAGAGCAGGTTCCTGCGCACTTAGTTCCTGCCACTGCAGAAACATCTCGTACTGACCTTCCTCCAGAGCTGAGACATCCAAGTGCTGAGGAAATTCAAATTGGGATTCATGAAAAGGCTTTTGCCACACCATGAAGGCTGTCCCACCGGAACTGGGGCGTGCGACCAAGGCCATGCGCACACTGGCAAAATCCCCGCTGCGATTGGACGTAAATGGAAAAAACAACTGATCGCGAGCGTAGGTTGTGCCTTCAAGGCATCGAGCCTGAATCGAAAGGCCAGGCGTCGCGACCAATTTTAACTTTTCATAAGGAACGCTTCGGACCCTCTCATAGGCACGGCGCACCGCCCCCGCGGGAAGACGCGCTCTGACTTCGAGGACACCGGCTTCAGGTGGCAGTCGTACGCAACCGGCCTGGTTTAAACTGAGGGTTTGGCTGGCTCGGACCTCGTCCCGCGGCAACCAATGGGCCTGGACGTTTCCTCCTTCAATGGAAAGCTTAAGACCCTCTGGGTCCTGAATCTGCACCACAGTATGGCCCTCGGCTTGCATCCCACACTGAGAAGCCAGTCCGCTGAATTGGGTTTCAAACTTCTGGCACGAGACAGCGGCGAGGCATAACAGCAAAATCCAGAACTGATGGCTCATACATTCACCCCTGCAGGTCTTGATATGCCTAATCGAATCGCACGTTTCTACTAAGCCGGCCGTCAATTGTCAATTCCAGGGAGCGCAGCAAGACTCAGGATGGGCCGCCCCTGAAAAGGCTGAATCATTACAAAATGATGGGTTGGCGCACGCAAGGGACAGACCCCTGCGAGGATGCTCATTGTTGACGCGCTTCCTTGGAATGGTCAATACCCTGGATTGGATGCGCAGTTTAAGAAAGGTATTTTCTACAAAGGCCATGCTCGGGATCTACCGAGCCGAACACCCTTGTGGAGTTATACCGTGAACCCCAAAACTTTTTCCTATTGGACATCCTCGACGCTCCTTATATCGCTGGCTTCTCTGAGTTTTGTGGCTGCGAAATCGTCATCACCGACCCAAACCCCACCGAACCCGCAAATCACTAAGAATCCGTACGGGCAGCTTGCCGATGGAACCCGGATCGACAGCTATACGCTCAAAAACAAGAACGGTATGGCCGCCAGGATTATAACGTATGGCGCGATTCTTACTGAGCTCTGGGTCCCGGACCGCCAAGGTCAGTTTGCGGATGTGGTTCTGGGATTTGAAAATCTGGAGGGATATTTGGGTGAGAGTCCCTATTTTGGAGCCACGATCGGTCGTGTCGCCAACCGGATTGCGAATGGAAAATTTACCCTGGACGGCAAAGAGTATACCCTCGCCACCAATAATGGACCCAATAGTCTGCATGGAGGCAACCAGGGTTTTGATAAGGTGGTCTGGGAAGCCGAACCACTTGAAGTCGCGAACGGTAGCGCGGTCAAATTCAATTATCTGAGCCCTGATGGCGAGGAAGGTTATCCCGGCAACCTCAATACCACTGTGGTGTACACTCTTACCGACGACAACGAATTAAAGATAGAGTACACGGCGGAGACCGACCAGGCAACACCTGTTAATCTTACCAATCACAGCTACTGGAACCTGGATGGCTCGGCCAACATTCTCGACCACGAATTACGCCTGGCAGCGGACCATTACACCCCAGTGGACGAGACCCTGATCCCAACCGGTGAGATCGCCCCGGTGGCAGGCACTCCCATGGATTTCACCAGGCCCCAGACGATAGGCTCCCGCATCGATCAACTGCAGGGTGACCCTGGAGGCTATGATCATAATTATGTCCTGACCGATAAGAAACCATCGATGAAGCTGGCCGCACGTGTCCGTGGACCGCAAAGTGGTCGTGTGATGGAGGTAAGGACGACAGAACCGGGCGTTCAGTTTTATTCGGGGAATTTTCTGGATGGCACGATCACCGGAAAATACGGCCAAGTTTACCAAAAGCATGCAGCTTTTTGCTTGGAAACACAGCATTTTCCAGATGCTGTGAATCATCCCAATTTTCCATCCATAATCCTTCGCCCAGGAGCAACCTATCAATCGATGTCCGTCTACAAATTTTTGACAGACTAAAGAATGGGTGCTCGGGAGAGCACCCTATGGATTCAAAGTGCCTGGCGACGGGCCACCCGAGTCGGCTCAAAATAGAGGTCACGATGCAAGTCGAAGAGCAGGTTCGTATCCGCTTTCAACTCGCGACGATCGTAGGTCATCCAGCCGTTGACCTCGACCTCAACATCGGTGATCTGAGTATAGATGGCCGCTGACAACCCCTCCTGAATCAAAACCCGCAGGTCCTGTATCAGGTCTGCATAAGCCGTCTGCAGCGCATCCTTAGTGAGATACGTTTCATAGCCCCAGCTATCCTGGTCCTTCCATAGATGCCCTTTTATAGGCAGGCCCAGGCCTCCAAATTCACCCAGCACCGCGGCGCGTTGCGTCTCAAGTTCGGGTCGCGCAGGGCCTGGATAGCGATGGATATCGTTAATGTCACCCACTTTGAAATCATCCCAACCACTGGCGCTATTCACCAGACGTGTGGGATCAAGGATTTTCAACTCGTTGGTCAGGCGGGGCGTATCGTATTGCCCCCATCCCTCATTAAAGAGCACCCACATCACAATGCTGGGAAAGGGATGCAAAGCCTCCACCATCTCCCGAAGCTCATATTCAAATTGGGCGCCTGAACTTTTATCCTGATTACGACTGCTCGGCATATCCTGCCAGACGATCATACCCATGCGATCGCAGTTGTAATACCAGCGAGCCGGCTCCACCTTCACGTGCTTGCGCAGCATGTTAAATCCAGCCTGCTGAGCGAATTTGATATCATGCACCATGGCGTCTTCAGTGGGCGCCGTGTAAAGGCCGTCGGGCCACCAGCCCTGATCCAGGAGGCCGTATTGAAACAAAGCCTCATGGTTGAGCATAATGCGTGTTCGACCCTGAGCATCAACGCCAAGACTGATTTTACGCATCGCAAAATAACTGGTGACTTCATCCATGATCTGACCCTTTCTACTGACCGTGACCCGCAGGTCATAGAGAAAGGGATGGCGAGGCGACCACAGCTTCGGGGATGGAATAGTCAGGGTCGAGGCAGCCTTCTGATAGATGCCTTCGGATACCGCTATTTCCCGCCCCTGATCGTAGGCTGTCACCTTAATGTTCATCCCCTCCAATTGCTGGCCCTGGATCTGAACTTGAAGAGTTTCCCGGTCAATGTCTGGGACAACATGAAGCCGGTCAATCGACGAAACGGGCACGGGTTCGAGCCATACCGTCTGCCAAATTCCTGTGACGCTCGTATACCAAATGCCTCCAGGGTTGTTCGTCTGTTTTCCCACGGGTTGCAGGCCTTCGTCGGTGGGATCCCACACCCTCAGTGTGATGGTCTGCTCGGATTTCGCGACCAGGGCATCCGTAATATCGAACGAAAAAGGCGTAAAGCCACCCTGATGCCGCCCCACAGGTTTGCCGTTCACCCAGACCTGGGTGGACCAGTCCACAGCCCCAAAATGCAGTTTAATCCTTTGGCCGCTCCACGCCGCCGGGATTTGAAACTTCCTTTCGTACCAAAGGTTATGCTGGCTGCCGACCGATCGCTGCACTCGGGACAGAGCCGACTCGACCGCAAACGGGACAAGAATTTTTCCTTCAAATTCATTCACCCGTTCCTGGGCCACAGGAGCGATGGCGTAATCCCAGAGACCATTCAGATTCAACCACGACTTACGGACCATCTGCGGTCGCGGATATTCCGGTAAGACTTGATTTTCATCAACTTCAACCGCCCACGGTGTCATCAAAGGGTTGGGATCGGCGGCATAGACATAGGTCCAAGGCATGAGAAAGCCTATGGCAAATATTGCCAGTATTCGTGAAACTGTCATCGGTGAAACCTCAGAGATGTAAAGATATGGGTTTAAAGAAAACTGAATTATGGATAGCTGATTCTGCAGCATTGATAAAGTTCGCAGGACTACTCATAGGCGTTCCATTCCAGCTGCCATAAAAATATTCACTGTTCAAGAATTGAAAATTATTTCCCAATCATTACGCTTTGAAAGACTTGAAAAGGTCTGTTTTCAAAGATGATTAAGTAAAACTAACCGCAGGCAACGTGGCCTCGTGATTGCATAACGAGTGATAGTTTTTCAATCTAAAGGGAAATCACTATGAAGTTCTGCGCCAGCATACTGCTCATGATCATGTCCACATCAGCTCAAGCAGAAGGATGGTCCTTGGCACCACGTGTTGGTCATCAGAATTTAAAATTCCATAGTAAAGGCACGGAGTATATCAGTTACTCCACCTCGGCCGAGAATACGGGCCCTATTCCGCTTGAATATGAGTATGAGAAAGACGACAGCGCCAGCACAGCATTTTTCAACTCAACGGTGCAGGGGCTGCGCTTCATGTATGCCATGGAGAGTTTCAATCTGGTTTCCGATTTGGATTTTTCCCGCTACTACAGCACTGGGGCAAAGATCGATTTACTGGGTCTCGGTTTGTCAGCCCAGGTTCCGGTAGCCCAGATGGAGTCATTTAAAGTTTATGGTTTAATCGGATTCAGCTTGCGTAGCCTCAAACTGAGGTTGTATGAAACGAGTTATTCATTCGGCTATGAAAGCATCGATTATAATGGGCAAGCGGGCGGGTATCCAACCATAAACGTTGGAAATTACGATGTGGGCTTGGGTGCCAGCTTTCCCCTAAGCGAGAGCATGAGCCTCATCGCAGAATACAAATATTCCGACACCATCGCCAAAGGAACGTTCGAGGCAAAAACCAAATCCAACGTCAGCAATGAAACTCACAGTGTGTCTTATGAATCTAGCTCGAAATCCAAGAACAATACACTGACGACGCAGGACCTCACATTAGGACTTATCTTTGCCCTGTAAGAGGCCAGAGCCCGGTAAACTACGGCGTGGTCATGACATCGTTTGACGTATGCGGCGCAGTCCAAGGATCTGGACATCGTTCCAGATTCCTGGACAGCCGGACGCGGCTTTGCGATTGGGTTTGAAAAATAACACCGACTATGGTTCTTCTTAGGGTTCATGAAACCACAGGTGAACCATGGTGAATGAAAACGCACTCCTCGATGATCTCATCCAGGCCATCGAAGCCTGGCTCGGCGGCAACAAAAATCGCAGCCTGTCGAGCCTTTCCAGGCGGAGTCGTATCGCGTACTCCACGATTCGACGTATTGTACAGAATAAGAGTGCCCCTCATCCCTTTACCGCCCTGGCGATCGTTGAGGTCATCCTTACCGTGCCTGAGCGCGTCGAGTTTCTTAGAAAACATTTTCCGACCCTAGGGGAACTGATCGACGAATGCTCCCAGCCCCAGCTCCCCGAACTTCCTATCGAGGAGTCCTTCCAGCGCTATATTACCCTGGAACCGCACAACCGAATCTTTAACATGGCCGCAACCCTTGCCGGGACGAACCGACCTACCATTCAAAGGATCGCGGGTGAAATCGGGCTCGAAGCCCTTGAGGAAATGATCAACGCCGGTCTCCTTGCCGAGGATGGGCAGGGTGGGATACGTTACCACCAGAGGGATTGGGTCTTCCCATCATCCGATCACGCGCTGGAGCAGGTGAAGCTTTCGGTGGAACATTTTAATAAGCCCCTGTTAGGCACATCTGGCGCGAGCATCATGCATGCGACTGGGGCGGTTCGCGCTGATGTCGTTCCGCAACTGAAAGCTCTGATTATGAAATTTATTGAGGAATTTTTGGCTCTGAAAAATGCCAAAGAGTCTGAAGGGACTATTCCCTTCTTCTGCGACCTGGTTTATTCCTTGTATGATCAGAAAGATTGGGATGCCGACCTGGATCATTTACGGGAAAATGCAAAGCGCCACAACCGTTGAGGTTGCGGCGCTTTGGTCGGTCAGGCACCACTTGTCGGTCAGGCGCCACTTGTCGGTCAGGCGAATCGTTACGGAGCAGCTTTGCTCATTTCGCAGTTCACATAAGTCAAGCGTGAGCCGTTGACCGTTTCGGTGCCATCTGCTGTCTCTTTCAACGAACAGCTATGGATCTGACCGATGATACCGCTGAAATCAAAACCGGTCTGGAGATTATCGATCGGCTTGGAATCTTTCTTAAAGCCGTAGATAAAATCAGGAACCTGACTGGTGGGCTGGGCTTGAGCCAACGTTCCCCATTCACCGCCGATCAACTTGCCTTGGGCATCAAATTCCAGGACATACTGAAGGTCAGACGGGCCCTGGGCATAACGCAAGTCATACTCAGGTGTGTAGTTCATGCTGGGACCCTGGGGCTCATACGACCACTTCAGTTTCACGTTCACTTCAGCGACTGTGACGGCACCGGGAGCGAGACGCTTGACAAGGCCGGGGTATTCCAGGATAGCCTGCGCTGTGGTTTTGCTGGGCTTCACGTTAACTTGAGCCGAATGAACCGGCTGGTTCCAAACCTGACCACTCTGGGTTCTGTCGATGACAAAACCAATCTTGTCTTCCTGCAAAGCCTTAAGAACAGTTGTGTGCAGGGCGGCGGGATTCACGTCACCACAACCATTGATTTCAACGGAGGCCAGTGTTTCTGGTTGCACAGCGTTCCGATCGCTCACAAAGGCTTTGATGGGCGCCAGGCGATCCGTGTGGTAATTCATTTGACCCCACTGTCCGCTGGTCTCATCAAAGTAATTCAGCTCAAACAGATAGGATGACTTTCCGCGGCCATCGTGCAAGCTTACGTTATAAACGCGGAAATAAGCGTTGCCTTTAAAGATGCCGTAGATCCAGCTTGTGTTGAGCCACTCGGGAGAAATTTCCTCGACCAAAGAGAAGTTGATCTTGGCGTCGCTAGCTTTCTTCTGCAAGCTCCCGTAGATATTGCGACCTGATGCGTCCACTGGTCCACGACTGTCTTCATTGCCAACGTCCAGGTTACAGCGACGACCGATGAAATACTGATCCTTGCGCGGCGAGTAGTTTGCCCAGGAATAAGTGAGCAGGCCACGAATATCACCTTCCGTGATCAAGACTTCCTTATTATCCAGCTTCACTTTAACAGCGTGCTTCGGCGCTTCTGAGAAAAGAGCGGCCGGTGCCCAACCATGGCACAAGCCTTCCCAGCCCCACTCGTCACCAGTTCCATCTTGATTCAGGTACTTGTAAGACGAGGACGATGTGCGATTCGTCCAGGTTTCCCATCCGTCTTTTGACAAGGGCAAAACGGATTGCAGCACGGGACTGTTTTCTCTTAAAGCGAGATTCATCTGGCCGACTGCAGCACGCTTTTGCACAAGGTCCTCGGTCGCCTTGATCTCGGTTTCTTTTTCAGTCAGTTTCGTACGCAAAGCCGCCAGGGTTTCACTGGTTAATTCCTTGGTGTGGCGCCAGCGATAGATTAAATCGTACTTTTCAGCTGGTGACAACAGAACGCTGGGTTTGTCTTTGCCGACTTCTGTCAAATGCGTGTCGAGGAAGTCCACAAGGCCAATTTCCGATGTCGGATTGGTCATGAGCTGAGCCCAGCGATAGGAAAGCCCTTTGTTTACACTTGGCCAGTACGTATCGGTCCACGGCGTACGTTCAGTCGTTGCTGAGAAACCATGTTTCAATGTTTCGTAGTCCAGAGCGCCAGCGTAGCCATTCTTATTCACTTGATTTTCACCATCAAAGGCTTGATTCAGACCGGAATTGTTCGATCCAGGAGCGCAACCTAGGGCGATGGCGAGGAGAGTGAAGATGCTTATGGTCTTTTTCATAAATATTATCCTTTAAATATTTGAGATTAGTTAAATGAAGCTGCCGTAAAAACGCCGTTGGCGTCGAAGCATCCCAAGCTGATGTTCGTGCCTTGGCTCTCCAAACCACCAATAAACGCCGCAGCGGCTTTGTCCAAGGGTGAGGCGTCTGGTTCGTTGGCGACGGCAGCCATCTGCGGGTAATTGAAATTATTGTCTTTGAAGTTCAAGGCGCCGTTGATGAAACCTCTGAAACCATCAGCATTGGGAACCACCAGGTTCTTGGAAATCAGATTACCGTATCGGTACGCAAAATCCTGGCGAGTCATTTCAAAGACCAGGCGGTTGCCAGCTTTCAAGATAGAATTCGCTGGGTCCTGGCAGGTGCTCTTGGACACAACGCCGTCAATGGCGAAACCGTACTTGGCCATGTAATCGTTTTCAATTTGGACAGGGACAGCGGACGCGCTGAAACGATCAAACACGTGCTTTTGAATTTGCACGCGGCCATCCGCGCAAGCCACAGCTTGAGCAAAGCCACCATTCGCACCCACATGGACAAACTGATAACAGTCGACATTGGCAATAGCGGTGACTTCGTCCTGGTTCAGCCACAGGCCGCGAACGTCAGCCAGGCTGTTCTGAAGAATTCTTGCCAGGCGCGCTTCCAGATCCGCGATCGTACCTTGAGCGGCCTGCAATTCGGCAGCTGCATCGGTTGCAGCGGCTTCTGCGTTCGCCACAGCGGTTTTAAGATCATCACGCTCGCCTTGCAGCTTGGTGATTTCGGCGCGGAGGCTATCGATCTCAGGGCTGCTGGCCAAGGTTGTCCGCAGTTCCGTGATCTTGGCTTCCTTTTCGGCAATTAAATTATCTTTGGTTTTAATTTGGGCATTCAGGTCCAGGGCGACTTTTTTCTTGTCTGCCAACTCGGTTTCGAGTTTGGACTTGGCTTTCTCAGCCGCAGTTTTTGCGTCTTTGACAGTTCCAAGCTCTTTTGTAGCCTTTTCCAAATCCTGCTGAGCTTTGGCAAGGTCGCCTGCCGCTGTTGCTCCGTTCTTTTCCGCAGCTTCAAGTTCAGCCGTCGTCTGGGCCTTGTCACTGATCAGCTCAGCATTCTGCCGAGCCAGTTCGTTGTTGCGACGTTTCAGATTTTTTTCGTCCTGGGTGTCACCGCAGCCCTGAAGGATAAAGGTCAAAAGGCTCAGAGATAAAATTTGCTTGGTCATCATGGAAAAGATCTCCTGAATGGATTGAAAGTATGGCGATAAAAATTGATCCAGATTGCTCTTACTGAAAACTGACAGTGCACGCCGCCAGGAAGACGAAGCTAGGTCAATATTGCAGCGAGGAGAAAATCAGCTGGATGAATCAGAAGGAGTAAACTGTCGTTTCGGCGTTCTTGTGACGTGTATATATGACATCTTTGTCAGCCATGATTGACTGATCTTGCGCCGATAAAAATAATTTATCCTGGGAATTAAACGGGTTGCGCGGATGCTTGAGAACTCAGGATAGGCAGGGGCTAACGCACGGTTATGCTGCGAATGCCGCCAGGCTGGGGATCAATATAGAGAACGGCCCGGGATTGACGGTCCTCATACTCATAGCCCATGGACCAAAGATCGGGGGCGGCTTCCTTGCCGTTGACGAACAGCTTCAGGAGTTGATGGGGCTGGACATCGCGAAGCACCAAAACCAAAGGCATCGCATCACGATCCTTCAATCGGGATGTCAGCTCAAAGCTGCAAGGGGAATTGTTCCACTGCAGTTCCAGATGGCCTCGCCGTGGATTGTGCGAAGGGCTGTCACAGCCTTGAAGATTGTGCACAAGAGGAGGATAGGCCCACTCCTGGATACGGGAGCTGATCACGTGAGGATCGGGATGGATGCCCAACAGGGATACGAAACTTTTGGGGCCTGGCGATCGACCGCCGTGGCTGACCTGCACAGAAACCAGCGAAGAGTGACTGACCTGAGCATCCCAGGTCGTCCGCGTTTGATCGTGATACTCGTAAGGCTCACGATGGATGGGCCAGTGTGAGAATTGCCATTCATAGCCGTGCCACGAGACATCATAAATCAGAGGATACGCACCGGATACATGCGGCGCGGATCCCGCCTGGGCAAAGGCACTGTAGATATAAGGCGCGTGGTCGTCGCCGTCTTTGACCCGAACCACCGCGGCCAGATGCTCCCAACGATCGAAGGGGGCCTGGCCTTTGGAATAGGATTTTCCATCCATGTCACGCCCCTGACTGGGCCGAAAGCGAAAACTTTCGGCTTTCATCGGGTTCCACAGTTCGAGCGAGGCACCAGGCTGGGCATGATGTTCTGGATTGGAACGTGAGCCTGCAATGATGGAGAGTTCAGCGATTTCAAAAGCGTTGGCACCGTAGCCCTCGTCGTCAGGGGAATAGACAATCTCGCGGAAGGTTGAGCCGTCTGGATAAATGGTCCAGTATTCGTCGCTGCGGGCCTGGGCCTCAAGACCGCGTTTCGGTTCCTTTCCCAAAGTCTGGGCAATCGTTTGATAGGCCGGGTTCATCAGATACGAACGCCAGTGAATGATCTTTCGGGCAGGATGATCCGCGATAATCCTGACTTCATTATTCCAGCGAAGGTTGTCGGCCATGGCTTCGAAACAACCGGGTGATTTCTGCCGATTTTCAGGCCATAGTTCAACGAACGAATTCGTCACCAGAAGTTGATCATTGATGTGCCAGGCGGGGACGTTGTTCAGTTCCGACCAGAAAACCAGACGATACCGCCTGGAAGCCGGCCAACGACGACCGAATTGAACCTGCCACGCATCGCCTGCGAAGCCCGACCAATGATACGATTTTTGGGTGACCTCGAAGGTCTGGCTTTCCTGCGCAGGTTCACTGCTGGGAAGCCGATACGTTTGCATATCCCGAAAGCGCACCTGATCACCAGCCTTATGGGCGTCCAGCACCAGCCCTATAAAGTAATGTTGCGCCTTGTCCGCCCAGGACGGGACCGGCGCCAGATTCATCCAGCCTTCCGCCGGTCCTATGGTGGGCATCAAGTGCTTTCTCACAGCATAAGCAAGATGGAAAAAAGGCTGCTCCTTGCCATCCTGGAGTGAGGACACATGATGAAACATTTTGAGCTGACCACTGGACTCTTTGAAGGGAACGCGAAAATCATTGCGCAGAGAACCTGCTGGGCTGAACGTTCCATCAAGAATCGCTTCGTAGCGCCGCGCTTGTTCCCAGGGACTCAAACGACCCGTTCGATCCAGGACCTGCTCCTGCCGGCTGCCGTCGGCTAGGGTTTGCCGATCGCGGGCTTTGATTCGCCAATGGCCCTGATCATCGCGATCCAGCATCAGCGCAAGATAGGTATCAAGATCAGGCTGCGGGGCACCGATCGACGATTGAACAGGAAACAGAATCAATCCACGAGCAAGTGCTCGATTGTCGCCCAAATGCAAGCGGGCCTCATTGGTAAAATGCCCCTGAAGAGGAACCTTCATCAGGATCCCTTGCAGGCCGGTCGACTGGGCCTTAAGCTCCATCTCTCCTGAGCTATTAAGCCACCAATGAGGATGAGCGCAGCCAGGGACGAGACAAAAACTCCGCCAGGCATCCGTCGATTCCGGGGCCAGATTGGTTCGAGTCAGACCCGGGCTGGTCCCCTGCGTTTGATTTGTGATTTGAGGCACTAATCCACACGAAAACATCAGGCCTAAACAGGCGATGGCGAACCAGTGCTTTAAGCCGACCATCACAGGCTGCCTTCTCTCGACAGGTGCCGATACTGCACAGGGCTGTCGTCCCATGGCTACAAACGTATGAATTTTCCTACCTGGATGTAGACATAGGATGGGCGGCGGATCAATTCAAGAAGGCTCAATAAGGGTTGAAAAACTTCCCAATCAAAGAGGCGGAGTCACCGCTGTGACAGCAGATATGGCTCCACCTGCAGCCCGGGTATCGTTTCACAGGATGCGCTGGTGTTGCAATCTCCTGTCGATGGTCTTCTTCAAACTGTGAAGCTATTAGCCAGATGCCAGACCACTTGAACATTGCGGGTCGGCAGTTCACCAATCTCCAGAAGTTCGTGGACGCCCGTCGTCTGTTGATCCGCACCGAACACCAGCGATGACAAAAGATAAATGGATGCAGCGAAAAAGGTTTTACGATTCATTTACAATTCCCGTGAGTGTGAGTTGAGACGCCTAGGCGGACGCTGCATCTGCGACGAAACCTAATGCAAACATTTCGACTTGAGAATCTGATTCTACATCGTTCATCGTCTTATCATCATTCTTGCATGACGATGGAGCAGCAAACTTCTCCCATCGAGAGGATCACTATGGCAACTGCAGGAATCCAACACGCAAAAAGCTTTTATTCAGCGCCGGATGTTGGCCAGCGCGATCAAATTCTCAGTGAATATGCCCGTTTTCTGGATCAACGCAATGGCGGCACCGACCCTGACACAGGCTTCGTAAAACGCGAGGCGTGGTTGGATTCCGCTGCGGCAACTTCCGCTCAACATCGAGGCGTGGTTTGCCAGGAAAGCTTTGAACGCAATTATGTCCGCTTTCATCCGAGTGACCCCCTTTCCAAAGCTGCCGTTGCATTGCTCGCTTTCACCAAAGTGAACGCCGGCGAAGCCTATGGAGTGGAAGTCATCAGCAAGTCCCGCCATGCGCGGCCGGAAACGTCGGACATCACCGATCAGGTGGAGCGAATTCTGACGCATGAGGAGATTTACCACACAAAGATTCTGCTAGGTGCCGCGCGTCAGTTTGGTCTTCCCGAACCCAGTGGAGCCTGGCGGCCCCCCTATATCTCAGCCAAGTATGAGACAGTTTCTGCCGATAAATTAGTATAATGAAAGTGGCGGAAATGAGGCTTCATCCATGTCCCAGACATCCAAAGACAAAAAGCTTGTGGGTTCAGCAACTTCAGAATCATTAC
>NZ_DASQYZ010000059.1:0-5985 GCF_035638955.1 Oligoflexus sp. | reverse complement strand
GGCATGCTAAGGGTGCACGCAAATGTGCACGTTATCGATAAACCAATCAATGGGTGGGATATTGAAGAGCCAATTTTTTGAAGATCCTGGCAGAAGCCGCCCTGAACCCGGGAACAATCAACCTTTGAATCCGAACCCGTTCCGCACCATGGTTTTTTGTGGAAAAACGCGAAGTGATATGCAAAATTTGAATCCGGTAGAAAGAATTTCTGGTGACAGGCCCTTTGAGTGCCGCCTCGGATGGCGGCACATTTTCACTCAAGTTCCTGGCCTGGCAGCTGGAAGCGCAAGCAATAAAGGTTCGGCCATGATCACGGCAGCTAGCCGATACTCCCAGGACTGCGCAATGGAAAGGCGGGATCAGTATGAAGGATACTCTTTTGCCTGAGGACGAAGGCAGCCCCGGGGGGCAGCATCCCGACCTCGACAGAACAAGGCATGACTGTGAGAGGATGGAAATTCCTGATTCCGACCTTTCGATGTCAAGGCGGGAATCATGAACACGGATCCAAGTCCCGACTTCACCGCAGAGGCCAGGAGCCTCGGCTATTTCCCGTTCATCCGATTTTCACCGCTTGAATACCTCACTTTCAAAGAGCTTTATGGGGAATGGATATTCGATCTTTTCAAACGGCTCAAGGATCCTGGCCGCCTTCACCCTGAGTGGGCCATCATATTTGCGGCAGCTGCAGTTCAGCTCTCCCGTGATGAAGTCCTGAAGGCTTCCGATGTACATGCTCTGGTGACCGGATCGGAAGAGTTCATGAATCGCCGGCGGCATATCCGAGAATTTAACGATATGTTCTTTGAAAGGGTGTGGCCGAAAATGAAGGAGGGTGCCCTGGATGTGCGAGAGCCCGACCGCTCCATATATCTGGCGGATTTCGAACGGTGGCGGGAAAAGCTGAAAGCGAGGACGAGCGAGATTCACGGCAAGCACAAGGCTTCCCGGGAGGCAAGCCCTGTCATCGAGCACCGTTCCCAGCCCTCAGATCGGCCGAAGATCGTGAAAAAATCCAAACCTGAAGCTTAAATTTTCAGATTTCTTCCCGGAACCCTGCTCCATTTAACCGATATTAAAGTCGATTAGATATAAGCTGTAATCACTGACAACGGCAGGCCAGTGCTCACTCAAAATATCGTAACCCTCAACAGCGCTGATACAATGGCCTTCCAAGTAGATTAAAAATCCAGCATTGGTAGTACCATTGTTTAATTTTGCCCCAATATTTCCACCCCTGTAATTTTCTGCTAAAGAATTGCACACTAGTCTATTTGGAGTTTTGATTTCTGTTAAGAAACCCATTTCAGTTGAGTGGCGCTCAATGACTTCGATTTCATTGAAGATGGAATCTTGAATCGTTTCAACTTTCACGGAAGCTAAAAATGCTTTGATGACCTGTCTTTCCAAATCATTCAATCCCATAGAGATATCCTAAGAATTGGTTAAATATTGCGTAAATATTTTCATACTGACCTCGATTGCATGCGAAAATTTCGCAATAGTTTAGCTGGCTCAAGCGAACAGTATCAACTCGCCCCCTATGGAATGAAAGCTGTATTGATTCTAACAACTCCGTTAAGAACAATTCCTCTTACTGTTATTGTGAAGCCATCAACCGCCAGTGGCTTTTCAAATATTCCACGCACTAAACCTCTATCTGCCAGCTTCTGTGCTTCTGTTCTTATAGCCATGTAAGCCGAAATACGATCGCCTCCATGGTGAGCTAGAAAATCCTGCAACTTATGCTTAGCTAAATTTTTTCCAAAGACATGTGAAGCACCACTTTTCACCCAATTCAAGGTTAAAGAAACTGATCCTATTTCCCCACCACCGGCAGGAAATGGCCTCCTCACAAAGTCACGCACCGTCCTGATCAAAATTGAGAGTTCCCCGCGACGGACGGCCTTCGCCAGGGCTCCGCTGCTTCCCAGCGCGGTTCCGCTTAAACTCCCGCCCACAAACCCGGCCGCGAGAGTTTTAAGACCGGCGTAATTCCCCTGCGATAGATATTCCCGGGTCTTCCTTTCGATCTCTTCAGCAGCCCGGCCGTAGGGGCCTTTGGCTGCCTCGGTACCGATTTCGTTCACACTATACGTCCCGGCCCTGACCCCGGCCGCGATTTCCGCAGCTCTGATCTCACCAGGCGTTGCCGCTCCTGTCTGCGAGGAGCCAAGAAGTCCATCAATGAAAGCCTGCGGGACGGAGCTGGAGGCGTTGAAATAGGTGGCCAGCGTCACAGGCTCCTCGTCCTTTTCGGCGGCACTTGTATTGCCCTGTGGTTCGTCCGGGGTGGTGTGAGAAAGGGTTATGGCATAGGTCCGGCCACCGAAGCTGCTCTTACCAACTGTTTGAACGTCCGTATCCGCCTTCGACGTTTCATTGTTGCAGGCTCTGTTATGGCTGGCCTCCACATCATCGAGGACATTGAAAAACAGCTGGTCGCTGTGGGAAAGGATAAGACGCATGTAATCGCCTTTGATTACATCCGCGTCATCAAAGATCGGCCAGTGGCCAAGGACGGTATAAGCCTTTTCGATCGAAAGCCTTACATAGGCTGCACGGAGCTGGTCAAACTCGGACGGTGTTGTAGCCTGCGCCGTATCACACAATGGATTTCTTCCAGGCTTTTCCTTCTCTTTTTCGGGCAGACTATCGATGGTTTCATTTTTATGAACAATGGGGCTATCGGGCTGCCGGGGCAAAAAATCGCCTACAAGTTCGAGGTCACGCTTTTGCTTGCATGCGACTTTTTTCGTTTCCAAAACCCCGGCAAAGGTTGGGGAGTAATCGGCCAGGGTGGAATTGTCAAGCCCGGGCAAAATCGCTGAGAAAGTCTGCCCGAAGTTTCCAATAGTTGATAAATCAGGTGAGCCGGCCCTGTTTGAATTCACGCCACCGGCATTGTTTTGTTCATGGCCTGGAAGAAAGTTGGAAATTGAATTCCGCCCGGAGTTGGGAAGTGGCAAGTCGTTGCCGCTCGACGGCTGAACATCGGCTCTCAGGTCAAAGTCGTTTAGATCAAAGTCCTGAGGTTCGTCCGGCTGGTCAGAGCCTGCTGCAACACCCTCACAGTGATAGTCATCATGCATTTTTTTGGCTCTGGCTTCACACGACGGAGTGTTCAGAGCAAAATCGGCGATCTTTGAAAATTCAAATTCCTTTCTCGCCCGGCAATATGAACTGCAATAGAGGTTTATAAATGTACCCGCATCTGCTTCAATGGCATCGCTGAATATTTTATCCTCGGCTTTCAGGGCCGCCTCTGAGCATTCACCTGTGTCCTCAAAATCCTTTGCCCCCTGCCTGGAAACCTGGAAAGCCGCAAGCTCGAGACCAATGGCATTGAGATAATCCAGATAATCGGCAAAAAGCAGTCGGGAAAGCTCACTCTTTCCTTGCGCCGCTTCAGGTCCGCTCTCGCCTTCGTATAAGTCGCTCGCAAGTTTGTCCCAGACGGTCCCTTTTCCCTGAAGGGAGTTAGCGTTTGAAACCACGGCATCGGCGTGAGCCGGTGGAATCGCAATGAGGAAAACGAGTAAGGAGGAGAGAATTTTATGAAGCAGGCGATGCCTTTGTCTCATGGGTTTCATCCTGTTGTTTGCCGGATTCCTGTCAAGGAGGTCCACGATTGAGCCAATTCAATAAGGCGGGGTTATATCGAAAAGGGGTAGGGACTTCAAGGCTGATAAGACATCTTTCGTCAAATATTGAGAAGAAGTGTTCTCAAAGACTGTTCTCAATGAGCACATCACACGGCTCATGACGTACATAAAGATTTTCCGGAGCAATTGGTTTCAACTTTTAATTTTAATACATCGTGAGCTTGCCGAATAATCACAAGGGAGTGATCTCCTGTTCGAACTTATCACCGCTGGAAAAAGAGTGTCAGCGGATTGGCAAAGTCACTGGATGTGGAGCCCAGAATTCCGGTCATGAATGCCGGAAGCAGGGCTTCGCCGGGACGAGTGGATTTTGGATGGATCAGTAAGACCCTCCGGCGAGGGGGATCAACTTCCGAAGCATTAACGCACTTCTGGTATAATCAAACTGCTAAACACAGGGGAGGAGCTGTGAAAAACACCAGACGGGCGTTAAGATCCGCCAAAGCACGCAATACGGCGCTACGTAAAAGTCGATCTCAGGCACTGCACGCGCGTTTCGCAGGTTCAACTCCTACGCCTGCCATGAAGTTAATGGAAAGACTCTTCGAAGAAAACCAGCTGTGGGGTCAGCACGAGACCTTGAATGATCCGTTAAACCTGCCACTGATAGTCATCATGCGGAGTACTGAAGACGCAGCCAGGCTTCGGGTGAGCCTCAACATCGTGAAAATAGCAGTCGAAGCATCCAAAATATCGGACACCAGGACCGAGCTTTCCATACACGCGGATCTTTTAAAGGATCTGGTGCTGGAGATATTTTTTGAGTTCGGCCCTTTGGACAAAAAATACGTCCGTGAGCAAATTGGAGCACTCCAGGGTACTTCATTTCAGAGTTTAGGAGCAAACATCAAATTCCTGGCTGAAACCCATGGAAACTGGCGCAGCAAAGACGATCACGGTTAGCAGTCGCATGGCGCTAAAAAATGGGAATTTTTGTCAGCTTTGAAGACAATTTAAGCAAAATTTGGCCGTTAATCGGTTTTTGAATTTCGTGAACATTGGCATGTTTTCCGATAAAATCCACCGGGAGATCACGCCCTGAAGCAATGATAACAGGTGCAGTCCTGCTCAAAGTGCCTTCGGACCTTAAATGCCTTATGAACTCCATTCCATCCATATCGGGCATGTTGCAATCGGTCACGATCAACGAAAATTGTATGGACCTGCAGCTCTCCAGGGCCGCCTTGCCGTCCGCGGCCACAGTGAGTTTTGCTTCGGGAGCCATAAAGCGAAAAAGGTCCACGTACCACTCAAGGATCTCGGGTTCGTCGTCGACAAAAAGAAAGTTCACCTGGCAACCCCTTCGGTTAAACTGTGCATCTCCCGGCAGAGCCCATCTTTTCTGAAGTGCTTCAAAGGCGCGGCTCATCTGCGCGATGCCATGCCCGGTGTCCAGGAGGCGAATCCTGGCACACAGGAAATTCTCAGCTTCCTGCCCATTCCATGTGCTTCGCTGCAGATCCTGCTTAATGGAGATTAGAGCCTTCAGGCAGATAAGTATCAGGTCATGAACAGCAGGCAAATTGGGTCCAAGCGGAATCTCAATTTCACGCCTATTGTCCAATTCGGCCCATTCGCCATCAACTTCCAGAAGATCCGGGATGGCAGCCACCCGTCCTGGGCCGCCTGAACTGATGACCCGGCGCGCTTCCTCTTCTGTTTCACGGGAAACCAGCCATGAACGTCGGTTCGCGTCAAAACCGCCGCCAATGTCCCTCAGCCAACCACGAACCTGATAGACCGAGCTTCCGCCTCCCAAATCCACCATTTCAGGACTCATTTATTCCTCACCGACGTTGTTAAAATATGCTGTATCGAATTTTGGATTCAGCATTTGCTGGCCCAATGTTGATGCTGAATTTCAACCTTTGGCTTGTGACTTGAAAACGAGGGTGTTGCCTTAATATCTCCATGGCCCTGGTCGCAAAATCCTTGCACCCCTCCTCGCTCCGGGAAAGCAGAAGGAAAGCCATCTTGCCGGGAATCCGCGAATCATCCTTGCTTAACTCCACGCCTGGGCTTTTCAGAAGTGACAGAAATTGAAGAACCTCATCATGGTGCATGCTCATGCTTCCTTGCAAAGAAAATAAAATTACTCACAGGATTTTGATATTTGTCCACAATATCTGATTTACCTGATGGGAAAAACATCCAACTTTGTCACATCCCAATGACCAGGGCCGAAAAAGAGGGTGTTGGATCTCAGAAGTCCGACTTTTCCCAATTCTGCGTCAAACCCCTCCAAGGGTCTGATGCCGAAACGAGTAGTTTCCTGACAGATCGGTGCCAAATGCGTGAAATGATTGCCATGACGAACTG
>NZ_DASQYZ010000058.1:0-3539 GCF_035638955.1 Oligoflexus sp. | reverse complement strand
GATTCGCTGCTTTATGCCCTGGTGGAAGACGATTTTGCACGCCTCACTTGATCAACCCGGCGCCAGGACTTTTCGACCGAATCGACCCTTTTTTTGCAGCCTTTTCCCATAAGAACTGCTACAAGGGCAGCTCACAGCCTGTGAAAAAGCTGACTTATTCTGTCCTCGAAGCCGACGCCGGACGCATTGATATCCTGGTCGCCAGGCTTTTGGATTTTTCCAGGGCCCGGGTTCGGGGTTTGATGGACCACGAAGGCGTGACTTTGAATGGTGAAGAATGCCAGGATTATGGGACTCACGTCGCTGCCGATGACGTTGTGGTCTTAACGTACGACCCCGAGCGCAAGTACAGGGAAAAAACCCCTGAGCGTAAAACCCACGGAATTACTCTGATCTTCCGCGATGAGCATCTAGCGATCGTCAATAAGGAAGCCGGGATCCTGACTGTCCCCACCGATCGTCGCGAGAAAAATACTCTGGCCTGCAAATTGCTTGAGAGAAAATGCCTCCCACGGCTTTTCCAATGCACTCCCCCTCTATCTTCAAATAACATACCTGATGCCGCGAAGGGACGAGCCGCTCCGATCGGCGCTATCCTCCCTTGTTCTCCAGTAAATTGAGCATTTATTTTCTGCATTAACTCCTAACGAAAACCATGGCCACTAGGGTCTCATCAATTTTTCACATATCCAGATATAAAGAAACTGTGCGCAGAATCAGGAAATATCATTCCTTCCGCAGCAAATAGCGCGCAATAATTACAACAATCCCAGCCGTCACTGGTAAAGATAGTTCTGGTATGGTTTATGCTGTGAAACGCCGCGACACGGACAAATGAATGTGATGGGTGAAACGTTACTATGTTAAAAGATCGCAGGGTTTTGATCGTTGAGGATAACAAGCAGGATATTGAACGAGGGCAGGCACTCCTGAACGAACTCAGGGCGATCTCTTCAGTTTGCCGAAATATAGAAGAGGCTAAACGCGCAATTCGTGAAGAAAGCTTCGACTTTTTGTTGTGTGATCTTCATATCGAAACCCGGCCAGGATTTGAAAAGCCTGACGGTCTCCATATTATTGCATTGGCCAAAGAACAGCAGCCCAACATGGTCATTGTGGCAAACTCTTCCGACCCCCGGGCTGATATCTGGACTGAGGCTCTTGCTGCAGGGGCACAACATTTCATCAGGAAGCCGTTGACCCGGGCGGACGAACTTACGATTGCATTTAGTCTCGCCAAGGAACGCAAAGCCCTGGTTGCAGGCGCGAGCCGAAAGAAGGTCTCCGAAGGCCATTGGTTGCGTTTCGCCGAAAAATATCCCGAAGGAATTGTTATCGATCATGCAACGCTTTCCAAAGCAAAGGGTCTGGCACGCCGTAATACAACGACTTCAGTGCTCATAGGCGAAACTGGAACCGGGAAGGAGGAGGTGGCCCGCCTTATCCATCGCTTCCGCTGTCAGACAGAAGGTCAGATTCCCTTTGTCGCAGTTAACTGCGCTACTATTACTGAAGGCCTCACGGAGTCTTTACTTTTTGGCCATAAGAAAGGCTCATTTACGGGCGCGTCTGAGACAACGAGCGGCTATGTTGCTGATGCTGATGGCGGAATCCTTTTTCTGGACGAAATTCATGCACTGGAGCTGCGCTGCCAACAGAAGCTTCTGCGGGTACTCGCAGATGGGACCTACAACCGCCTGGGGGAGACTCGGACCTATCATTCACGATTCCAGCTCGTCGCTGCAACTACCAAAGACCTGGATGATGAAGTGGAAGGCGGACACTTCATGCTGGACCTTCGAAACCGCATCACTGGTATAGACATAACTCTTCTGCCGCTTCGTGATCGCAAGCACGATATCGATGCCCTTGTCGCCTTGTTCCTGAATAAAAATGAAATCCGACTCAGTCAAAATGTCCTCGATGAACTCTGTGAAAAGCTTAAAACTTATTATTGGCAAGGGAACATTCGCCAGCTGTTCAAGGTCCTGGAATCCTGGATTCTTCATTGCGAGTTCCAGGACGTTCCCCTGACGGTGGAGCTTTTACCTTTCTTCAAGGGTATGAAAGCTCCATCATCGAAGGTAGCGGCCAGTTCAGAAGAGTCCATTGCCAGGATTCCACCGAAAAATAGGGATGATATTCTACGGCTTATTTCAGCCTTTACAGAAGACTTTGACTACGAAACAACAACGGAAAATTTCGAGAGGCTCATTCTCAGTGCGGCGCTTGAACGTCATGCATCTATCGGTAAAGTTTGCCAAGTATTAAACATCCCACGTTCCACTTTAGACTCGAAACGACGAAAATATAAATTGGATTAGGCTTGGACAATGAACTTACGAATGAGTCTTTCGATGATCTGCCCCTCTGAGAGAGAGGCGTTCATCTGAAAGATTTCTTTATCAGATTCCAGCGCTTGAATTGCAATCTCATCGACATTTGTGACAACAATTTCTGTTTCTTTTGTCAGTTCACCCGAAAATATGAAATTTAGCGACTTTTGAGAAGTCAGCGCAGACCTTACCGAAGCTCCAAGACAGGGTGGTTCAAGGCAGATTGCAACCTGCCTTACGAGCCTATTGCCAAAGGCTTCAGGTGTTTGTACCAGTTTTTTCACCGCAATCCCTCCCTCAGCATCGCAGGCGTCGGGCAGCCGGCACTCAAAAATTGTCAGACCGTTTTCCCGTCGATAGCTGACATCACCGCCATGCCCTTGCATGATGTGCCTTACGTATGCAAGGCCCAGGCCGGTGCCATCTGACTTGCCATGGGTTGCCCCACGCTGAAAAAGTTTTGGTCGTATTTCGTCCGAAACCCCAGGGCCATCATCGACGACACGAACTACGAGGTCAACTCCTTGACGCTCTACCTCCAGGACTACCTGGCTTTTTGCACAGTCGATCGCATTGGAAACGAGATTGACCCAAGCACGTTCAAATTTCAACGAGTCAACTTTCACTTGCCCGATATCGGTCAAGGATAGCGTCAAAGTCTTGTTGACAGACGATGCGTTTCCCATTAAGCCCGACAGCCCACCATGAAAATTCAATGAACAATATTTTGCATCTATCATAAGCTCAAGGTCGGCGTGGCGGACAGATTCAATCATGGCATACATGCGATGAAGGGAATCTTGTATTTGCAACTTCTGGCTCAGCATCTTTGAGTCATCTGGGAGATGTAATAGATTTTCAAAAACTCCAAGCGGAGCCCTCAAGTCATGAGAAATTTGACGAATGACTCGACCAATTGCAGCTTCTTTTTCACTTTTTTCAACAGATTGCAGCTTTTCTAACATATCCTGGAAACCCAGATAAGCTTCTTTTATTTCGATATATGGATATGAATCGGGAAGCATTATAGTTTGATTCAAACGTTGAAATGAACCTATTGATTGTAAGCGCCCCAGCAAGTCACGGTTAGACTCCGTCCCCACCTGATCGTATCCTGCCTCATCACCCGCAGTTGGTGATCAAAATACAGTGGTTTAAAAGATGATCATTTTCGGCATTTGGTAAAAATGCAAAACGCATTAG
>NZ_DASQYZ010000057.1:0-51875 GCF_035638955.1 Oligoflexus sp. | reverse complement strand
ACCAGCAGAATCCCTATCACCGTCATGCCCTTGAGCAGAGGATCAAAAGCAGTCAGATCCTTAAGAGAACCATCGGTGGAAGGGAACGCTGGTTCGTACAGCTTTGTCTGGAAGGCGAGGCCTTCCGGGATACGGCAAAGGAAAGACGGCACAAGGCGCGTCTTGTTTCCCGTTTTGGCGAGGGCTTTCAGGGACAAAGTGTATCCGTCGATTTCGGGCCGAAAAAAATTGCCATATCCAATGGGATTGTCTCCTATGAACGCCTGATCGTAGGGGACTGGCTCAAGGGACTGATCCTGGAGTCCAAAGCCCTGCAAAGAAAAATGTCGCGCTCGCTGCACATCAATAATAAAGGAGCTTTTCGAGGTGGTGCTCTTAAAAAAGGGGTGCGTCTTGGCAGGACCAGAAACTATCAGAAGCTGGCCCTGGAAAAGCGGGATATTGATCAGCAAGAGCCCTGGTGCCCGACCGGCCAGGGAAGCGCTGAACGCCCGAAGGCCAGGAATCTCCATCCATAGCCCCTGGCTTGGGTGGAGAGGTTTAATTGCTTTTCCATCATCTGAACGATAACTCCCGGAAACTCTCAGGAAATCGTGCACTGCCGAAACAACTGCACAGACACAGGTTTATCGAGTCCATAGCCCATGATGATAGCCAGACCCGTGTAGTTGCATCGAACGGTCGGATAAAGATCCACCATAAAGTTAAAAGCCGAGGCATGATAAGCCCCATAAAGACCACTGCAATCCCCACCCAGAGGAACCAGAAAATCCAATTTCACATCGGTCAACGTAGAAGGATCGATGAGGCTGGCATCGACCTTGGCGACCTTGGCGATCTGTGGAATCATGGCGGCTTTGAGGTCTTCCTGAGCGAGATTGACAAGCGAGCAGGCCGAGGCCTCGGACGTGAGATAAAACGAAGCTGAAACAAGCCCTGATAGGACCAATACGTTAAGCCTGGTCATGAGCGTCTCTCCGAAGATAAATTTTGAGTTCAGTCTTTCCTAAGAGAAACGCTAAACCTGTTCATTCAAGCGGTCAATTCCAGCTCCCAACCACGACTAAATTGACCTTCGCCCGGCGACGGCTGAGCTTCAAATACTTTTAAACAACGAAAGAATTACCAATGGTCAGCTGGGCGCTTCTTTTCCTGTCCAGTTTGAGGTATATCTGCTGGCGAAAATGTAAGAGGAGAAGGGGTTGTTATGAATAAGAAATTATTAGCGGCATTGGCGCTGGCTGTTTTGGGTCTTTTGTATCTGGCGTTCCAACCCAAGGGTGACATACCAGCCACGGTTGAAGACGAAAGGCCCGGAACCACGGATGTCGGCGACGCTCGAATTACGGCAGCCCCGGACACCACAGCAGCTCCTGACTCGGAAGACCAAAGCATGGCGGGTAAACTCGTCGAAACCCTTCATGCCGACAAGCAGCTGAATGCTGTTGCTGTTATCCAGTCGGTTGAATGCGCCGATGGTCAGTGTACGGTTGAGCTGGAAGCCAAGGGCGAAGAGAGTGTCCAGCCAACCATGCTGAATTTTCTTCGGGAACACCCGGAGTATGGTACGGACTTTAAAGTCGCTGCCGGTGAAAACCCGCGTTCGACTCAATTCATCCTGAACACGAAGAAAATGTAAGGATACTCGCCTTCCGAGGCTGCCGTGGCGGAAACCGCTCCGATCG
Organism: Oligoflexus sp.; assembly: GCF_035638955.1. Classification (GTDB taxonomy): domain Bacteria; phylum Bdellovibrionota_B; class Oligoflexia; order Oligoflexales; family Oligoflexaceae; genus Oligoflexus. Next base: position 50,190 of record NZ_DASQYZ010000057.1, on the reverse strand, counting down.
AGCTCTCTTCCACACGGCGCTCTTCCAGCAGACCCGAGTCAGCTCAACCTTATGACGAAAACAGCATTCCCATCAAGCCGCGCTTTTTATAGTAATGCGGGTGAGCATGATGATGTTGCGGTGCACCCCAGGGAGGATGTCCAGGTGCATGTTGAGGCGGCGGTGGTGGCATTTGCTGAACCCATTGGTTTTGCAGCTGAGTCAGTGTTTCCAATTCACCGTAATCCAGAAAAATACCTCGGCAGTTGTCACACTGTTCGATGTGGATGTTGTTCCGATTGTGGGTCCGCATTGCGCCTCGACACTTTGGACATTGCATGTTCATGTTCATGGTTTTCTCCCAGTTAAAAGCGGTGGCTTACCAGCAGCCCCGCGAATTCATGTATAACTCAAGCTTGCGAAGGCATGCGAGCGATTCTGCGACAGGCCTCGATCAAATGTTCTTCAGCATCAGCCAGCGGCTTTTGCATCCGCCTGGACCGGACCAGGGCTGACGCCGCACATTGGACAACCAAAGCGCGGGCAGGACCATCGAGCGAGAGCCAAGGATCATCACCTTGTGTCACGGCCGGACCTCCCGCTGCACAGTAGGCGTTGAGGAACGATTCCCATACGTCCGGTGGAATCAATCCTGCGGCGAAAAAAGCGGCTGGCCGAGCCAGATCCCAGGCCGGGTTGCCGATGCCCATGTCATCAGGATCAATGAGCCGCAGAGTTTTTTTTCCCTTGATGGAGACCGTCACAAGCTGTCCAAAATGCCAGTCGCCATGCACGAGCGTTGTCATTCGAAAGCCCGGATTTGGATCGGACAGATTCAGTGTGGCTGCCGCTTCCCAAACTATCCTGACATTGGAATCCACGGCATCGAAGAGCTCACCACCCAGTTGAGATAAAGCCGCCCGGACTTTATCTTCCGCACGACATTGCGGTAAATCACGCTCAGACATGGAAGACGGCCAGGGACTTCTATGTAAAGCAGCCAAAAGACGCGCAGCCTCTTCCCAGGGTGCGCCTTCGAGGCTGTCATCCAGGGAAAGCCCCGCCGGCCAAAGTGTTGCCAGCAGCCCACCCGACACAGGCCAGGCTTCACACTGCAAGGGAGTGAGAAATATATCCTGCAGCGGCGAATGAGCCACAAGCTCGAGACGTGCCTTAAGTTCCTCGTGATTCGTTGGCTTCGCATGCGCTTTCACAACGACGGAACCGACACGAATGACAATCCGATCCGACCGGTAAGATAAAAGCGTCGCGTCAGCAAGTTCATGATCCTGTGCGGCTCCACGAGCCAATTGAATGAGATCATTCAATAATTGAGGCTCAATATGTTCCATATTTGCGCCATGGCAAGCCGTAGTCCCATGCGACTTCAGGAGTGCGATTTCTTGTATAGCCACGAGTTCCATGGAATGACCTATTGCGAGTGAATCCCGCTCAGAGGGGATTAAAGAGCAAGTGGCAATTTCACGCAAACAGATATACCGAGTCAAGATCATTGTTTTTAGCGAAGATGTGAGAACATGGGTTAAACTTTGATAAACTGGATTCTTTATGCAAAGGGGGCGTCATGCACAGTATTTTGTTAATTCTGGCCACGATTGTGTTCAGCTGGGATACCGCTCAGGGTTCACCTAAAAAGTATGATCAGGAAACGGAAGTTGTTTTGGGTCCGCGGACGCAATTCAAAATATCCAAAGGTTGGAGTTTTGATAGCAGCACGTTGAAACTGACTTCTCCGGAAGGCGACCTCGTTGCCTATTTGATTGAAAAGCCGGCGGAACAGGATCTGGATGCTCTGGCATTGAAGGCTTGGAAAGGAATAGACCCAACTTTCAATTTCAAACTGGCGCAGAAAATGTCACCACCGGCCACGGGCGGTTGGGAGCGCGTTCACAGCATAGCCTATGACGTCCCCATGCAGGAAAATCGAACGGTCGCCGCTACAATCCAGGTCTTCAAAGGCGTGGCTTATATTCTCCTTCTGGATGCATCCAATAGCGCCTTGGAGAAACGCCAGGCGCAATTGGATATCGTGAGTGATACCTGGAAACCCAAGGATCTTAAACCCGAGGATCTGACTCACAATAAGATCAAGAATTTTTCCAAAAAAGAAACCGTGGAAATGAATCGGTTTATTGCGAAAGCCATGAAGGACCTTGGAATACCAGGCTCATCCATTGCGATCGTTCAGTCAGGAAAGGTCGTTTATCGCGAAAGTTTCGGTGTCAAACGCCTGGGAAGTCCTGAGAAAGTCGATCCTACAACGATGTTCATGATAGGATCCACCACCAAACCCTTAACGACTTTGATGCTTGCCAAACTGGTCGATGAAAAGAAATTAAGCTGGGATCAACCGATACAAAGCGTCCTGCCAAACTTTAAGCTGGCTGATAACGCATTATCTTCGAAATTCCTGATCAAACATACGGCCTGTGCCTGCACGGGCATGCCTCGCATGGACGCCAGCTTCTTCTTCGGAACGACCAAGGATTCGGTCGACGACATTCTCCCCCAGTTTGCCCATGTTAAACCAACCACGGGTTTGGGCGAAACCTTTCAGTACTCGAATCAACTCGTGGCCGTGGGAGGCCTTGTCGGAGCGCAGGTTTATAATAAAGGAACAGACTTTTTCAGCAAATACGAGGCGGCCATGCAGGACTTGGTTTTCAATCCATTGGGCATGAAATCCACCCGGGTCAGGCCATGGCCTACTGATGCTGGGAAGCTTGCCAGTCCTCATGCTGATTCAATCGATGGCATAGCCCAAGCGTTTCCACAGAAGATTGATGATTTTGCTTACGCCGTCGCACCCGCTGGCTCTGTTTGGTCCAATGTCGATGACCTTGCCAAGTACCTGATGATGGAGCTTGGCGGCGGAAAATCTGCTGATGGCAAGGTTATGCTATCTCCGGAACAGCTGGCGAAAAGAAGGGCACCAAACGTCAAGGTCGACGATAATACATCGTATGGTTTGGGTCTTTTCATAGAAAATTCCAGCGGAATTCCCGTCATAAGCCATGGTGGTGTGACGATGGGATTCACACACGCCCTGTTTTTCCTGCCGCAGCATGATGTCGGTATGGTTATTCAAATCAATATTGGTGGCGTTAACGGCTTCGGCCGCGCTTTGCGTCAGAAGCTTTTTGAACTCCTCCTGGGCGCGGCCCCGAGAGCTCAAGAGTTCAGTGATTTTTCCAGACAAAGACGGCATGAAATTGTCGAACAGCACAAAGCCAGCGTATCGACAAAACCCGAAGATCTAGCATGGATCGAAGAATTTTTAGGGACCTATCATAAAGAGGGCCTGACGCATATGACGATATCCAGAAAAGGGCAGGACTATATTCTTGCAACCGATCGATGGGAAAGCAAACTCGGCTCCGACACGCAGCAGAAAGGCGTCAAAGTCCTGTCCCTGATAAGCACCCCCTGGTCAGGAGGGTTTGCGCTGCGAGCTCAAGGCGGTGCTGCCAAAAAGCTGATTTTAGACGATGCGCAGTCGACTTTGGAATTCGTCAAAGTGAAATAGAATATTAAGGTTCTGCTTAAAACCAAATCATAGGCGGTGCGTTAAGCTTCTCCAGGCTGATCCGTTCCGCCAGATTTGGATTGCTCAAGGTCAGGACGCGACGTTTGCTGAGTTGAACGTACTGAATGGAATCCCCATAGATGACCTCCAGGAGTTCCTGCAAGATCCCGTGATTTTGCAGGGATAAAAGTCCCCGCTCCGCCGCGTAAGCAAGCTCGCTTTTACTTTTTGAAAAAAACATCTGCTGTTTGGCTGGATAACTCAGCAGCAGGTTAGGCTCCACTTCCAGCCCTTCCAAAGGACGAGCCAGAATTTCATCCCGCGCCTCATAAATGGTATGAGACACACCATCACAGCGGCCACTATGCAGGTCTTGATAGAGTTCCCGGGTGAATGTCCGTGTCACGACCGGAATTCCGGCCGCTTCCATTACCAGCCTATCGGGCCAGCCTGAGCCTACACAGATATTAAATCGACGCAGATCATCAATGGTCTGTACGTCGTTGAATTTAGCCTCATTCTGCTTTCGAATCACAAAGACCCGGTGTCCCATCATCCCCTGCGATATATCAACACGCGCGGTCAGAAGCCGATTTTCGCGGACATGACTGCTTTGGGTGGCGACAGCGTCGACGAATGGACTCTGGTTCCTGAGGGCCAAAAGAGCCGTTTCCTGATCCAGATCCTTATCAATAAGATAGTGGACGCCTTTTTGAAAATAAGGTGACTGCTGGTTGACGGGTTGACTCAATGCCAATTCAAAAGCAAACACGGCGGCAAGAATATGCGTATCATTGGGGCGATCCGCGGATCTTACAATAAGCGGCGGGCTCTTCGCTTTGTGTTTGGCAGGTGATGGGAGACGGCTTTGATTTTCAATCAACAGCTTGGGTCGATAGACGCCCGACCAGTGCGGCTGAAAACGATCCCGCGCCATGCGCTGGAGTCGTGCCATGTCGCCTTCCGCCTTTTTATGCCACTGCTGCCAACTGGAAAAATGCAAAGGCGGCTGATGCGGAAGCAAAGGATTGGGGATAACGATGCGCCTGCGTCCCGCCCAGTCGGCTCGAAGAATGGCAGCACCAAAATGGTCCACAAACAAGCGATCCAGCGTTCCATTGGCCTGCAGGGCTTCAAGGCCTTTCTCGAGCCGGAGGACCAGCTCCTTTTGGTCTTTGCTCACATATAAATAAAAAGGCACGGGATAGGCCAAGAGCCATGTGCCTTCCCAATCGAGACTTCGAAAGCCACGTGTTCGCAACTCATCCCAGGCTTCATGCACGGCCCGGCTTAAAAGGTCAAAACGTCGACCTTGAAGCATGGGAAAAAGCAGATCATAGCGTACGGATGTCTGCACGCGGAGGCCAGCGTGTTTCATAATCTCGCCATCTATCCAACCCTGACCTACGCCGATGCTGTGCTTCTGCAGATCCTGCAAAGAGTGGATCGACTCCATCTCCCGCCTTCTTTCGGGTCGGACCAGAAAAATTCTTTCACCCATCATCGAAGATGCGATGGAGATTCGAATAGGCATCAGCATGGCATCCAGGTCCCGGCTTGCTGAACTGGAAATAATATGAACATCGCCTTTATTTTGCTGAATGGAAGCCAGCGCGCGATTGCGATTCATCCCAAGTTCCCGTTCCGCGGTCGATCGTACTTCGATGGGAGCCTGTTTTTCAGCGCCAATGTTAAGTGCGGCCTGGACCACAGCAAGGGTGTGGTTCAATCGAAAATCAAAGACGGCTTCCGACCCAAAAACAAAGACAGTCGTGGGTAGCTCAGCCTGCTTGGCCCAAGCCTGGGATGAGAGGCCAAGCCATAACAGAAAAATGCTTACTGCATAAGTAAGGGGAACGTGCACAGAAGTTCCTTGGCAAATGAAAGGGGCCAATGGGGAAGCCGGAGGCCTGGCTCGGCTTCACTATACTCTTGGCTTTTTTTATAACCAAGTTGGACTTTTGTGGTGGGGATTCGGTGTTGGATGATGGCTGAACCTCGATGAAACTTACCATAACCAAACCTTTGATTGGACACGCGCTCCTGGCGAGCCGGAGCGGAGAGTGAGGTTCAGGCTTTGAGCTCCGAGCGACCATCCGATTCAATGAGCTGTTTGATCCTAAGCAATTCAGTGTCGGCAAGGGACTTTAGTACGGACTTGGATAGATAGGTCGTTAATTCAAAAGAATCGTTCTGCTCGGAGAGGGTTGCGCGGACATGCGTCAGACGCCCTTCGCCGATAGGCTCAAGCTGAAGGTTCCACAGGAGGTAGCCCGCTGTGATCGGAAATATTTTGCGACTGGTTTCATGAAGCAAAGGATCGCCTTCATCAAGAATACTGCGAACCTCTTCCACCGAACGATCGATGACAATCGACCGCTCGATGTTGTGAGGCGGGTGCAACGGCCTGCGATGAAGCGATCGAAACACTGGACAATAACCCACCAGCCCTCGCACGACGAGCAGGAATCCCGCAGCCCTTTGTACATAACTCAAGGTTGTTTTGGGTCGAGAAAACCCCTGGAAAAATGTAAGAGTTCCCGCGGTCACAGAAGCCAAACGCTCTTGATTCGAAAGATTGGGTTGCATATTCGGATCCTCCATTCTGAAAATTGGAAGCCGCACTTATCATAAACCAATGGGTGATTCGCCGTGATGGGAGACGCCAGGATCCTTTCCTGAATGTGAAGCCGTCCACTGACGCGCCGCATCACGCAAAGCCGTGCGTAACCCTTCCTCCAGCGTGGGATGGTAAAAGGGAAGATGCAGCATGTCCTGGACAGTCCGTTTATTCTGAATCAACCAGGCCACCAGATGAGCAAGATGCTCGGCCGCAGGTGCGATCATATCCGCTCCCAGCAGACGGCCGGTGCCAGCATCGACGTGAAGGTGGATGGCGCCCTGATTCGCGCCCATGAGTTTGGCTCGGCCCTGGTCCTCGTACGACGCAACGCCCAGGATTGACTTTTCTCCAACTGCCGGACGTCTGCCAACTGTAGCAATGCCAGGGTGGGTAAAGACAATGCCCAATGGTGTGCGCCGCTCACTGTTCCAGGGTTTGTCATGACAGGCGTTATAGCCTGCGATGCGGCCATCATCGGTGGCTTCGTGCAGGATGGTTTTTTTCTTATCCACATCACCTGCCATGTAGATGGGTAGGCCCTGGATAGCCAGCGTATGATCATCAAGGACTGGCATCCCATCCTTGTCGAGCGAGCAACCCGTGTTGGCTAAATCAAGGCCGTCCACATTAGGTTGACGACCGATGGCGGCAAGAATCGCGTCGACGTTTTGCAAGCGTTCACCGGACTTGACCTGCAATTGTCCCTTGTGTTCGAGGACGTCGACAGGGTCGCTGAAATTCAGGCTGAGATCTTTCTCAAAAATTTGACAGGCGAGCTGAGTCAGCCCGGAACCACGGAGACCACCAATATCCTGGCTTGTATTATAGCCATGAACATCAAGCCCTAAAAAGGCGAGGGCCTGACCAAGCTCAAGACCAATCGGACCCAAGCCAATGATCGCCCATCGGTTGGGTATGCTTTCCAGCTCAAAAAAATTATCAGTGGTCACGATGCGCGGATGACTCTGTGGCCATTCCTTGGGAAGAATGGGTCGGCTGCCCGTGGCCAGAATAATGCTTTTGGCTTCGATATGATGTTTGTCATCGATGCAGAGAGTCGTCGGTCCGGTAAATCGCGCATGACCCTGGAGGAAGTGCTCGCCCCAAGCGTCCATTTCATGAACAACGTGCTGCACAAACTTGTCCCGGAATTGCCTGACTCTTTCGAATACATGATTGACCTGCACCTGATGATCCCCAGTGATGACTCCGGTTTTCTGCAGATGCCGCGTTCGGTGAACGTCGTGTGCCATTTCAATAAGGGCTTTGGATGGCATGCATCCTACGCGCGCGCAGGTGGTGCCGAGAGGTCCCTGATCAACCAGCAGAAAGGTCTTGGTATGACGTTTGACTGTATGAGCCGCGGCAAGACCAGCCGAGCCCGCACCAATAATAATAACATCGAACGATTTCTGCATGATTTCCCTCCTGCCGGACTCCTTGGAAGCCTCGGCCTGCAAGCACGCGTGGATCTATGCAAAATGGCGGCCAGAGGGGGTACGTTGCAATCATAATATTGACATGATAGAGAGGGCTGCGTTGAGCAGGATTTAAAGGAATCTAGATGATCATTTCTCATGACGCTCTCGTGATGACTCAGGATGGCACCCTTACGCTACGTCACCCTGGATACGATGAGGCCTTTCATTCCAATCAAGGGGCTCGCTTCGAGGCTGAAAGCCTTTATATGGAAGCCAGCGGTTTTCGTGCTGCGCTTCAAAGCGAACCTGCTTCGGACCGGATGGGTGTTTTGGATGTGGGGTTAGGGCTCGGCTACAATGCGCTGATGACCATTGAGTGTTGGATGAAGAGCGCAGGTCAGCAGGATATGCTGCTGGTGAGCCTTGAGCATACCCCGGATCTGGTTGCTGCTCTGGCGGATCCTGCTTGTGGCTGGAAAGAGGGCTGGTCTGAGTCGTGGCGTCGGTGGTCCCAAACACTGGAAAAACAGCGTGAAAGTGAGAATTGGCAGGCGCAGTTAACTCATCCGCAAAGCGGCCGCAACTTGAGATGGCAGGTCCTGGTCGGTGATGCCTGCGCATCCGATCTCTCAGACTTTGAATTTCATTATATTTGGCAGGATGCCTTTTCCCCGAAAAAAAATCCCGAACTATGGTCGGTGGAGTGGTTTGAAAAACTGCGAGCTGCGAGTCATCCCACAGTGCAGCTCGTGACCTATTCCGTGGCGCGAGTGGTGCGGGATCATTTGGAAGCCGCGTGCTGGACCCAGGAGCGTGTGAAAACGCCCCAGGCCCAAAACGGTGCAGCATCAGGAAAAAAGCGGTGGCTTCGCGCGTGCCTTAAAACCACTTGAAGAGGCGCTGGGCTATCAGCGCAGCGACGACGGTGTAGAGCACCAGTACGATCACCTCAGGTCCCAAGGCTTGAATCGGCAGACCTTCCAGCGCAATCTTGCGAAGGCCATCATTCAATGCCGTCAAAGGCAAATAGGCCGTTCCCTCGCGCAGCCAATCGGGGAAGTTGTTCTTCGAAAAAAAGACTCCCGACAGCATCATCATCGGCAGCGAAATGAGGTTGGTCAATCCCGAGATCATCGGCACACTGCGCGTCCGCGAGGCACAGAGCAGAGCCAGCGCTGTGAACGCAGCCGCTCCCAGGATGGCAAAGAGGAAGTAGTGCAGAAAATTGCCATATAAACGGAAACGGAAGATGAGATAGCCCGCAATCATCACCGCCGAAAACTCAGCCACCAGGATAATGAGGCGGCCGAACATGTGAGAGACAATAAACTCATAGGCCCGCATGGGTGTGGCCAGGTAACGCTTCAGAAGATTTTCCTTGCGGTTACTGACGATCGTCATCCCCACCCCGAACAAACTCGACGTCATGATGCTGAGTCCGAGCAGACCCGGAATAAGAAAGTCGACGTAACGTCCCCCTTCGGCCTGAATATTGGCCGATTCCTGGGGCACAGGATCCAAGCGACCCCCTTCATTCTGCACGACGTCATTCACAAAGTTGCGAGCGCGCATCGCTTCCGGATTATTCTGATCCAGCCGATAGATCGCTTTATTTTGCGGATCAAACTGCAGAATCATCGAAATCTCGCCCCGTTTGATACGGGTCTCAAGCTCGCTCAGAGACGCTTCTTGAAGTTTAATTTGCGGATTTTCAGCCAAAGCCTTGTGAGTTTTTTCACTCAAAGCGGAGGGTGCCTCAGGGGCCAGCCAACCCACACCGTAGGATTCCGGCCGCGGCTTGGAAAAGGCAAAGCCCAGCACCACCATCCATAAGACGGGCATGAACATGACCCAGAAAAAAGCGGAGGGCTCCCGACGAAACTCCCGCCAACGACATTTGGTTTGCTGCCAAAGGCTGCGACTAAGCATCGCGAATGCTCCTTCCCGTTAATTTGATAAAGACATCTTCCAAGGTGGATCGGCGCATTTCAAGCTGCGCGAGTTTCAGATTTTGTTGATCCGAGGCGCGACTCAATTCGGTTATGATCTGCACGGGATCGCGCGCCACCAGCTCAAAACTGTTATGGATCACCACCGCTTCCTTGAGCCAGGGCAGATGCGCCTGCAGGCGGTCGCGCACAGCGGCGGGTTCGAGACCCAGATAACGGAAACATACCACCTGTTCTCCACAATGCGTTTGGATCAATTGCGAAGGCGAGCCCTCGGCAATGATCCGACCATGATCGACCACGGCCACCCGATCCGCGAGCTTTTCGGCTTCATCCATGTAATGCGTGGTCAACAGAATCCCGCGATCACGACCCTTATGTTTTTGCAGAAGGTCCCAGATCATGCGGCGCGATTGAGGATCCAATCCCGTGGTCGGTTCGTCCAGAAAAAGGAGGCGTGGCTCATTGATCAGACTGCATGCCAGATAGGCCCGCTGCATCTGTCCACCCGACAGCTGCTCCAGTCGCGAGTCCCGCTTGTCGCTGAGTTCGACCATCGCTATGGCGTCGTCCACTTTCAAGCTTTTGGCAAAAAAACTGGCAAAAAGTTCGAGCGTTTCTTTGACCGTCAGCTTCTTGTAAAGCTGAGTTTCCTGCAGCATCACGCCGACGTTTTGCATGATCGATTGGCGAGCGGTGCGCAGGGATTGACCGAATATCCTGATTTCACCGGAGTCCGGTGTCTGAAGGCCTTCCAACATTTCAACGGTCGTGGTTTTGCCAGCGCCATTGGGTCCAAGCAAAGCCAGACATTCTCCGGCCTGGACGTTAATTGTGATATCATCGACGGCAGTCAGCTTGCCAAATTTCTTGCGCAGGTGCTGTGCGGTGAGAAGGGGTTCCATCCACGTCTCCCTGGTGTTAAAACGGGGATTGTTTTGCCATTTGATATCTTAGTCAACTGAAATTGTTAGAAATCGGAATTATTTTAAACCCTTGTCATTCCTTTGCTTGTGCACCGACATCTCTCGTTATCCACTGTTGTTTTCGCTCTCTGGTCGCAATTGGCCGCAATCAACAAAAATTTGGTCGCAAAAATTTGAAGTCATGAAAGCATTGGTAATCATGATCTTTGCTCCTTCTTAATTCTTTTCATCAGATTAGAGTTTGAATTTTTTCTAGAAGCAAATATGGTAGGAAGCGATTGGCTTTATGGTTGGAGACTGAAGCGCTAACTTCAGTCTCCGAGAACACCGGAGCCTGGCAATAGCTACAAAGCAGACCCCGATGTTCCGCTCGGAGCATAGTACGGATGCGTCCGCTTTTCAACTCCTGCCGGACTCCCTCATAGAATGAGGGATTAATGTCAAATTTGCAGTACGCTTTCCCACTGAATCACAGAGTGTTCCAAGGTGGTCGCTATCTACGCGCATTCGACCATCTGCCAGACATTGATCACTATGAACACAGCATTCTGACTTATTTAGGGTCGCTAATGCCTTTTGACAAAGCATTTGTTGACCATCCAGCTTTTCCATCAATAGCCAGAATCGCATCCTCAACAAAAATCAGTGCATCTACAGTCCGGGGCCGCCTGAAAGCCTTAAAGAGGAAAGGGTATGTAAATGTCAAAGAAGTTAGATTTCTAAACACTCAGGGGCATTTTCAACAAAGCTCGAACAATTATTATCTGTCAGCTCTCCCATTCCAATTTTTTGAGAACGTTCTTCAGACCCAAGATCATATAGGACAGATATTAAAACGGGCCGTGGGTGATTCTTTTTCATTTCCCGTCGTGGAGTGCTCCCCTTCGTCCCACGTTGAAGGGTACTTTGAGAGTGGATCTGCGCCCCTCTCCAGTGTGATGCCTAATTCCATTCCTAAGTCATCAGACGAAGGCCACAGCTCTCCTGATTATTGTCACCGAGACATCTTTACGATGAAGTCTGAAGTCGATCGCATCTCAGAAGCGTGGGAAAAACTGTTAAATCGTCCTGTTTCAAGGTGGGAGAAGGAAAGATTTTTCCGTGAGTATATTCGTGTCAATGGCAATGAAATCTACTACAGCGAACGCGCCTTGCTCATTGCTGAAGACCCATATTTGACTTCGCGCGCAAAAAGTATGAATTTCCTTTTTGCTGGCCTCGACTGCGCGATCAGGAACCGGGCGGAAATTGTCAAAACTGGAAGCCTTGCTATACTTGAAAGCCGGACCGGGAAAGACCTGGATGAAACAGTTCGCAAGATTCCCGCTTTTATCCAGAACAAATCTCAGAACTATGGCACGCCCTCCGAGACAATAATCAAGCACCTTCTGCAAGAACCTCTGAAAGAAGCAAAACAACAATGTGGGGTTCAGGTTGAACCAGACCTTCCCAAGAACGATCGTGAGCTGCTGGCAGAAATCCGGTGTCTTGCGAAGACTGATCTTTCGTTGGAACAGCAATCCGAGCTTCAAATCATCCTGGAAGCATTGCCTCGACTTAATTTTGGCTACTGTCTGGAACTCTATCACCGCTTCTGCAAGAAGCGGCAACTGGTGGAGGCAGTTCAATGACAAAAGCCCAAGGCCGCAAAGCCAGAGACAACCGGTACTACCAAGCCAACAGGGACGAGATAAATCGGAGGCGGAGGGAAAGGCGTCAGCGCGAGAAAGAACGGAGCGAGCTAGGAGCACCCAGACTTAAGCTTGTTGAACGCGGCTACTCTTCCGACTCCGGGCTAGCATCGGACCAGGATCAGGCATCGGACCACGGAGCGTCATCGGACCAGGGTCGGGCAACGGACCAGGGTCGGGCAACGGACCAGGGTCAGGCACCAGACCAGGGTCAGGCATCAGACCAGGGTCAGGCATCGGCTCACGAACAAGCTACGATACAAAAGCCAGTGATAAGCAATGTTGCGACGAAAGAAACAAAGATTTGGAAAAAAATGCCGACCGTGGTCAAACTTCGCATCAGCTTCGTGCTTGCCTTAACTACTTTGCTAGTGCTTCTGCAAAATGAGTTCTATAGGGCGCATGACATATTCCCAGGCTTTTCGATTCCTTTGTCTATAGCCTGTGAACTGTCCCTGCTCTCATTGGCATCAATGAAGCTCGGTAAGCATGACTGGCTGCGAAAGCTCGCATGGGTGATGATCTATGGGTATATAGTAGCCTCCTTGTCATTCCACGTGATCTACCATGCACGTACACAGATACAGCAATCAAGTCTCACCGCTCCCAGTGGGCGCGTTGCTGAACTGAACTTGCAACTTGCGAAGGAAGAGATCGACCTAGCGTTCGCTAAAAAGGCAAAGGCTTGGAAGCTCGTAGATACAACTAAGGCGGAAATTCATCGACTGCGTAATGAAATTAGCCGTACCCCTCCCGAGAAACTGCTTTGGATGACGGACGAATTCACAATCGCGGTAAGCGCGCTTCTAATCATTGTGTTCCGGTTGTGTTTACCGGCAGTGAATTCTCTAAACATGACAAAACTTCGGGAAGAATTGGCTCTTTGAGCATCCTAAGTAAAGCCGATTTCAAAATAAACCTTGAACACTACCATAAGGAACACATATATGAACTTAACACTCGCAAATCCCCAGAACGCCGAAGAACTTGTATTCAAGGCTGCTACAAATATCTTTACCCTTTCTGGAATTAAGCCGAGCTTGAAGCTCGTTCATAGTGAAGTCGGAATTTTAAACAAAACTGTCGTCGGCAGGCATCTGAAACGATGGGAACGGCAGAACGAGAGATTGCTCGAACGCGAGGCTTTGTCGCCGTCATGCATTGATACCATACAGGATGAGATCGATCGCAGAGTCCTTGCAGCGGCAAAGGCCCTTCACGAAGAGTTAAAAAGGGTGCAAGCTGATTACGATGCTTTGCTCAAAGAAAACGAAGAACTGATTGCCCAACGAGACTCAATAGCCGAAGAAATCCACGACGTTCGTACCCGGTATCTTGAAACCTCGGGCCAAGCTACGCAGCTGCAAATTGAACTCAGTAAGTCTCGCGAAGAAGTTCGTGAAGCAAGGCAGGATGTTGAGGTACAAAGAAAGAATACAGAAAGGCAAATTGATCACCATAGGACAATCGCGACCGAAGCAATTGAAAAACAGAAGAAGGCGGAAGCGGAGCTTGCTACAATCCCAGAATTGAAATCGCTCAGCGAAACAGCATTGAGACTGGCTGACGCTTTGGATCAGTCAAGCAAGCGGGAAGAATTTTTCCTTGAAAAATATGAAGAACTTCATAAGCGAATAAGCAAGGGCTCACCCGATCCAAGTTCAACGCCGATGAAACCAATTCGGCCAGATCGGAGTGGCTACGACGGTTCAAAGAAATCTGAGGCTGAACTCAGATAGGTTCCCTGATTCGCTCAAAGGCTCCAAGAATGGAGCCTTTGAAAAGAGGAATTTCTATATTTTTTCTCCTATTCGTTTGATTAATTCATGCGCATTCAAGGGCATTAACATGAGTCTGTTATCGTTTGCCTCAACGCCAAAATATCGAGAGGAATATCGCATTGTCCAAGTAGAAAACACCACATATCCATTCTGTGGGTCAACTGTGGCGGACTCAAAGAAATTTTGCAGATGGAAGGTCTCACCCAGAGGAATCAGATCATTTCCATCCAATCTCCAGAGCTTGACCTTTTGATCTTCGCCGAAGGTGATCAGCTTGTCTCCCGCCGATACCAAGCCCTTGATTGGGCCGTCGTGCAGTTGAATGCCTGCAGGCTGTTTGTCGATCATTGCAACCCGGCCTGATGAGAAACCAAGGGTATGCCCATTATGGACGTAAATCCTATCCAGAGGATTCGCTGACTTGAATGCTTCTTCGGCAGTCTTGTTAATATTGATGATTTTGAACCCATTTTCCGTCACACAAGCAAGCGTTCCTTCTTTCGTATCCAATTCAGGTGCCTGCATTGTATCGCAACTTGAAAACGTCTTAAGAATATCTTTGCCTTTTCTAATCTGAACTTCACCATCGAATGATAGCATGGCATGCTTGTCGCCATAACTATAGAGCTTGAAAAGGTTCGGAAAATTACCGAGGTTCTGGACCTTTTTTGATTCATCGATTGAAATCACATCTTTTTCTTCAGTGATAAGATAAACCGAATCACCGCAAACCATTTGTGCAGTTTTGCCAGAGCCCTGACTGATTATATATGCAAGTTTGCCCTTACTGTATGATTTTACGACGCCTGAATCAAACCCAATAACGAGCGAATCGTCTTTTTCACGGCAAAGGTTCAACACAAACCCATCGTTCCCAGTACGCACATTAATCAAATCTTTCTCTGCCTTGCTGGCTACATCAAGCGACTTGAGCTGACCATCTCTACTCAAATACTGGATGACCTTGCCGCCAGAAATCGCAACATGACCAACAATCCTGTCAGGCATTCTACTTGTCAGGTGAAGAGTGATGGGCGATAGCAGAACTTCCTTGATCAGGCCGCTATCGGTCAAAACCAGGATCGTCTTGGAAATATCAAATGATTTCGTTAGAACTTTTAGAGGACGCCCGGCAGCAGCTGGAAGATTGACCTTGCTAAGTTCCCGGCCTGCTCCCTTCCAAATTCTTACGGTTCCATCATTGGACGCTGTTGCAACATACTCGTCATTAGCGGAATAGGACACGTCAAGAATCGAGTCTTCATGCCCGGTGGATGTTCCCAACGGCGAACCATCAGAACCATATCGCTTCAGGATACTACCGTTTGCGACTGAGAAATACTTGCCGTCGTGCGAAATTGCAACGCTGCTAACTGGCTGTTCCACCTTCTCAGAAAATGCCTCAGCAATTGTGGTTTTGAGATTTATTCTCTTCAGCTGTCCAGCGGTGGACCATAAAATCATGAAGTCATTGGCGGGTGCGAACTCCACTCTGTCAACACCTCCAGGGAAGTCAAACTTTGCCAGTTCTTTAGAATCTTTGGAAAAAACCCTAACTTCTGGAGCGGCACCGTATACCGCAATGATCGCAGATGATTCTTCAATAACATGAGCAAAGCGCAAGTCTTTCGTCGGTATGGGGTAGGTTCTTGCATTCTCCCGGTTCTTGCCAAAGACTGTAACATCTTTATCGGAATATGAAATGAAATTGGCTGAGTTTTCGTCAAAATTCAGTGGCTTCGTTCCACTGGCGAGTGGACCAAACGGGTTGGTCTTATTCAAGCCGCTGGACAGGTCAAGAACCTGAAGTTCGCCGTCTCTTCCGATAACAACAATACGTTTGGAAGCTTTACTGCTGAATAGTTCCCGAACCTTGAAGTCAATTTTTTCAGACCCGATTTCAATTCTCTTCTCGAGATCGAAAGCGATGATGTCACTACCGTTTCTTGACATGCAGGCAAAGTAATTGTCTGACTGAGTAATCAGGGATGGGTTGCACAACTTTTTACTGTTGATGTCTTTAAGAAGACTGATTGCGGTTGCAGTATTAACAGTCCCACGCAATAAGAAATCGTGAAGAACTGCTTTTTCTTCATCCTGTTTTAGTTCATTGCTATAAATGGTTTGGGAGCTTTGAAGCTGGGCGAGAGCTGATTGACCTTGGCCAGCTTTGGCCGCGGACTCTGCTTCGGCTAACAAGGATTTTGCCTTGTCTACAGCCCTTTGGTTAAACACTTTAACTTTCATTTTAACTTCATCTGAGCTGTTGCCAGCTTTATCGACAGCTTTGAATCTCAATGCAACAATGCCCGTCTCAGGCGTCTCGTACTGTCCATCAAAGGCAGCGAACTCGCAATTTCCTTGAGCGGATTCGACACAATAATATTGTTGAAAGTCCGACGACTCTACAACTATTGGAGCAATTTTCTCCTTTGGATTTACCTGTGGCAATCCTGTTGTCCGAGGAAGGTCGAGAGAAATTTGTGGTTTGGTACGGTCTACGACCATCTCTATCGATCCCTCGAACGGAGCCTTATAGTCCGGCGTGAAGATATCGTGAAACTGAAAGTTCACTTTATGATCACCCTCTTCCATTTCCTTTACGCTGATCCGTGCAACGTCCAGCGCTTCCCCAGGCATCATCACATGAGTTCCAGGTTTGCCATCGATAGTAAAAGTCAAAAATCCAAGCAGGTTCTTCTTGGAGTTTGGATTGACGACTGGCGAAAATTCCTCCTGCACGAATATTTTCGGATCCTGATTGAACTGAGGACGTTCAAATTCATTTAAATCGATCTTGTTCACTGTCTGGCTATCTGAGCTTTGCAGCTTTGCCAGCGTATCTTGGCGGTGATAAAGATTGTTATTCACCGATCCGACAACCAGAATGAGCGAGTCTGCATTGATTTCACTCTTGGAAGCGAAAACACACCCCTTTTCAGTGATCTGAAGGCGCCTGAGAGAGTTATCTTTGACTTCGAATGCATGGAAAGCCCTGGGGTCAATAGGCCTGCTATCGTCAAAGGAAAGCTTAGAATGCTCAGTATTGCGGTCAGCCAACTGACACTCGACCATCAACTGGTCATGGCCATTTGAAAAGTTACTGCAGCCGCCTATAAGCATGATCATGGTAAGCTTAATAATATTCAAGGCTTATGTCTCCAGGCTTTTAAGGGGACCAACTCATTTGAGGAGGCCTCTTTAGCATAATTGCACAGCATATTCCAGAGCCTTAAAGAGCAATGATTACGCAGCGTAATGGCAGTGTAAAGATTGATAGGTATGGGTTATAAGGCAAGTTAGTTTGAAAAGGTAGGGCCAGAGGTTGGGTATCTTTCGAGGGATTTGCGCATGAAGATCAGGATATCATAGAAAGCAAAGGGCTTTTGTGGCCGTCGATCTAAACGCTAAAGACATCAAAGACGTCTGATAGAAAAGGCAGCCGAAGCTGCCTCAATTAAGAAAGCACATCTTAAATGGTCTACTTCACTGATTCCCGCAAAATTTGGCGACGGTCTCTTAAGACCAGTTCGCCAAGACTGTCTCCATCCTGGATCACATATGAGCGATTCAGCTCTGAATCAGCGGAGGATAGGTTACCAAGATTTATTGCGTCCACAGTCTTATTCTTGCTAAGTAGGTCAAAATCGACGTCAGAGAGCGCAATGGTGTCAGACTGAACATTTGTCTTCAACACTCGCAATTTGGGTTCTAAAGATCCTCTGAGACCAAGACCGATCTCACCATTGCCGCGATCGAAGAGGCCAGCATTCAACTCAGCATTCGACATCAACATCTCTTGAAGATCCTTCATAGCAGGTGGAGAACCGCCTCCAGAAGTCCCGCCACTGACTGCCAAAGAGCTGACAAGGAAGTTTGCAATTAGTGCAGGGACAATCCACAATATTTTTTTCATTGGCCTTGCTCCTTATTCCCTGGTTGAGACATGAGCCCACCAAGAATCGTCACCAAGTACATTACGCTTCCCTTATACTCTGGCTTCCGGAAGACACTCAAGACTTCAGGAATGAAGCTATCGATCATCCCATAAACCTTCTGTAGTCCTGCCTCATTTAATCCACCAAATGGATTTTCCATTCTAAAGCCAGGCCCTTCTTCAAATAGGTCAACATGTAAATGACCATGCTGCCTTACAGACTGGATAGATGGTCTGACATCTTTGTCCGCAAAGACTCCTCGAAGGGTGCCGTTCTCCAGACTTAGCACACCAGCGCTTCGTAGTTCATCTGCAACTTGCAGCCCTTCCCTACCAAAATCTCTCGCGATGTCATCAAGGGTCAACCCATCATGTTCCAGTGAGCGAGCAAAAATGGAGAAGTGTGTTTTGGAACTCACTCCAAAAGCAAATTTTTTCTCAACTTCTTCAATGATATCCTTTTCCGCATTGGCTTTGATGGACAAGACCTCATCGACATCATCAGGGAAAAAATCAGCAAGAATCTGAAAGTAATTTTCGAGGTCGGTATGCTTTAGGATGCGGGAGGCGAGAAAGAAATGCACAGATGTAGCGGTACCATTGTAAAGACGGTAGGCTCCGCTATAGTTCTTGATACCCATGTGATAGCACGCTCTATTGACGTTGCCATCATATTTCTCATCGACATAACTTTTTAGTCTTTTCGATACAAATATCGCCGCTGGCTCCATCGCATACCACCATCTCATGTTTAGACTATCTTTATTCCCCTCAATTCATGACCAGTCAAGCGTTTGGTTCCCCGTGCTGGATAATTTTTCTTTATTATGTGCGTCAAAAAAATTTTCATTTGCAAATTATTTCTTCTTTCGCGAGCAACGTCAGCTCATATGACTTTGAAAGTGAAAAACAGATAATTATCCAATTTCGTTGCAATTTCCATAGGAAAATAATCAGTTTGATGTATCTCTGCATCCTCATTTTTTTTTCATGAAAAGAATCTCAAGAGCTAGAGCAACAAGAACTTGAAAGCCTTTCGACTTGGCTGGTAAGTCCGCTTCACCGCCGTGAATCGCGGCATAGCCAGTGAAGGATTTAAACCATGACGATCAAAGCGCAGCCAAAGTATCCTCTCGCAACACCATGTCCAAAGCTTCATCTAGGTCGCTCTATTAAGCGAATCTCAAGTCGAAATCTGCAATAAGCGCTGATCGCATGGGTCCTTACACTAGCTATTCATAATTCCAGTTTACGTTGCTCGGCAACGAATTCAGTGAATTTTGTAGTACAAGTTTTAAAAAATTTGAGGGAGTTCGAGTTTATGAAAGCTGAAAGAACACTGCCAAAGTTTGCAATCGCAACAGTCGCCATCCTCGGACTGCAGAACATTGGCTTGAGCCAAGCCACCGAGGATTGCGGATACGAGAACGGCGTTCGTAGATATTGTGGGAACGGATATGCTTGGGAGTTTGATAAAATCTCATACGCCGTTGAAGGCAACCACCTTTTTGGCGAGAAAGCACCTGATGCGGAATGGGAATATGCCTCCGCAGGTTGGAACGCGGCTGCACGATCCTGTGAGCAAAATCAATCTGGCGTTTTTGTCGCCGCACCCAATATCACGATCAAAGAAGCTGAAAGCGCAAGATATCGCAGACTCTATTTTTCCATTCCAGTGGATGTCATGTTAGAGGCGGACAAATTTTTACCGACTCCCGGTTCTGCTTTGCTTAAGTATGAGCTTCAAGCGAACGGCAAGACTTTGATTAGCAGCCAAACTTTAGTGCTGGAAGATAAGCATTACGATGCTTCTCGAAAATATGCATTTCTTAGCACAAAAATCACTGGGTATACAGAAATCAATAATGAGGAACTGCGAAACGTAAAGCTCGTGATTTCAGATCTTATTCAAAAGGTTGATCCATCAAAAGACTATCATTGTTTCCAATTCAACTTACTGCTGGGCAAGGGTCGTATCGACCTTCTCCAGTAGTTTTCAACCTATTGAAATTGAGGATCCAGTATCATGACTATGCGTAAAATTTTTATCGCCGCCCTCATGCTGGCACCTGCCAGCGCATTTGCCATCGAAGCCGATCAATATCAGGTAGCAGAAGTACAGCCAGACTCGGAGGAACTTCTAGAAGGTCCTATTGAGACTGAGTTCTCCACACTTTCTTTTTCAAGCATGACTTGCGGCGATTCAAAGCTGTCAGGTTTTTACGAGGAAACAAGGGTTGGATTCGCTGATGAACCCGGCGGTAAAATCGACCTGAAATTTGGTTCCACTAAACTGGTAACGCGCTTTGCCGACGTCAGCTGTCCGGATGGCTTCCCACTCATCCAATTCGAAAACGGTGGCAGCATTAGACTGACATCTTATTTTGGATCATGGCTTCCATCGCCGACTTGGGGCGCTGTCCAAGCCTATTATGGGAACATTAACATTCCTGGTGTCTTCGCCGTTGACAATGCAAAGTTTTGGCTTGACTCCAACGGCGATCTTTTTGGGGCGCTTCTACCTGATTTTGTCATGTCGTCCAAATGGTGGGTTCCCAACTGAGGTGTAGTATGAACCATCGAATTGCGAATGCTTTCCTGATGCTAAGTCTTGCTTTCCCTGCCCTTGCTTCCGCTGAGCCAAACAGGGGCTGGCGCTGCATGTCAAAGACTGTTAGCAGTTGCGAACAGGGGATCTTCAATGAAGTCGAACGGCTGTCTCATCCAAATTTCAAGGATTTGTCCAACAAATACGGACTCGCATTGAAAGCGATCAGGGTTGGTGAACGGCTGGTCACTGGCTACCTGGAAGGCGAGCTTCAGATCGGGGGCAAGAAGTTCCCGAACCAGATACTTGAGATCACATTCGATCCGGGTGCGGATGTCGATGGTACATCCATACCGTCTCTGGGAATCATTCGCTATTCGATTGGTGATGGTGAAGTGGACGATAAGGGGCAGTCACTCTGGGCTGCATCCACGGCCCATTCTTCCGCCGTTCAGGGATATTACGGAGATCTTCTCAGGGATACTTTTCGAAGAGCTGTCCGCCAAGCGTTAGGCCTGGATGCGCCCGTCGCGAAGCCTCCCGTAAACACCCCTCAGACATGCTGGCGCGGCTGTGGCAAGGAAAGCGAAGAGAGGCGCTTTCATGAGATTAGCGTCTTGGCGAAAGGAATTATGTCTGCGCGTCCTCGCCAGACTGTTTCCCTTCCATTGAAATTGAGTTGTCATATATTCCGGCCAAAAGGCACCTCCCAATACCCTCAGATGCATAATGAGCCGCCCGCATTTGAAACAGTTTTCAACGTCCAATATGCATCTAATCTTCATTTGGGTGCTCTGGAGCTTTTCACGGATTCGGCCCTTGCCGTTCTAGAAGGACAAATCCAAATCGGAGGGCAGTCTACGCAGGTCCAGATTTCCTCGAGTTACCAAGCTGGCCAGCCCATTGAGGGAAACCTAATTCCGGAGTTCGGCGGCAGCTGGAAACTCGTAACAGGTCCGGACAATACCAACTTTTGGGAAAGAACGGATTTTGACATTGTCGTCAGAAACACCCTTCCTGTCTTTCGGAAGGAAGTGGCCGTCGGTCCATATCCGAGCGAGGTACATTGCTTTGACCCCGAAAAACGACCCCCAATGGAATACTGGGAGAATCCTGGCGAATATAACAAATATAACTTCCGGGAACGAAAATCGCTCAGCAAGAACATTCAGCCTCTTATGGAGTTGGTGCAAGGCAGCCTCAAGCAAGCTTTTGCCTTTGCTGTGAAGATTCATTCGAAGCAGGCAAAGCTAACCAACGAAGAGTTTAGCGCATACCATGCCGGTTATTTTTCGAGCACCCTGACAGACGTTTCTCAAGATCTGCGGCAGTCTTTTGATGTCGCCAACAGAGTCATCGAAGGTGTGCGGCAATCAGAGGCGCAGACCAAGCCGCTGATTGACGAGAGCGTTCAGTTAATGGCACGCGAAACGGCGTCTGCACAGCAGATGTTGGCGCTCAAGGATAAAATCATGAAAGCAGCTCTGACTTCATGCAGTGGCAATCTGAATCAAGTTAGCGACGCTTTGGTGAACCTCAATCGGGATTTTGACGTCTACCTTCAGTTTCAGTCCGATGCCGGAACTGTATTTGCAGTTTCCGAGAAGACCGCAGAGTTCGAAAAAATATTCTCAGCCTTGAAGCCTTCAGTTGACTCTGTCGATAGCACTCTTGCTTCTTTATCATCCATTTTGGAATCCGATGGTTCATGTCAGAAGCTGGCAAAGGCGCTTGCTGGAGTTACCCTTAAGTTGGATGCCCAGTTCCTGGCTGGTGATAAGGACACCTTGGCGAAGATCTCAAAGACGGCATTGGAAGCTCTAAAAAAGGCATCGGCTGCAAAAGAAGTTGCTGCTGCTGATCTAAGACTAACCGCAAGATTTGAGCAACTGGCTATGAACTTCAACTCAGGCGTCGCCAACCTCAGCTATAGCCAAGCAATCGATGGTATGGAGACGATTTCGGCATTTCTGACCCAGGATGCCAATGTCGAGGCTAATTCAATGATAGTCGCGGAAGACTCACAAAAAACCGCCCTCAAGGACAAGTTTGCCAAGAGACATGGGTCATTGGATGCCGAGTTCCAGCAGTTCCTACAGGACGCGGGATCACCTTTAGAGTTGGTTCGGATGCGGGTGAGCTATTACTACGACAGTCTGATTGACAAGATCCTGCCGGCCCTCTCGTCTCGACCAGAGGCCGAGCAGAAAGCCTTCCTGGCAGCCTGGGTTAGGAAATTTTTGGATAATGGATATGAACTCTCTTCATCCTGTCTTGATCCGAAGACAGCCCTAGCATCGCGGGCTTTGTGTTGGGAGGTTCCACTTCCCGAGCCATCCGCCTCAGCCCGGCAGCTCGCATCATTTGATAGAAAGCTGACCGATATTCTTAACCATGCCCAGCAAACGCTTAACGGCACAGGAGATTGAGATGCAAAAATTTAAAATGCTGGCGGGCGCGTCATTACTTATTCTTTGGACAAACGCCGCCCGCTCGCAGACTTCGGGAGAGATATTCAGGGTGCCGTTTGATGGCTGCGATACGAGTTTTGGATCCGGCGAAAATATTTGGTACTTTTGCCCCAATAAGGTCCACGCCCTCAAAACTGATAGTGTGTCCAGCACAGAGAACGCACTGATTCAATCGCTTCCGGTCCACGGAAAGTTGCGCGTAGCATTTGTTTGTCGGAGTACCGAGCCAGTTATGACGACGATTTCGATCAACAAGCAGAACTTTCAGCTGAATCCTGATAGCACACTCAACCAACACGATTTTGAGGTCTTTCTGGAGCATTCGCAGACTGGAACTGAGAAATGGCTGATCTCCAGCAACTTGCGAAAGCCTGACTACGTTTCGCTGAAGAAAGGCTGCTATTTGGAGGTCTCAAAGAACCTATCCTTAGTGCATATTCCGACCATAAAAGTATATGGAGAGTTCCTGTCGGGCAGTGTTAGCGACCTCACTGAGATACTTGAGGCATTGAATAGTACCGTCACGAGCGATTTGTCCGAAGTGCGAGTATCGCTTGACGGGGGCATCAAGAACATCAAAGCAGTTCTTGAGAAAACAACCGATCCGGCGACCAAACTCTTGCTCAACCAGTCGCTGAACAAGCTTCTGTCAATACAAAAAACGATCTCACAATCCTGCGAGCAAACCGATGCCTCTCTGTGTACCACTGCATTATCATCAGCTCGTAAAAAGGTCCAGGATACACTCACCGACCAGGAGACAGATCTAACGTCGCTTTCAACGTTCCTCCAGGATGAGATCGATCGCCTAGAAACCAAGGAACAGGACGTGGTGAAAGAGCTGCAAGAAATTAAGGATGGTTTGCAATAACCTTCACATCTTTGGAGATTGAACCATGTTGAGATTTGGATTCCTCGTTCTCTGGATTCTCACTGTTGCAAGTCAAGCTTTTGGCGGCATTGTCTGTACCCCTGGAAGTGAAATCGCGGTCACGTATGAAACCCAGGGCCGTCAAGTAACGGACCGTAGGCTCTTTCGAGATGATTCCAGCGCTGCCCAAACTGCAATGGGCCAGTATAAGTCCTATGTGGCAAGCCTCGCAGCGAACAAAATCCTGGCGGTGTCGAGGAATCCCTTGATAACCTGCTCAACTATGGCCCCCCGGATGGCAATGGCCAGCCGCTCGGCGTCGGCGACCCCTGAACTCACATTGGTCGATACCAACGTAAAGACAGCGTGTCGAACAACTTATCCATCGCAAAGGACCGTTATGGTTGAGTGCGATGATGGGTCTGTAGCTGTCTACAATAAGGATCAGGATTCCGTTTACGTTCGTCCAGCAGCTCAAGAACTATATGACGACATGTATCGGCAGACCCAAGCTATGAATGCCCTGATGAATCAGGCTGATCTTCTAACTCGACCAGATTGGAAGAAAGGGTCGCAGTCAGTCACTGTGACTGGGAAGGACTTCGATATGGTGCTTGATGCCGTTACGGCAGAAGCGCAAGGAACAAAGTTTCCGAAACCCGAAGACTTGACGAAGAATTTCAAGAATTTCAAGTTGACACCGCTCAATGATGCCATGGAGAAAACCTTCCGCCAACAGCAGGAAAGGCTGCAGAGATTCGCACGGGTAAACAACTCGTTTACCATGAGTCCTGGTCAAATCCAGTCGTATTTTGAACGCTTCGCTCAAGGATTGGAAAGATTGGATGATCTCAGTCAAAGAAACTCTCCTGCATCCGACACCGAAGCCAACGCAATGGTCGGTGATTTCATCAACGACCTCGTTGTTACAGGACAAGGCGGGCCTTTTTCTGCTGAACGTCGAGCTGCAGCCAAGGCGGTGCTCGATAGCTTCGCGCCCAATGGTCTTATCCCACGCCCTCAGAACGAGGAACTAAACAGCTTCCTATCAAGACTAAAGCTTAAAACCTCACTAGATGATTCTGATCTATCAAAACGTGAGTACGCAGCCGAGCTCAGGGGCGTTATCAACAAGATTTCCGGTATGGCGATCCGTGGTGGCGTTGAGCTTCTGAAGAATTCGCTGATCGCTCTTGGCTGGGCCGGTAACGCTGATGTGGCATTCAGCGGATTAACTGAAGGTGACGAAGTTAAAGGTCTTCGATTGCTGGATCGGCTCAACGCATTCTTCGACTATGGGCAGCCGAAAAAGCCAGCAATGCCTGGGGTGTCTCTGGAGGAAAGTGCCATTTTCCACCTCGGGCAACTCGGAAACACATTTGAAAACTCTGAAATCGTCAAGGCAGTAAAAGAACTGTTCAATGAAGCAGGCCTGCTTGACGATCCATACTATCGATTCCATGCCGTTCTCTCAATCAATCAGGCATTGAAGGCCGCAACTCAAGACAGGTTTGGAGACTTCTCCGTCCAAATTGAGAATGCCTATGCAGCGCTTGATTGCTACCGTGGCTATGGAACCGGCCTTGCGCTTTCAGTGTGGAATACATTAGAGGGAGTCTACAAGATAGGGGCACATCCTCTCAATTCTACATATGCGCTTGCCATGTCCATGGTGAACTATGAAGACACATGGAGCGGTCTCAAAGGAATTATTCACGAGAAATACAGTACAGTAAAAAATTGTGACCAAGACAAATTCGCATGCGGACAAGTTGTAGGCTTGTTGGCAGGGGACATCACTCAATTTGTTGTTGGCATTGCAGAAATAAAAGCTCCACTCACTTTAGCAGCAGTTCATGAAGGCGCTGAGACCGCAGCTGAAATTGTGATAGACGCAACCTCAGATGTAGCCAGGAGAGCTTCTTCACTTGGAATAGACGATGGTCAGAAGCTAGAGAGCTTGCTAGAGAGCGCTGGTAAGATAGAACCATGTGATGTTGCCGCTTGTGGAATTGCAACCCAAGTCAATAACGCTCAGGAAGCTTTAAAATCGGTCGAAAAATTGGGAACCGAGGCAGCCCCTGCTGGGCAGGCGATAACAGATCTCATGAGGTTCAGAAAGCGTACCCTTGAACTTGGCATGGAACCGAAACGTAAACCAGATTTGGCAGAAGGCATAGGAGGCGCAAGGTTTGAAATAGCTACCGGAAGGACGCTCACCAGATCTGCTGACCCATCTTATGATTTCATTGACTCAGTTCTCGGAAAAATAGATCTTAAAGGTCCACTGAGAACCAAAGCAGGCCTTCCTATGAGTATTACTGGAGACAGATTGGACGGCTTGATTGCGTCTGTCGTTCATGAGGCAAATGTTTCTTCAGCTGCAAACAAAATTGTTGTAGATACTTTCGGTATGACATCAGATCAGATCAAATATATGGAAACGGCTCTTAAGGCAAAGGTTTTTGATTTGAAAAAGATAATCTATCTCAAATGAGGGCCTGGCAATGGCGCATTCGTTTCTGACCTTTAAGGAAAAGATCGTAAGACTGCGTGACAGTGAAATCGAAGCAGCAATGTTAGCTCTTGAAGGAGCCACACTTCGATCCACTCCGAATGATGATCGCTTGCAAGAGATTCTAAAGGCGTGGTCGAACGAGTCTCGCAGCGCTCCACCTGGATGTGTTTTATTGAAACTTGACCTACTTCAAGATGTAGATCGAACAAAAATTGTGCAGGCCATATCCGAAGCGATTTCCTACATCATGAAAGAATATCCAGAATTCATATCGAAAGATTTATTGAATGCCATGATGCCAGACGCGGGAAGGCTTGAGCTTTATCCTAGCGATATTCCGACAAAGCCTGTTTTGGACTGCTTACAAAGCTTGAGAGACTTACTTTCGCAGTAAGCCGAAAGGTGAACAATGAAGACCATATTTTGCATTGCTTTGATGTTCGCATCGGGTGCCGTTCATGCACGGGATTGTGACGTTTTCTTCTATTCCGGGGCACCAGAAGAAATACTTCGTTACAAAGTTGAATTCATCAAGAAGGAAATTCCTGAAATTTATTTTGCCGAATTGCCGAGACCAATAAGCAAAGGATCTGACTTAGCCATTGAGTGGTCGAAGCAGGCTGCAGACTGCCTCCTCAACCCGACGAACGGTATTTTGGCCAGCTTCGTTGAAGCGAAAACGTTACCCCGTCTGCTTGAGCTAAGAAGCTCCCTCCATGAACTGTCAGCCCCATACAGCAATGACACTCTTTTTGAGACCAGGAGGATCAATCAGGCCCTTAAAAAAAGCCTAGAAGAATTCAAACGATCGGTCAGCATGTCAGAGCCTCCAAAAATCAGCTATTTGAGAGGAGTACTGACTCAATCATGCGGATCATTTGGATCCATTGAAACCAATGTGGGCATCATCACAGCTCTCCGACTGCCGATAGAACTTAGAAAGAACTATATCCGCGAATTCTGTGGCAAAGACCAGGAGGCATCACGAACTGAGGTTCTGAAAAAGTTCGAAGAAATTGAACTGCAGTGCAATAACGGAAGTACGGAAGCATGCGACCTTAAGGACGTTTTTGACTCTGTGGATTGTTCGCGGGTCGATTCTTTCCTGAACCAGGACTTTGAAGGCCTGATAACCAAGTTTGAGGCTTTGGCTGAAAAGGTCGAGGAGACTCGGGAAATTTGTGCCACGAATATTAGAGACTTAATCGATACTTGTATTGAGCTTGACCTCGGAAAAAATGTGTGTCTGATTCCCGCCGCTGAAGTGGGCGCGTGCGAGCGCCTCGAAATCGGCAGCGAATACTGCGCAACCTAACCAGCGGGAGTTCACGAATATGAGATGGCCCAACCTCCTGATCGTTGCGTTTGCCGCAACTCAGGCGCTGACGTTCAGTAAAATATCCAAGGCAGACAGCTGTGAATCGATTGCGAGCATTCCAGGTGTAACCAGTTCTGGATCTCCGCCCATAGTTTTCAAGAAAACGGACTTCGCCAACAAGGCTTATGGAATAAGCCCTAAACTATTCTATGGCGACTGGGACTGGCGCAAGGATTTCAGCTACCTTAACCTGCCCAAATCACCACATGCCAATGAAGCGATTGCAGCTTTCGCCGCCCGCTGCTTGACGGCGTTCCCAGCCGGTCGGATCCACACAGGGTTTCTTCAACAAACAGAGGCCGACTATGGCTCCTATTTGAATAGAATCTTCGACGAGGTCGTCGCGATTAAGCGTGAACTATTGCTGCTACAGCAAAGCCAAGTGCGCCTTCTCGATCAGTACATGCCCACGGAAACAGCAGAAGCCTATAAGCCGATCTACCGCGAGAATATGAAAAAGCATCTGAACGATGCTCTTCTTCAGCTGACTCAATTTGTTGATACGCATTACATCTATACCATTGAGGGCATGTCCAGCTATTTCACTATGGAAAAGCAGCTTGCAATTGCGACAAGCCAGATCTACGAACTCATCGCACTTGTTGGTGATGTTCCTGATGCCGACAAATGGGCTTTAAAGATGCTCAAAGACAATACTTATAAGGTACTCGATACCTATGGCTTGTTTTTTAGTTCTGAGCAAAAAGGAAAGCTGGCAGCCAGTCTCGAAGCAGCCTCCAAGATCGAGAATGAACCAGATCTAGGGAAAGTCAAAAAGTCTCTTGAGGATTGGGCACTCTCGTTAGAAGAAAGCATGAACAATGCTTTCAATGAGAAGTCATCTTATTTCACAATCGCTTTAAAGATCAAATTCTTGTTTGGGACGCGTGATCCTCTTGATGAAGAGACAGCCATTGAGGAGATACAGGCAAGGATCGATCCGAACAAGACTGCGGACGTTGCGGAGATTCTGCGGAAGGTTAAGAATGACAGCAGTCTCTGGCAGGGGGTGCTAAATGGTATCTAAAATCGCTTCGCTGGCTGTGTTAGTTACTGCCATTCTTTCGGTGCGAGTCGCCAATGCTGATGAGCTTGATGTTTTTAAGAAGAGAGCTGAAGCCTATTATGATACCATGATACCGGCTTATAGAGAAATCGGCGACAAGTCCAAGATCGTTGCTGGCAATCTCATTGATTATTCGATCTTTGGGTCAATGAACGAAGTCAATGCAGCGTTTCAATACACATTTGATAGAAACTACTATAGCTATAAGAAACTGGAAGGCTGTTTCGCAAGTCATGATGCAATCGCCAAGGTTCTGTTGGATGCCATAGGCAAGGAACCTTCGGGTGAAAAAGAGCGACATGACTATTGGAAAGCCAACTACGGGTACGGCCAACTGGAAACGTTCTCCACCGCATTGAATTCCGTTCAGAGCATCTATTCCCAGTGCATAGGTGATCTGCAAAGAGTTCGTGAATTTATCAATGTCATGAAGAATCATCAGAGAGAAAAGTTAAAGGTCTGTGAAAATGTCCAGAAAAGCCTACCTTACGATAAGCTCGTAAAACTCCTGCCCCTTGATCGAACTCCAATGAGCCGTCTTCGGCATACTTGGTATTCTGCCGTTCCATTGCACAACATATCAGGGTCAATTCTGTCTGGCGGATGTCCTGACTCTGTCGTCACCGCGAATTGCTATGCATCAAAGTATATCACTTGGGAGGCAGTCAGAAATCAGGATGCTGCAGATCATTCCTATCAGAATTATAAGAGTCATTACCCCGAGCTGGCCGCTGCCAGTTATCTGACTTTCCTGGCCATCATGAACGGGTATGAAGTTGGGACGCCCACAGACAATCAGGCGGATTCTGATCTTGCTGGAGCACGGATACCACGTCGCCCAGGAAGTCTTTCACACATGGGTGAGGCCAATCTCATAGCTAACTTGGTTTATGTCGGCCTACTCTATGCTCAATCTGAGCAGCACAAAAAGCGAGTTGAGAAGCTCAATGATTGGCTTGACAGTAAAGAGGCTGAGCTAAACGAGGCAATCGCATCTTCGTACATTTCGGAAGAGGAATTTGAAACTCAAAAAGCAAACTCCTGCGCTGAAAAAGCTGGATCGTTTGATCAAGCTATCATTGATCTTCTTGTTTATTTCGATGCCACACAGCAGTCAGACAAGTTGAATCTATACTCGACCCAGTTCGACAAGATTCAGAATTGGTATAGTTCTCTCTTCCTTTACTTTGTCGACAATCAGCTCGTCGATGAGATTGCGAAGAATCGATTACTGAGTCTTCGTGACCAACACTACGCTGGCTTGAACGCGGCCAAAGTTAAGGCCGACTTCGCGATGACCCAGCAGGCGATAGATGGCGTCCAGCAGGAAGTCGCACGCACCCGCTGCGCACCTGATAGCAATATGGCAAGTATCGCACGGAACTTAAAGAAGCTAGTCGGTCGGTACCAGATGTTCTGTGACAACGCACTGCAGCTTTATGGACTTCGTTCAGGAAAAATCCCCTACTCATCGAGTGCAGAAGAAGGCAAGGTTCGCTGCTATTACCAAGGATTTGACGAAGTGGTAAAGAGTATTAGGATTGGTGAAGAAGCAAACGGGCATGGGTCGACTGTGCAGGCTATGGGGAAATCCGGCGAACTTCTGTTTTCATTGCAGAACGTATCATCGACAACGCAGGATTCTGTGGTTCGGTTCCACCCACAATTCTATTGTTCAGTGGTCGGCCCTGGATCATTCGGAACAGACGCAAAGAATCGACTTCAACCAGGCATCTATTCGATGAATTCTGATATAGGGCTCGGCACTCCCGAAACTGACATCAGCGAGATGAAAAATCGAGTGCGTCAAAAGGCGGATCTGATCCGTTCCAAAGTTCAGAGATGCAACGTCTTGCTTCCAGAGTACAAAAGATTGGCATTGCCAGAGTCAAACTCTTGCCAGTTGTCAGGAGGTTAATCATGCAACGTTTTCCATCCATGTTCCTGCTAGCATCTGCATTGTTTGGTACCGGCTCTGGGGTTGCGGCTTCCAAGTCAGAAATGGTTCCTATTAAAAGCGATCCAGCACTTCCTTATAATGACATGTATGCGTTTTCCTATTCAGGAAATGAATTGGATGCACTATGGCTCTTGATACCGCCCTTCATTGAAAACGAGACAGATCTATCCAATGCCCTTTTTCAGTTCAACAACCGCGGAATGACAGCGGAGATTCTCAAATCCCCGGTTCCTCAGTTGCCGGTTCCGGATCCGTCAGCTGACACCTTTGAAAGGACCATGCAGCTTCATAAAGCGGCCGCTTTTGGACTGTTGTCAACCGTCAGTCTGTCTGCGGATTATGGAATGTCGCTAGTATCAAGACTTAAGGAACTCGCTGCTTCGGATCCAGGGGCATCGCAGTTGAAGCAGAAATTGCTGCGACTTAGCCTAGGGAAAGGAAGCCAAGGGCCGGTTCCGAAAGGTCTTGTCCTGGATGGCAACAAGCCGAAAGTTTACGATGATTCGGTACCTATCGCGGAAGCAAAAGCTCAGGCAGCGGAACGCAAGGTAGACGATCTGGAAAAAGGACTGCGGAATGCCATTCTGAGTCGAAGGCTCGAGTTATACGAAATTTCCATGGGTGGGCTTTTGGCCTTGCAGGACGAAGGGCAGGAGTCAAGTGGCCGGGTGGCTAAAATACTGGCCGGCCATCATGTCAATGGAATTCTGCGAGGGTTTCCAGCCGATGGTCTTATAGACGCACTCCTGCCATCGACGGTTCTTGGCTCCTGGGAGTCATATGATTTGATAGATTTGAACAAAATCATTCTGTTATCTGGTGATTCAATCGACCGGGGGAGGCTAGCGGCGGGCCTGATGTTGGTGCGTGCTTCTGTTGAGAAAAATCCTAATGACAGGTATTTACTTGTGGGTAGTGTTCTAAAGCGCCTTTTCAACAATGATTCGCTTGATAGCTTCATCCTGGATATAAGCAAGCTGTCATATTTTGGGTCCACTACAGATCAGGTTAATTCGGCTCTGCGTGATCTCTTAAAGCTTTGGGATTGATCACTGCTTCTGCCAGTTTGATGATGGGATGACTATGCGATTGATAAGTGCAATTTTGATGTGTGCTGTTGGATTTACTGCTTGTAAGAAGAGTAAGGATGATGACCCTGAATCGATAGATCCTATTGGTTTGGTAGGCAAGGCGGAAGTCTTGCCTCTGGATGGCGCGAAATGGGCTTCATTCATGTCGATTCCGTGGGAAAAGCGATGCGAAGGCATTCAGGATGCGGTCGAGACTTTTCAGAAAAACAATCTTCCTGGATTTATTATTGCGCCTCGCCCGAAAAGCGGATTTCCTGAATGTATGGTGATGTGGTCTAATGTCGAAACAGCAGAGGAAACCTATGAGTACAGATTTCGTCTGTCGAAGGACGGTAAGGACTTTGATTTTGATTTGAGAATGTCAGCAGGACCAAGAATTCGTCCCAACATTGGATTAGTAACGATTTTCTTTATAAAGGGCGATTCTAGTGTTGTTGTAGATTCTAAATTGGAAGAACTCAACGCAGTTCATTCCAATTTTCGCCATCTTGACAAAACACTGGATCAATGGTCTGCACAAGAAGATGTCGAGGCTAAAATTTTTGGTCGGCCCTATTCGCAGTACCTTTCTGAGATAAGTTCTACATTCGGAGATCAGGGAGGCTTCATTTTAAGGAACCCTGATATCAAGATGAAGCTTACCATGGATGCAAAGGTTCCCGGGAAAGGAACAGCGGAGTTTCTTGAAGCAGATAGTACTGCCTTTTCTCCTGAGCGGGGTCCGTTGCTCGGCTGCAACGACTTTGACTGCCTCAAAGGATCCACCGTCAAGTTTCAGGCGCTGGGCACAAAATTTCTCTTCGACAGAGTGATCGAAGCTCAAGCTGGAGGGACGACTCTGGTGGGAACTTGGCACTATGCTGTGAAGAGCTGGCCACTGACCTTTGAATGACCTTAGCAGTCCGGCGGGGAAAACTGGTTGTCTCCCCATCTGACTGGCTGACGAAGCCGAGATTTAGAGTTTCACCGAAAGGTCCTGTACATGCATTACAAATCAATTGTGAAACATCCTCAATACCTTGTTTGGGAAGATGAAAGTAAGCGAGGACTGCTTTACACAGGGATACTAGGCGCGAATTTGTGGGACAAAAATGAAAAATAACCTTATTGCCATTAGTTCATCGGCGCTGCTGAGTTTTGTTCTTTCGTGCCAAGAAGACAAGAAGGAAGACAAAAAAGTAGTTGCCGAGATTCCAGATGTTCTGCCAATTCCCAGCCGAGGCCCTGAGCTGACAAAGGCGCTTCCAATCGAAGGCTATACAGTAAAGGACTTAGCTTCTCAATACTGTACGGTAACGCTCGCTGAAACAAATGAAGAGTTGCTGGTTGGATCAGTTGAAGCCATTCCGTTTGCTGATGGAGAGAGAATTGGATTTTCGGTCTATTTTGCTCTAGGTGAGCGCGGCTTTGTCGAAAAGAGTTCTTACTATTTGGCAGACATGAAAAGTTCGACGTGTGACATGGCACAGCTTGCGAAAGCACAGTCATTGAATCTTGCTCTTGCGCCTATTAATGTATACGCAGATCCAAGCCTAAAAAGCGAAGTAGTTTGCACTTTTCCTGCTGGATCGACACTTGTTTCAGACAGCAGCTATGATCCGCTCTCATCAGGAGCGCTTCCGTTTTTTGCACCTTCAAACTATGACTGCAAAGGCTTGACCCGAGGCTACCTCTACGAGTGGCCAGTGATCTTGCCAGTTCACGTTCGACCTTAACGATTCACACTCCGATAGGTTCGGAGTGTGTCTTGGACTCAATTGGGAAAGTTAAAGGTTTGCATTCTCTGGCTGCGTGTCGAGACGAGATTCCTGTTCGAAAT
This sequence comes from Oligoflexus sp., assembly GCF_035638955.1. Lineage (GTDB taxonomy): Bacteria > Bdellovibrionota_B > Oligoflexia > Oligoflexales > Oligoflexaceae > Oligoflexus. The sequence goes on along the minus strand of NZ_DASQYZ010000057.1, from coordinate 16,614 downwards.
TCTCGTGGACAAGTTCGGCGTTTACATTCGCGAAAGCCGGAGATTCGCGGGAGTGGACGAAAATCAATCTTCCCGTAAGACTTTCCTCATATACTGCCGTTCTGAACTTGGGGTCGATTGATTTGAGTTTGAATTTCTCTCCTGCAACCATAAAAGTCTTTCTATGAGAGCGTGCATCGAGAATACCTTGCAAAGTATCGTCGCTTACCTGTATCAGAACACCGCGAAATTTTCCTCCTGTCAGCGAAAATTCGTCATCCTTAGCTTTGATTACGCCTTGATCAAACATGAAGGCAGCAAATTCCTTCGCCGATTTCATGGCTTGCTGTTGAAAGTTGCAAGCTTCGTCCAGGTAACTCTCTCCGAATTTCACTAAATCTTCCAACATCATTTCGGATTTTGTATACAGTTGCAAAATGCACTCAAGTGTTTCTCTAAAATCTGGCAGAAATTCGATGATGAATTTCGTGGTATCGTTGCCCGGTGCGACAATTCGAAGAATTCCAAGAGTGTTTTTAATATTTGTGACAGTGCCGGGCTTAAGAGCGTCAGATACCGTAGTGGAAGGTACTTTGGACAGAGCGCAAAGTTTGCCTTGAGTTCGCGTTTTATCCTTGGCAAACCAGCGCTTCATAAAACGTACAAGTGCCTTCTGCCTCGCTATTTCCAGAGCAGTAGGTTCCTTCTTCTTTCTCGATTTGCCGATCTTTTGATGCTCGCCGTTCGGAAACTCAATCTCTGCCAAAGTACACCTCTCATCCTCACAATCCGGAAATCCTGGCCAGAAACTGCGCTGAATTTGCTTGGAATGGCCATTTGAATAGTAGTCTCAAAAAGCTAAGAAATCTGGCCGTGCATGATATTGCGGGAGCAGTAAAAAAAATTTTATCAGCAGCGTCAATGATGGCCACTTGCATGCATCGATGGCTTTTTAGAGATTAAATTTTCGGTAATTGATCTGATTTATCTTAGTTAATACAGGTAGTTGACTGATTTTTTGGCCAGTGAATTTAAGTTTCCTAATAAATACAGGTAGTTATGAGCAAGTCGGGATGCTTTTCCATGTCGTTTGGACATCATTAGGAATCAAATGCAAAGATATTGAGAAGTTATATGAAAAATTCTGATTTTCTACCCAGATCCAAGTCTAAATGACGCACATACTGCAAATATTACAATAATTTCAATATACTGAGGATTGACTCGTTTGACGCTGTCGAAGTGATCACATTATTTTATGCTTTAATATTAGCATTTTAGATTCGTAACCCCGATTTTGACCCAAACACCCTCTGAAATCGGGGCATTTAATAAATTAGGAATCGAAAGGAGGCCGCTCACCGTCATTTTGGATACCAAGGTGCAAAGTTCGAAAGGCGAGAAAACAGAAATTCAAAAGTCAAGTGGGGCCAGCCCCCCTGTCGGGCTGATTGCTTTAGGGTTAAGAGCTGCTAGACTCAGGCCCAGACCAGCATTCCAGCCCTCGAGCCATTGCTGATCACCAAAAAACGTAATGATTTCAGTAGTCTACTCCAATGAACCATATATATTATATATAATATATAAGGGAAGGAGAAGGAAGGGGAGGGTATTATCTGATACAGGGATCAGATCTCTTTGCTGCTGAAATCGAGGGAACGCAACCGCATAGGCACCGTACCAAAGACAGCAGCGAGGTGGCATCTGAGCACTGAATCGTTCTCCACTGAAATAGCGGAAATTGAAGGCCGAATTACCCCAACAGCCCTTGCCAAATACCTTGGATTCCCAGTTGAGCGGGGCCGGATCAGCTGCCCTTATCATTCCGGCGACAAGCGGACAATGCGATGCAACGATCGCGAAAAGTCCTTCAATTGCCAGACAGAAACGTGCATCGCACACCGTTCAGAAATCGATATTGTCGAATTCTACTGTCATGTTCGGAATATATATTTCAGCCAGGCAGTTGCAGAGCTGAAGAAGCTCAAAATTGAAAGCGACAAATCCAGGCCTGAATCACGTACCTCAAAAGGGTTTGCGACTTCCGCTGAACTTCTGGAGTTTCACAAAGCATCGCAACCTGACTTTGAATTCAAATCCGAGCATGTCTGGTACAGCACCGAAGATCGCGCCCAAAAGATCGTCTTCAGATTTGCCCGGAAAGATGAAGGATCCAGTGAGGCTGATACCGAGCTCGTCCTCTATGGCAACTACTATCGGGGCAAATGGTATCGGACCCGGCTTTATACCGCGAAGGGACCGCTGCCATATAACTGGCACCTTAACAGCCGCAGTAGCTCTCTCCTGGTCTGTCGCGATGAGCTGGAGGCGGATTTTGCTCAGGGTCTTGGTATACCGTCTGTGGCGGTTTCATCGCTGGGACTTTGGGAGGGAACGCACGCGAATTTATTCCACTCCCTCGACATTCGGGTTCTTGTGAATCCGGGCCAGGAGGGCAGGGAGTATTGCGAGCAGGTAAAACGCGACCTTTCTCCCGTCGCAAAATCCTTTCGCATTGTCGAACTTCCACGTCTCGATAGGGCGCAGCCTGTGCACACAGCCGAATCGCTGAGAGCCTTCTTTGCCGCAATCGATGACCCATGGGAAAAGCCTTTACTCTCGCTCTCCGCATTCGAGGCTATTCCCCGCTTTGATCCTGACGAGATGCTTCCCGAATCGATTCGATATCACCTCATGGATCTGAGCGATGACCTTCAGTGTCCGATCGATATGCTGGCGGCACCGGCAATCGCCGGTCTTTCGCTACTTCTTGGTCGCAAGCTCACTGTCCAGCCAAAGAGGCTGTCACCAGATTTCAAGGTCGCAGCTCCCCTCTGGTGTCTCCTGATAGCCGATCCTGGGCAGAAGAAGACACAGATACTCAAATCCGCCCTGGCGCCTCTTTTTGAGATCGAGGCGGGCATGGAGGAGACGAACCAGGATCAGGCTGGTCATAGAGCTGCCGACATGAAAGCCATCCTGGCAAAAGAACGGGATTTGGATGCAAGGCTCGCTGAGGCTGTCAGACTTGGCAATCAAGGTCTGGAGAACCACCTTCGCCAAAGTCTGGCAGATCTTGAGTCAGATAAAACTCGACTCGCTGCCAAAGGTCCCCGTCAGTATGTGCTTCGTGACGCGACTGCCGAGAAAATGCTTGAGATCCTCGTACAGAATCCCAACGGTGTCATGCAACTTGCAGATGAGGTTCCAGGATGGTGGCGCTCGTTGAACACAAGCCACATTGATATGCGTAAATTGTTCCTGGAAGGCTGGGGTGGACTCAAGATTCTCGTTCAAAGAAAATCGTACACACTGCGAGGAGACTCGATTCTGTCTGTTGTTGGCGGTGCTCAGCCAGGATGGGTGGAGTCACTGCTGGCCGATATTCGCAAAGGAGGAAAAGACAACGACGGCCTGATCAACCGATTTTCGCTGCTCATAAATCACGAACCCCTTCTTGGGGTTTGGGAATATGTCGACCGTGGAGCGAATCCAACTGCGAAAGAATGGTACGAAACAATCTTTGGCGCATTTCACGAGCTGAAGACTGAGGACGTAATTAAGGACTGGCAGGCGGGGCAATCAAATTCGATCCGCTTTTCAGCTGAAGCCCAGGAAGTGTTCATCGCCTGGATTACGGAGAAGGAAAATGCGATCCGGGAAGGCAAATATTCGAGACTGCTTGCTTCCCACGTTTCAAAATACACGACGCTTTTTGCTTCGCTGGCTTTGGTTTTTCATATCGTGCTTTTTTTTGAGGGTAAAACAGAAGATCCTGATCAGGTATCAATTCATGCCGCGCAGCTCGCAAGGAAATGGTGCGACTATCTCTTTCATCATGCCCATCGCACGTTCTCTGACATTAAATCCCATCCTCTGCCCGCCAGATCAATTGCTCACCAGATTCTCATCGGAGAGGTCAAAGACGGCACTCTGGTTTCGGCTCTCCAGAGTCAGAAAAATCTGCATTTGCATGATGCCAAGGAGCGCAGAAAAGCTCTGAAGTATCTTGCCGAGAAAAAGCTGATTCGAGTTGTCGGCGTCGGTGATGCCGAGCGGATCAGAGTCAATCCTCATGAATTAAAATCCTGCCAAGTAAATGTGCTAAGGTGAATTTCATCACTCTAATCTGTTGGAAAAGATAATGCCTCAAAAGGCGGATTCACCGTATTACATAGCTAATCATATCATTCAAGTTTCTTCGCTTCCCACCAAGTTTATCTAAATTGTCACAGTGTACCAGAGCCGTGACAAGACTATCAAATGAAGACAAGCTGCCACAGAGCCTGTTTCAAGTGTCAGGGTACTGTGGTGCCCTGACAAAAGTAGTAGCGTCTTATGTAGCTAGCGCAGCTCTCACAGAACATGTTTACAAATGTTTACACTGTTTACAGAACGTGTTTACAAGCCAATTGCGGCCACTGATCCGTCATTGTAAGGAGTCGCGCAAGATGCAAGAATTTATTCCAGATGGAACAGAAGCTTGATTTATTCCAGTTAGAATAAATTGCCGTTCCGAGAAAATCAGGTTCGTATTTATTTCCGGTTTCTAGCGGCATGCAACGTATAAATGGTACGTTGTAAACAGGATAAAACTGCCGGCAAAATTTTATCCGCAGTTATAATAATAATGGATTATGAATAAACGATCTCTTCACCGCCAATACAGACTTCATAAGAATTGGAAAATGAATCGCGATGATTATAAGGCTTCGTCCTCAAGGCGATGAATGGTTCACTGTGAATAATCTTAGCCATCTCTTAAAACACTGCTTTTGTAGTGGGATTCGGCCCACCATCGACATTTTAAATTAAACCTCCCCATAAATTCTTCAGCCCTTTCCGAATGATGCAGAAAAGGATTTTTTTCCGGTGTCCTGAAAGCGAATGGAATCTTGAGTTTAGCATCGGGCACCCCCTTCACAACCGATTCCGGTTATTCTATTGTCGTGTTTGTCGAGAGAGACACCGGTCGCATCGAGGACACGAACGCGAATCCGGCAATCCAACACGAACATACAGAGAGAGCGATTGCGATGACGACTGCCAGCTACGTCGACGTTCTGCCAACTCATGCCCAAATTTCAGATCGCGATCAGGCGGTCATGCTTGTCATCGTGGACGGGGAAGATGGGCTGCTCATCAGCCAGGTCGAAAGCCTGTTCAATCTATCCCAGTTTGAAGTTCGAAGGGTGCTGGCAGCTGCGGGCCTCTCTCATCGCAAACTTACCGGCAGCTCACTGCGAACGCTTCAGGACGAAGGCCTGACAAGCTATCAGGCTGGACAGGCCACATTCGTCCCCCGTGACTCTCTAAGGGCGGTCATTGAAGAACTGGGCAAGGACGAGGATCGGAAACTTTATCGCATGCTCTGGGCGCCTCTAAAACCGAAGGTTGAAAGGTCAATGCCGCAAAGGACTTTTCGCTCATCGGTAGTTCGAAGCCTCAGAAAGCTTCATGAAGACCGCCGTCTCATGCGACAGGAAATCGATGAGTTAAGAGGGATCGTCGAAGACCTTCTTCATGCTGAAATGAGTTCCATGACCATGAATCTCGCTCGTAAAAACGTGAAAGCCGTGGATCTGGCCGCGATGTCCAATGATGATCTGGGGTGAGTTTATGACCGGCATTCTTGAAAATCTACCTGCGCCAGATTCTGCTGAAAAAAAACATCTCGTGCTGGGAATTCATAAGGATCTTGACATCGATGACTACCACAACAGCGATGGCATTTCAAAAACCGGACTTTGCATCCTCGACATTGCGCCGAAAGCCTATCAGGAATTTGTCCACGGGAACCGGCGCCCGGATACCAAAGCCCTCAGAATCGGCAAGGCGTTTCACGCAATGCTCGATGGGACATTCGACGCAAACTATGCAATTGGACCCGAAGTTAAATCCAGAAGCGAAAAAGCCTGGAAGGCATTTGAGGCAGAGCATGGGTAAAGGAAAAACCTGCTTAAAGCCGTCGGAAGTTGCAAATGCCCGCGCTATTGCAAATGCCATTCAGGAGCTGGCTCCTTATAAAGAGATCGCCTCCCAGCCGACCATTGCAGAGCTGACATTTTGCTGGCAGAACCCGGAATTTGACCTTCCATGCAAGTGCAGACCCGACCTTATTACGGCTGACTTTCTAACCGTTGTCGATTTTAAAAGCGCAGCAGATGCCACCCATCGCTCTTTTCAGGCTGCAGCATATCGCTATCACTACTACGTATCAGCGGCTTTCACCTTGCAGGGCGTTCACGCCTCCACAGGAATTATGCCTCGCCGTTACCTTTATTTCGTTGGCCAATCCAGTTCTCCCCATTTGGCCGCTGCTTACGAAGCGACGGCGGATGAAATCAAGCTGGGTCTTGCTTTCGTCCGCCGAAACCTTCGGATGCTCCGGGATTGTATGGACAGAGGGACGTGGCCGGGCCTGCCGGATGCGATTCAACCTTTGGGTCTTCCGCCTTGGGTGAAGGCGACCGACGACCCAGAGCAAATGGAATGGGACACGGTTTCCCATTCGGAACCCGAGCACTGGTGGGAGTAAGCAAATGATTCCAAGAAAAGCCGCGCGAAAGAGTGTGAAAGCCAAAGTGGGAATGTCCAGCCCAAGTGGCCATGGCAAGACATTTTCCTCGCTCCTTCTGGCGAGAGGTTTGTCTTCCGCTTGGAATAAGGTCTGCCTTGTTGATTCCGAAGGGTCTGGCGACAAGTATGCGGGTCATCCCGACCTTGGGGAATTTTTGGTGATTCCACTCTACGAGAGCAAAGAGCCTGATAGGTTCGCCCCTGTGGCCTGGATCAGCGCATTAAAAGCCGCGACAGATGCCGGCATGGAAACGGTCATTATTGATTCTGCAACGCATGAGTGGCAGTGGTGTCTTGATTACCATCGAAAGCTTGGCGGCCAATTCCGGGACTGGGCCAAAGTCACCCCTGAGCATGAAAAATTCATTCGTGCGATTCTGCGCTGTCCGTTGCATGTGATCGTTTGCGTCCGTCGCAAGGCCGACTATGCAATCACCAACGAGCCTGGACGCAAAGCTTCAGTTGAAAAAGTTGGTCTTAAATCAGAGATCCGCGAGGGATTTGAATATGAACTGGACCTGATGATAGGGCTTCAGAGCGGGCACCTCGCGAACGTCGAAAAGGACCGGACAAGCCTGTTCGGCGGTCGAGCGGATTTTGTGATTACTCAGCAAATTGGAGAAGAACTCAAAGCATGGGCGGAAGGGGCTGCGATCGATGGCGAGCGTTAATAAAGTGATACTTGTTGGCAACCTCGGCAAAGACCCGGAACTCAGGTACACCCAGAGCGGGATAGCATTTTGCTCAATCAGCCTGGCCACCGCTGAACATTGGACCGACAACAGCGGGCAGCGTCAGGAGAAAACCGAGTGGCATCGGATCACTGTTTGGAAAAAGCAGGCTGAAAACTGCGCGAAGTATCTCCGCAAAGGAAGCTCAGCCTATGTCGAAGGGCGACTGCAGACCAGGTCCTGGGACGATCACGGTCAGAAGCGATATTCCACTGACATCGTCGCCGAGAGTGTGAAGTTCCTCGGTCAGGCGCAAGCAAAGGATGGAAGATCAAATCAGCAATCGAACTTCGTTCCGCCACCAGCAAGCGATCCATATGAGAATTATAGTCCGCCTGCGTCTTTGGACGATGTGCCGTTCTGAGGCTTGATACGCGATCCTGAAATTTACGATTCCCATCGAACCAAAGGGCAAGAAAGAAGCAAGGCGCAAAAGAAATGGCCACACCTACAAGGACCCCGAAACGCGGGAGTATATGGAAGCTATTGCCCAAATTGTTCGCGCGCAGTATCGAGGGCCGCCCCTGTATGGCCCTCTCAAGGTGGAGTACCACTGCTATCGACCCAGACCGAAGTCAGCTGGCAAAAGCGTTTGGGCAGCAACCAGACCCGACTGGGACAACTATGCCAAGGCACTTGGCGATGCCTTGCAGGGAATTCTCTGGGTTGAGGATAGTCGCATCGCAGATGGACGTGTTTTGAAACTTTACGCGCAGGATGAAAATCCACGCATCGAAATTATGGTGTCCGAATTGGACGAATTACAAGGGAGTTCAAAATGAAAATTGGCGCTTCGATGAGTGTGCAGCAGGCTGAAAATCTTTTCGGGCAGATTCAAAGGATGATCGCAAAGCAGTTCTCTGCTGCCGTTGCTGAGAAAAAAGCAGCTCAAATGAAAGCAGAAAAATCCTTCCAGCGAATCCTGAGAATGCACCCAAACGAACTCATGTCCATGAAGGAGGCTGCCAGTATCTTTGGTGTCAGTCTTGAGAAGCTACAAAGTGAGGTAAAAGCATCAAAAATTACCTATGTGGATCACAAAGGAAACATTAGCAACCCACTTGTTTGTGGTTGCGAAGAATGCAAAGTGAGCATCCCGATATCGCTACCTCAGCGGGCTTTGATGAGTTTAATGGTAATTCTAAAAACCGATGAAGGTCTTGAGATTATAAATCAGGCGGAAGAGACATATATGGCAGAAATGGCCAACACGTAAATGCATTTAAAAGACAATTATGGAATTGAATAGCGATCTGCTCCAGTCTCTTGCGGTTGGTGCTTCGGGCGGAATACCGACAACGGTTCTTCTAATTCAGATTGTGAAGGGCCTGGGCAAGAGTCTGAATGATCTAAAAGACAAGTTGGACGTATTTTCGTCGCGGCTTCAAAAACTCGAAGTGGCCTTTGAAGTCCACTTTCAAACGGAAATAAAAAGGCTTTCGGACAATCAGGCAAGGCTGGAATCCAGAATTTCTGCACTCGAAACAGTCGTCAATCGGCTGTCAACATAACGGCCCTAAGGGGGCACATAAGGATTGGTTCATGTTAAAGAACAAATTGGCAGGTAGTGAGTATTTCAAGATCGTGGGTCTTATCAGAACCCTCGTGAAGAAGAGTTTGCAGGAACTGACTGGCGATGGTCTGTCCTGGAGCGACGTTTTGAAGTTTCTCAGATCCCAGGAATTCCAGGTTCAAGTTCTAGAAATTCTCGGAGGATTTCTGTCTGACCAGGAAGCCGAAAATCTCTCACAATCAGCGCCTCTCGATGTTGCCTCGGCAGCACTGCAAGCCGCTGACCAGATCGTGCAGCGCTTCAAAGCGCAACGGCTGGCCAACTCAACGGAGGCTTCTGCTGCTTGAGATTTGAAGACGCAGTCGAAGTAATTCTGGATATTGAAGGCGGGGTGGCCAACCATCCTAATGATCCTGGCAAGCTTACCAAATGGGGAATCTCGCTCCGCGCGTTTCCCGAGTTGGGAGAAAGCGGCATTCTGAACCTAACAAGGGAGGATGCAGCGGGAATTTACCGGGAGCACTACTGGAACAAAGTCTGCCTCAATATCCCTGAATTTCTTCGGCTCGCTGTCTTCGATGCCGCCGTGCATCACGGGCCATTTAAAGCCATCAAACTCCTGCAGGAGAGTCTTAATGAACTCAAAGCAGGTATCAATGTTGATGGAGTTATTGGACCCTTTACACGGCGGGTTCTCAATCGCACAAGCCCGAAGAAGATTCTTGTACAACTGCAAAGGGAGAGGCAAAAATTTCTGCGATCCCTTTCAAACTACCCAAGCTTTTCAGAAGGCTGGGAAGAACGTGTTCTAAAAATTGCTATTGAATCAGCTGCGTTGAGGATGGAAATATGACGAAATTTGGCAAGCTCCTTACAAAGATGCGGGAATCCCACGGCCTGAATGTCCCTGAACTTGCAAACTTGTCAGGATATGACAAGAAATCGCACTATGAGTATGAGGACGGCTCAGTAGCGCCTCCGGACGCGTACAAGCTACAGGACATTTGCGAAGCCATGGGCGCGACTCACGACGAATGTGTACAACTCATTGAAGCTGCTTTCGATGATCATAAGGAACGGATCGGGGTCAAGAAAGGTTATAGCCTCTGGAAAGTCGGTCAAGACGGATGATTAGATCAAATACTCTCATGCCAGATATTTCTGAAGTCAGGGATGCGACAGAGTTTGAAATTGTTCGCGCCTTGACCAGAACGGCCCGCGATGCGTTTCAGAGAATCAAAGGCGATCTGCCTCGCAAGTTCATCCTTCGGCGGCAGTGGGTGGTCAAGGGGATCCGTTTTGATGCAGCAACCAAAGGAGCCCCGATTGCCCGAGTGTTGTCCATAGATCCATATATGTTCAAGCAGGAGGAAGGGGAATCGTACTCACCCGCCGGAAAGCATGTTGCGATTCCTGTTGATGTCCGGCGCAACACAAGATCTCTGATTCCAATCGAGATGTTTCCGCGAAAGCTTTTGGGTCGACGCGACGTTTTCAAGAATGACATTAAGGGGATCGGTAGCGCGATTTTCCAGCGTCGGAAGTCAGGGCTCAAAATTCTTTATTTACTGCGTGGCAAAAAGCGCACAAAGCCCAGGTGGGAGTTTTTCGAAACCGCTGATTTGGTTGTAGAACAACGGTTTATGACAAACCTGCGGCAGAGTGGTCATTCAACTAAATAGGCGCGAACCATGAATTCTGATATTCGGCAGAAATTTAAAGAGACTCCCTTTGTTGTAAACAGCCGCTATTTCCAGGATATTGCTGAAGGCTATTCCAAACTGCAGATCGAGCGGGATCAGGCACTGGCAAAAGCTGAGGTTTCCAAGCAGGCGACCATCGCATTGAGAAAGGCAGCCCACGAAAGTAGCAAACTGTCTGACGTCAGACAATTTCAAGAAAAGCTGCTAAGACAAAAAGACAAAGAGATTTTGGAGTTAAGAGAGGCTTGCGAGCGCAATCAAGGCTGGTATACAGTAAGAGGCGCCAGAGATCATTTTCCCTCTCTGAATGCTTTCACGATACAGCTCGTGTCCTCTCTTCTGAACCGAACGAGAAAGCGCATGAAACTTGCAATCCGCCGAATGCCTTCATCAGATGCAAATCCGGGGCAGTTGACTTATCATATTAAGGTCGTTGAAGCATTGATTGAGGAAGTAAATACGCGAACCCTGAAATGAAGGCGTAACCCCGACGAGCGAAACATGATAACAATTCTCGACAAAGCACTGATAGCCTGTGATGGACAACCTGTACCCCTCCTGGAAATGGATGGCAGGATTGGACTTATGCAGAGTCAACTTGCCGCCATGCTTGATTTGCCGGCATTTCGATTGTCATATATCCTGTGTGGCAATAACCTTGAACGTCATCCGGTCAGCAGATCGAATTCCAAAGAGCTGAAACAGCGTGGAATTATTCATCGTCAGGGAACAGGAAACTTCCTTCCGATCGAGACCGTAATAGAGGCAATAAACCTGACCGATTCAATAGTTGCAAAAAAAGCGGCTGATCAGATCATGCAATATGTTAAGTCCAAACACTAATCCGCAGATCCCGTCTGCGGATCATTTGTTTTTAGTTGCAGCTCAATTTCAGCAATTCTTTTCCACTTATCCTGGATTTCTTCCTTGCTTAGATCCGCCTCGTCCTTATCTATTTCCTGAAAGATCCTGTAGGCTTCGCCATAAAGCTCAAATTTATTCTTTGTCGATGGATTCATTGAAATTTCGCTCTATATTTGGGGTTTCCCGTCGTGATTATCTATCACTTGGACACGCGGTAAACAAATCTTAAACGCAATGCATCGCGTTTTGGATAGAAAAGTATAGAGTTGTACTTTCAGGCGGGAAAAACTTCGCAACGGTTAAAAATTAATCGAGGAACTATCGGACAATTTTCTGCCGACAGCGCAAAATGCCGTACTTGGTCGCCCAGATTTATACCTGAAATAATGGCTAGTTGTGCATAAAAAGAGGCAAAATTAGGTAGGTTGGTCGTCCAGATTTTTTGACAGCATCGTTCAAAAGCTTGGTATTGAAATAACGAACTGCTGGAAGGAAAGGCGACCAGCTGAGGTCGCCCTTGTGTTCCTTCAGAATATAGGCTGATCTTCCAGCCCAAGGGTGCGCATGTAAATAAGCTTTGGAAACTTATCCTGCACAACAGGGTTTGCAAAACCGGACTCATCGTAGACCGGGAGCAGCTTATTCAAAGTTCTCATGAACTCATCCCACGATCTACTTACTTCCATGATCGTAATTACTTTTTCAATGAGTCGTTGCAGACGTGGATCACCAAAATCAGAAGTTAAATATCTATGCATGTGCTGCGTAGGCCGCCCTTCTTCATTTCTTGCAACCTTGGTACGAATCTCCTCCCAAACCCCTGGAGCCATTCGACGGTATATGATATCCCGAGTAATTTTGCCGAAAAACTGTGGCCGTTTTGCAGAGGATTTATCATAGGGCAGATGGTGCAATCTGAAAATATGCTCATAAAACTCAGGCGGAAATTTCGTCACATAGGGCTGCAACTCCTTGGCGATAAATGCATCCAAAATCTCTTTAAGAGCAGTATCGGAGCGATCCTTTTGATAGCCAGTCGCTTCATCTACCATGGCGATGACACCGACTTTGGCCAACCCTCGTATCAACAGCTCACAAGCTTTCGCTATATGCAACTGGGACGGATGCAATGCATCTGCGTCACGAGCTTTCAGATAGACATCGCAAAGCTCCGGCAGTACCTCTGCCCGGTAACCCAAGGCCACTCTGCCTGCCTTGGTGCGAAAAGTGATGGGCTTTGTCGTGCGAGAAAAATCTTCTGATATGAAGGGTTTAAGGTTCAAAGGAACCAAAAAAGAAGGGGTCTTGTCGTGGGAAACTTCTGGCATATCAGAGCGCTTTCCTCTGATGTTTTTCGACCTCCCCAGAGCACTAAGCATAGCCTCTTGAGTGATCAGCCTTGTCCCATCCTCAAGCACATAGCAGGGGAGTTTGACTTCTCCAATGATCAATGGTGAATCCGGAGATCCATGGGTTGCGCGCGGGATGTGTTTTGCATCGGCTTCTTTTAAGACTACTTTCAATTTTCAACTCTGATATCAAAGGTGGGGTTGCATCACGGCTAAAAGCTTATGACATTGCCTATCAAAAGTGATTTCATATGTGATTGCAAGTGGGGCCGGGGCCACTTCCCATAGCAGAAAAGATGTGATTATCTGTGATCTGCATAGGAGAATTTTGGAATGCAGAGAGTATTCGCAGATATTGAAGACAGGGAAACAGATAGCTGGGGCTTTGAGTGTCCTCACTGCAAATCGTACCTAACCGAAGATCAACCACGAAAGGGATCAATAGAAGCCCGCTGTGTGGATTGTGAGGCGTCGTTTCTTGTGACATTCTTCGATGATGAGATTTCCTATGTTGGTCTATAGATTGGTGATTTTCCGTGCGCGCGAAGACATGTCTTCAAATGATTTGGGTCCTTTCCCCAATAAAATCAGAGGGGTGACGATCAACTCCATCCTCTCTCTCAAAATCAAAAAAAATTTGCGGTACCACTATCATAAAAGGTTTCTGCCTCAAGCTTTGCAGAATCCGATGAATCAAACTTTTTCAGGAAAATTGCAGCAGCAAAAATGAGTGGAACTGGCAGTACATATTCGTCACTGGATAAGCCGAAATCGGAAAAAGTCACCGTATCGATCAGAGAGTTCGCTCGAATCGTCGGTGTTGCGCATACAGTTGTCATTCGTGCAATGAAAGCGGGGCAACGCCTTCAGAAATCAGTCACCAGTCAAAGCGGCAAGCCGAAAATCTTCTTGTACGAAGGTTGCGTTGAGTGGCACAACAACAAGGATCTTGCGAAGGAGAGGTATTCTGATGAAAGTCCTGTTCAGACAAAGGGGCTGGACATGGGCGCGGAGATGGAGCCCACAGAATCAAACAGAAAACAGCGGCATTACGTGGCCCTGCTAGCTGAACTTGAATTTCTGAAGGAAGCTGGAAAACTCACGACGATCGACAAATTCAAGACTGAGGCGTTTACCGTCTCTCGAACCCTGCGCGACAATCTTCTCTATATTCCAAACGAAAGCAGTAACGAAATTAAAAGGCTCGTTTCTGAACTTCTCCGCAACCATTTCGGCGAGCAAAAGCTCAATGAAGCAGCCAAGGACATCGAAGCCATTGCACTCAGTTTTCGCGTTTTCCAAAAGGCTTCGCTAACGAAAGCTCTGCGGGCCATCGTCAGCGATCGGTTTGGTACTTTAAAAATCCTTGATCACGAAGGTGTTTCAACTGACGAACTCTGATCGCATAACGCCTTGCCTTGGCGCCAGTCTCGATGATTTCTGCTTTGGCCTCATGCCAAATCCAGATATTTCAATTGCCGACCATGCCTCTCAAAATCTTTACCTGGTATCAGGCAAAAATCCGTTTCCGGGTCTTGTGGATTTCACGCGCACGCCATACCTCCTTGAGATTCTGGAGGCTCTTATGCCTGACAATGGCATTGAGCGTGTGGTCCTGATGAAAGGCTGGCAGACAGGCGGAACTTTGACCATCCTTAGCTGGATGCTTTGGGTGATGGATGCAGCACCGTCTGCGATGATGATAGTGCAGCCAACAGGAGAGTTGCGCGACAAATTCTCAAAGCAGCGTATCAATCCGATCATCGCAAACTGTCACGCTCTGCGGGATAAGGTCTTTGAGCAGGAGCGCTTTCTTTCCGGTAAATCGAAGGAGAAGGACACGCTCATTTCCAAGGTTTTCCCTGGTGGTCACATCAGCCTTTCGACATCCACCTCGGAACAGTCGCTAAGGTCTGAAGCCTGCCAGTATGTGGCCTTTGATGAAGTGTCCGCCTATGACGAGGATTGCCAGGGGCACGGGGATCCTTGCGGGCTTGCTCTCGGAAGGACGTCCGCCTACGACGGGCGCAAAAAGATTTTCTACAATTCGACGCCAACCCTCAAAGACAACTGCCGGATTGAACGCGAGTATCTGACCACCGATCAGAGGAAATACTTTGTCCCCTGCCTCAATTGTGGGGAGATGCAAATCATCGTTTGGGAACGTATCGACCGGACGACTGAGCTTCCGGTCTACCGATGCATTCGCTGCAATTACGGACATATTGAGCAGGACAAAACCGCGATGCTGCGGGGAGGTGAGTGGCGCCCGACTGCCAAACCCTCGGATGGGGCGCGCGGCTATCATCTGCCAGCACTTTATGCACCCCCTGGCATGTGGTCGTGGAAAAGCTCCGTCCAACAGTACATGAAGGGCCTTGAAAGCCCCGTTGAAATGAAGGTTTTCATCAATAACTGTATTGGCGAGCCCTATACGGACGACAATATCAAAGTCCTGGATCCCAACGACCTTCGCAACCTGGTCGAGGACTATGATGCTGAAGACTTGCTTCCCAAAGGCATCGGCTATGTCACAGCAGGAGTTGATACCCATCCTGGCCATGTGGATATCGTGGTCATGGGCTGGGGACGCGAGGGTGAACGCTGGGTGCTCGGGCATTTTGTGGTTCAAGGCGATTCAAACCAGGCACTGACCTGGCAGGAAGTTTATGGTCATTTGCAGGCCGTCTACATGCATCCCTCCGGTACACTTTTGAGAGTTGCCGCAACCTGCGTCGATACGGGTGGTCACAATACTGACGCGGTCTATAAGTTTTGCAAGGATAGAGAGCATGAATTCATTGTCCCGATAAAGGGTTCGTCCGATCGATCGGCGCCAATCATAAAACGTTCCCTTCGAAAGGACCCTGAAGTTCATCTTTTTCCGGTTGGAAAACTTGCCACTCATGGTCGCCTCTATTCAGCCCTTAATAAGTCCGTGGCGAAAGCTATTGAAATCAAGGACGCCCTGAAAAGGGGCGTTGCACTCGCCTATGGTGGGCCAGGTACGATTCACTTTTACAAAGGGCTTAAGGATTCCTTTTTCAAGGAACTCACAGCTCCAAAACCCAAATGGGTTAAAAAAGGGACTAAAGCCCAGCTTTCCTATGAAACGACTGCCGGAGTTGCAGATCACGCACACGATTGCATGCGGTATGCCGATGCCGCGAGGGAGTTTATGAATCGGAATATTGATGCAATTTGCGACGGGCTGGAGGCTGCAGATTGAAGTCCTATGACGAGCAGCTTGCCAACGTCCAGCAGGCCATCCATGAAATAGAAACCAACGGTGCTGAGTGCGAAATCGAGGTGAATGGGAACAGGCGCCGGGTCAGGCGAGGCGATCTTGCGACTCTCTATAAACGCGAAGCATGGCTGATCCGGGCCATCCATCGCGAATCCGGGTGTGGTTACACCCCAATCACTCCCATCTAGGAATCCCCTTTTGAGCGAATTCGTATCCTCCGCGGGCGGTATCCTGGTGCCTTCCGATCTTTCGGGCCAGACTGCCGACAGCCCCTATCGCAGCACGTCGCCCCTTAACCGGGCCGTGGCTGAGTGGTTTCCTTCGAGCGGTGATGCCGATGAGACTCTTTTGCCATCACTCGCGACCCTGAGGGCACAGTCGCGGGATCTTGACCGCAACGAGGCAATTGCCCGTGGCGCGACGGAAAACATAGTTGGCAATGTGGTCGGGGACGGACTCCGGCCACAGGCAAAGCTTGACCACCAGTTTTTAGGGATCTCAGAAGCTGCGTATCCATTCGGCAACCTAGCTCAACATGATATTCCCGTTGTGGTTTGATGGGCTCACGAAAGGAGATCCATCATGTCAGATCTCAAAGTTGAAGCCGTCCGCTGCATAATCGATAACTTCCGTCGCACGCGTCGAGCCC
>NZ_DASQYZ010000056.1:0-68522 GCF_035638955.1 Oligoflexus sp. | reverse complement strand
ACCAAAGCCTTGTTTCCACGAGCCTTGATGTAGATCTTGCCGACGGAGACGCCAATATCCATGGTCACATTGTTTTGGTTTCCTGCGATGAAGATACAGATGGCTGACACCTTCGCACCAGGTCCATCGGAGGACATCTTCAGGTGAACTTTATTTTGGTTGCCAGTCACCTTGAGGGCGAATGCGTCCTGATTGGCAAGGGTAATCGACTTCTGCGAACCGCTCACCTTCACGCGATCCTTGTTCACGCCAGCAATGGAAGCACAGGCACCGGCATCAGCATCATTGCCTTTGCCTGACCCTTTATCCTTGTCCGTTCCCTTATCGGAACCGGTACCTTTGCCAAGCGTAGTAGTATCGCCTTGGTTCGTATCATCACCGTCATCTCCGGGTGTGCCCTTGCCGCCGGCATCACCTGTGTCGACGCCGCCGGCGCCATCGCCGGTTCCACCCGTACCGGCGCCACCAGCGTCCTTGGAATCGTTGACGCCATCAGGGCCCTCTATCGTCGCGATAGCATCCGATCCATTGGGATCCACGATCTTGATTTCGTAGCTTTGCCCTACGGTTTTGTCCTCTGAAAATTTTCCTTTTTGGCAGGCGATGGGCAAAAGCGTTGCCATCCCCAGAACCAGAATTGGCCATGGTCTCATTGTTGTCTCCGTTGTGTCTTAGGCGAACAGGAAAACGATCTATGATCAAGGCAGTTTGACCTTTATACCCGCGTTCGAGTTATTACTATCAGCCGTGACCTCGACATCTTCGACGTCACCGACCGCAATCTTGTTGCGGAAGACGCGAAGGTCATAGGTTCCCGGCTCAAGGAAGGCAGCTTTAAACTGGCCATTTTTAACGGTGGCCGAGGTAATGGCATTGTCACAGGAGTCATCGTTATCTTTGGTCGCGTCATTGGCATACACGCAGACGACCGATCCATTTTCGCCTTCACCCGTGGCGCTGCCTGCTTTGCTGTTATCAGCGAGGCGAAGCACAGGTTTCAGCATATACTTGCTCTTGCTGCTATTGCCATTGCCGCTGCCAGCAGCTTTAATGGATTTGCGCAGATCGAAGTCAATGGTTAAAGACAGAGGGACACCTTCGACCTTGGTGAAAGCTGTTTGTATCTTAAGGCCGGCCTCATTACCGCTGGGAATGAACAACGCATGCTCAACGCCTTCGTTATCGATCAGGCGACCAGGGGCTTCTTCCACCAGGACCAGACGGGTTTGGCCATAGGTTCCAGCAGGCAACGATTCAATGGAAGCCAGCAGTGAGGTGGTACCATTCTGCAGCTGCAGAAGGTCGATTTCTTCGTCCGTTTCCATAGGAATCGTGATCCAGGTGCCTTCCGCCTGCGCAATCTGAACGCTTTCCACGGCGACGTAAACATGCCGGGCGTCCTCGACCGGAGCATCGGTCAGCGAAAAGGTCAAAGCCGGCGTGGTGGCTGTGTCAGGAACCTGCTGTTGATCGGGATCCGTAATTTCCGGATTGCCGCCCAGGGTGCCGCCGCAGGCATCGATGACGAGCACGCATACTGCCGCTTTTACGATGGATTTAAAGTCTCTAAGCATTCGTGCCCTCATTCGGTGAAAGGGAAGAGTTGGATGTTAATCTGATAGATCTCATCACCCGCTCCTGCCCGATCCGCTTCGTCCAAAAGTTGCAATTGAAACGTGTGTATCATCGCGCGTAGTTTCTTTGCTGTTTCTTCATTCACACTGACAGTCACGGCACTCACATCGCGTCGCGTTCCACTAATCGACGTCAAGGCTGCCTTCGCATGATCGATCATGCTGCTATGGTAACTGACCAGAGCCATACCCTTGATGCGGTGACCCGTGCTGACCCGGTCTTTCGTTTGGCGCCAGGTATTGTGCTCAGCATCAAAGGCGATCAGATTCAGGCGCTCTAAAAGTTCCAGACTGGCTTTGACCTGGGCCGGCTTCAGATTGGGTCGAATGCGTTTAGCAATCCAATTAATATCCGGCTGGAAGCCTTGAGTGCCGATCAATTCCCAAACCACCGGATTGTACCAGACTGAAAAGTATTCCAGCATATCCTTGTCGAGTTCATCTGGCAGCGTTTTCTTTTTCAGCGTCTGCAGCTTTTGAAAATACTCTTCTCGCTTCACGGATGTCTTGGCGTTGCAGAACGAAACCAGGGCCGTTAGATACTGGGCTTCGGCCTGTTCCAGCTCGAGTCGCTCCACCACACTCACAGCGGCTTTATCCGTCAGGGGACGATAGCCGTGCACGATCTGATGCATGACCGTGGTCGCCTTGAAACCAAGATCTTCAGCATACTTCTGGTAGGAGTATTCCCCTGCCGCTTTCTTATGCTCATAGAGGGCGCGAAAGAAGAGGCGATAGTCGAGATAGGAACTCGGCTTCACATCTTTTTTCACAATCTCTCTTAGTCCTGACTTTTTCAAGTTCAGCTCCATTGGTCTAAGCGCGCATGAATCGAGGTGCTAGGGTTCTTATCGGCTTTTTTATCAAAAACTTTAGGGTTTTTTGTGTACAAAATTTTTTCTTAACCCGTTGATTATATTAGACGGGGCAAAATCAC
This sequence comes from Oligoflexus sp., assembly GCF_035638955.1. Lineage (GTDB taxonomy): Bacteria > Bdellovibrionota_B > Oligoflexia > Oligoflexales > Oligoflexaceae > Oligoflexus. The sequence continues at coordinate 65,951 of NZ_DASQYZ010000056.1, read as the reverse complement.
TTGGAAATTGAACCTAAAATTCTGTGTACGGTTTAATTCGGGTACACAAGCCCGCGTTATTACATCCCAAGAAGCTGGTCTTTAAAAAATCTCCAGGTCGGGCCGATAGTGTAGGTACGATTTTGCAACGCCTGGAGGGACCATAATGAGAAAGACACCGCTTACGACCCGTACTCTAATAGTATACGGCGCCACCTTGTTTTTGTTGGCATGTAATAACCCCAACTCAACTCAATCTGTTGAGCAGGGTCCTGCTGATATCGAGTCTGCTTATTTCAATCTATCTAAAGAAGCCCAAGCCGAAGTTTTGGGAACTCAAGTCAAATCGCAGAGCGAAATGCGTAAGGAACTCCTGGCTAAAGCGGACGCCGATGGCGATGGCCAGTTGAGCGAAGAAGAAAAGGCTGCCCTGCGTCTTCAATGGAAAGAGTTGAAGGCTGAGATGAAGGCCGAACTGAAAGCCAAGCTGGATAAAGACCAGGACGGCGAAGTCAGTGATGAAGAAAAGAAAGAGGGTCTGGAAGGCATGGGCCAGAAGATCAAGGCTGCGATCGAAGCCAAGCACGAAGAGATGCGTGCAGCGCGCGAAGCCGCCAAGGATAAAATCAAAGCGGCCTGTGCGGACGCTCGCGGCCAGGGCGCTGCTCTGCAGAAACCTGAAGATGCCGGCAACGCTGATATGGAGCAATGCCAGGCGGTAGCCGCTGAAGAGCGCGAAAAACTACAAGCTGCGATGGAGGCAGCTTTGGCTGAACTGAAGCAGGAAATCGAAGAACTCAAAGGCATGCTTGAAACTGTGCAAACCCAGAATGCATCGATCTAATATTGTTTTCACAACGGGAGAAACAAGCCATGAACGCCAAGCACCTTACCCTGATCTGCGGTCTCGCTCTAGCTTTGATCTCATGCGACCAAATTAACAAGAGCAAGCGCTCACAAGGTGAGGAAGCTGCCGCCGTGGAAACTCCGGCCGATGCCGATGCCACTGCCGGTGAAACCCCAGGCGAAACCCCGCTGGACCCCGCGGCTGACAAGGTCGATCCAGCCATGGCGCTGAGTGGCAAAGACCTTTATGCCAAGCTCTGTGCCTCGTGCCATCAGGATCTGGCTCAATCCAATCTGAGCCGAACATCACTGGCTGCACTCAAGGCCGCAATTGCCGCCGTCCCGGAAATGGCTGGCTTGAAAGACACCAGTGAAAAGGATTTGGAAGCGCTTGCGGCTGCCCTGAGCACGTTGTCCCCGGGCAAAGGCAAAGGCAAAGACAAAGAAGCCGAGAAAGCTGCGGAAGTGGAGTGAGATCAAAGGTTCACGACCAGCGTTGACGCAAGGCCTCATACAGTATGACAGCGCCGGCGACGGACACATTGAGGGAATCAGCCAGGCCCTGCATGGGGATCTTCACAGGAATGTTCTCGAGCTTCTGCCAGACAGGGGAAAGACCCCAGGCTTCCGAACCGAGAACAAGTGCCAAAGGACCCCGCAGATCAGCCTGGAAATGAAAATCCTTCGCAAAGGGCGAAGCCGTCACGATGCGGATTTTCTTCCTGGCGCAATAGGTCGCGAACGTTTCATGATCGGTGACGATCAAGGGTCGGCTAAAGAGAGCCCCGACGCTGGCTCGCAAGGCGTTGGGATTAAACGGATCGGCCTTGGGGTCCAAGATTACGATCGCATCTATACCAGCGCCATCGGCACTACGCGCCAAGGCTCCAAAATTACCGGGTTTTTCGATGTTTTCCAGCACCAGGAGCCATGGGTCTGGCTTGTCCGGAATGCTGCTTAAATCGAAGGACTTTTGTTCCAGAACAGCCACCAAACCATCACTACCTTCGCGAACCGCAAGTTTGGAAAAAACTTCCATGGTGATATTCAGTTTCAATCGCTCATCAATCTGCGATGTCAAATCCCGAGCTTCGGGACTTAAAACGTCGAGACACACATAGAGCGATCTCAAAATGTAGCTGCTGTCCAGGGCTCGACTGATTTCACGCGCACCCTCCAGAACAAAGAGACCCGTCTGCCGCCGCGCTTTGCTGTCGCGCAGTTTGATGACATCCTTGATTTTTTGATTCTGCGGACTCGTGATGGTGATCATATCAATCCCGAATAAACCAGGTGTTGGATCCGCTGGGCAAGGCGCGCCCTGAATCGCGTTCACGAACCAGCATTTCCTCTTCAATGAATCGTCCCGGCACAGGGCCGATCAAAGGCAGCAGCAGATTGCGCATGGCGACCGGCGTATAACCCGCCGAGTGCGAACTCAGCAGAATGAATTTGAAATCATGCGCCAACAGTTCCTTGAGGCCATCGAGCAGCGGCACCAGGTGCTCTTCAATTTTCCAGACTTCATTTTTCGTGCCACGGCCAAAGCTGGGCGGATCCAGAATGATGCCGTGATATTTTTTCTCGCGCCGCACTTCACGAGCCACATACTTTTGCACGTCTTCGACCAGCCAGCGGATTTCATGCGATCCGAGCTCATTCAGTTCGGCGTTTTGCCTGGCCCAGGCTACCGATGTCTTCGAGGCATCAACATGGGCGACTTTCGCTCCACCCTGAGCTGCGGCCAGGGAAGAACCGCCCGTATAGGCAAAGAGATTCAGCACATGGAATTCACGGCCGTTGCGCGAGCCGTCAAACGAAAGATTGCGGATGCGCTGCCAATTGCCGGCCTGCTCGGCAAACAAGCCTAGATGGCCAAAATCCGTGAGGTCCATCTGCAGATTGAGGCCACCGTAGTTGATGACGAACTGCTCTTTCATTTTTTTATTGAAGAAGGTCCACTTCCCATCGCCACCGCTGAAACGGGCATAGCGAGCGTCCACCCGGTTCCATTGATCTTCACCAAGGCGCGGGGTCCACACAGCCTGCGGCGACGGCCGCACCATGCGATAGGGTCCAACCTGCTCGAGCTTTTGAAAGTTTCCAGAATCAATCAGTGTGTAGGTCATATCCATCGGCGGGGAACCTTGTTCAGGGGGCCCTTCCGGACCCCTATACGGCTGGGAAAATTAGAAGCTGACTTTTTCATAGGACAGACCAAGGGCCTCGGCAACGGCGCCGTAGGTGACCCTGCCCTGGTAGGTGTTCAAACCCAAAGTCAAAGCCGGCGACTCACGCAGCGCTTTTTCCAGACCCTTGTTGGCCAGATCCATCGCATATTTCAGCGTGACGTTGGTCAAGGCATAGGTCGAGGTTTTGGGAACGTCACCCGGAATATTCGTGACACCGTAATGCAGAACATTCTCTTCCACAAAGACGGGATCATCGTGGGTGGTGGCCCGAATGGTTTCAATACAGCCGCCCTGATCAATGGCGACATCGACGATAGCGGAACCAGGTTCCATGGTGCGCACCATTTCGCGGGTCACAAGGCGAGGAGCCTTGGCGCCAGCGATCAGAACCGCGCCGACCACCAGATCGGATTCAGCCACGGATTCAGCAATATTCTCCGGGTTCGACATCATGGTATCGATGTCATGACCGAAGATATCATCGAGATAAGCGAGACGTGCTGCATTCACATCCAGGATGGTGACGCGCGCGCCCAGGCCAATCGCCATCTTCGCTGCATGCACACCGACCACGCCGCCGCCGACGATGGCCACGCGACCGCGTCGAACACCGGGAACGCCGCCGAGCAGAAGGCCTTTGCCACCGGAATGTTTTTGCAAACACTGAGCACCGACCTGCACCGACATCCGGCCTGCAACTTCACTCATGGGCGTGAGCAAAGGCAGCGAACCGTTGGCGAGCTGAATCGTTTCATAGGCGATGGAACTCACGCCGCGCTTGACCAGCTCGTGGCCCAATTCATGAGCGGCAGCCAGATGCAAATAGGTATAAAGAATCTGGCCTTTGCGCATCAGGGGAAATTCCTGCGCGACGGGCTCTTTCACTTTGATAATCATGTCAGCGCTGCCCCAGATTTCTGCGGCAGATCCAATCATGGTGGCACCAGCGGCCAGATATTTTTCGTCGGGGATCCCTGCGCCGAGACCGGCACTCTTTTCGACCAAAACCCGGTGGCCTGAGTCCACCAACATTTTCACGCCACCAGGAACGATGGCCACTCGATTCTCGCGGTTCTTAATTTCCTTGGGAACACCGATAATCATACGTGCTGACCTTTGCCTTAAAATGTCTCAAAAAGCGCTGTGATTGCCCCTCGCGATCACCGCACGTTCTTACGATACGGTAGCCCCCAGGTCAATCGTCATTCCATCATAAGCAAGCTCCACCGCCGGCGGCATTTCTGCGTTATGTTTGGCATAGTCGACATCATGAGCCAGATGTGAAATGATGCCACGCTTCACGCCGAGTTGGCGAAAGAGCTCGATGGTTTCAGGAATCACATTGTGTGTCTTATGGGAGCCAAAATGAATGCCGCTTGCCACCATGGTATGAATCCGGCCCCGCCATCGCTCGATGACGTCAGCAGGAAATCCTTTAAAATCAGTGGCATAGACAAAATTTCCAAAACGAAAGCCACAGGTCGTGACGTGACCATGCGACAAACGTACCGGTTCTATCTCAAAATTTCCGACCGAAAACCCGCCTTCCGGCATCGATTTCAGTGTAACCTGCGGGGTCGCTCCCAGGTAACCCGTATCCTCGAATGCATAGCGAAAACGTTCACGAAATTCAGTGTGATACTCTTCCATCAGATAGCAATCAATCGACTGCCGTCGGCGAAAGTAGAACTGCCTCAAATCGTCGAAACCCTGGGTGTGATCGGCGTGGGTGTGGGTGTACAAAACAGCGGAAACCGTGTCGATCCCGGCCTGCAGAACCTGCAGGCGCATTTCCGGTGACGTGTCGATGAGCAAGGTTTCAGAACCCTTTTGCAAAGCTATCGAGGCACGCGTTCTTTTGTTGCGAATATCCGGGCTTTTACAAACGGCGCAGGGACAACCGATAACCGGCACGCCAGTCGAGGTGCCTGAGCCCAAAATCATAAGTTTCACGAGAATCGCTCCCTCTTGTGGGCTGCCCTGGGCGTCTCTTCAGCGGAAGTATCCTTCGATGTAACGTCGGGGGCAGCTCGCCTGCTTCACAAGTTTGTGCATGGCGTTGAGCTTATCGAATTTCCATGCTACCTGCTTGCGGAGAGCTTGTAAAAGGCTATCCAGAGTATGGGCATGATCCCCTGCCGTTACAAAGGATTCCCAATCACCGAATATGCTGCTATCGGCAGGCAAATCCGTGAGGCAAAAGGCCTGTTCGCGATAAAGGAAATCCATGGCCGAGCGAATGATGTCGCGATCCAGATCGGTTTGCACCACGAGTTTTTGCAGCAGCTCGGTTTCACGGTAACCACTGCGCTGCTGATAAAGATCCTGCAAAATCCCATGGACCTTGAGCAGATCCATTTCACCGGGATAGCTTTTTTCAATCATGAATTTCTGGATGTAATAATCACGCGGCCCATAATGCAGATGACACAGCGCCAGAGCTCCATCGCGTCCGGCTCGGCCGATTTCCTGGGTATAGGATTCCACCGAGCACGGCATGTTTGCATGATAGACGTGACGAATTGAAGGCAGGTTGATGCCCATGCCGAAGGCTTTGGTGGCTACCATCACCTGCATTTTCTGGTCGCAGAAGGATTCCTGCGCCCGCATCCGTTCATCCCCGCGCATGCCGCCATGATAGAGGCCGACCGAAATTTTGGCCTGACGGAGCCTATGAAACATTTCTTCAGCTGATTTACGGGTCGCAGCGTAAACGATGGCCTGACCCACGGCTTCTTTCAAGCTGGTCACCACGTGCTGCTTCTGCAAATCCACCTTGTCGTGCCGATGGACGATCAGCTCCAGATTATCCCGAGGCGCGGCGCGTAGAATCTGTTTGGGCTCGCGCATATGGAGGATTTTAATAATTTCCCGGCGTTCGTCGGCGGTCACGGTCGCCGTCAGCGCCATGCGTGGAGCCGGGCCCAATTCATCGAGATAGGCCCCCAACCGGCGATATTCGGTGCGAAAACCCATACCCCACTGACTCACGACATGCGCCTCGTCAATGGCGACCAACGCCAGGGGCAGATCCTTCAGAAGATCACGGAATCCCGGTAAAGCCAGCCTTTCAGGTGAAACATAAAGGACTTTCAAACGCTGCGCGAGAATCTGTTCCCGCGCCTCGCGCTTCTCTTCACCCGACATCATGCTATCAAAGGACAGGGATGGAATCGAAAGTTCCTGAAGCTGACGCTGCTGGTCGCGCATCAATGCAATCAAAGGCGACACGACCAGCACAAGGCCGGGCGAAACCAAAGCCGGGATGAGATAACAAAAGCTTTTACCGCCACCGGTCGGCACAACGACGAAACAATCGTTGCCGCGCAGGACTTCAGTCACAGCTTCCATTTGATAGTCATAAAGGCTAGGGACACCTAAACGCGCGGCCATCTGTTCGAAGAGCGGACGGCCTGGCGAGGCGATTCCGGCTTGTACTATGTTCTCTTGCATGTCGCTTCCTGCGGAAGACCGTGCCGGCTCAGCAATCTTTGCTTTTCAAGTCCGGGTATATCTTGTACCAGATAGCTGCTATTTTTGCATAAGTTTGTGCAATTGGCGATAAGGATCAAAAACTTGAGTCTCTTCATACAAAAGTATGGTGGCACTTCAGTCGGCAATCTTGAGCGTATTCGAAGTGTGGCTGAACATATTGCAGCCACCTATCGTCAAGGTCACCGCCTCGTGGTTGTCGTGAGTGCCATGGGTCAGCAGACCGATGAGCTTCTGGATATGGCGCTGGCTTTAAGTCCCGAGCCACCCCAGCGTGAAGTCGATATGCTGCTTTCTGTTGGTGAGCGCATCAGCATGTCTCTCTTGGCGATTGCCCTGAACAATTTAAAAATCGCGACAATTTCCTTGACGGGTTCGCAGAGTGGCATTCTCACCGACGATACGCACGGCAATGCCAAAATTCAAAGAATCCTGGGTGATCGCATTCGCAAAGCTTTGGATACGGGTAAACTCGTGATTATCGCCGGTTTTCAAGGCATGTCGGAAGCTGGCAAGGAAATCACCACGCTCGGCCGTGGTGGTTCGGATCTGACAGCCATTGCTCTGGCCCATACGCTCAAGGCGGATCGTTGTCAGATCTATAAGGACGTCGATGGCGTTTGCTCGGCAGATCCTCGCCTGGTTCCAGCGGCCAAGGTCATGCCGACGATGAGCTGGGATAGCCTGAGTCACCTCACCTGGTATGGATCAGGAGTGGTGCACAATCGTGGCGTTCACCTCGCAAAAAAATATAAAATTCCGCTCGAAATTCGTTCGAGTTTCAATTTGGAAACCCCAGGAACTCTGGTAGGGGGGAGCAAAACTGTGGAAAAAGCTGTTGTTCACGCCATCACCCATCGCAAGGATTTGAGCTGGATTCGTCTATCCGGAGCCAAAGCCGAGACGATCAGTCCTGTGCTCAGTTATCTCTTTACCCTGGGTGAGCATCCGCTGTTTGTCCAGCAGCAGCACACGGATCAGGGTTTGATGATGGACCTGGTCCTTGGTCAAAAATTCAAAGACAAACTTGCCTCCTACCTCAGCAAGGACTTCGCAGCGGTAAAAATAACCGAACGCGGTCATGGTTTGGCCTGCATTACACTCGTAGGCGATGGCTTCTGGCAGCAGCCCGAACTGCTCGGGCGCATGGTAAAAAGCCTGGGCCAACAACCGCTGCTCTTTGACTGTAAAAATGCAGTCGCCAATCTTTTCATTGCTCAGGAAAACCTCGAGCAGGCCCTGCGTTCCTTGCATCGGGATCTGATTGAAGCCGCCATCCCATAATCGACGCCTTTGACCTTCCTCCAGCCCTCCGTGATAATGGAGGCTGAGGAGGTCACGATGCTTCGTTCTTTAGTCTCCGTCCTGCTCGTACTCGTCCTGTTCCATCCATTGAGTGTTTATACTCAAGAGGTGGCTTTTGATCTGGATTCGCTCAGTTCGATCAAACGGGCTTTGCAAACCGATCCACGCGCTTTGAAACAGTCGGCTGAAAGCAAACTGCAAAAAATCACCAACGGGCACAACAACATCTCATGGGTCCAGGCGTTTCTGGCCTTCACTCTGGCTGTCAATGAACTCGGCTCGCTCGAACCCTTGCGCCTTCGCTTTGATGAGCTCGAGAAAGCCATGGGCGAAGCTCAAAAACTTGGCCTTTTTGAAGAATATATTCTCCTGCGTTACGTCTGGATTTTTGTGCCTGACAAGGATGCCAAAATACGCGAGGAATTGGCTTCTCTGAAAGAATTAGTGTCCCTTGCAGATCGGTACAAGATCCCTGCCGCTCAGGTTAAGACGCGTATGGACTTGGCCTACAACCAGCGCGAACGCGGTGAAACCAAAAACGCGCTCATTCTGCTGAATGAAATGAACGATATTGTCAAAGCCCATCCTGACATTGATTTGGTGGACCGGTTGATCGTGCAGAATCAGTCGGCCATTTCCTTTTTGAAACAAGGACAGCACGAACAGGCTACAGCGATTCATGAAGCGATCGCCACCATCTGCCGACGCGAGGGTCTCAGCTATCTGGGATCGATCATGGAAAATCATCTCGGCGATTTTTATGTCGCCAAGGACGATCGCTCGTCCCGCGAGCAGGCGGAGATGCATTATCGCAGTGCTCTGCAGATCACCCGCAAACAGGGCAATGGATGGCTGGAAGCCACTGTTTCACTGAATCTGGCTCAGCTCTATCTGAACCAAGGGGATCTATATAAGAGCAAGCCCTTGGCTGAACAGGCGGAACGGCTGTTTCGCGAAAATGATGACAGTCCTGGGGTCGCCGATGCGGCTCACGTGCTCGGACTGTGGGCGATTGAAGGCCGACAATGGAGGGAAGCGCTCGCATCCCTGGACCGGGCCGAAAAAATTTATGCCGAGAATGATTACAAGGAAAACATTCGGAACATTTTGGAAGCACGGTCCCGCATGTATGAAGGCATGGGGGAAACGAGGCGGGCCCTGGATCTCCTCAAGGCATTCGTGAACGAATTCAAAAAAGTGGTGAATGAACGCAATCAAAAGAGCATCGCCGAACTTATGGTGAACACAGGACTCAAGGTTGAGGCCGAACGCAATAAGGCGCTGCAAAAAGAAAATGAACTCCAGGCACAGGAGATCTCGACCTCGCGCAAAATTCGGGTGGCCCTGATCGTGGTCGCCGTTCTCGCTATTGGAATCTTCCTGCTCCTGATCCGAGTGCATCAGGGATCCCAGCAAATCCAGGCCAGCAAGCTCAAGATGCAGCGGATCATGGATCACATTGAAGAGGGCATTTTCACCATCAATGCCCAATTGCATATTGAGGGAGAATCCTCGGCTTACCTGCAGCAGATTTTTGAACTGCATGAGCCGCCCACAGGCCATGACGCTTTGGATATTCTGTTAGGACAATGTCACCTGAATGCCGAAGAACGCAGCATGGTACGCGAGGTCCTTCGCGCCTGTATTCATGAAGACGCCGTGGCTTTTGAATTGAACGCCGCGCATTTGCCTCAGGAATTGCAGATTCATGGACGGATCACGCGCATTGTGCTGGTGCATTGGACACCGCTTTACGACAAGGACATGAAAATTCATGGCTTCCTTGTGAACCTGCATGATGCCACCGAGGAACGGCGACTGGCAGCAGCGGTGGAGGCTGAAAAGAGCAAGAGCCAGGAGCGCGAGCATAGGATCCTGGAAATCGTGCGCGCCGACCGCACCGCGTTACGCAAAGCGTTTGCGGATGCGCACCGGGTGATCGATAATCTGGGTCGCGTGTCACTCACCGAGGAACAAATTCAGGACGCTTTCCGCGACCTGCATACAATCAAAGGTGTGGCCCGTGCGCTCGGCATGCGAGCCATGAGTCTTGGCAGTCATGATCTGGAAGGCAAGCTGCTGGACCTGAGGGAAGAGGAAAATCAGGATATTGCCCTTTGGGAGCAGCACCTGGGACAATTTCGCTCCATTGTTAAAGACTATGAGTCCCTGGTGCAACAGCTTGAACAGGGCAGCACCATCAGCCAGGCGGAAGATGGGAATCTGGCCCGTGAACTCGGTCGGCACCAGAATATGGTCGTGAAACTGCTGAGAAGGCAAAAAGTGGATTGCGAAAGTTTCGAGGTCGTCGATGAGCTCGTGCACTGGCCCGAAGATCTGCTTCAGGCCACCGGTGAAGTCCTGGTGCACAGCCTGACGAACAGCGTGGATCACGGCTTTAATCTTCCGAAACTGCGTGGTCTGCCAGTGGCGGCCGCCCGCTTTAAGGTTTTGGCACGTGAGGAATCCGCCGACACGGTTCGACTGGAAGTTCAGGACAACGGTCAGGGTCTGGATCTGGATCTTTTGAAAGCACTGGCCAAACAGCGGGCATGGTCAGGGCAGACGTTTGAAGAATTAACGCCGATGCTGTTTTTGGATGGGCTTTCCACGGCCGAAAAAGCCACCGCCACCAGCGGCCGCGGTGTGGGGCTGGCAGCGATTCGAGCCATTGCTGAAAAGTGGCAGGGAACAGCTGAAATTATGCCGAATCCTGGCGGCAAGGGCTGCCGCCTGACCGTTCGCTTGAAAGTCGGAAGAGCTTTGGCCGCGTCCGCTTAATCGATGGGTGCCGAGACACCCACAAATAAACCTGGACTATTCGCGGCATGCAGACGGAGGAAACTGAAACCAACTTCCGGCTGCAGTCCATCCCGGCGCCAGATGGCAGCCACACCAAAACGCAGATAGAGGCCGACACCATCATCAATACGATTGTTCAGAACGTCGCCTTCATCCAGGCCGGCTGGAAGAGTGACGGTTGCGTTGCTGAGACCGATTTCCCCGTCCATGCGCAAGGCCACCATTTCATAGGGAGCGATCAGCTCACTAATGCCCACGCTCAGTCCCGCGCTCGTCACCGAAACGCTGGCCGCAGCCACGCCGGCGCCGAGGTTATCCGAGGCTTTGCCTTCGCCCGTAATGTAATGCAAGCGACCGGTCAGGAACATATCCCGCCACAGAAGCCAGTAAACGCCACCATCAAGGCTGGTGCCGACAAAACTGTCTCCAATACCGAGATTGACCCCGCCCAGGCCAACGCCCCAGGACAGTTCCGGCAGCGGGGTGATGATGCGAAAATATTTTTCGGGATTTTTGGCTTTCTCGTCCTCGATCACTTCCATTTCATAGGAACGAAATAGGCTCGCCCATTTCTGTGTGATCTTGATCATGCGGCTTTTGTTGCGGATTTCCACCACTTCACCGATGGCAGCGAGCTGGCCGTCGCTGGAAAAGACGCCCACCTTGTCACCGACGGTGAGACGCTTGGTCTGGACTTCGCAAAGCATCTGCTGCTTATCACATTTAAAGGGCATGGCGAACGCGGGTGCGGCCAGCAAGAGGCTTATGAGACTGCTGATCCATGGCATGCGCATGAGGGAAGACTCCTCCACAGTCGGTTTGGGGTCCAGGAGTCTATTTTAGCAGATCCGGACCGTTTTCCGCCATGAGCTGTGTCAGGCGCCTCCGCACCTCCTCGTCCATTTCCAGAATCGTAAACTCGTCATGGAGCGTGCCGGCGAAGACCTGCATGGCTTTGTTATAAGCCACGCGCACCGAACCCTGGGGCAGAGCCCTTAAAATATCCACGATGCGAAGCCAATCCTCCTGGCCCTGGGCCAGCTTCGGATCCATTTTCATGAGATAAAGCAAGGAGGGTTCCTGCCCTTCGGCTTTGAGCGGCGGTTCGACGGCGATAATGGGTTCAATACGATCCGCGAGATCCAGGCAGCCTATGGCTTTGGCCGCTATATTTTGCGCCTGTTTGGAAACCGCCAGCGTCGGTTCCACGAAGCGGGTCAAGCCGAAGAAGCCCTGGGGATCAGAAGGAAAGCGCATGACGCCTTTGGCGTCGAAGGTTTGAACCAGAACTGTGATGCGGGCTGCTGTCAAGGGCTGCATGCCGGATCCTATTTTCCAAGCTCATCCAGAATGAGCCCGGAGATTTTTTGAATGGTTTCAAGAGTGCCAATATGTTGCGTGGCAATAGCTTCAATATCAGCCAGGCCGTTGGGGTTCAACTCCTGTTTCAAGACATCGAGCGCAATGGCTTCTTCGTGATCGCGTTTGTTATATTGAATCACCCGCGGCAGGGCCGAGAAATTAAGCCCCTCCTGGGTCAGGAGCTCTTTGGTGTGCTGCCAGGAATCCAGATTTTCCTGCAAGGCGCTGAGGCAGCTATCAACGACAAAGACCAGCCCATCGATACCCTTCAGCAGGACCATGTTAAACGTTGGGTAAAGCCCATGTTCTGGCATGGTATAAACATGGAGTTTCACGTGGAAATCCTTGAGCTGACCCAGGGACAACGGAATGAATTCATAGGGAGCGAAGTTATCCGCGATAAATTCTGCGGGTTCCCGGGTCAGACGGATGGAGCTGCGCCGATAGATGGATCGAAGATTGGCGGTTTTGCCCGCTCCGGGAGCGCCGAGATAAAGGACTTTGCAATGAATTTCGCGTGTTTCGAAGTTTGCATAGGCCATCGGCGCTCTTCCCATGTCAGTGTCTATTGAAGCTCGATTTGTTCAATTGTACCACCAAAACGGGAAATTACCTCACGGGTCATCGGGTGCTCTTCCAATCGATGGCGGAGCTGTTCCCGGGCGACTTCCCGCTCGCGGTTTTTCACATCGAGCAATGTTTCGCCCAGATCAGGGGACGGGGATTGATTTCCTCCTCCTTGAGCGGGATGAGCATCAGCCTTGGGAACCGCTTCGAGAACCCCGTTGAAACCAAAGAGCTGCGTGAACTGCTCCATCAGACGGCGCCTGACGTCCTGCTGCAGGAGCTTGCCACCGGCCATGCTTGTGGGTTCCACCGCCAAACGTATGCGCTGTTGACTATATTCCAGAAGATAAGCTTCCTCGAGAACACGGCCCTGCAGTGGTTTCTGTTTTTTCCATTCATCGACGAACGCACGCCAGTTGTCAGGCCAGACCGGTTCGTGAACCGCCGCTGGTGGTGCCACCGGAATTTCAACCTTAGGTGCTTCAACGGGCGGCGTGGCTGGAGCCCGTCGCGCCATCTGCTGCAGAAAGCTTTCGTTTTTGGGCGGCTCGGGGATTACGGGTTCGTCGAGTGGTGCAAGGGTGCCGACGTGACGAGCGGCTTCTTCCTGCAAGACCCAGGGTGGCATTTCATCATCGGCTGGATCGAAAGGCGGTAAGGGGTCAGGCGGCGTCGATGGCCCTTGAGCCCCTTTTCTCGGCAGCGCTCCACTTTTCATCTGGTTTCCAGCCGGTGGCTGGGGTTTGGCCAGACGTTGCGCTTGCGCCGCGAACGGCGCTGCGGCCGGCTCACCTGGGCGACCAGGCGAAGAATTCATCGGTGATTTTTGAATGTCATGTGACCGCTCAGCTGGCTGCGGAGCTGCTGGCTGCGCGCTTGATAACGATTTGTTATCCACTGCGCTGCGGGTGTCAGCAGGCGCGGTGTCCCGCGGACGGAGGTCAACTGGAGGCCTTGATGCAGCCTGAGCCAGCGGCGATGGTTGAGGTACTGATAGCGCTGCAGCTTGAGTGGCTGCCTGCGCGGCCTGAACGCGTGCCAACCTCTGAGCCAGTGAGGACATGCCGGATGGTAGAGGTGCAGCAGACGCAGCAATATCTGCTGCCGACTGTGGAGCTACGGACTTTTTAGGCTGTTCCATTCCAACCGGTTGAGCTTTGGAAACTGTTGGGCCTGGACTGAAGCCTGACTGTGGAGATGCGGATTTTTCAGATGGCTGCTGGGGCACAGGTACCGTGGGACTCGCGACACCTGATCCTGGCTGTGGCGCCGTGGATTTTTCAGACGGCTGCGTCGTCGACCTTGGTTCGTCGCCAGATGGTGCGACCACGGATGGTGGCGCCTTCGGTGTCGGCTGGGGCACAGCTGCCGCATGATTCACGGCACCTGATGCCGGTGGTGGAGCCAGCAATTTTTCACCTGGCTCCAGCCTGGACATCGGTTGTGCCAAAGCAGTTGCCTGGCTGACAGCGGCTAATCCCTGAGGCGGAGCTATCGGTATTTCAGAGGGTCGGGCCATCGACATGGGTTGAGTGACTGCAGCCGCCTGGCTGCCGGCGCCTGGTCCCGGCTGTGGTGTCAGGGATTTTTCATAATGCGCCTGAGGCGACGTTGCTTTTCCGGGCGGCGCAGGGATGGGTTTCGATGCCGGTGGCGCCACTGCAGCTGGGCCTGGTCCTGCTGGTGTATTGTTAGGAGTCGATGCAGGACGCGCCGCTGGAGCCGCCGGTGACGAGGTTTTCCAACGTTCACGAAGATTGACAGCGGAACCTTCAGCCGGTGCCGCTTGCGGCGCAGGCCGGGCCGTGACCTGAGGCAAAGGCTGGCCACTTGAAATAAGGTTCATGAGGCTCTGCAAATCAGGCAAACCAGGATCAAAACACCATTCGAGACAATAATTTTCCAGCACAAATCGATCCAGATCCGAGTGACGAAGGTCATCCAGACATTTGGCCAGCTGGCGGAAGAGGCGATTCAAATCCATCGGCGCAGCTTTTTCGCCAAGCTCCAGCAGCATCTGCTGCTCGCGGTCTTCCAGCTCCAGCAGCTGCAGATCGATGGCCTGACCCTTCAAATCTCTTAAAATAAAGGCATTCCGGCAAGCCTTGGCCGTTTCCTCGGCGAGCGTACTCATGGCCAGGCCTTCCTGGTCCCAACGGGCAATGACTTCCAGAATCTGCCCAGCGTCCTTGCGCAAAAGGCCATCCATAAGCTCCAGCACCGGCAGCGCCTGACTGCTGCTGCCGACCATATTCCGCAGAGCATCCACGCTCACCTGCCCGCCACCGACCGCAATCGCCTGATCGAGCATGGTCAGGGCATCACGCATGGACCCACGGCCTTCACGCGCGACAATACCCAGCGCGGCCTCATCGAAGGGAATCCCCTCGGAAGTCAGAATGGAACGCACCCGTTCGATGATCACGGGGCGGCTGATCTTTTGCAAATGGAACGTCTGGCAACGGCTTTGGATCGTTTCCGGCACCTTATGCAATTCCGTGGTCGCAAAGATAAAGACCACGTGCTGCGGCGGCTCCTCAAGTGTCTTCAGCAGCGCATTGAACGCGCTGATCGACAGCATATGAACTTCATCGATGATATAGATTTTATAGGTGGAGCGCTGGGGTACATAGCTCAGCGTTTCCTGAAGGGCACGCACATCATCCACACCGGTATTGGACGCGCCGTCGATTTCCAGCACATCCTCGTGATTGCCGGCAACAATCGCCATGCAGCTCGCGCAGACGTCGCACGGATCCGCTGTGGGTCCATTTTCACAGTTCAAGGCTTTGGCATAGATGCGGGCACTGGTGGTCTTGCCGACCCCACGGACACCGGTGAAAATTACACTATGAGGTTCACGGCGGAGACGGATGGCGTTGGTCAACGCAAGGGTTGTGGATTCCTGTCCCACCATATCAATAAATCGACGCGGGCGATATTTACGGGCCAAAGAAACGTAGGACACGGGACACTCCCTCGGCAGAAAAAATTCTGGATGATCGTTTTTCGCCGATCGGGAGCTGAAGAACAAGATGCAAAAAAGCGCACCGTGATAGCTGGATGGCCCGAACACCTACTGACACCCGCTACCGTTGCTACCTTCCGGTCCTGGCGGGGTTCACGGAGCAGTACCATCCGGAATCCAGCTATCACGCTGCGCTTTAAAAGCGTGGCGGAGAGAGAGGGATTTGAACCCTCGAGGCGGTTACCCACCTACACGCTTTCCAGGCGTGCGCCTTCAACCACTCGGCCACCTCTCCAAAACTGCGAACCTCGCATCAGCGAAGTGGAAAAGACGCTAATGATTTTGGCAAATGAAGTCAAGACGTATTTGGACGAGGCGTTCAAGGCGAAAGTGAAAAATGAATCTCCGGCACAGATCACTCGGGACCAGGGCCGGAGACGAAATCATTTACTTGGTCTTTTTGGCCTTTTTATCAGCCTTTTCTGACAGCGTCAGAGCTTCCTGGAGTATGCGTTTCTGCTCTTTCTCATGCACCTTGGTATAGCCTTCTGCGGTCGTACCCGCATCACGACGACCGCAGTACAGCAGTTCCTGATTTTCGTTACAGAGCGCTTCCAGGCGATGGCGGATGAAGGTCCAGGCGCCCATGTTGGAAGGCTCCTCCTGCACCCACAGCACTTCAGTGGCTTCGGGATAGCTGGCCATGATCTTCTTCAGCAGCTCTTCCGGGAAAGGATAAAGCTGCTCAATGCGAACCAGAGCCACCTGCTCGTTCACGCCGAGTTCGGTGCGTTCCTTGTCGAGTTCAAAGAAAACCTTGCCCGTACAGAAGACCACGCGGCGAACTTTGTTTTTGGCCTTCTGTGTCAGGTCATCGATGGCCTCCACAAAACGGCCTTCGACAAATTCCTTGGTCTTGGAAACCACCGCTGGATGACGGAGCAAACTCTTCGGTGTCATGATCACCAGAGGTTTGCGGAAAGGACGACAGAGCTGACGGCGCAGGATATGAAACAACTGGGCCGGCGTCGTCAGGTTCGCCACCTGAATATTGAAATCACCGCAAAGCTGCAGAAAGCGTTCAGGACGAGCGCTGGAGTGTTCCGGACCCATACCCTCATAACCATGAGGCAGGAGCAGAACAAGACCGCAGGCCTGCTTCCACTTCGCTTCCGAAGCGGCCAGGAACTGATCGATGATAATCTGGGCGCCGTTACCGAAATCACCAAACTGCGCTTCCCACAGAACGAGGGCATCACGGTCAGCCACCGAGTAACCAAATTCAAAGCCCATCACGCCCTGTTCCGAGAGGGGGCTGTTGATTACTTCCACTTCCGCCTGACCTTTGCCCAGTTGATTCAAAAGGGCAAGAGGAGCGCCGGTTTCAAAGTCACGAATCACAGCATGGCGGTGGGAGAACGTGCCGCGTTTGCAGTCCTGCCCTGACAGACGAACATGCTTGCCTTCGAGGGCCAGACTTCCGTAAGCCAGGAACTCAGCCAGACCCCAATCGATATTGCCTTCGCCTTCCACCATTTCCTGGCGGGATTTCAAAAGACGCTCGATCTTGGGATTGGGTTTAAAGCCGGCGGGAACCTTGGTGGCATTGGCCACGATTTCCTTCACCAGATTGGCTTTAATGCCAGTTTCAGCAGGACGGAAGAGATCCTCTTCGGTCGCCTTCACATGCTTGGTGCTGTTTTCCAGTTCGCGCGGAACGGTTGGCAGAATCTTCACCTGGCCCGCACGTACCTTTTCCATTCCAGTCTGCAGCATGTCGCGGAAGTTTTTCATTTCCGCGGCGACCGCGTCCTGAGTCATCACGCCTTCCTTCACCAGCTTCTCACCGAATTGAGTCAGCACGGTGGGATGATTGCGGATGGTCTGGTACATGATCGGCTGGGTAAAGCTCGGTTCATCCGTTTCGTTGTGACCATGACGGCGGTAACCAATCAGATCGATCACGATATCTTTTTTGAATTTCTGACGATAGGCGGTGGCGAGGCGTCCAGCCCAGACCACAGCTTCAGGGTCATCGGCGTTCACATGGAACACAGGCGCACGCACGATTTTGGCGATATCTGAAGAATATCGGCAGGAGCGACCATCTTCCGGATCGGTGGTAAAACCAACCTGGTTGTTCGAGATGATATGCACCGTACCGCCAGTGCGATACGAAGTCAGTTCGGAAAGGTTGAGCGTTTCCGCCACCAGGCCTTGACCGATAAACGACGCGTCACCGTGGATCAAAATGGGCAAAACCTTGGTGCAGTTGACATCGCCCAGCATGCGTTGACGCGCGCGAGCGAAGCCTTCCACGACAGGGTTGACCGCTTCCAGGTGCGAGGGGTTCGGTGACAGGTAAGCCCGCACCTTGCTACCAGCCATGGTTTCGATCACCGACGAATAACCCTTGTGATACTTGACGTCACCGTCAATACCATAAGTTTCAATCTCGCTGCCTTCAAATTCCTTGATCATGAGCTCGTAGGGTTTGCCCATGAAATTGCAGAGCACGTTGAGACGACCGCGGTGGGCCATACCCATTTCGATCTCTTCCACCTGGGATTTGGAGGCTTCATCGGCCACCACATCCAGAAGGACGAGCATGGTATCCAGACCTTCGATCGAGAAACGTTTCTGGCCGAGGTAACGATCCTGCAAAAACTTCTCAAAGCCTTCGGCCTGAGTGAGTTTTTTCAGAATGCGGACCTTGGTTTCACTATCAATGGCAGGACGATTGCGGCAGTTTTCCATCTGCTGCTGCAACCATTCCACGGCTTCATTATCCGGCGTATCGCGGAAGTCAGCACCGATGGTGCGGGTGTAAGTATCCTGAAGGAGCGAATGCACTTCACCGAAGCTGATCGGACCTTTGACGGGCAGGGTTGCCGGGTGAAAGGTCTGACTATCGCTGATATTGCTGAGACCTGCTTTGGCAGGCTGCAAATCATTGGCCAGAGCTGGTTTCGGAGCCAACGGGTTCAAGTGAGCGGAAAGGTGGCCCAGACGTCGGAAGAGGTTGATGAAATGCTCAACCTGGGCTTCTGAATCATCCTGCGCGCCGCCGCCCGTCGACATTCCTTTGGAACTCGAAGAGGCGAATTCATATCCTTCAAAAAACAGCTTCCACGAAGGATCCACAGCATCCGGATTGTTCTTGTATTCCTTATAAAGGTTCTCCAGGAAGGCTACGTTTGCACCATTCGCATAGGTGAACTTCCCACCGTCGATGACACCTTTCATCTCTTGAATCCTTCTTCAGTGAATGACCCGTTAACTATGTAATGATCTCTTATCCACAGCCAGAGCTGCTTCTTTAATAACTTCAGCCAGGGTCGGGTGGGCGTGAACCGAACGGGCCACGTCTTCCGCGCTGGCAGAATATTCAAAGGCCATCGCCAGCTCAGCAATCAATTCGGAGGCAAAAGGGCCCACGATGTGCGCTCCGAGCAAGCGATCGGTCTTCTTATCCGCAATCAACTTCACAAACCCTTCTGTTTCACCAAAGGCCATGGCGCGGCCGTTGGGAGCAAAAGGAAATTTACCGATGTTCACTTCAATGCCTTTGGCCTGGGCTTCCTGCTCATTGATGCCAATGGCAGCCACTTCAGGCCAGGTATAAACAACATTCGGAATGGCTTCGTAATTCATGTGGCCTGGCTTGCCGGCAATGATTTCCGCGCAGGCTGCGCCTTCCTCTTCGGCTTTGTGGGCCAGCATGGGGCCATCAATCACATCACCGATCGCATAGATGCCGGCGACGCCGGTTCCGTAGTGCCCATCGGTTTTGATCTTGCCATTCTTCTCGGGTGTGATGCCGACTTTGTCGAGACCCAGGTTCTTGGTAAAGGCGCGACGGCCTACAGCCACCAGAACCTTGTCGCAGTCGATATTGACCGTGTCACCACCCTTGTCGGCCACGACCGTAAGTTTCTTGCCGCTCTTCTTCAACTCCGTGAAGCGGGCTTTTTCATGGAATTCCATGCCTTCCGCGCCCAGAGTTTTTTTCATGACGCGCACCACATCCTTGTCCATCGTGGACAGAATGCTGTCAGCCGCTTCAATGACGGTGACTTTGGCACCCAGGCGAGCCCAAACGCTACCCAGCTCCAGACCGATCACACCGCCACCGATCACCACCAGATGTTCGGGCACAGCTTCAAGGGCCAGCGCCCCGGTGGAACTCAGGACCTGCTTTTCATCAAAAGGCGCGATAGGAATTTCAATCGGCTCCGAGCCGGTTGCAATAATGGTATTTTTCGTCTGCAGGGTTTGCTCGGTCCCATCGCTCATCGCCACCTTAATGGTGTTTTTGTCGATAAAGGAACCGAAGCCCTTCAGATAGGTGATCTTGTTTTTCTTCATGAGGAATTCAACGCCGGTCGTCAGTTTTTTAACAATGGCGTCCTTGCGTTTCATCATGACGTCAAGATTCAAGCTGACCTTATCAACCATGACACCATGATCTTTCAGCTTGTGCTTCGCGTGTGAATAATTTTCGCTCGACTGCAACAGCGCTTTGCTGGGAATACAGCCGACGTTCAAACAGGTACCGCCCAGAGTGCCCCGGCCCTCGATCACAGCCGATTTCAATCCGAGCTGGGAGGCGCGAATGGCTGCCACATAACCTGCGACACCGCCGCCTATCACCACCACATCAAAATTAGTTTCCGCCATATCCCTTACACTCCAAGCAGCAGACGGGCTGGGTCTTCAATGTTTTCTTTGATCTTCACGAGGAAGCCAACCGCTTCCTTGCCATCCACAATGCGATGATCGTAGGACATGGCCAGATACATCATCGGCCGAATCACGATCTGACCGTTCACCACCACAGGGCGGTCTTCGATCTTGTGCATGCCGAGGATAGCGCTTTGCGGTGGATTCAGGATCGGTGTCGACAGAAGACTGCCGAACGTTCCACCGTTCGAAATGGTGAACGTTCCGCCCGCGAGGTCATCGAGCGAAATTTTACCGTCACGGCCTTTTTTCGCAAAATCCATGATCGAACCTTCGATCTGGGCAAAACTCAATTTATCGACATCGCGTACCACGGGCACCATGAGACCACGCTCGGTCGAGACCGCAACGCCGATATCGTAGTAATCATGATAAACAATATCAGTCCCATCCACGTAGCCGTTGATGGCTGGAAAATTTTTCAAAGCCTGGACAGCGGCTTTGACAAAAAAGCTCATGAAGCCCAGGCCAACGCCGTGAGTTTCCTTGAAAGGATCTTTATAGCGCTTGCGCAGCTCCATAACCGCGCTCATATCCACTTCGTTAAAGGTGGTGAGCATCGCAGCGTTGTGCTGAGCTTCCACCAGACGCTCGGCAATGCGCTGGCGCAGGCGGCTCATCTTCTCGCGACGTTCGGTGCGAGCCCCGCTTGGCGCCGCGGCTGCTGGAGCTGGAACTTTGGGAGCCGGAGCTGGAGTTGCCGCAGGCACAGCCGGCTTGGGGCTCTCCATATGCGCAACCATATCATCCTTGGTAACACGACCGCCGCGGCCACTTCCCGCGATGGCTGATGTATCGACTTGATGCTCAGCCGCCATGCGCGCGACGGCTGGACTTTGAGGACGAGGATCACTGCCCGCAGCTGCTTTGGCAGCAGGCGGCGGGGGCACAGCAGGGGCCGCAGTTTTGGGTGCAGCAGCAGCAGGAGCTTCTGCAGCAGGAGCTTTGGCAGCGGTATCGATCGAGGCGAGGATTTCACCAACAGCAATCGTTTCGCCTTCGTTCTTTTGAATGGTCAAAGTCCCTTCAGCTTCGGCAACGATTTCGACAGTGGCCTTATCGGTTTCGATTTCCACCAAAACCTCGTCACGCTTGACGAATTCGCCGGTCTTTTTGCGCCATTTATAGACCTGTCCTTCTTGGACGGATTCTCCTACGACCGGAAAACGGACCTCAAATGCCATATCGTCTCCCTACATGCTTGGGTATTGGGCGGCAGATGTTCGCCATGATTCTAAAAGTTGGCTTCAGCAGACCCTGCCAGCAGAATGAAATAGCAACTATAGGCCAAACAAAAAAGCCAAAACAGACAGAGGCACCCGGTTTCTATATTACCGTGCCGCAGCCCTCCGTGAATCGGCAGTTCCTGCCCAAAAAGCGCGACATCCACCTTTGGGATGCCAGTTATGCATAAGATCAGCTGTTCTACTCAGGCTTCTGATAATTTTCCAGAATCTTGCCAAGAACGCCGCGATGATAATCCGGACGAAGGTCCTGGTTATCCTCTTCCAGAATATACAATTCGACCTTGTGCTCGCTAGCGGCCAGAGAGTTTCTAAACTGCGTGGCTTGATGGGGGCTGACCTGCGAGTTTTTGCCGCCATGATAGAGATAGATCAATTTGGGTAGGCCGCTTAAATCCCATGCGGCGGAACGCTTTTCCGCGAAGTTCGGGTCATCGCTGCCCGGCATGGCTTTCACGCGGTCGAGCAAACTCTTGTCAGCGCTGTCTTTCGCTGTTATTTCCCAATCATAAATCCCATTGCCAATGATCAGAACCTTCCAAGGATACTGCCTGGCCAAACGCAGAGCCAACACACTGCCCTCGCCCATCGACCAGAGGCCTTCCAGTCGCCTATTATCTTTGGCCAAAGAATCCACGGTGGTCTTGACCTGACTGAGGGCGGTGTCGTCGCCCAGGGTTTCCTTTTCAGGCCGATTGATGGCCATTACATTCAGACCACGATTCATAAAAGCCAAGGCTGGAGCCGCTTTGCAGACTTCATCCTGGGTCCAGCCTTGAGGTCCTGGATTGATCAAAACCATGAACCCCGCGGCCGGGCTTTGCGTGCAGGTAAACCATGTGACCTTGCCGCCACCACTCACGGGCTGCTGGCCCTGGGCGGCAACGTATTTGGGAGGTCCACCCCGATCCGTGATGGGATCCACAGTGACTTTATCTGAAAACACCGACTCGTTGCTGGTACAGGCCGTGAGCTGCAAGAAACCAAGGAGCGCGAGATGGAGGGGTCGCATGCAGAATCCTTAATTCGGGTTCTCATAAAACACATAGTTCGTCGCGAAATCACTGATCTCGAAATAGACTTTCTTTTCGTCTTCATCGGCGACCAGATTGAAGTTCTTATCCATAACGCCATAGCCAAAGCGATAGGCGCGGGATTCGCCGCTCATGCCCTGGCCTGTCGCCGTTGCTGTTGTTAATTTATCAATATTTATAAAGCGGTACATCAACTTCCCATCACTGATGATATCCAAAACGCCGTTGGTACCGGTCCAGTTTTGAACACTTCGGGAAATCTTGTTCTGAAATTCCTGAGTACATCCACTGAAACTGAGAGCAAGCAAGGAAAACGTTACAAGCCTTTTCATGGCGTCCTTCCACGGCAAAACAAATGATGAGACCTGAAATGGGTCTATCACGATAATGCCGAGGGGATGGAGGCGCGGCAAGAAAATACCGAAATCCAGGTTTCCAAAGGAAACCTGGAACGATAATAGCCGTGTGACTTCAAAGATTGGCGCTAATTTCAGGACCGTTCATGGCAAGGTCCACTTTGGTCAGCTCGTCAGGACGGATCGCGCCGCCTAAATAAGGTGGCGTGTAGGTCTTGCTGTTTTCATGGGTGCCCTGACGATCCATAATGCGATTCGGGTCCATGGTGGTGCGGCCGTTAAACTGCGCACCTTCCTGCACCACGAGCACGGGCGTGATGATATCGCCTTCAAAGACACAGGTGGGACTCAGTTCCACCTTGCCGTGAGCTTCCACAGTGCCGCGCAGATGACCCTGAATCACGATATCCTCAGCTTTGACTTCAGCCGAAATCATCGCTTCCTCTTCAATGATCAAAAGGCCTTCCGAAACGATCTCGCCATCGACCTTGCCGCCGATGCGGGTCGAACCCTTGCAATAGAGTTTGCCCGAAAAATGACAGCCGCTGGTGATAATCGTCACCGCATAGTCCTTCGGATGATCCTTTTTCCCAGGGCCCGCGCCCCCTTTTTTCTGCGGATTAAACACGGCTGAGTCTCCTATTCAGTTTCCATTGAGACTTGTTCATAATAGCAAATAAGATTTGCCAGCGATGAGAGAAAAAAATGCCGAGTTTCCTGCACCAACCGAGCTATGAAGATTTCCCGCTGCGCCTCTCTCAAGGCCTTTGGCAGCACAGCAGTCGCTGGGAGCCCACAGATTTTGAGTATTTCGCCCGGGAGCGACAGTCCTACCCTCAGCAAATATTCGCACGACCCAAACTCTACCGCCACAGGCGTCGCAAGACCCCTACTCTGGATGCTTACTGGATCTATAAGGACGAGGAAACGGGTCCCGCCAAAGGCTGGGCCGAACTGCAATCATTCCCCAATAAGCACTTTGGCAAAGGCTTTGTCTTTTTCGCGTTGAGTGGAGTCGCCGATGATATCGCCCAGGAAGCCCTGGTGGCCTTGACAAGCCTGATCTTCACCTTAAGCCGGAATGATCATCTGCATATCATGTCGGCCGACCAAAGCCGCACGATGATCGATAAGCTCTCGCTTTACACGGGGACGATCGAAACCCTCACCAGCCTGCCCGTGCACGCCTGGCATCCAGCCTCGGGCCCCATGCAGACCTTCCCAAGCCTTGAGGTGGATCGCAGCAGCTGGCGCAATTGCACCGATCTGCAGCAAACCCTGCGTTCGATGAAGCATATTGAAATGCGCCTGGAGCGGCTGGATCGCCTGGAGAAGGGAAAGCCCAAAAAGCGCAAGAAAAGGCCATTCCTGGTGCGGCTCTTCAAACCTAAAGTTGATGATTCACTGTTCTGAGGTTGGGAAAAAAGGTCAGTAAAAAGCCAGCGCAGACCCGAAAGTCCCGCTGGCTTTAATGGATTGCTGGATTCTCAATCAGGCCTGGGCTTCCGGTACAACGAAAGCTGTGCCATCCTTTGGGTACCACTTAAGCAGGGTTTCAATCATTTCATGAGCCTGTTTTGCGCTCGAAATATTGAATTTACTCTGCTGACGATAAACCCCGTTACGCTTCTGGTAACGACGAATCGAAACTTTAGGCGGGCCGTAAGCATCCGTATTTTTATCCAGCTCCTGGTAGAGGAACATGATCGTGGTCCAGCTACCGCGGGTCAGGATATTTTTATCCAGCTGCTTGACGACAACCTTATCGTCTTCTGTGTACTCGATATCTATAGCATCAATGGTTTCAGCCATAAGAGCACGGTCCTTCGCGCAAGAGCAACGGCGCTAAGCAATGCTTGAGCGCCGAAACGAAACCCAAAAATCTCGAACAGCCAAAATCAGCGCTTCGAGAACTGGAAGCGAGCGCGTGCGGATTTAAGACCGTACATTTTACGCTCTTTCTTCCGCGAGTCGCGGGTGATGAGGCCTTGAGCCTTCAGCACTTTGCGGTACTCAGGATCCAGCTCGGACAGGGCCCGGCTGAGAGCGTGACGGATCGCACCGGCTTGACCGGAAAGGCCGCCACCCATTACGTTCACGAGAATATCGTACTTATCGACGTTGCCGGTCAGTTCCAGAGGTTGACGAACAACCATCTTGGACGTGGCGCGCAGGTAATACTCTTCAATATCGCGCTTGTTGATCGTGATCTTGCCTTTACCTGGCTTCAGGTAAACGCGAGCGATCGATGTCTTACGCTTGCCAACAGCATGAATAGCTTTGGTTGCCATGATCGGTCCTTCCTTACTTCACGAGTCGAGCGGGAGCAGCAACGGGCTTCTGAGCGTCGTGGGGATGCTCATTGCCTGCATAGATTTTCACGTTATGGAAAACCTTGCGACCGAGTTTATTATGGGGCAGCATGCCGCGCACAGCGTGTTCAAGAACGCGCTCTGGCTTGTTTGCGAGCAAATCCTTGGCCACAACAGCCTTAATACCGCCGATGTAACCGGAGTGGTGGTAATAGAATTTGTTTTCAAGTTTACGGCCTGTGAACACGGCTTTGGAGGCATTCACCACCACGACATTGTCACCGTTGTCCAAGTGAGGGACGAAGCTTACCTTGTGCTTTCCACGCAGAATGTATGCGATTTGGGAAGCCAATCGGCCGACTGACTGACCGGTAGCGTCGATCAGAACCCACTGCTTTTTGATATCAGAGGGTTTAATGCTCGTGGTCTTCATGGAATAATACTCTCCAGTTTGTCCAGCAATCTAAAATACTCGTATCGATCAGCTGCCAACGTGGAAACTGCGTATCCTTTGGCAGCTCTTGCTCATGAGCCATCGCCCCACAAGGCGATCCTTATAGAGGCACGGACTATATCTGATAAACTCAATCCAGGTCAAGATCTTGTTCTTCACCCATTCCAGGTCAAAACGCAACACCCTGCGGGTAACGCGGGAAGGGAATTACATCCCTGATGTTGGCCATACCTGTGACATACTGCACAAGGCGTTCAAAGCCAAGACCAAATCCTGCGTGAGGACAACCGCCGTAGCGACGCAAGTCCGTATACCAAGCCAAATCGTCTGGATTGATATGCACTTCGCGCATCCGCTGTTCCAAAACGTCGATGCGATCTTCACGCTGTGACCCGCCAATGATCTCACCAATGCGCGGCACCAGAACGTCCATGGCCGCCACAGTCTTATTGTCGCGGTTCAGGCGCATGTAGAACGCTTTGAAATCCTTGGGATAATCCGTCACGATCACAGGCTTTTGAAAGACAGTGTCCGTCAGATAACGTTCATGCTCGGTTTGTAGGTCAATGCCCCACGAAACCGGGAACTCAAATTTGACCTTGGCCGACGTCAATTCCTTCACAGCATCGGTATAGCTGATGCGACCAAAGGAATGCTCACCGAGATCCGCAATCTGTTCCGGTGTCATATTTTTATAATGCTGACCCAGGAAGCTGAGCTCCTCGGGGCAACGACGCACGATTTCGCGGAAGAGAAAGCGCAGGAATTCCTCAGCCAGGACCATGTCATCCTGAAGGTCGGCAAAAGCCATCTCAGGCTCGACCATCCAGAACTCGGCAAGGTGGCGCGTGGTGTTGGAATTCTCGGCTCGGAAGGTGGGTCCAAAAGTATAAATGTCACCCAAGCCCAGAGCCATGGCCTCGCCGTTCAGCTGACCGGAAACCGTCAGGTTGGCCCTTCTCCCAAAGAAGTCCTGCTTGAAATCAATGCCACCCTTCTCATCGCGAGGCAGCTTGGTCAGCTCCATCGTCGTGACCTGAAACATCTCGCCCGCGCCTTCGGCATCGGACGCGGTGATAATAGGCGTATGGGCCCACTGAAAGCCGTGACTTTGAAAGAATTCATGGACCAGGACAGCCAGCTGGTTACGCACGCGATAGACCGCACCAAAGGTGTTGGTACGACCGCGCAGATGAGCGATGTCGCGCAGAAATTCCAGCGTGTGACCCTTTTTCTGCAAGGGATAATCTTCCGTGCAGCCGCCCAGGACTTCCAGCTTGTCGACGTGAACTTCCCAGTCCTGGCCTTTGCCTTCAGACTTCTTCAAAACACCATCGACTCGGATGGCGGCACCTGTGCTGACTTCTTCGAGCTTCGCATAGCTCGGATTATTGGCATCAATCACAAGCTGCAAATCACGCTGGCAGGAACCATCATTCACCACAACAAAGGCGACATTCTTGGACGTCCGCTTGGAACGAACCCAGGCGCGAACTGTAACGGATTTTCCGTCCCGACCCTCTTGCAGAATATGTTTGACTCGTTCACGTAGCACGGTCTTATCCCTTCCCTCTGATGGCAAAGCTTGAGTCATAGTTGGGCAGTTCCTCGTGGCTGTAGGACGGCTGGGGTCAGAGTCGGGGCCTGACTTCGCAGTCGTGGGCGTTCGGTCTGACCTTCGGCCGTTTGCTGAATATAGCGCTCTTCCCTTTTGATCATCTGCTGCCACTTTTCAAAAGGTATGCAGGCATCCCCACGACCTTCGCCCGTTTCGCAGTAAACTTCGTAATATACCGCCAGCACATTTCTGGCAACTCTGTACCAGTTGAACTTCTTCACCTGCTCGAATCCACGGCGGCGCATTTCCTCACGCAGGCGTCGGTCACGAATCACTCGCGCCAGAGTTCCAGCCAGTTGAGCGCAGTCATAAGGACTAACCATCAGCGCCGCATCACCGACCACTTCAGGCAGAGAACTCGTATTGGAGGTGATCACAGGCGCACCACTCGCCATGGCTTCCAAAGGCGGTAAACCAAAGCCTTCATAGAGGCTTGGATAGGCCACGACCAGCGCGTTGCGATAATGCTGTTTCAATTCCTCGTCACTGACGAAGCCTTTGAAAATGACGTCATTATGAAAATGTTTGATCTGCAGGCGCACCGCGGCAAACAGCGGACTTTCCCCACCGATCAAAATCAGCTTGGTTTTCAGGTCCGGATTATCCGTCCTCATTTGCTCATAGGCTTCAATGAGCGTCGCAATATTCTTCCTCGGCTCCAGCGAACCGACGTTAAGAATATAATCGCCTTCCTCTTCCACCCGTCGATCGCGAACAGGCTCCGCGCCAAAGGTTTGATCCACTGCCCAATAGATCAGCCGCACTTTGCTGGCATCAACCTGATAGAACTGCAAAAGGTCATTGCGGGAATTGTTGCTGTTGGTGATGATCCGGGTCGCGCGTTTGGCCAGCCGCGGGATCGCCACATTGTAAGCCGTATGGAAGAGGTAGCTGTACCACTGCGGATTCACCACAAAACACAGATCGTGAATGTGGACGATGGACGCGCCTCGATAGAACAGCGGAGCCATGTTTGCCGGCGAATGCAGGATATCCACTTTGTGCTTGCGGGCCAGACGGGGCAGCACAAACTGTTCCCACAGATGATTGCGCAGGTTTTCACCCGTCTTGAGTCGGCTGGTCACCAGCTTGACGTTGGGATAATTCCATTCCTTGGCCTGCTCTTCGCCGGTGAAGAGAATGTATTCGTTTTCCCGATCGATCTCGAAAAGGGTTTTAATTAAATTATAAGCAGCCCGTTGAACGCCTGTTCGCTTGGCCACCAAAAAACGCCCGTTAATACCTATGCGCACTCTTAACCTCGCTCGCATCCAGATTCATTCCGCAGGGGGGCCGTCGATGCCAGCGCAGCTGTGGCTGGATCCGAGCTATCAGACAGTGGCTGCTGTTCGCAGAGTTCGTACACCTTCAAAGTTTTTTCGATCATCTGATCCCAGGAAAAACGTCGGGAGTGAATCAGACCTTTGTGATGCAGGATATCGCGCAGACCGCGATCATAAACACCCTGCTCCAGGGCCGAGGCAATCGCCTTGTAATCGAAGGGATTGGCAAAGATGGCATTGTCACCCACCACCTCAGGCAGACTCGAAGATCGAGCCACAACCACCGGCGTCCCACAGGCCAGAGCTTCCAGCGGCGGCAGACCAAAGCCTTCATAAGTGGAAGGATACACGAACAAATCCGTCAGAGAATACACGGCTGGCAGATGGCATTCCTCGATGAATTTGGAAAAATAGATCAGATGTTTTTTGCCATAATTTTCGGCAATTTTAATCAAATTGGCGTCGGTTGGGCTGGCCAAAACCAGAGGCACATCGACATTGGAATAGCAGTAGGCCCGCACCAATTGATGGACGTTTTTATGCGGTTTATTGTTGGACACGCACAGAATGAATCGCTCCGGCAACCCATAGATATCGCGAACATATTCCAGGTATTCGCGATCCAATATCGGCCGGTAATCTTCCGACACGCCGTTATAAGTCACAAATATTTTTGAAGGATCCAGATTCAACGTCCGGACGATTTCCTTTTTGCTGAACTTGCTGACCGTCAGGATAAAACGCGAGCGTTTGATGCTGCGACGGACCACAAGCTGGTAATACATCTGGTGAAACAGGGTATAAAACTGCGGCAGGACCATATGGTTCAGGTCGTGAATGGTCATCACCATCGAGCAGGGCACGAAGATCGGCGCTACGAACGATGGCGCATGAAACAGGTCGATATGCAGCTGGCTCAGCAGTTTCGGGAGTTCCCGCTGCTCGCTCAAACTGATCCAGTGCGCCTGTGCAGTCACCAGTTGAATGTGATCGGGCCAGGCTTCATTGCAAAGCGGTGAACCACGATTTACAAAAATAAAAAATTGATGCCGTGAGGGACCAGTCTTTAATCCATTCAACAGCTGAAAAACATAGCGCGCGATGCCATGCATGCTGCCCTGCTTGATCATCCGGGCATCGATTGCAATCCGCACGTTTTCCTCCTCAACGCTTACTCGAACGCCTCATTCTCAGCCAATGGCAAAAGTCTAGCGAGGCGCCGTACTAAAGACCAGCAACAAATGAAAAGCGCAGGGGGACCGCGACGAATCACGGTCCCCCTGGGAGGTTTCTAGTCCAGATTGGCAGTGATGAATTCTTAGAAAGCCAAGCCGAGTTCAATACCGGGCTCTAAATGACTCATCATGCGGCGCTGCAGCGAGGTCAGGTCCTCGGCAGTCGTGGTCACGGTGCCGCTGGCCTCGGCATCCTTCATCGTGCTTTGGAAATGGCGAAGCCCGATATAAGCACCCACCGACAAGGGGATGGACTCAGCCACGTAACGATATCCCGTCCGCACCTGGGCCGTGGGGCCGGCGCCGCTCAGGGAGTGGCGGACTTTGCCATCGGCATTCAAGCTGGCGCCCTGGATGTCCTGGTTGGCTGTCGGCGTTTGATCCCAGTAGCCCTTCACCTGACGATAGCCAAGGCCGATCGTCCAGTAGCCACCGGACAAGGACTTGGGCTTGCTGTACTGGGAATACAAAAGAGCCACCTGCGAACCCTTCATCATGAGGGAATCGCCGTTTTTCTCTTCGATTTCTTTATCTGAATACATTTCGCTTTCACCCATCATGTTCAGCTCAAGGCCCAGCGAACCATGGCCGCGCAGGTTCCATTCCGCCTTGGTCACCGACTCACCGCCGAATGCAATTAAAGGCAGCGTCAGGTTCATCGATTTATTATTATCAGCAGCATGGGCTGCTGATGAAACCATAAAAATGGCCAAACATAGTTTCCAGCCAGCGTGATTGCGCATGGGAG
This sequence comes from Oligoflexus sp., assembly GCF_035638955.1. Taxonomy (GTDB): domain Bacteria; phylum Bdellovibrionota_B; class Oligoflexia; order Oligoflexales; family Oligoflexaceae; genus Oligoflexus. The sequence continues at coordinate 35,411 of NZ_DASQYZ010000056.1, read as the reverse complement.
ACTCCTTGAAGAACATGAGAGGGATCGTCACTCTGCTATTGTACAGCTCTGTTTGGCAAACGAAAAGACACCCGGCAAACAGCGTTGAGTTTGGGGCCAAATCACGTTAGGCTTGGAACATTGATAAAGTTCAGGAGGAGCATCGTTCCGATGAAAGTCATAGCTCACCGCGGCGCCTGCACAGAAGCTCTGGAAAACAGCTGGGATGCTTTTCGCAAAGCCGTGGAAGCCCAGGCGTTTCGCATTGAATTGGATGTTCACCTGACCCGGGATGGGCAGCTGGCTGTGGTGCATGATGAAAGTCTCGAGCGCACCGCTGGCGTCAAAAAATTGATAGCCGACATGACCCGATCGGAAGTGGAACGCACGGTGAAATTAACCAATGGCGAACCTCTACCCTTTCTGGATGATGTGTTGACGGAACTCCTGCCCCAGATTGAATTCAACGTCGAAGTGAAAAGTCCCGGGCATGCCACGGTCGAAGCCCTGGCGGCGCTGATTCATAAACAGTCCCAGGCCCAAAGAATCATCGTCTCGGCCTTTATGGAACCCACAGTATCGGCTTTTTCCCGCGAGTATCCCGAACTTCGAAATGCCTATCTCTGGGATAAAAGTCTTTGGTGGCCGCTGGCCTTTCAACTGGGCCCGAAAAGTTTCATGACCAAAAACGCGGTTCGCATCTTTCATCCCGATGCGGCGCTCGTCACACCAAGCATGGTGAGGCAAATCAAGCTCGAAGGCTGGGAAATCTATCCTTATATCAGCCTGCGCCGGGAAACGAATCGCGAACAGCTCTGGTCCTATCTGATGACCGTCGGTGTTGACGGTCTATGCACGAACTATCCGCGTGAAATGCAGCTGTGGCTGCAGGAGGCTCTGGATGACTCCAACCGTTTCAGCAGCAATAGCCAACTGGCACAAATCAAGCCTTGATTCACCCGTTGATGGTATTCCGATTCGCTTCGCGTATCTTAAGCCGCATCGTCCGGCAACTCAGGCCGTGCTGATTTTAAATGGCCGCAGTGAATGGATCGAAAAATATACCGACCTTCCCGATTGGATGGACCTCGGTGATGATACGCTTTGGGTCACGATGGATCATCGCGGTCAGGGAGAATCCGGCGGTCCACGCGCTTACGTGTCCAGCTACGAGGATTATGCGTTGGACGCGGCGGCTGTGTTGGATGCCGTCGCCGAGAACCTGCCCTATGCGATCGTGAGCCATTCGATGGGTGGTCTCGTGGCTCTTTATGGAACCCTGCACGGACACCTTCAGCCGCGAGCTCTGGCTTTAAGTTCTCCGCTTCTGGCTTTACCCAACTCACCCTTGCCCCGCACCTGGGCCAAACCCATTGCGCGTGTCATGGCCAAAACACGTTACACGCATCAGCCCACAGGCGCCGGCGGACAGAAACGACTCAGGTTCAGCGGCAATCCGTTGACGCGCTCCTTGGCAGGATTCAATGTCGTCTGCCAATCCCCATTTCCCTTTATTTCCCCGACTTTCGGCTGGGTGGAAGCCACGTTTGCAGCCTGTGATTCCATTTTGCAAGCGGACAGAATTAAGACTCTGACAACTCCGGTTCGCATCATTGGCGGCAGCCACGAAAACGTGATTGATGCCTCAGGGTGGTCGACCTGGTGCATGACCGCCGCTCGCGAAACCCGGACACCCATCGAATTCTTTCGGGTGAATGGCGGGCGCCACGAACTGCTCAATGAAATACCGAGGATTCGCCAGCAGGCGGTGGGACTGCTCAGGTCCTGGCTCCAGCAGCACCTTCTGCGACCAGATTCTCAATGATCTGGGCAACGGCCTGGATTTCATGAATCCCGCTCACGCTTTTGCCAGCCTGGAAGAATTCCTTATAACCTGCTCCCTGCTGCAAACTCTGTTTGAGCTGCCACACCGAACGCAGGCTGTAGAACATGCGGGCATAATGCTTGGTGCGCGCGTGGTTAAGCAGGAAATTTTCCAGGCCACTGACCTGTGAACCACGATTTTTCATATAATCCGTGTTAATCACCGCAACCGGCACACCGCTTATCTTTTTGGTCAGGATAATATCCTCTTCCTTGGCCGACAGGATCGCCTGCTTATAATCAGCATGCGCCGTGCATTCCTTGGACGCAATAAACCGCGTCCCAAGCTGCACGCCCTGATAGCCCTGGCTCAACGCCTTACGATACTGCCCGCCATCACCGATGCCACCGGCACAGATCAAGGGCACACCAAATTCCTTGAGATCCTGAAAAAGTTTGTCAGGTGGGTGATTGCCAGCATGACCCCCGGCGCGATTGTTCACGCAGATCAAACCATGCACGCCGGCATCCATGGCTTTCTGCGCCCAGGATTTCGCCGTCACATCATGAAAGATTTTGGCGCCGGTGCCTTCCACGCGTTTGACCACCCACGACGGATTGCCAAGCGCGGTGATGAAAAACCGCACGCCCTCTTCCAAAGCGATATCAAGCCACTGCTGATTTTTTTCGAGATACTTCTGGGAGGATTTTTCGATCAGAAGGTTCAAACCAATGGGATTGGGAGTCAGCGTGCGAATATAGCGCAAACCCTCGCGAAAACCATGTTTGTGAACGTATGTAAGCGAAATGGGCTGCACCACACCGATGCCACCCGCGGCGGAAACCGCGGCCACCAGCTCGGGATTGCTGCATGGATACATGGCCCCGCCGATGATCGGGTGTTTGATGCCAAGCATTTCGGTAAACAGTTGTTGAGCAGAGGACATGAAGCCTTCCTTTCCCTATAAACTTTGCGAGCAGCTCCAATTTTTGTACCGGAGGGTCTCGCAAAGGTACAGAAGGAAAAGCAGGCTAGCACTCGATCACATTCACGGCGAGGCCGCCTCTTGAGGTTTCCTTGTATTTGTCCTTCATGTCAGCGCCGGTGGCCCGCATGGTTTTGATCACGGAATCCAGCGAGACGTGGTGAGTTCCCTCACGCTTTAGAGCAATACGACTGGCATTAATCGCTTTGATGGCGCCCATGGCATTGCGTTCAATACAGGGAATCTGCACGAGACCCCCGATCGGATCACAGGTCAAACCGAGGTTATGCTCCATGCCGATCTCGGCGGCTTCCTCGATTTGCGACGAACTCCCTTCCTGGGCCGCCACCAGCCCACCAGCCGCCATGCTGCAGGCGACGCCCACTTCCCCCTGACAACCGACTTCGGCTCCGGAAATTGAGGCATTTTCGGCATAAAGAATGCCGATGGCCGATGCTGTCAGCAGGAAACGATAAACGCCTTCCTGATCCGCACCCGGATAAAATTCCTCGTAGTACTTTAAAACTGCTGGAATGATCCCGGCCGCACCATTGGTCGGCGCCGTCACCACACGGGATCCCGCCGCATTCTCTTCATTCACAGCCAACGCATAAAGATTGACCCAATCCAGAATCGACAGAGGATCCTTGAGCGCCTTCTGCGGATTTTGCGTCAGATCCTTGAAGAAATCCGGAGCCCGCCGCTTGACCTTCAGACTGCCGGGCAGAATGCCACTATTGCGACAGCCGCGATCGATGCAGTCCTTCATGGTGAGCCAGATCTTATCCAGGCCCGCACGAATTTCGGCGTCCGTGCGCCAGGCTTTTTCATTTTCAAACATGATGTTGGCGATCGTAATATTATCGGTGCGACTGAATTCCAGAAGTTGCGCCGCGGAATGGAAAGGATACTTGAGCTGGGTGGTATCCTTCTTCAGGCGGTCTTCCTTGGCCGTATCCTCGTTCACCACGAAGCCGCCACCGATCGAATAGTAGACGCGGCTATGCAGCTCTTTATAGTTGGCATCAAAGGCAAGAAAGCGCATGCCATTGGAATGCAGCGGCAGAACTTTTTTGCGGAAAAAGATGATATGTTTTTTGGGATCGAATTCGATGGGGCGCAGCCCCTTCAAATAAAGGCGCAATTCGCCTCGAATCTTGTCCAGCTTGCCGTCGATGGTTTCAGGATCCACCTGATCCGGCTGTTCACCGGAAAGTCCGAGCATGATGGCCTTGTCGGTGCCATGCCCGATACCGGTCAAAGCCAATGAGCCGTAGAGTTCACAGGTCACCGACGCCACCTGGTCGAAGACGCCTTTTTCTTCAAGGCCCATCAGAAAGCGATGGCCTGCGCGCATGGGACCGACAGTATGCGAACTTGACGGACCTATGCCGATTTTAAATAAATCAAAGGTACTGATTGCCATGGATTCCCTCACGCGACACCCGATAGTTCGAGTGTACCTGACACCTACAGAATTGTAAGGTGGGCAGCAAGGAATAAGCAGGCAGGCCTCAGTCCACGCCGAATTCCTGCTTATGCTCAAGGCCTGATGAGGCCAGTCGCGTATGCAGCTGCACCCGCAAGAGCCGCGCATAGTCTTCGCGTCGGAACACGGCATATCGAATGGACACGCTCTCCTGGACCTGGGGCTGCAGAGGCGGCTGAATCATGAAAACAGTCTGGCCCCAGTGCGTCGCGCCCTGAGCATCGGGTGCTGTATCCAGTTCAATGGGGTTATCCGCAGGATTTTCGGGCGAACCGCGGAAGGACACATCAAACCAACCACAGATGGCCTCGATCGGCTGCTGACTGTGAAGAGCGACAATTCCTTCTCCCGACACGCCGGCTTTGAGTTCATCGATCGTAATCTGATGCATATCAAGGCTGACGGAAGCCACGGGTGCACTCAGCAGTTGATCCGGATGCACTTCGGCCCACTCGCCCCCACCCAGATATTTCTGCTTTTGTTCCACCATGTAAGGCTGCGATAGCACATCCATATCGATGTTATAAAGGTTTTTCATATCGAGCAGGAACCATTCCCAGTGTTCCATCACGCGATCGTAATCTTCCTTCCGTAGCGCGCTTTCTTCCGTTTTGATCGGCGCCCAGAACAGTCGGGCGTGCGACGGATACATGGCGCCACCCGGCTTGAGGAAGCGATCGCGGGCGACCAAAACTGAATCCAGCATCGTCTCCCGCAGCAGAAGATAGCCCATCCATTCACTGACAATAATGTCGACTTTTTCAGGGAGTTCGACGGTTTCCATCGTCCCCTGAATCACCGTGACAATATTCTGCAGCTGGTTCACTTCAACGAGTTTACGGGCATGCTCAGCCATCGACGTGGCTTCAACCGCATAGACTTTACGCGCTCCCGCTCGGGCGGCAAACATTGCCAAAATTCCCGATCCGGTTCCAACATCCAACACAACCTTGCCTTCAAACTGGCGACGGTTCTTAACGATGGCGTGATAGTAAGCGGTCGTCCGCTTGTGATCCTCAAGCATCGACCTTTGATGGGAAATAAAAGAATAGGATCGGAAATAACGTAGATAGTCCTGCTCATCCGGACTCTGGCCTTGCAAATGTTTTTCGGAACCGCTCATTGACTTTAATCCAAGGTATAGTGACACAGCGACAGACCGGGAATCCTATATGAGTTGAGTTGAGGCTTTTTTTCAAGGACAAAAAAAAGAAGCACGTCTGGAACATGCTCCCTTGTGTCCGCTCAACGAGCGTCGGAAATTTTAATCACAGGGTGCAGCAGAGCAGGGCCTGAACCCTGCCACCCTTATGGGCGTAGCCAGCCACGTAGTCCTGATCCCCACATTGGCCTTTGTATGAAGAGGCAGCCCAATCCCCACCGCGCGGGCTGAGGCGTTGATCACCTTGGCTGAAATCCACCGTACGGCAGCTTGTGCTCAAAGGGCGATGAGATCGGGCGCACAGCAGTCCCACGGCACGACCCTTGTCCTGGGCATACCCCACCGCCATCATATCCAGGGGACATTCATATTTCGTTGAACCGGGCGCCCAGTCAGCAATCTTATGGGGTCGCGCGGACGTTTCCACCCAGGCTTCGGTATGGAAATCGGCAGCGGTGGCCCAAGGATTGGTCTCGGTCAAATGCCCACACAGCAGCCGATGGTCCTGGCTTAAACCCATGATGCGGCCGCCTTCCGCACAGGAACCTTTGCGCGTATAAGGCAGCCAGTCACCAGCACGAGAGCTTAAATTTTCATCACGGTCACTCACAGCCAACCGACTCCAATGATCCCCAGGAAAAGGACCTGCCGCGGATGGCGCTTGCACAAGACGCGAGAGATCCTCATAACGCCAATCGTTATCCAGGTTGCGCGAATAATCCTCACTGACGAGGCCATAACCTTCGTAGTTGAAGGGCCAGTAGGCAAAATCCAGATCCTTGTCGATCAAATACCGCACGAGATAGGAAAACCAGGCACGCGACGCAGGATCGCTTTCGTTGGCAGCCGCTCCAAACTCACTGACCCAAACCGGGGCCGTAAAATACTGATCATGATTCACGACGTAACCAAACTCACGCTCCATCGTGGACCGCAGGGTCGCTTCATCCATCTGCCCGTAACGCGTTTGGCCCGGCGACGTCTTATCATCACCGGTATGATTCGGACCTGTAAATGAATAATTATGAGCGGCATAAACCAGTCTATTGGGAACGTTTAGATTGACCGGACGATCGCTGACAGGTTGCAAATGCGGGCGTTCCCCAGAACCGATCAAAGGAATTAAACCCGTCCAGTTGATGCCTTCGACGATAATCAGGAGATCCGGATTGATAGCCAGGATGCGATTGCCAGCATCCGTGGCCGCCTTGTGCCAATCATTGGAGTCCCCTTTGCCCCAGTTCGGCAATGCTGGCAGAAAGGTATTGCGATACTTACCGGTGCGAACCTCATTGCGAAGATCAGCACCCACCACCAGCTTATTATTTCTATAGCGTTGGGCGAGCATCAACCAATCCTGCACCCATTGTTCCGTCGACTGCGCATAAGTGCTGGCGCCTTCGTTATGCCAAAGACCATTGCTATCGAAGTTGCAGCACCATTCGGAACTGGTCGTGTGATTGTTAAGCACCACGGTGATACCGCGATCAGTCAGTCGTTCAATCACGCGATCAAAAGCCTGGAGCGGGGTCAGGCCCAGAAACTCAGGATTGGCGGCGACAGCCGCATCAGGCACGGGGTTCGTGGCATGAAGCATCTGATTGGAAAATGGCAGACGAACAGAATTGAAGCCCCAGGCTTGTAAAAGGCTAATGATATGATCGAGCGGCTGCCGATCCAGACCTTTGAGAACCTGCTGGTCATGATGAAAGCCATACCAGTTGGCCGAACGCAATTTGTAGCGCTCGCCTTCACTATCCACGACATAGCGTCCGGCCGTCCGCAGTGGAAAACGGGTCGCTTCCGCGACCTGAATGCCACTGATCCACATGACTAAAACAATCCCAAGTCGCGCCATTGGACTACATGCTGCTCGCATCGTTGAACCCCTCGTGTCCTGCTTGATTTTTCTTAGGTTTAGCAGGCCGGCCGCACGAGAGCAAGTTGAGGAATGGCGAATTTCAAACGGCAGACGGCGCTCAGACGCCGCCTTAAACTATCCACGTCAGGCTTGTGCTACTCCTTGACTGGGGCTTGCGCCCGATACTGACCTTGAAAGGCAATCATCCAGCCCGGATATTCAGGGGGCAGCTGACTGACTTCCTGCAGAATAGCCAAATCCTCATCGGCCAGACGCACGCGCGTGGCGGCAAGATTATCCTCAAGTTGCTCCATGGTCCTTGCTCCAACGATCACAGTGCTGACCACCGGTTGATGCAAAAGCCAGGCAATCGCGACCTGAGCGACCGACGCATGATGACGTTCGGCGATCGGGCGCATAGCCTCCACACAGCGGAACGCTCGCGCTTTATCAACGATAGGAAAATCAAATGAGGTTCGGCGCGCTCCTTCCGGCCCCTGGCCATCAGGCTTATATTTGCCGCTTAAAAGTCCGCCTGCCAAAGGACTCCAAACCATCACGCCCAGCTTTTGATCCTGGGCCAAAGGAATAACCTCGCGTTCAAGATCCCTTCCGGCGATGGTGTAATAGGCCTGCACCGATTCAAAGCGAGCCCATCCTCTTTTATCCGATAAAGCGAGCGCCTTCATGATTTGCCAGGCTGCCATATTTGAAAGACCAATGTAACGAACCTTGCCCGAGCGAACGAGATCATTCAACGTCGCCAGAGATTCCTCCATGGGTGTCAAGGGATCAAAACCATGGAGCTGATAGAGATCAATGTGGTCGAGCTGCAGCCGCTGGAGACTGGCATCGATTTCATTCATCAGGTGATAGCGTGATTGCCCACGACCGTTGGGTAATTCATTCATGATGCCTGTGGCCTTGGTGGCAATCACCAGTTGATCGCGTGGCAGTCCCAAATTTTTGATGGCCTGTCCCGTCATGGTCTCGCTGGTCCCAAGGGAATAGACGTTGGCGGTATCGATAAAATTGATACCGACATCAAAAGCTTTTTTGATTTGCGCCGTCACGTCATCAATCTGCAGGCGCCCCATGCGAGCCCAATGTCCGGTGCCACCAAAGGTCATGGTGCCCAGGCAGAGTTCGGAAACATAAAGTCCAGTCTGACCCAGTAGGTTATAACGCATACACACTCCTTCCAGTAAGACGCGGATATCCCGAGGTAAGGTACACTCCACCCCAGTAGGAAGGGCAGCGAAAGATCGAGCTCCACCGTGACCATCTCTGTACTTCGTGATGCATATCACATAAATTTATAACTCATGATGGGCCGATTTAATGCGTCATAAATGGAGCGTATACGCCTCATGTCTTCCACGCACCACTGGAACTGCCAACACCCTGATTGGCCAAATTTCGTTTATGACCCTGAAGTTTTTGCTGCTCTCGAACAGTCCTTCATGGAATCAGCAGGACGCCTGCCAGGTTTGAGCGCTCATGTCGATGAAGAAAGCCACATTCAACTCATGATCGAAAGCTTAAGCCAGGAGGCAATCACAACTTCAGAAATTGAGGGCGAGTTCCTTAGCCGGGATAGCGTGGACGCGTCACTAAGACGACGATTTGGATTATCCAGCGATCCTGGGCGAATGCTGATTGTTTCGGGACGCGTCGATGAGCCTGGCATACATTTGAGGCCCCACCGTCTCGCCAAGTCAAAAATGAAATGGATCGATTTTTGTCCTGGAATGCAAGCACAGGACCGCGTGGAACAATTCGGATGAATAAATTGGTCCGCGCTTCACTCGTGCATTTGTACTTTGTTTGCATCCATCCCTTTGAAGATGGCAATGGAAGAATAGCACGAGCTTTGGTGACTCGATCCATAGCGGAATCATTAGGTCGCTTCAGCCTCCTCGCACTCTCCGAGACAATACTGGCCGACCGCAAGCGATATTAAGAGATGCTTGAAAATAACAACAAAACTATGGAAGTTCAGGAGTGGATCGCTTATTTCACGGCCTCCTTGGGGGCTGCCCAGCATCAGTCTTACCAAAGCATCGAGGGCGACGGCGACTCGCGATCTGACCGATCTCGTCACTTTGGGAATTCTTCAGAAAACGGGTATTGGTAAAGGCACCCGATATCTTTTGCTTTTGAAGTGACATGACTTGGAAAACAATGGGGTCCTAGCAGAGCTTAAACATGAACGCCAGCGAATTTCAGGCAAAAAAGAACGAAGTGGCCATGGTAAAGCCACGTCGTCATGATTCAAAAAGGTGGGTAGGGTTGAATCTTACTCCAGAATGGGCAGGTTGGAATTAAGAGCCCAATCGTTGCCGGTGTGGGCAAAGGATGGATCATTTTTTTCATTCCAATAGGGGATCCAGCTGGACGGATAGCTGAAGCGGAATTGAACTTCGCGACGGGACTCCGATTGTCCCGCTGGAATAATTTTTTGACCGGTAAAATCGACTTCGATGTAATACAACCCCCGTGCCGGGTCCAGTGTCAACAATGACGAAACCGATGTCGCCTGATTATAGGCCGTACTGATCTTCACCTGACTGGGATCACGCAGGTCAGCTGGAATTTCTGAAAGGTCCACCATGTAACGGTACCGCAACTTCGCAGGCTGGCGAGGGGGATAGGCGGTTTGATTGACAATACGCGAGGCAATCTCGAGGTAGCCCTGACCTTTGGAATTCACCTTGGTCTCAATCTCATATTCCCGGAGGACTTTTTTATCCGGTGGAAATTGCGCATCAATCGCCCCACCATGATCCCGCACCAGGAGAGCGATCGCACCGGTAAAAGCAGCGTTATAGTCGGTCGCCACTTCCGTGAACACATACTGATCGCGGCTGTCGGCATACTGATCGTCCCTTCCTGGTCCGCCGACCAAAGCCCCGTAAAGTGTATGCCTCGTCGAGGACGGTGACTGCAGACTGTTGGTCCACGAGCCATGCGCCGCACGATGGTGAGGGTTTTGCGGTGGATTCACGCCGTAACCCACGACGTAGCTCCGGCCGTTGGGGTTGTCACCTAAAGCGTAGTCGATTTGCTTTTTCCCAAAGCGCCGATAGACGTTGGCTTTCTCGGGTTTGCGCTGATTGTCCTGCAAATAATCCGCATAAATCAGAGCGAGAAAGGCTGTATTCGAGGCGTAACGCAAGGATCCCCAGCTATCGAGCCACGCCAGGCCACCTGGACTGTAGGTGATCCGTCGCCCCTGATAACCCGCCGTCCAGTAATCGAGCCAGCGTTCGGCATCCTGTTCATAGCTGGGATTTTTCGTCAGCTTGGACAGGAGCACATAACTTGCGTAAACCTTATCATCCCACGACATAGTCCAGGTGAAGGGCTTGCCGCTTCCATCAGCCTCCTTGATTTCAACATAAGCGGTCTCCGCCTTCTTCAAATAGCTGGCCTCACCTGTCGCCTGATAGAGCCACAGTCCACCCCAGACCAGTTCATCCTGATAACCGCTCCATGACCGATAATAAGTTCCGGCATCCTGAATACAGTCGCTGTAACGACCGCGATAGGTATCTGCAAATTCGTAAAGTTCGCGCGCCTCTTTCAAAGCCTGGCTCGCATAAGCTGGATCCTCTTGGGCAAAAACCATCGACGTCGCCGCCAGAGCCGCTGCGGCTTCACCCGCCAGATCACTGCCAGGGCAGGATCGATCGATTTTGTACGCAGGACGCGACATCTGCATGACTTCAGGCGGTCCCCAATAGCCATGGTCCAGTCCACCGTTGCCGACCTGACCCCAGAATTCAAATGGCGCGGTATGCGCTTTCATGATCCAATCCGCGACATAGCGCAGATTGCGTTTGGCATAAAAACTTTGATCCATCGCGTCGTAACTGGATTCGGAGAGCAAAAGACTCCAGGCTAAAATGGAAGCTGTATAGGTCATGGGCAGACCAAACTTCACATGGTCGCCGGCATCAAAAAAGCCGCCGGTGAGGTCCACACCTTCCGCGAATCCATCTTTCATGGCTGCTGGTCCGCGCCACGGAACCCGATGACCTTCTGGTAAGGGACCAGCCATCTGCGCTTCATAAAAATAGAGAGATTTCTGTAGAACTTCGCCGTAATTCGGCGCTGAAACTGCGGCCAACGCCGCAGGGCTCATGATACTGGACATGTTCAGCAAAACGATAGTTGCCATGGTGTACATGGAAGCTGTCGGGTTTTTTCGACAGTATGGTCTAAGCATTCGGCTCATCCTTTCTACTTTGTTCAGATTCTTAACAATGTTTTTCCAATTTTTTGGTCTTTGAGCAAACAAAGGATTTTCAATGGACAAGACGCATTTTTTTGGAATGCCTTGAGCAGAGCAAAAAAAAACCTGAATCTCTCAATTCAGGCCCAATGAATTTTTATCGAATGACTGCTATCCCATTTTGAATTGATGAAGTTCTTCCCGATGCTGAGCTTTGCTCTCACAGCTGGGAATCGGTGTAAAGCTGGCCACAGATTCTCCACGCAGCTCCTGCGCTTCGATGCCAATGGTCGCGACAAATGACGACCCCTTTCCCAGCTCGGTATGTTCGAGGACAACATCGCCTGCCAGCGCTTGAGCCAGGCGTCGCGACAAATAAAGACCAAGGCCCGTGCCTCCAAACTTGCGCGTCATGGACCCGTCCGCCTGATTAAAAGGCTGGAATAGGTCTTGCTGATGGACCTTGTCGATCCCAATACCGCTATCGCTAACCCGGAACAGGATTCCTGGTGGCGGTCCACGCAAGACTTCCACCTGGACAGAAATTTCACCGGAACTGGTGAATTTAACGGCATTACCGATGAGATTGACCAGAATCTGCCGGAGTCGAGTCGGATCCGAAGTGATAGTGGCTGGCAGGTTGGATGGATATGCGGCTTGGATCGTGATCGATTTCGCCCGCGTCGCAGGTGTAAAGATGGCAATCATCTCGTCCACCAGTTCCATGGGCGAAAAGGCCAACTTTTCAATCTGCAGCCTATCCGCTTCCACCTTGGAGATGTCGAGGATGTCATCCACCAAACGGGTCAGCGCGGTTCCGTTTCTTTGAATCACTGCAATGAATTCTTTCTTGTCATGCTCAGGCAGATCATCCTCGGCCAGAAGATCGGTAAAGCCGAGGATGGCGGCCAAGGGCGTGCGTATTTCATGCGACATGTTCGCCAGAAATTCGGTTTTGAGTCGGCTGGCTGATTCCGCAGCCAGTGTGGCTTCTTTAAGGCTCGACCTCAGTTCGCGGTTGAGCTTCTGCATATTACCGTTCACGGTGCGGGATGATACGGACTCGACCAGCTCCCATTCTCCACCCTGACGGAGCAGAGCGAAGTCATGATTGCGAATGACATCAAAAACTTCCCTCGATCCGGCTCGACCCATGCAGTAACTGCAAAGCCCGATGATGCGATGCTGGAAAAAGGTTTCGTTCACCTTCGCTTCGTATTCGGTAAAAGCCGACCAATCATCTTTCTCGAGCCAGTAGGTATTCCCGGTCAGACGCAGCCCATTATAACCTTGTTCCAAGGCCTGATAATGCCGATGAACCCACTGCTGAAGGGTTTGCTGGACATCGTTCTTGCCAGCTCGCAAATACCAATCGCTGTGATTGATGATTTCAATCTGGCCGCGCTCCTCAAGCTCCGGCAGATTGGGAACAGCCTTACGCAGCATGATCCGAGCATCCTGAGCCAGGAGAGGTTCAGACGTCACCCAAAGGCAGCGCTCATGATTGTCCAGTCCCGCCTTGAAAAATGGGACCAGTGTCTCAATGAGATCCATTTGATCTTGGTAGAAATTACAGAAATGTGAGCCCCATGCAATATCACCTAGTGCACGGATGCCGCTTTCCACGAGTTCCATTGGAACGGACTCCTTAACAAGCGATCCTGATCGGCTGTCGCTTTACGATGGGCAGGTGCGAGAACTATAGCAGACATAAACGTCGTAGGGTATTCATTCCTGCCCTTCAGCCAGGTCAGCACCCTTTGGCAGGGACCGGTGTGATTTTTGCTAGAGATCCAGCAGGGTCAATCACAGAATTACGGCACGGAGTGACATGGCAATGCAGTTTATTCAACAGAAAGGCTTTGCTTATCTCTTTGCTGTTCTCAGCGCGGTATTTTTTGTGTTCGTGCGCTTTCTCCTCGGGCCTTATCTGGGAACAGAGGCGCCGCTGATCGTCCTGGTTCTGGGCATTTTTATCAGCGCCTGGCATGGGGGATGGGGACCTGGACTGCTGGCCACTGCGGTTTCCCTGGTCCTTGGAGTCCATCTGTTTATTGAGCCCTTTGGCTCCTTACGGACAATTGAACTTGCTGATCGCATAAGAGTGGCCGTGTTTACCATGGAAGGGGTTACCATCAGTTACTTTTGCCAGCAGCTGATCCATGCCCGAACGGTCGCCGAGGATCGGAGACAGCAGCTCCAGTCCGCTCTGATAAGCATGGAACAACAAAAAGAAGAACTGAGGCGAAGTGAGGAATGCTTTCAAGTTTTGATTAACAGCGCGGTCGATTATGCCATTTTCATGTTGGATCCTGCCGGGCGGATTATCAGTTGGAATAAGGGGGGTGAGCGCATCCAGGGTTATGAGCGGGACCAGATTCTAGGCCAGCATATCTCAATTTTTTATCCCGAAGACGCAAGGCAAGCCGGATTTCCCGACCAGCTTCTCAAGCGGGCTCTTGCATCGGGGCGGGTTGAGGAAGAAGGTCTCCGGGTTCGGCAAGATGGGTCCACGTTCTTCGCCAATACCATCATTACCCCGATTTATGACAGCCAGAAACAGCATATTGGTTTTGCCAAAGTGACTCGCGACATCAGCGATCGCAGGGCCAGCGAGGAAGGTTTGCGGCAGAGCGAAATGAAATTCCGCCTGCTGGTCGATGGCGTCAAACATTATGGAATCTGCCTGATCGATACCCAGGCGCGCTTTGCCAGCTGGAACAGTGGCGTTGAAAATGTCCTGGGCTATAAGGAAGAGGAATGGGTGGGACTGTCTTTTTCCGAAATCTTTACACCCGAAGACAGGGTCAATCGCATTCCGGAATGGGAACTCGACTGGGCGGAAAAGGAGGGCATGGCCCCTGACTACCGCTGGCACATAAAGAAAGATGGGTCCTATTTTTGGGCGGTTGGAACCGTTCATCCGCTGCGTGATGCCAGTGGCCAACTGATTGGTTTTGCCAAAGTGATCGGGGACAATACAGCTCAAAAGCAGGCCGAAATCGCCCTTCGCGGTGCTGAAGAAAAGTTGCGATCGATCATCGACACCATTGTGGATGCCGTGATTTCCATCGATGACAAAGGCCTGATTGAAACCGTTAACCCCGCGGCGGCCCGCATATTTGGTTACGCAGCCGAGGAAATGCAGGGACAAAATGTAAAAATGCTGATGCCCGAGCCCTATCAGGGTGAGCATGATCAGTACCTCGCCCGCTATCACATCACGCGCCAGCCTCGTATCATCGGTCAAGGTCGCGAGATGGTCGGCCGACGCAAGGATGGGAGTATCTTTCCGATCCACCTGGCTGTGGGCGAGTATGCCCAGGACGGGCTTCGCAAGTTTACTGGAATTGTTCACGATATTACCGCTCGCAAGGAGGTTGAAGCGCAACTCACCCTGGCGAAGGAAGCGGCTGAAGATGCGAATCGAGCCAAGAGCAGTTTCCTGGCCAATATGAGCCACGAAATTCGCACGCCGCTTGGTGTCATCCTGGGCTTTACCGATCTGCTGCTCGACCCTGATGCCACGGCGGCCGACCGGGGCAAGTTCATTGCCACCATCAAAAGAAACGGCAAGGTCCTGGCGCGCATCATCGATGATGTTCTCGATCTGTCCAAAGTCGAGGCGGGTAAGCTTGAGGTGGAGAGGGTCGAGGTGTCCCTGCCTCACCTGGTGTCCGATGTCGTGGACCTCCTGGAGCACAGCGCCCAGGAAAAAGGACTGCTGCTTGAGGTCCAGTCCGACGGACCCATTCCTCAAAATATTATCTCGGACCCGACCCGGCTGCGGCAGATTCTGATCAATATCATGGGTAACGCCATCAAGTTCACCGACCAGGGATACATTCGTTTGACCCTAAAACTGCTGCGGAAAAGTGAAGGCTTGCAGGAAAATACCCTGGCCTTCAACATCAAGGATACCGGCAAGGGCATTGCCACCAACCATCAGGGGCTCCTCTTCCAACCCTTTTCTCAGGGCGATCATTCGACCACGCGAAAATTTGGGGGCACCGGTCTTGGCCTCGTTCTCTCGCAGCGCCTGGCCAGGTTGCTAGGCGGCGATGTGCTCCTGTCCCACAGTATTCTGGGAGTAGGTTCCACGTTTACCGTGATCGTTTCAGCCGGTCCTCTGATGGGGGTGAATTACATTGCCGATTTCGCTCTCCGCAGTATCGATGTTACGGCCACGCGCCCTCTCCCTCCGCACAAGGATGCCCTGTGTGGCATCCACGTCCTGCTGGTCGAGGACATGCGGGATAATCAGATTCTGATCAAACGGTTTTTAAGCCACAGCGGCGTCGCGGTCGAAACTGCCAGCGATGGCTTTGAAGGATTGGAAAAAGCCCTTCAAGGCGAGTACGACGTTATTCTTATGGACATGCAGATGCCCAGACTCGACGGCTACGAAGCGGCCTCGATTTTACGGCGGAAGGGCTTCAAGAAACCCATCATCGCTTTGACGGCTCACGCGATGAAAGAAGAACGCGAACGTTCTCTCCAAGCGGGTTGTGATGATCATCTCACCAAACCCATTTCGCCGACGATGCTGGTCGAAACCATTGCCCGTTATACCGATCGCAACCTGCCTTGAGTTGTTGTCGCATCGGGCAAATAGGCGTCTGTAAACGATCCCTAAGGGTTTGATTCGGACCATTTGAGACATGCCGACGAACCTGGATAAAAGCGAAGCCTATCATGCCTTTACACCCGGTGATCGGCTACTTTCTTAGGCATTATCGAGAAAAATGCGAATCAAAGGTTGCCATTTTAGTCTAATCCTGCTATTGTCTATGGATTCCTTTCGAGGAGAAATTTCCGTATAACTGGAGCCGAATGAAGATTATTGTATGTGGATCACAAGATTATCAAGACCAGCACCTACTCACCAAAACACTTCGCGAATACACCAGACGACATAAAGTATCGGTCATAGTCCTGGGTCAAGCCATTGGTGCAGAAACCATGGCAGCTGAATGGGCGATGCAGAACAATATTCGTTTGTCGATCGTGCCAACGAATCGCAAGATTCAAGGCGCCGAAGGATCGGTTGAACGCAACACACGCATCATCGACTCCAATCGTGATGCAGCCGCAGTCCTTCATTTCATGGGATGCGCGAATTCGGAAGATCTCTGCCAAAGAGCTCTTCTTAGCAATATCGTAGTCGACGATGTTGTTGGATATCAGAACTCCGCGAGCTAAACCAAGATAGCCATCGGACGAGCAAAGCGATCAGTTCCTGACGGAATCAGTCGCTTTTTGCGTTGATAAGCCCTCCATTCCGGCAAAAATTAGACTTTTCTAAGAAAAGTTTTTCGGCTGAAATGCTCGAAGCGTTTGCCTTTCTCGCCTACAGTCAGTAATCTCAAAACTGTGTTTAGGAATAATAATCCTTAAAGCCGTGGGTAAGATTATGGGTGACAAGAGTCCTAAGGACAAAGCCAAAGCTCAGCAGAAAAAAACTGATGACAAGGACAAAGCTCAGCAGAAAGCTCAGGCCGATCGCGACGCCAAGAGCAAGGCGCCTCCTACAAAAGCCAAGTAATGTCAGTCCAGCATAGCAGACCAGACTGCCAGCCCTGCGTGTCTGGCAGCGTCTGTGCCCCCAGCATCCCTACCCCCTACGATTTCAGATGTTTCTTTTTCACCTTCTCCGGTGTTGAGTTGGCCTTTTTCCTATTGCAGTCGATGCAGAGAGTTTGAAAGTTGTTCAAACGATCCCGTCCTCCCTTGGTCAAGGGCACGATATGATCCTTGGTCATCAGAACCTCCTGCCCATTCTTCATGGCATAAAGGTTCAGGTGAAAATAGGGTTCAGCGGCATATTTTTCCTTCGCGAAATAGGTCCCCTTGCAACCACAGATGTTGCAGCGAATGCCATTCTCCTTGAAAGTCTGCAGTTTCAAAGACGTCATGTTGATAAGATCACCACCGATGTTCACCAGGGCCTCGGGGTGACTCGTTGCGCTGAGTTCCTTCGGCGTGAAAATAACACGAGGCAGAATCTCAGTAATCGGCACGGTTTCCTTCCGAATCAGGTTGGGATCCTTCACGCGTCATCTCCCCAGCGATCGGCTGCTGCAAAATTATATGGCACACAAAATAACTGCGGTAGGTCACAGTCATAGATTATATAATAGGGGCACATTCAGAATTCCTAGTACTTTCCCCACAATCGAGGCGGGTATGGCCATGAACCGGTCTGTGACGCAGCAGCTTCAGCAACTCTCAGAACTCTTCCTTGTTGATGAGACGAGATACCCTGATGCCTTTGAATTGCTAAGGGCCCGACTGGTGCTTGGCTTTCTCTTGTTCTATGCCGTCGCCTGGAGCAGCTATGTTGTGCTGTATTTCAGCCTCGGCAACGTGCTCTCCGGCCTGAGTTGTGCGCTCTTCGGTTTGCCGAGTTCACTGGGGGGCCTCTGGAGTTTGCGCCAACGGCATCGCCCGCAGCAGGCGGCCCTGATCGCCAATTTTGGTGGCGCCATGGTGCTGCTCGGCATCATTGCCAGTACCGGAGCTGCTGCTTCGCCGATCTATGCCTGGTTTTTCTTTGTCACCATCACGGCCTTCCTTCTGAACGGGAAAAAAGCCGGCTATGCGATGGCCATGACCACGGCCACCGCCACAGGCGTCGTGATACTTTTTGATATGCTCGGCTATCGGCTACCCACGGGCTTTTCATTTGACGTCAATTCCAACCTCTATAAGTTCTTCATTGCCTATACTTACGCCTGCGCCATCCTCTTTCTCGCCGTTGTTTCCCATATCTATGACGCGCTGGTGGTGAAGGGCCTCAGGGATGTCACCGAAGCCCGCGATCGCGCTCGTTCTCAGTTCAACATGGTCTCCAACCTCCTCAACAACATGGGCCAAGCGGTTTTCGTCATGGGTGATGACGGCCGTATCAAGCCTCCGGTCTCGCTCTTCAGTGAAACCATTTTTGGCCGAAAAATAGACAACGCCACGGTTCGTGAAACTCTCTACAAGGATATCCCGCGGCACAGCGAAGTCAGCTCGCGCATTGAAACGTGCCTGGCTCTGGCCATTGGCGGCGATAGTCTGCAGTGGTCCAACGTCGACAACCTTCTGCCTGCTGAAGTCGAGTACACTCTGGGTTCGACTCAAAAAACGCTCCGCTGTGTCTATCGTCCGCTCATCAATGAGCGGGACGAGATCTATGGCATCATGTGTGTCATCGAAGATGTGACCGAACTTCTGCGGGCCCAGAAGGAACTGCAGAAAGCCCGCGAGGAAAACCAAAAAAACACCATGATCCTGGAACATATTGTGCGGATTGGCGTTGAATCCTTTGACGGCTTTTTGCGGCATACGGCCAATCATATCGAGATTTTCCATGATGCCATCATGCTTGTTGAGAAAGATCGCCGCATCGTCGTCGACACCTGCCTTCGCTCCATCCATACCATCAAAGGCAATGCCCGCCAGATAGGGCTTTGCGAGCTGGCCAGCGAAATTCACGACATTGAACATACTGTGGTCGAATACCTGCGCGAGCAGAATAAAATGGATCGAAGTCCGCTTCAGGTTATTGGCGGACTGATGCAACATACCAAACGACTCGTCGTCGAGCTCAAGGACTACGATCGTGTTCTCAACATGTTCTTTAAAGCGCCTTCGGCCTTCCGCAATGTCTTTCATACCATGCTGCAGCAGGGGCTGGAGCATTGCCATGAAGCCGCCATCAAGCATAAGGACGGCCACTGGAAATTCCATAGTTCGTTTGTTGTGGAGTGCCTGCGCTTCTTCGAGGTCAACGATTTGATTCGGGATTGGGAACAGTTTGCAAAAGCCAGTTCCCGTCAGCTTGCACAAGGGCAGGACGAACAGTGGTCAAAAAGCTGGGAAGAGATGTCCCGGCGTATCCGGCAGCATGAAGGCATCCGGTCTCAAAGCAACTCGCGCAGCTTGAGCGGAACCCTGCAGATTTCCACCCGCAATGTGGAGCGCATTCGCGAACGCATTCAGGGCATTGAGAATGAAACGAATGAGCACATTCTGCGCCGAAGCCTGACCGACTTGCGCCAACTTCTGGAACGCCTCGATGAAGTGCAGCTCGATACCGTTCTCAAGAACTTTCTGCCCATGATCGACGAACTATCCGCGCGCTTTGACAAACGGGTCCATCTGCTGGTGGACACCGGGATGACTTCCTTGCAAAGGGAGTCGGTTGACGTGCTCAATGACGCGCTGATGCACATCGTGCGCAATATGCTGGATCATGGCCTGGAAAAGCCGGAAACGCGCAGGAATCTGGGCAAAGAGCCCAGCGGAACGATTCAGGTCTGGGCCCGGGAGCAGCATGGCAAGCTTGAGATCAAAATCAGTGATGACGGAGCCGGGATCGATATCGAGCGTCTTGTGACCAAAGCCAAACAGCGAGGCCTTGTGCCAGCTGACTTGCAGCTGTCCCATACAGAGGCTATCCAGTTGATCTTTCTGCCAAGTCTTTCCACCAAGGACGTTGAAACGGAAATATCCGGACGTGGCTTCGGCATGGAAGCTGCCAAGGCTGCCGTCGAGGAATTGGGCGGTCAGATTCAAGTGGAAAGCGAAAAGGAACGCGGCACCACCTTTATCATCAGCCTGCCGGTCGATAGCAATGACTCTGATCGTGGCCTTCGCAGCGTTTCATAACGTGGCTTTCGCCGCTCCTTCCCAAAAAGACGAAGAGGACGAAGGCTGGCTTCGTCCTCTTTGTGCGACTCCTCCAGAGATTACAAAGCTGGGGCTGGGGCTGGAGCTGGGGCCGGAGCCGGTGCAGCCTTATTATTCTGTCTCACCGTTCCCGATACAGCTGCGCCGTGACCTTTGGCGCTAGCCGATACACCGCCGGCACCTTTCACGCGAGCTGGATCCTTAGCGGCAGCACTCACAGCTGCGCCATGACCTTTTGCTACGGCCGAAGCTCCACCAGGAGCGGCATGAGCGCTGATGCTAACGAAGGCGATGAGAAGAGCCAGAGTTAAATTCTTCATGTTCGATCTCCAGAAGTTTGATTCGCATTGAGTCCAGATATTTTTTTATCGTCATTTCGCAAACAAAGTTGAAAGAGATTTATAAGCTGCCTCGATTGCGAGAAATTAGACGCGACAATTAAAATTTTGGGGCGCGCGAAGTGGATGCAGATCTCTTGTTATGAACATCATTTTAATGTGGATGGGCTCGCATTCAAAACAGACGCCATTTCAGGATTTTTTGTGCACATATAGGGGCAATTTAACTTATTGACATCATTCAATTAATAAGGATTATGTCAAGTTTTTCCACAGAATGTCGATAAGAAAACTGTATATGCACTTTGGAGTGAAATTTTGCATGTTGAGAGGCGGAGAATCTGCATCGTGCACGCTATTTCATTCAAGAGCAGACCGATCCGCAATCACAGACATATGAAGAACTCATAGACGCCGATTACCCGATCAATCAGATCCATGCTTTTGACTTATAGTAAGGCAGTGGTTGCCATGATGGTGACATGTTGAAGCTGATCCTACTATTTGAGATGAGGTAAAAGATGAAACTGATGATCCCTGTTGCGGCCCTCATATTCTTGATTTCCTGCGGCGAGGCAAAAAAAGTCGAAGAAGAATCCGGCTTAAGCGTAGTGGGCGGTGAGCGAGTTAGCTCAGGCCTTTATGACAAGTACTTCACCTCCATAGTATCCATGCAATTCGGCGGTCGACATTTCTGCGGTGGTACTCTGATTGCCAGCAATAAAGTCCTTAGTGCCGCTCACTGCCTGGCTGATCAAAACCGTCAGCAGGTCCTCAACAATCTCCAAATTACCATTGGCACAGAAGATCTCGGCAACCTGCAGGGAGCTCAACGTTTTGGTATCGTCGATTATCAATTCGGTGCTTACAATGCTCGCACGATGAAAAATGATATTGTTCTGATCACTCTAAACGGCAATACCAGCTTTAAGCCAGCTCCTGTGAATAGATCCGCAAGTTATCCATCTGCTGGTGCAACACTTTATGTTGCAGGCTGGGGCGCCACCGCTGAAGGTGGCTATACCACCCGCAACCTGAAGTATGCGGGCTTAAGGAATGTTTCCAATCAGGAATGTGAACAGGCTCTGGGCACCACCATCCATGACTCCAATATCTGCGCCTATGAACGTGGCACAGACTCGTGTCAGGGTGATTCCGGAGGCCCGCTCTATGCCTTGGAAAACGATCAATTGAAACTGGTAGGGATTGTTAGCTGGGGATATGGCTGTGCACGCCCGGGAGCTCCTGGCGTCTATACGCGTGTTTCCTCGTTTAATCTTTAATTAAGCGGCTGAGGGCTGCCGGTCGTCGCCTGCGAGGCAGGAGGCCGGCAGAGTCATAAGGAAGCAGAAAGGCCTATGGCGTTCCGTGGTCGCAGGACCAAGGAATTCGATTTCAATCGAACCGCCCAGGCTTTCGACAGCAACTTTGACAGCATCCATGCCGATCCCACGTCCTGAAATAGCGGTGACACCTTTTTTGGTGGACACCCCTTCCACGAATACCATTTGGGCGATCATGCGATCGTCGGCTCCAGAGGCCAGGTGCTTCAAGGCCCGGCCTTTTTCTTCCAAAGCCTGCAGATGAATCCCACGACCATCATCATGGACCCGAATCGTGAGCCAACCCCTATCGTTCTGTATCGAACAATCCACTGTAATGCAGCCGCGTCCGTCCTTGCCATGGCTCTGCCGCTCCTCAGCATATTCAATGCCGTGGTCCAGGGAATTGCGAATGCAGTGCATCATCACGTCACCGATAATATCCGCAGCTTTCGGCAGGAATCGGACCGGGCAAGGCGTGACCTTGAGCTCGGGAGTGACTTTTTGCAGCTCCTGAGCCAAGCCTGGCAGGGAATCCCGAATGCTGCCTAAAATGGATTCGAGCGATTGCGATTGAGCATCGATACGATACCGCTCATGGGTCTGAGCCAATTGATCCCGCAAGGATGTCGATTCAGGTCGACTCAAAAGACGGCCAACTTCATCATAGAAGGCCCGATAGGATTCCTGACCGCTCGATGGCGACTGCAACCCTTTCAGCGTTTTGTGATAGACCCCCTCATAGAGGGCGACGCTGTCGAGGCAACGCTGAAGGCCATCCAAAAGCTCGTGGCCTTTTTGCATCAGGCCGCCGTCCGTCAGAGCCTTGGCGTAAATTTCCTCTTCGTGATGCACAGCATCCGCCACTTCATCGAAGCCCAGAGTCCGTGCATTGCCTTTGATCGTGTGGAGATTGCGGAAGATCAACTTAAGGTCTTCGATCGATACCTGACCCTGCGCTTGCAGAATGGTAAGATTCGCAGTGAACTTCTCCTGGGTATTACTGAAGAAGCGTTCGGTCTGCTGGGGCCCCGTGTTGATCAGTCTCGACAGAATATGCAATTCCCGGCGCTGTTGCTCCGCTTCATGCCGCAACTCACGAATTTCCGTCATATCGCGCACGACGACCATGATTTTATCCACGGCGCCGTCATCGTCTTCGATGGCCTGCCAGTCGAGTTCCAGAAACTGATCATGTCCATCGGCTTTTTTACGGACGATCTCGCTCAAGAGGAGATGGCCATTGGCCGCGAATTCCAAGCCATTTCCGCCTTCCCGCAGGCATATTTCGACCACGGTTTGCATCTGCATACGCTTGTCAGCGCTGACGTCGGCCCGATCCATGAGAAGTTCCAGGGCATTATGATCAGCGAGGTCGCGCTTTTCAAATATCTTTTCGAGGTAGGCCGAGTATTCGTTGTGAATGTTGAGATCGGCTTTAATTGTGAATATCCCCTGCATCATATTCTGCAGCATGGATTGGATGTCCTTGGTCTTGGTGGCCAGCTCACGGGTCCGATGGGCGACCTTCTCTTCCAGACTGGCATAAAGCCGGGCGTTGCTGATAAAGATCGCCGCCTGGGAGGCAATGACACTCAGAACCTTGACGCGATCCAAGGTGAATGCGCCTTGGACGGACATGTGCTCGACATAAATCACGCCGCAGATCTGGGCTCGATTGACAATAGGCACACAAAGCAGTGATTGAGGTCGATACTGGGCAATGTAAGGATCATTCTGGAGCTCATTGCGTGTGCTCACGTCATCGACAACCACAGGTTCGTTGCTGCGCAGGGCGAATTGAATCAAGGACTTCGGAATGTGCTCTGATTTCTCGAAGGGAATATCGAGCAGCCCGGATTCCTTGCCGTCCCGAATTTCAGCACAGACGTGGAATTGCGAGTCTTCCTTCAGAACCAGGGTCCCGTTTTGGGCTCCAGTACTTTGAATCGCCGTGCGCATCAGCTTGATCAGGAGAGATTCCAAAACCACTTCACTGGCCAATATCTCAGAAGCCTTGACCACGGCCATCAGGTCAAGTTCGGAGCCCGCGTTGTCATTGCGCGTCCCCATCATCGTAGTGGTTTGCATCGTGGTCCGAGGACCCCGAGTCCGTGGCGCATCGCGCTTGATGACGCGTTCGCCCAGAAGATCTTCATAGCGGTCCTTGAGGTCGCGCAGTTTTTCCTTGGCGCCCCAAACATCGTAGTGGAAATAAGCCTCTTTGAAATAGAGACTCGCAATCCGGGGTTTCCCCGTTTCGAGATAAAAGCGAGCGGCGATATCGTTGAAGAGAGCGACCAATGCTGTGTAAGACGCCTGCGTTGCACCCTGGATCGCTTGATCAAACCGGGTAGCAGCCAGCTCGCGTTCGCCTTGGATACGAGCCAATTCCGCTTCCATGATCCACTGAACCATCTGCAGGTTCTTTGGCAGTTTCTTAGCCATGCGCGCGATGCGGCTATACATGCGGCGCATGCCTCGCATGGCCGTGCTCCGACGTCCTGCATCCAAACTGTTAAAACTCTGGCTCAGTGCCAGGAAGTGATAAGGGGTCATGATCTGCTCGGTCAGGCCAGACACGGCCTTCAGGACGGGCAAAGCTTTGGTTCCATGCTCATAGCCCAGCTCTTTGTCGTCAAAAACCACGGCAACCATCGATTTAAACAGATGATAGGCTATGACCGAGATGGGATTGCTTGCATTCTTTTCATAAAGAGTGGCTTCCGTGAAATACGTACAATCGAAGCGAGTCGACTCCTGGGTTAAACCGACGAAACAGAGAGCTGGAACGCACCAGAGATAATAAATCCAGTACCGGTCTCCCTCGGCAGGGTTGTTCGCGATTTTCTCCAAAGACGCCAGATCAGGATCAATATGGTATATAAAGTTTTGGACGGTTATCGACGCATTACGGTTATAAATCTGATGCGTGATATCACCAATCTGCAAGGCCCACTTTTCACCGTCCAGGCTCGCCTTCAGACAATCGTCATAGGATCCATAGAGGTTGTAGGTGAAGGCGGAGGCGACGAATTTCACATAGGGACGTTCATCAAAACTGTTGAAGTGTTGATCCAAAGCTTCGGCGAGCGCACATAACTTGGGAGGCAAAACGAATTCACGGAAAATATTGATCATAAGGACTGAGTAATTGACAAAGACGCCAGCCGATTCCTTGGTAAATCCATAGCGGCAAGAATAGTAGGTGGCCAGCTCCACACAGGTGGCCAGCAGATTATCCAGTTTCAGCTGATACGTAATGACAACCAGCGATCTTATGATTTGCATTTGCAGGCGGATGGATTCATCAACCGGCTTGAGTTGTGCCTTATAATCCGTAAAGAATTCGGGGGTCATATAGCGTTTGATTTTCAAGTAAAGAAAAACAATGCCAAGGGGATTCGGGTTTCTCTTGAGACCCACACCCAGGATCCGCATAGCGGTTAAGCTTTCGCTGAGGGCTTCTTCCAGTTGGCCCTGCAGGTTGAGCTGAAGCGCGCGCATCAGATGCAGCTGAGCCCGATCCATAGCCGTACGGGCCTTGCCTTTCATGGTCTGGAAAACAGCATGTGCATCATCAAATCGGCCGGCATTGTAGAGGGCTTCGCAGAGTTTCAGATGGACCTGGTAGATCAAATCATAATTGTCTTTCCAACCTTGATCCCCAGTCAGATCACGGGCCAGATGAAGGTAGTTGCTGGCAGATTCGTAAGCTGTGGCCTGCAAAGCCTTAAGGCCAGCGTGGTGGTTCCAGCGGGCCAACTGCAGTTTTTGATCCTCGGCATGGATGCGACTGATAGCCAGATTCAAATGCCGGATCACATCGCTTATGACATCATCGATATTCGCGTCTGTGACAGCACGGGCTAAAAACCGACCAATCATCAAATGAAGGTCCACCCGCTCGGATTCCGGAATCAGGACAAAGAGAGCCTGCTGAATACGATCGTGCTGAAACCGATACTCCGACTTCTCGGCTTTTTCCGTTCGATCAGGAATGATAAATCCTTCCCGCGCGCCCACGAGCAAGGACTGTCGAATTTGGTCCTCACTGAGCGAACCCTTGATCGCGAAAAGCATGTCTTCATTGAATTTGGTACCAATGCAGGCGCTGATTTTCAGGGTCTGCTGGGCTTCCGGTGACAGGCGGGCCAGCTTTTTTAGAATCACGTCAATGACGTTGTCACTGATATCCATCTGCGCAATGGCTTCAACGTGCCAGCTCCAGGCGCCCTGTTCCTGATCAAAGACTATGCTTCCATCTTCATAAAGGTGCTTGAGCAGCGACTTCAGGAAGTAGGGATTGCCGTTGGTTTTTTCCATCATAAGGCCAGCGAGCGAAGCCACGCGATCCTCGGAACTCAGGAGTGTTTCCGCGAGGAATAGGCCTACAGCAGGCAGAGGCAAGGGTTCCAGGCGAAGGACCTGGACATGCGACAGATCCTTGAGATCATGCACGAGCCGAAGCAGAGGATCCTCAGCAGCCAATCCATGATCACGTGCTGCAGAAATCGTCATGATGAACTGAACATCCTGCTGGCCGGAAAGTTGCCGCAAGAGCTGCAGTGAGGGGTTATCGGCCCACTGCATGCTGTCCAGGAAAAGGACCACGGGTCGACCCTTGCGAGCCACCGTTTTAAAGAACTGAATCAAAAGATAGATGCAGCGATTGCGCGCCACCTCACCGTCCAGATTTTCACTGGGTTTTTGCGGGCCAATGATCCATTCCAGCTGCGGGGCCATGGTCAGAAGACTGCCGGCCTGACCTTCGAGGCCCACAGTGAGCTGTTTGCGAAGGCGCTGGAGTTCGTCTTCATTCTCCAGCAGCAGGGCTTTCGCCAGGGTTTGCAGAGCAGATCGAAACGCATAGAAAGGAACATCCTTCGAATTCTGCTCAAAGGTGCCTTCAATAAAGTAGGCCTGCTGATCCAAAGTGAGCCTGAACAGGTCTTTCACCAGCGCCGATTTACCAACACCTTCCGGACCCAGAACAAAGCACTGCCGCTGCCCGCCTCTGGTGACGCTTGCATAGTCCTCGGTCAGTGCACTCAGTTCAGATTCACGTCCCTGCAGTTTCTGAGGAAACGCGAACCGTTCTGAAACATCACGGCTGCCCACTTGAAACGAAGCGGGGCCGGCGGCATTTTTCTGCCAGGCCTCACGGCAGGCACGCAGATCATGCAAGAGTCCAAATGTACTTTGATAACGTTCATCAGCGTTCTTACGCATCAATTTACTGATAATATCGGATACAGCCCGGGGAATGTCCGGCCGCAATTCCACGACGGGTATGGCTTCACGAGTCAAATGCTGATGAATCCAGTCGAGCGTATCTTCCGCCTGGAACGGCAGCTTGCCGGTCAGAACCTCATAAAATGTGATACCCAGCGAATAATAGTCACTCCGATAGTCAACCTTGCGATTCATCCGTCCTGACTGTTCAGGGGCCAGATAAGGCAACGATCCTTCGAGCCCAACGTCTGTGGCCTGATCCGCGGTTTCAAATTCCGTGGCTATGCCGAAGTCAATCAGTTTAAGTTCACCGCTGGATTGATTCCAGCAAATATTGCTCGGGTTGATATCCTTGTGAATGATGCGAACGGAATGGACCGAACGCAAGGCTTCGCCCAAGGCCAGGGCGAGTTCGAAAAATTCCGATAGTTCAAAGGGTTTCCCGTCAAGCCGCGTTCGAAGATCAGGGCCGTTATCTTCCAGAACCATGGCCAGCGTATGATCCCAGGGGTACAGGCCAATCGCCTTTTCCACCCTTGGGCCATTCAATTTTGTGACGATCTCAAATTCCGCACGAAACCTCGCGATATCCTGAACTTGAGGATATTCCTGTCCTAACACCTTGACGATGACCGAGCGCCCTTCAGCATCCCGTGCGCGATAGACAATATTCCGCGACGAGACAAGCGGCTCGGCATCAAGAGTTATTCCTGGAATTTGAGACTTCAATTTGCGCTCCTTTGCACTCACCCCCTATCGGATAACGCTAAGGAATATTTAAAGGACCGGTTTGAGAAAACGCTTCATAAAGCGAAAAAGTGGCCCCCCCCCGCTACGGAATTTCGGATCTGGGCACCATTCATCCTAAAAAGTACACATGTCGCGGAGAGCCTGATTACGTATAATGAATAAAAACAGTTAGGGAGATGAATCATGACCGATGTGAATCTTTTGGCGGTCGGCGTCGCGGCCTTGTCCAGTTTCTTACTGGGAGGCCTGTGGTATTCACCTGTCATGTTTCTGGAATCATGGGCCAAGGAATCAGGACTTGATCCACGAACCAATGAAAAAGGTCGGCATCCAGCCCTGGTGTTCGGCCTGGCTTTTGTGCTCGCAGTCATCGCCGCCTACCTTCTTTCGGTCCTATTGGGTCCCAATCCCGGTCTCTCGAAAGCACTCTGTTATGGACTAACAGTCGGGCTGGGGTTTGTCGGAGGTTCATTTGGCATCAATTATGTGTTTGGTGGCAACAGCCTCAAGCTGTGGCTGATCAACGCCGGATATCATACCGTCCAGTTCATTCTTTATGGACTGGTGTTTGGACTGTGGCCGTAACAAGAGGTTCGTGTTTCCAGGCCAGGATGG
Source organism: Oligoflexus sp. (assembly GCF_035638955.1). Taxonomy (GTDB): domain Bacteria; phylum Bdellovibrionota_B; class Oligoflexia; order Oligoflexales; family Oligoflexaceae; genus Oligoflexus. Next base: position 6,934 of record NZ_DASQYZ010000056.1, on the reverse strand, counting down.
GGACACCGGCTGAGTAGTGCACAAGGTCGGGCCCTGCATGGAAATAAACCGATTCTGAGAATCGATAGCGGCATTGGAAGGACAGCAGCTCCATCGTCTGGAGGGGCCATGGTTCGTGATGGACTTCAGCGCGTAGTTGCTGCTCCCGCCTATCGACATAAAGGCAGTAGCGTTCCGTCAGCCAGAGATCGAGCGGCGTCTTATGGGGAAGGGTTGCGCCCACCTGATAGTGCAGGTGAAGGTAACCATCCTGCGCTGGGTGTCCGGCTTCAAAGATTTCCCCCCCATTCTGCCGGCTGCGCTGCATCTTTTTAAATCGGTAAGGCAAGGGCGAGGCGACCCGTGCCAGCCAAGCGGCCAGCGGATTCGCGGCCTCTATACTGAGAAAATACACCCCAGGTTTGCCGTCGTGCACCACATAGGTGCGAATATTGAGTTCTGCAAAAGTCGAGAGTCCCGGCATGGGCCAAAGCCCCTGAGGATGCACGCCATGCATGGTGAACGCCACGATTGATATCCAGGCTCGACCTTCCCATAGATCCAAAGTCATCCCGCGCGGCAGCAGTTCTTGAACCTCCTCCGGCGTAAACGACCAATGCAGGAAGGCAGCATCCAGCCACTTTTGCGACCAGATCCAGCGCGCCCGTGGAATAGGCCATGGCCTGTGATCGGTCTTAAGAAGCAGGGAACGGGCAGGCGTTTGGGGTCGGACCATACGAATTCCTCTGGGTGCGGGACAACTTCTTTCCCAATCGTAAGAGAGAATACACCTGGGATGCCGAAAACTTCACTGAAAAACTCCGTGAGGATTTCGTGGTATTGATGCGATTCATTCTGGCCTTGCTTGTCCTTCTTTGGTTTGTGTCGCTCCAGGCTCAACCCCAGGGGCCGCGTCGTTTCATGAGATAAAGAACTGGGAATATCATTGGGGTGACTTTCCACTATCCGCGCCTGGTCACTATGAGATCGGCAGGAATTCCACCCTCTGGACCCCCTTCGAAAATGACCTTTTACGTCCACCCGAACGCGGTGACAATACCGTGGGCTGGCTGCGGGCTCGTCTTCCCGACACCTGGGACTACAGCAATCCTGCCATTTTTTTTCCAGGATTTGACCTGGCCGTCCACATCTTTATCGAAGATCAATTGTTGTTTCAATTTGGTGGCCTGGAATTCCAGGGCTTTCGACACGCGCTGCTGCATCTTCCGCAGGCTTCGGCCGGGACCTACCTCTACATACGGATCTTTTCAGATCACACCAATCTAGGGCTTTTTCACGGCGTTCGTCTGGGCAACTACGAAGATCTCATTTTCGATATCATCAACAAAAATGCTGAAATATTCGGAGCCGGTCTCTTTTTTGTTCTGGCTGCTTTGGTGATGGGACTCATCGCCAGTCTCAATTGGCAAAGAAAGGAAATCTTGGCTCTGGCGCTGGTTTCTGCCTGCGCGGGTTGCGTGATTCTCTTCGTGCCTACCAACACGCTGTCGCAGTTTTTCTTCACCAACTACCTCATGAACCATCTCCTGTTTCAATTTTCGATGTATGCCGTGGCTGCCCCCTTTGCTCTCTTTGTGGAAAAGATGTTTCCAGCCCGTCCTACAAGAATTCTGCCCCTCCTTCGCTTTGTCATGCTGGGCTATGCAGGCGGTGCCCTGACGCTCTCCGTTGCCGGCTGGATTCGACCCATGTCAGCGCTCCTTCCCGGGGAAATCCTGCTCTTGGTGGCCTGTGCCGTAATCATCACGCGGGTGTTCCTGGCCCTTTGGCGTCGCGAGCCGCATAGCGTGATTTTTGGTCTTGGGACATTGTTCCTGTTTCTCGGCACTGTCCGTGATATCTGCGTGGAAATGGACCTGCTTTCGACTCATGCCGTGCCGGTGTCTTTACATTACTGGGTCCTCGCGTTCTTCGGCTGCATGATTACAGCGCTGATCCGTTCGATCACCACGGCGTATGCCATGGTCGATCAGAACGCGCGCACCATTCAGGATAACAACAGGCAGCTTGCGCGACTGAATCAGGAAAAAGATGGGTATTTGGAAGAAGTCAAACAATTGAATCTCCATCTGGAAAAGAAAGTGGAAGAACAGACACTCGAAATCAAAATGATTCTTCAGACCATTGAGCAGGGTATTTTGATAGTCGATCCTGAGGGACGCATTTCTCAGGACCATTCCCGATATTCCCTGCGATTGCTGGGTGAACACCAGTTAGCCATGCAAACCCTTGATCAGGCGGTCCTGACCAAGACTGATCTTGGAGCAGACGAGCGCCAGCAAATCACCCACACGCTGCAGGCTCTGATTCATGAAGATATCCTGGTATGGGAGCTGAATGCGCCGGCTTTCCCCCGTTTTTTCTATCTCAAGGATAAGGCTGGCGAGCGGGCCATCGAAGCCGAATGGACACCATTTCTCGATGAAAACGCGCGCATCAGTCGCGTTCTCCTGACTCTTCGGGATGTCACAGAAATCCTTCAATACCGTCGCGATGCTCAGGCTCGTGAAGAGGAATGGCAGGACCTCATGCAGCTGGTCCGCGTCCCGTCCCGCAAATTTCGCATTTTCATGGAACACAGCCTGCACCTTTTGGAATTCTGGGAAACCAGCCTGAAGCAGGAAACTTCGGCTGAAGCCTTCAAGGTGTGTCTGCGGCATCTGCATACGCTGAAAGGCAACGCTCGCACTCTAGGACTAAGACGGCTGTCGGGTGCCTTGCATAAGAGTGAGGAGCAACTTCTCCAAGCCCAACCAACATCGAAGCCGGATGACCTTCAACAAAACCTGATGGAGCAACTTCGAAAGCTTAAGTCTCTTTTAGATGAGTATCAGCGGCTCAACGATCAGGTTCTGGACCGTGGCCCCATCGAGACGCTGCCGAAGAATGAGGAAAATGCCATGACTTTGCAGGCTCTGATTACAATCTTTCAACCGGCGATGGAAGAGCTGGCTCAAACTCTTGGCAAACGTCCGCCTTACCTGGCGGTGTCCGGCTCGCCCCTTATCATTCCACCTCAACTTTATTTTGTTTTGAAAAACATCTGCATGCACCTCTTTCACAACGCACTCGATCATGGCCTGGAGGTTCCTGCCATGCGTCTAGCCTCTGGCAAGCCACCCGCCGGCAGCATTGCCATCCATGCTGCGCTGCATGATGAAAAGATGGTTCTACACGTCAGTGACGATGGACGCGGCCTGAATCTTCAGGAGTTCCGGGGCAGGATGAAGGTGCCTTCACCAAAAGATGAGGACGCAGCCGCTTTGATTTTTCAGGATCAGGTTACGACCAGGAAAGAAGTCACGGAAATATCAGGGCGTGGCCTGGGTCTCGCCGCCGTGCGTCACCTGCTGGAATCTCATGGTGGCAGCATCGACATCGTCCTGTTGAATCCAGCAGGCTCCGAGGACTTCCGGCCTTTTAAATTTGTTGTGAAGCTTCCCCTACGGACGCCAAAGGCTTCAGTCTCTGCTTAACCTGCTTCCAAATTTCCTGCCCATGCCGATCAATCAGTACTAAACAGGCCTGCGCCTCATCCAAAGTCAGTTCGGCAAAACCAATCTCGTTGGTCCGAAAAAGACATTCCTGGTCGCTCGGCATCACATGCTCCCGAATCTCGGAACCATTGCCGACGATTGCGAAGTGCGTGCCTCTCCAGGGAGCAAAAACTTCAGCATGATGCTCATGACCCGCAAAAACGAAATCCACCTGGTATCGTTCCAAAAGTGGCAGAAAAACCGCTTTCATCTCTTCATGATCACCGCGGAGGCCCGTGGACCAAAGATGATAGTGGAAGCATAGTATTTTCCAGTCCGCGCTGTCTTCGGCCAACTCAGCTTCGGCGAATTCCAGAGCTTCACGCTGATCAGGAAAGTCGCTACCGGGAGCGGTGACATTCAGAACAATGATTTTGACATGTTTATCCCGGATCACGTAATGGGGAGCTGGCAGCACCCAACCGCCTTTCCCTTCACTGAGAGCATTGATCCGGCGGCTATAGTGCAGCTGCTCTTCAATGCGGCCTTCATCCATATCATGATTGCCTGGGGTTTGAAAAAAAGGAACCCCGGCGTTGATCAAGTCCACAAACGGCTCTTCGAAAATTTTTCTCATGAGATCGGGTGTGGTGGAATCGTACTGATTATCGCCAGTGGATAGCGCTAAACGAAAAGGCTTCACTGCGTGTCTTTTAGCCATGATGGCTCCGAGTTCAAACTGCTCGGCATTGCCCCGTCCGGCATCGCCATAGATGGCGATATGAGTCACAGGTTTCTGCATGCGAAACGTCCTTGTCGCGAGAAGTGAACCCTTCATTTTTTTTGAGTGTTAAAACTTTACTGCGCAAAGGGGCTTCGTGCAACGTTCCATTGATCTGTTTGGAATAAAGACAATATGACGCATATTAAAAACCCTCGGATCTTTCGACCCGAGGGTTCCTCCTGGATTACTTCGCTAACGCATCCTTCTCGACCACGGGAACCGGCTGACCTGAGCAGTTCGCGCTCAGCAGAATTTCCAGATTCTGTTTTGAGGATCCCCAAGGCAATTGGATCGTGGTGACCACAGATTCAAGCTTGCCATTCGGCAGACTCAGCGGCTGACTTTTCAGGATGATATTATCCTTGCGAGCCACAACCCGACCGCTCGACAGCTTGTTGGCCGTGACCCGGAAAATACAGCCTGTCAGGCCCTGGCTTGCTTCGTTGACCAGATTGAGTTTGATCCTGGCACTTCCACCCAGCCAATTAAATTGCATCCCGTCGATGAAACCGCTCGTCACCCAGGTGATCGACGCGTTTTCAGGCTGGGGCTTAGGCTCAGGGTTCGGCTGAGACTCTGGATTCGGGGTTGGAGTGGGCGTCGGCGACGGAGTGGTGGATGGCTCCTCCATTCCATTACACTTGGACGAACGCTTCGCCAAGCCGTGTCTTGCAAATGCGTCCGTAATCAGACAGAAGTTTTTACCCTCGGACGGATCTCCACCATCAGCGTCCAAAGCCAGGATCGCTTCATAGGAATCTTCATACTGGTTGGTTGTGTAAAGGCTTTTCAGGAACAATTTTTTCGCCAAGGATCGACCCTGAGTCGAGTAACGCTTCTCAAAATTTTGGATCAGATGATACCACGTTGAGCCAATTACAAGGCCTTCAGTATGCACTTCTGTGCTCTTGGGCGGATAGGAATGGTTGGCGTCCAGGAAGCGAATGGCGCCCGTGCCACTGCCTGTTTTTTGGAAGCCCGGGGCCATATCGGGTGATTTGGTGATAAAGGTGGCAATGATATCGCCGATGCCTTCGGAGTACGCTCCGTCTGTAATACCGCCAATGTTGGCATCAAGACCATGTCCCCACTCATGATACACAACGTCGGCGAGTTCGCCTGTGTTGCGACAGGTGGAACCTTCACTCATAAAGTTCAGGGTCCGTCCGTCCCAGTAAGCGTTACATGTTTCAGAAAGATTGACGTTTGCTGTCACTTTGGTTGTAAACCATTTGGGATTGATCACTTCTTTCGCCCATTGCTGCACGAGCTGCAGATGGTAATAGACGTTTCGTTCTGCGAGGGTTGAATTGCTATCATTGAAACGCAGGTCAGCCGTACCCGAAGCCTGGGCTTTCGTCCCCTCGGCATTCACCACGCGGAAGCTGCCGGATTCAAGGAGCGCAACAGCCTGGGAACCTGTCAGGGAAATCTGGCCCAAGGCATCGGCGAATCCACTGGCATTATCGGTCTGAACCGACACGAAAGGCAAGGCAGCCTCGATGGTGGGGCCGCCGGGCATCCTTTGATAGACCTGACCGAAAACCTCGCCTTCATAATTGAATTTAAGGTTCTGCCATTCCAAGACTTCATTCTCTGTGAGACTGCGAACCAGAGCATAGGGTTCACCGTCCTTATCGCTGGCCTTAAAGGCAATACTGGATTTGAACTCGTATTCCTGTCCCTCACCATGGGTGATGACCCTTGGATAGATGACCTTGATAATGCTGCCGCTCTCAACGCTCGATCCTTCACCGAGCACAAGCTCGGCCGTGGATTGAGCGAGAGTCACAGCATCAACCTCGGGTGCGCTTTCAATCTGGTCTTCGCTGATACCAAAGGTTCGCGACAGAACCTGCACGAGTTGGCCTTTGCTGAAGCGGAAGCCGATGTGCCCACCCATCAATTGAGAGTCGCCCAGGTGATAATCAAAACCCAGAAGAACGGAGTCGGCATCAATATGGAATTGTTCCATGTTGAGTTTGAGGTTTTCCGCCTGGAACGCAAACGTTCCGGCCTGTTCTTTGACGAAGGCCTTGACCAGTGACTCCAGCTGGGTAGCCAGGGCAGTTTGAGATTCCGGGCTGGCACCGGCCAGTCGATGAAGGTCAGCAGAATCTTTGAGACCTGGAATCTTATCGATCAGGTTAAGTTCCAGGCGACCTGATAACAAAAGGGGTGAGCCGCTGATAGGGTCGGCCGTAACCCGGGCACTGGATCCATTGCCATCGGCCACGCCGGAAATCGTAATGGTTCCCGATTCCGACGACCTGGCGGAACCTGAAGGTTCAAGAAATTCCTGGCCTGAGCTGCCTGAGCGGATCAGGTTTTGACCTTTTTCAGGAATTTTCAAGCCCTGGGTCGAATGAGATAATGTTCCCTTGGAAACATCAGGAGAACTTCCACAGGATTGCGCCAAAGTTATAATCAGAGGCAGCAGGACAAGGGCTGACGATTGTAGGATCAAGGCAGGGAATCGCAAGGAACGGGAGCCACGTGGTTTCATGATTGACCTCAGCATGGGAAAAGAAAGGAGCACAGCAACAGCGGTCAAGTCTTCGGCGGCCATAAGCTCAGCCGATGCCCCATTATTATTCGAGTTGATGGATTCCAATCGTTTGGTATTGCGCTGAGGAAAAGAAAGGATGGGAAAGGAAAGGGGAAGGTGAAGTCA
>NZ_DASQYZ010000055.1:0-1866 GCF_035638955.1 Oligoflexus sp. | reverse complement strand
ATCCGTTGCAGCCTTTACACGTGCCACCAAAGTCGAAACTTCGGTATCGATTATTTTTTCATAGGTTTCATTTGCCTTTACAAACAATGGACATTCCAGCGCCTCGCGTGCACCCAATGGCTTTCCGTTACGTGCGCGTGGCAACTTCGCAAGGCAATCAGTACGTGTGCTAGGTTCGGCCTGAAATATCTCGCTCGCTGGCCATTGGGGTTCAAGACGATCATCTTTACTTTTGCCCACCGTTCGCGCGAGATCAAGGCCGAGCGCGGGTGAGGCCCGCAGAATCGCGAAATTGCAGGGCGCCGAATCCCGCGTAGGAACAGTGACCATAAACTCATCGATGTGACCTACGCCGAGCCACTCAGTATTCACCCGTACCACGTTTTCCTGGCTGTCGGGCGAGATGGTAGCCACTGTGCTGTCGTTCATCCCTGAGCCGATGGCAACCAGACCGCCTGGCAAGCCAATCACGTTTCCACCGTATTCGCCGCCACTGTCACTTGGAGACTCCGACTGCTTCTCGAGTTTAAATCCGCAATCCTTGGCGATATCACCAGGCGCATACTCCCATCCACCATCGAAGTGCGGAAGATCGAGTAAAGCTAAGCCAGGGCTTGTACCAGTGACCCCGAATTCCATGAGATCCTGCGGTACACTTGATGGATCATTGCCTTCGATGGAAATAAAGTTCAGTCGTTTCATATCTTCGGCAGAAATATATTGACTGGCATTCGTTCGAGCCTTCTCCAGTTGCAACTTTTGAACAAGCACGTTGATTACCGGAGGATTTAATCTTCTTTTAAATATCTCCAGCAGCTTTTTGGCCAATGGCCACTGCTCATAAGTTATATAACTTTCATCGGTAATGAAGATGCCGAGCAAGGGATGAGTTTCGGGCAGTGTCCGGAAGCCCTTTCCGGAAGGACACCATTGAGCATAGCCTAGCTTCTTAACATCGGGAACGAGTAAGGATTTGATGTCAGGTTTGGCGTTCAGGCAGCTGTTTTTCGATAGAGTGAGAAAATCAGAAGAAGGATTGACTTTCTGACTGCTAATATCACTATGAGTCGATTTGCAGTGAACCAGCGTAATCGCAAGTACAGTCATTTTCGCGATGTTCCAATAGGTTTTTTTTTGAATCAGTTTTGAATAGCGCACGATGTTTTCCTTTTTCAAAATAAGAGCTTCGGTCATGGTTCCAACAGATATTCCCGACCAAACGCTCACCCTGCAACGTGTTGAATCCTGGTCCTTACAGGATAAGGCTCCAACTTGGCTGCCATTCTGGCTTTGAAATGCTTTGCATTGGGATCATATAGGCTTTGGCTTGGGAAAAATCACGTGACATTTTCCATAGAAGATACAAATAACGCCACACTGCCCATTTCTTTGGACCATCGCGTTCACAAAAAGATCTGATAAATTCGGGCGTGGAACCATATAATCAGAGGCCGTAACTGAGAGCAGAAACTTGTGCAGTTGTGCAAGAATGTAACTGCGAATGACAGTTTGGTGTTCACAAGCGTTTCTTGCATGAGGACCGGGTAGGCGTCGAGCTGCTTGCGGATAAGCCATGTGAATTTTTTAGGTTTTGTTGCAAAAAATATCTGGGGTTCGGAATCGAGATGATGGCCATGATCAAAAAAGGCGAGATCGCACCCCAGGGCTCCACTCCTTTCGAGCAATTCTACGCCCTCGCAGGATAACTGCTCAAATGGAGTGGAGCCCTGGATATCAATCTGACCTTTTTTGATCATGACCATCATCTCAATTCCGGCGATGGTCTTCGCGGCCGACATAAAGGTTTTAAAGCCCAGCATGGGCCTTGTCCTTTGCCTCACTCGCCTGTGGTCCTGCTCAATAAGG
>NZ_DASQYZ010000054.1:0-2145 GCF_035638955.1 Oligoflexus sp. | reverse complement strand
GTATCAAGATGCTAAGTCGAACGAGAAAAGGCCTCACACTTCTTGGGAGGAATGACCCCTGGGCAGTTTGCACAGACTAAAGGATTGAAATTGGCAGGATAGATTCAAGTTAATTCTGGAAGAATTTCAGGGGTATGCTCGTTTGGGATGCCGATACCCAGTAGCCATGGACTTGCTCCTTTCAGTAGCAAGGATAGAAGCCCATGCTTAGCATAACTGCCCTGGTCTCGGCCTCGTCTGGATCTATCTCAAAGCGTTCCACTGACCCATCCTTCAGGGTCTTGCAAAGAGCGTTTTTAGGGGCGTCTTCCTTTGGCTCGCTATCATCAGTTCCACAGGCGTATACACATAAAGCAAGGGTCAAAGTAAAACGCTTCATTTCCATTCCCTTGGTTCGTCGTGCAAATAGAGGTTCACAGCCCCTGTGTATAATATTACGATGCCTGATGCTTTGTGCACAGTGATCAATCCAATTCATTGCCTTGCAGGCGTTGAGTAGGGATTGAAACAAAGCCGAAATAAAAACCCCCAGAGGATGAGTCTGGGGTTCGGAATTTATGGTTTAATGTGTGGCGGAAGCTTTTGTGGAGTCTGATTTGTTCCTGTATCACCCTTAGGCCCAGGGACTTTGTCAGGATCATAGTGGTAGAAACCAGGACGCTCGAGCTTTTCGCCCGGCTCCAGGATGGGCTTGCTGTCAGCTGGTACGTTGCTGTCGATCAGCTCGAACTTCTTTTTCCAGTTGGCGCAATACTGTCGACCATAATATTTTTCGTCACAGAGACCTTTTTTCAGGTTAGCCTCTGCATCACGCTTCTTTTGAGCGTCAGATCTGTTATCGGCGCTGCCGCCCTCATCGTATGTTTTGGTGCCCTCTCCTTTTAGTTTTTCTTTATGGGCATCAAAAATACAGAGAGCCATTGGATCATAATCTGGGTCCTCTTGGGTAAAGTCTACCCACATGCTTCCATCACTTGTCTTTGAAGGCTCGCCAGCCCATTTCCCGCCGTCGGTGGTTTTTATAGAATTTCCTCCGAAATCATCATTTGAAGACGACTTTGGAGTTTTTGACGAGCCTGTATCCGAGGGTTTTTTCGGGGAAGATGACGAACCGGATTTGTCTGGCTTGCTTTCCTCTTTTTTCGGAGCATCAGGCTGATAACTTTCGTTCTTGATCACCTTGCCCGAAGAAGCCACACAATTCGGCTTGTTGCGCGGACAGTAAATATTCGGATTTACACCTGCCAACTGTGGGTCGTCGTAGGCAGCTTTATAATATTCATCCCATTTTTTGTCTAACGTGGCCTGATCCATAGGACCTTTTTCGGTGGCAGTGCCTTTTTCAGATGTTCCAGATACTCCGGCATTGCCACTCATTTCAACACTCGCACCCACGCCAACGCCAACAGCTCCGCCAACGCCAAGCGAACCTGTGCTGGTGGTTGTATGGCTGCTGGTAGTTGAAACGGTTCCGTATCGACTCTTTAGACTGTTGATTTGTGCGGCTGCATAGGTGTTCCCCGCTCCTTCGCGTGCTTCTTTGCTCCAATTATGCCTGTGCAAGCCATCTTCTTTTGAGTGCTCATAATTTTGGTGCCAAACCCCTGGTACACCATTACCTCCTACTTGATGAGCAATCGGCGTAATCGCAAACTTGTTTACCTGACTGATTGTGGAATCTATGCAGCCTTTTGCTTCCTCGATAAGCCCATTGTTGACTATATCTGAAGCACAGTCAGCAGGGTTTGCATAGCCGCCCATTCTGCAAAAAGTAAGCGCTACGGCTTCATCAGAAGCAGAATCGGCGTAATACAATTGATGGCCAAAAGCTCGACCTGATAGCAGAGTCAAAAGGGCAAAAGAAACTAATGTGTATCGATTCATTTGTTACCTTCCGAGAGAAGCTTACAACTATTCGGATACCTGGCCACGCAGCACTTGTCAATCAAAGGGACTAACCATTGATCTGGCGCCAATTGCCTATTTGCCTTGCGGTTAAGAAAGCTGGTCCTTCCGGGTTTTCCGTGGGGTGGCGCCGAGAATTTCGTTAATATCCCCGTAATATATGGGGAGAATTGTCGATGAAAGATACAGAGCTTTACCGACAAATTTTAGGCCTGCAGAATCCGTGGTATGTCGACGATG
>NZ_DASQYZ010000053.1:0-2126 GCF_035638955.1 Oligoflexus sp. | reverse complement strand
GAAGTTGCTGAACCCACAAGCTTTTTGTCTTTGGATGTCTGGGACATGGATGAAGCCTCATTTCCGCCACTTTCATTATACTAATTTATCGGCAGAAACTGTCTCATACTTGGCTGAGATATAGGGGACCTGATGGAGCTGCGATCCTCATTGAATGTCACGTCACTTACATGGAATATTTTATTTTCAATGGTCCAGTGGCCTCGATTCAACTGGAGCAGTGCCCCTGCATCAGCATCCTTAAGACTCGTCAGGCCATATACCTGCTCACGCCTGACCTTGCCGCTCTTTTTAATAACGCTTTCCCGTTCAATGATAAAAGCCTGCTCTGCAGTTGGAAAATGAAGCCAGAATGGAAGCCCATTCATCAGGTGAAGAGTTCTCTTTTCCTTCCGGCCATGTCCATGATCCTCTGTCCCTGCCATTGAATGTGCATTTTCCTTGTGAGCGCTTCGTAATCCACATCGGACAGGGTATGGCCTGGTCGGATCAATGGTTCAGCGCTTTTTGAAATTCCAGGGCAACAGGGCTTCATAGTCGGCAAGGGTTTGCGCATAGGGAAGGTCAGTGAATGTTTTCTTGAGCCATGAGAATGGATCGACATTGTTAAGGTTGCAGGTTTCGATCACGCTATAGAGGATCGCGCTGGCTTCAGCACCGTTCGGAGTATCAGCAAAGAGCCACGCCTTGCGTCCAATCACAAAAGGCTTAATCTGCCTTTCAATCCAATTGGTGTCGACCTCCAGCCTTCCATCCTCGAGAAATCTAACAATGAAAGGCCACTCATCAAAAAGATAAGAGCATGCCTTGCCCGTGAGAGACTTTGGCGGCAATGAGTCTTTCACCTCAACAAGCCATTTGTAAAGTTCATCTGGCAAGGGTGTGGAAAGCTTTTCCCTCTCTGACTTTCGTATTTCCGATGGCTTGTGACGGATCTGCTTTTCGACGGCATATATCTTTTGCATTCTAGTCAAAGCCTGGGCGGCAATGCTGCCTTCAGTTCCTGCGGCACCGGCCTTGGTCGCACATGAAATTTTCTTCTCGCATGAGCCAGACATCCCACACGTCTGATGCCGGCAGGAAGATTGCTATAACCCTTATATCCATCGGTATGCAGAAAACCCTCATAATCATCGAGCAGGGCTCTTGCCACCTTTCCGCTGCGGGACGGGCTATAAAAAAGCAGACGGCTTTTGTTTCGGAAGCATGACTGCCGATAACCCACATGAAGCTCTTTGAGCCTGGAGCCTTGTGTGCCTCCTTCAGAACCTGAATCACTGTTTCATCGCAATAAATGCATCTTGTATCGAAGACGTGGTCACGAATCAGATTGAATATGGGCTGAAGAAGTTCAGCGCAGGCAATCATCCATTTGCTGGTCGTTGATCGGCTCAGATCCACGCCGAGCCGCTCCAGGATTTTTTCCTGTCGATAAAGTGGAAGGCCGTCGGCATACTTCGAAATAGCGATATGAGCCAGGATTCCAGGGGAGGCATTGCTTTTTGGAATCGGTTGCAAGGGTGCCGGTGCAAGCTTCACACCCTCCCTGCAGCAGGGGCAGGCATACTTCGGTCTTACAGTCTTGAGCACAAAAATTCGGGAGGGAACGATATCATACTGCTCACTGGTTTCCTCGCCAAAGCGCTCGAGCTCCGCATGTTTGCAGTCCGGGCTCGGACAGAATTTTTCCCGGACAGGCAGATCTATAATCACCTCCTCGCGAGGAAGGTTTTCTGGAATCGAACGCCTGCCCCCTTTCCTGCGCTTGTGTTCAGGAATGGTTGTGGTCTCATCGATATCCACTGCGGTCGCAGCGACCTCAACTTCTGCCTCATTGAAGAGCGAGCCCTGACCCGGATGCATCTCCGTCCTGCGACCATATTTCTGAGCCAGATAAAGGTAAATCGTCCGTGCCCGGCGTTACCTCGTATCAGACTGAGGAGTGGAATCAGTCTCACTTTGAATTAACGCCTGCACGATTCAATTCGGTCTTCATTTGATAGGGGGTAAGCGGGGCATGGCCTTTGTGATGTCGAGCCACAGATTCCCTGTAGTATGTCCGTGGATTCAAGCCGATCATCTTGCAACTCTCGATCAAAGTCAGGTGAATGCTTGCAGTCATCGCT
>NZ_DASQYZ010000052.1:0-2274 GCF_035638955.1 Oligoflexus sp. | reverse complement strand
ATGGCGAACCGACATGCCGACCCCCCCAATTTCCAGGCACATTTGGGATGACTTTACATGTCAATAAGAGCAGATTCACCAGCGAATAATACCGTCAATTGTATCAGGAGGCTGTCCGGCTGCTGGACCCATCCTCAAATTTCCCGCACTACGCTCTTCATGAGATGACTTGGGGGACCGCAATCAGGCCTTTTTGGGCGGCACGATCCATGACGAATGGAGCGAAATCATAGGGTGTGAAAAGTTCAACTTGGGTCGTAGCCCAACCCGACGCGCTTCCAAGAAGCACCAGGGTAACAAGAATAGTACAAATAATGGGCACAGGAGTAGTCCCCAGAGTTATCAGTGAACATTCATGCTTAACTTATCATCCTGGGCGGATAATAAGGGAGTAAAAATGCAGTTTACTGCCACGTGCCGACGAGAACGGCTTTGCCCGCACACTTGCTTTCCAGCTCGGTTCAGGCTTTTGGCTTACGTTCCCCGATGAGGATGGCAATTGCCTGGTTGAGCCAGGGGGTGATCATATCGTATGAGTTCCTGTCCATAATCACGAGAAGCCGCTAGGCCGAGTTCGTGGCACGCCCAGTAAGTCACCAGAAATTTCGAAACTTTTGACGAAAACAGGTTTTTTTCTTATGCTTTGGGAAGTATTGACTAAATGAATTTTACGGCAATAGAAATTCCTGGCTGGAGTCATGCATGAATTTAGAACGGGCTAAAATCTGCACAGCAGTGGTTTTCAGCTGGTCGTTTATACTGCCATTAGCGCCATGCAATGCTTCAGAAGTTGCTATTGTCGCGATCGATGGTTCAGCACCACCCTACATAGCTGAGAACGCTACGGGCTGGACTTTGGACATCATCCAAAGCGCACTTGCAACGCAAGATGTTACTGCAAAATTCGTGAGAATTATCCATGCCAGAGTGCTGAATGCTTTCAACTCCGGCGAAGTTGAGATGGTAACTGCTGCGAAGCCGAATGGAAAATGGAAAGGTTTTCTTTCATCCTGGCCAGTCGTTAGATTTTATAACGTTGCAATAAGCCTAAAACACAAGGTGCCAAAAATTAGCTCGATCGCTGATTTAGCCGAATATCGAATTGTGGCTTTTAATGATGCATCTAAATATCTTGGCCCAGAGTTTGAAAAGATGGCAGCTGGAAATGCACGTTATAAAGAGTTTTCCAGCTATCTACCTTCTCGCATGCTATTCGCCGATCGCACCGACGTAATAATCTCCGAAGCCAATATATTTAGGTACTGGCTTGTCAGACAGTCGAAGGATGCTGCCAAAGAAGAGCCTCTCGTCGCTTATCACGATATTTTGGGACCAGGCAATTTTTATTGGTTTGCTTTCAAATCGGACGCCCTTCGAATAAAATTTGAGCGAGGGATTGAAGAAATTTACCGCAATGGTACGTTTGAGAAAATCTATCAAAAGTACCACCAACTCTACCGTCTGGACCGGTCGATGTATCAGCCTATCGATTGTAAATTTCTTAAGAAAAGTCGCCCAAAAGATTGTTTGTGATTGTCTTCATGCTCTAACGTTCAATGGCACAAGAAAATAGGGCTTTGTTGCGTTTGCGAACTCTGAGCAAGAAAATGTCTGGATTTGCGAGCAATCATGCAGCGACTGAATAGAAGGTCTCAGCAGTGGTATTACCCTCTGCTCTGACCTGCCGCTTTCGAATGATCCTCATCGACTCAAAACCGCCAATTGTAATCCTTGCAGTTCGAAACCTCTTGAATCCCAACGTGGCTCTGCATAGCTGTTTGATGGGCCTATGGTCCTGCTCGATAATGTTGTTCAAATATTTGTTCTGACGAATTTCGATGTCAGTGCCTTCGTCGTCATTATAGGTTTCGATGCCAGAAGCGTTGGCTCCGCTTTTGTCGATAGTGATTTTTACCGGCTCATCGTTTGACCTGATGGCCCTCACTGAGGCCGTTTATATTTTTCCTCATATCGACAAATTTCTTATGCAGGTATATTTCTGAAATATGATCGGGCATCGCGCATGTTTTCACCCTTCCAGCGCCTTGACGAACAGCGCGATCGCACTCGGTTCGGCTGTTAGAGGAAACTCCACAACGATTCTTTTTTGAACGATCACTCGGATGCCTTGATGAACAGCCATCTCGATAGGCGTTGGTTGTATGGTGGAGCTGATGTCTTTTGGTTCTGGGGTTTTGATTTCGACAAGAGCAAAGGACTTGGGAGGGAACTTCTTTTTCCAGGAGTGAAGGAGGCTGTTGGATATGCCGTGTT
>NZ_DASQYZ010000051.1:0-28329 GCF_035638955.1 Oligoflexus sp. | reverse complement strand
ACCTTGCCTTTTATGAAGTCCAAGAATGCAGTTGATCGTTGTGCTTTTACCTGCGCCGTTGGGGCCAATGAAACCGACCGCAAGGCCCTGCTCAATCTCAAGATCAATGGGACCAAGTTTGAATTTACCAGCGGCAGCCGTTAGCTGAGAGACTTTAAGTGCCAAACTCATTTTATTCTTCGCCTCCTTTTGTTTTTGTCATTTCTTGAATCAACTCATCCACCAATTTATGAATGATTTCTGCCGGCACACCTTCGCCCAGCGCGAGCGCTATAGGCAGTTTGAGTGCATCCTTACAGTGCGACATGGAAACGTGATCGCGATCAGATTGAAGCAAATCGGCAACGTAATATCCTTTGCCGCGTCTTGCGACGACCAGGCCTTCGCGAATAAGCTCATCGTAGGCTCTCTGTACAGTCATCACGCTTATTTTATAAGTTCTCGCCAGGTCGCGGATCGATGGAATCGGGTCACCTGTAGAGACATGACCCGTCAGGATCTGAGCGCGTATTTGCCGAAGAACTTGAGAGTAGAGCGGTTCATTGCTTAGGTCAGACAGGTTCAACAGCATAACTACCTCTTCAGCTGTTCAGTAGCAACATATACAGTTGATGCAGTGATACGCCAAGCAATTTTTAAAAAATGTCAAAAATGAGATTTAAGGGGCTGTTTATAGAGGATATTTTATGCACGAAATCTGAGTCAAGACCTCGAATTTTAGCGATCGATCGGTCTTGATCCTGACATTTCAACGTCATATTGGCATACATGGGGAAAGCCGTAGGGTCACACGGACTGTGCCGTTGGTCATGATATCATAGGGTATAATGGCGAATTTGGAAGCCGATTGACTCAGACAGTCCAGGCTTTGCGGTAATCTTGGGCAAAGTCCCTGAATTTAATCGCGGGTCGTCCAATGAGCTTGCGCAGGTCAACTGTTAAGGTGCCGGCGCCGCCAAATTTCGCGATCGAGTAGATCACGATCATGACCAGGATATACGGGGCATTGATCCCACGTTTCCGCATGCGATGGAAGAACCTGAAAATGGACGGATTGGAATAGCGGATATGGCGGCCCAGTTCAGCTGAGAGTATTTCTGCCACTTCCCGATAGGTCAGCGCCTCGTCGCCCGTGAGTGCATACGCTTTGTTCTCATGTCCCGGCTCGATAAGTGCGACCGCCGCTGCGGCTGCGATGTCCCGGACGTCAATGAAGTTCGTTCGGCCCTGTCCAGCCGGGACAAAGATATCCGCTAGCTCCTTGATTTCGGGTGCATGCGTCCCACTGATATTCTGCATGAAAAAGCCGGGTCTTAAGAACGTGAAGGTGATTCCGCTGAGACGCATGAGCTGCTCGATTTTGCTGTGAGGCAGGAACTTGTTTTTATCGGCGCCTATAACAGAGAGAAAAACAATATGAGCGACTCCGGACTTGCGCGCAGCTTCAATGAAGGGAAGAAAGTAACGTTTGGTGTCGGCAAGTTCAGGCGGACGTACCAGAAAGATCCTGGATACTCCGAGGAGCGCCTTGGGAAACGTATCAGGCTGGTCAAAATCCAAGACGACAGCTTCATTCTTCAAGCCGAACCTGTCTGCGGACTCCAGGTCGCGGAACGCCGCCTTGAACGGAGCCCCGTTTGCCTTGAGTATTCTGGCAAGTTCGGATCCCACGTTGCCGCTGGCACCTGTAACTAATATCATGTTCTTCAGCTCCTAAACCTAAACGAGACTGTTACTTTGTGCCAGCGACACTGGGCGGTTCACTGCTAGCAGCCGGAGCCGCTCGGTTCATTCCATATCGTACAATATTGAATCGACTTTAGCTTAATAAATGGCTGTAATGTGATAGTTCCCGCGACCTCCGAGGCTATTGCGATCCACAAGGTCATAGGAATAATGGACATGATCTCCCACTGTCGCTTTATGGTCATACCCCCACGAATACCACTCCCCATACGGATCGTTTACAATCCAACCGCTGCTATCATAACCGACGATTAAAATGATGTGACCGCTCCCACTTGTGAACTGCCCTTGGAAAATAACAGGGATACCCTGATCAAGGTAGGCCTTGATCTTGGCGACCCCGACTCCTCCAGCATGGTAGGTGCTGTTTTGAGCACCATAGGCTCGCCCTATGGCAGCAAGCTCGCTCCCTGTGAAGACGAGTCCGTACGACTTATAAATTGCGTCGGGTTTGATGGACCGGGTCTTATAACTTAAAGCCATCGCCAGAGTCGTGATGTTGCACGAACGATAGGGCTCGTATTGATTATGTAACTGGTAATAATAGGGGACGGACAGTACGGTTTGCGATTCATCACCGGCATGGCAACTCCATTTCGCATAGCATGCATTTCCACCTGCATGGGCCAGGCAAACCTTAAGTTCTTCAACGTTGCACGATGGGGCCGCGGTAAGTTGGGATGTCGCGCTTTCGTTATGGTTCCGTCCACAGCTTGCAATCACCAATGCACCCAAGATCAGCGCTACATGGAATACTAGTTCTTTCATGCTTTCTCCTCGATTGAATGTGGCTTCGCTTCAGAAGGACGCCTGAAATGTTCCCGCCTTGTTCACGACACCAGGGTGATCTCGGGATTCATAGGTACCCTCGATCCTGCCAGGGGCCATCGCTCCTTGGGCTTTCACTTTATTTTCAATCCAAAAGTTCAACTCGCCCTTGGCACTGACATAGCCGCTAATAGTGAATGACGACCCTCCAGGTGCCGTATATTTCCCCTCGATCCGCCCCAGAGCATCGACATTCATCGGGTCAACCGTGCCTTGATCGAAAGCAAAGCGGTACTGTCCCGTGAAGGGTGACTGATACGTGTCCTGGGTTTGACTCCGGGATTCCAGAATAAGGTTCAGACTGGTTTCATGAATCCTTTCCCCGGTCACAGGACCTAGCGAATTTCCCTCGCCATAGGGCGCATTGTCAGTGCCCGTGATATAGGGCTTTTCTCGATCCCACTCAGAGGCGGGGATGATATATCCAAGGAAATCGTTGCAGGTGTTGGCAAACATCCTTGTGCTACCCGGCATGATATCCAGCAGTGGGGGCCACTCTTTGGGTGCTGTGTCGCGATCCCCACCTATGGGGTGGTCGAGGCCGCCCACGGCAATCTCGGGATAAAGTTCGCCCGGGACAGTGAGCAAGGAAAGACCGCCAATCCGCACGAGGTGAGATTCCGTTTCCACCTTCCAGCCCCAGTTCTCAAAGGTAAACGGGCGGCTGATGAGCTTGACGAGGCTTCCCGCGAGAATAAATTCAAGATTTTCGACGGGTAGCTTATAGCTTCGACTGACGAAGTGAATCGATGGCTCAAGATCATGCTGGGCCTGGGGGGACTGCAAGAGTTCACTGGTGAGTTTCGCCAGATAGCGACCCTGGGCGATGGCCTTGTCAAAGGATGGCTCGATCCAGGTCGCGCCTGTGAAAGGGTCCCGCACGGGAGTGTCGTAACTTGTCGTCGCGAGGCCACCGATGTTTCCTGCGATGAATAGGACCGGCGCGCCCGTGCCTTCGAGAACGGTCTGGCCGTTGAGCTGAATTCCAGATTTCAAAGCATCGCGAAGAAACCCGGGGTAGTCGGCGGTTAAGGATGTGTTGCCACTCCAGAGCGTTTCCACATGATTGCCGAAGTTCACCAATGTTCCAAGCACGGCACCTGTTCCGCTGTCGCGAAACTGTGCAGTCACGAGTCGCGTATCCAGTTTCTCCGGGTAGGGGCGGGTGTCTATCTGCCCAAGATCAGCCGGGACGGTATCGAGCTCAGCCCTGAGCATGGTAGCCGGCTTCTCCTGGCGAATAGCTGCATCAATGGCTCCAGCAATCTGCGACTTCACATGATTCAAATAATCGCGGTTGACGCCGCCACGGAAGTAGTCGGGACCCCAAAGGCCGATCGTGTCGGGCGCTTCATGGTTATGCGTCGCGTGGATCAGCAAGAGGTCAATGGGTGCCGTAACCAGTTTGGCGACTTCATCCTTGTCGTGTCGGAACCAGCCAATGGTATCCACGGAGACCAGGACTATGCGCTTTCCGTTACTGGATACAGACACAGCCACGGCTTTGAGATCGTCGTGGACTGAGGTGGCGACCCGGTTCTGCCCAAAACCAGCTATATAATAGGGATCAAAACGTCCGTTTTGGTTGGTGTCCGTCCAGGGTTCATCCTTGTCGTGGCGACGATTTCCGTTCGAGTCGACGTAAGAATCCATCATCGGTGGCGTGATAATGCTCTCAGCAATTCCAAACTGCAGCGATGCGGCCGATGCGACCATTGGGGCGAAAACCCCAAGGATAAGTGCGATAAATAGTGGCATGCTCTGGCTCCTCTCATCTTTGGGGTTGGGCCGTGATTTTTTCATATTCCTTGACGATACGATCCATGGCATTTCTTTCAAGTGAAAGACCCTTGTGGTATGAGAACTTGTCGTCCTCATACTCCGCTGGGCTGAGGAGGTAGCCTAACCAGTCATTGCCGATGCCGAGAAACATAACGGGATCCTGCGATCTGGCCCCGGCTTTCAGCATTCCACGGATCTGGCCAGTGCCTGACGGAAACATTTCGCCGGGAAGAGTCGCCAGCTGCAACTCGCCCAAGCCGACCAGCGTGATTTCCGTATCCACATATCCCCGGGAGATACCGCGGCCTTCGACGATGTTAAGGCTTTCTGCTAATTTAAACCTGGCATTGGTCACCGGCAGCTGGAACGGATGCTCGACCCATTGCAGACCTGGTCTTTGCAAAGGCTGCGCAGCCAGAGTCAGGGCTTGATTCACTTTTTCCGCCAAATCGTGGCCGTGGAATGACTGCTGCTCGTAGCCAACGGTGACATCGGGGTCCTTGTCGCCGTTGACGAACGGATCCGGTCGCCGGTCAGTATCCTTGAGAGGAATATAACTCGCCCCGAGCATGCCGTTCACATAGATGTGGATTCCATCTCTGAACTCGCCCATGGCCGTACGGAAGGCGCCTGGAAAATCAGAGCTGATCGTGTTGTTGTTGGCCTCAAGAACTGTGGGGTGAGCCGCCCATTGGGTCAGCGTTCCGAGGCTCTGCTGAGTGAGCGGATCGACAAAGCTTAGAGTCGTGATGGTCTCCTCATGCTCAGATCCTGCGGGAAGATAGTTATGCCAATCCGTTTCCTTGTGGGTCTCTGCCCAATGGACCTGGCTGCAGCGTGCTGTGTCTGAAGCACTTTTTATACTGGCTACAATACTTTTTTCCAGAAAATTCATGTACGGCTCATCCCGTCCTGTAAAGAAGGGGAGAGCGCCCCAGAGTCCAAGGACGTCTGGTGCATGATGCGTATGCGTTGCGCTGAGGATCACTTGAACATTCGAACGACCGAGAGTTCTTTTTACTTCCTCTTCAACACGGAGTACGGTAGGCCGGCTTATTCCGACCAGGTCCAAGGATACAATCGCAAGAGCACGTTCGGTATCCGTTTCAACCCAAAAGGTCGAGGCAAAAATGGGATCATGAGTTCCCTCGTGACTCATCCTTGTCGCCGATGGTAGTCCATAATAAGTTCCATAGCCTGCAATCGTGAGTTTATTCATGGGCGTGATGGAGAGTTGAGATAGCCCAATTTTATAAGCCGCGGGTTGGCCGGGAGGGCTTGGGCAGAGCTGCTCAGCAAGAAGAGGGGTTGTGGCAAACAGCAGAGAGGCAGGAAGCAGTCCTGAAAAAATGCGCATGTCATTTTCCTTTTTTGCTCGAGGCTTTTCACAGCCTGATTGCGTTTGGAATTTGACTCCTTATACAAGGATTTTTATTTGGTTAACAATTGTTTGTTTTGATACTTAAAACCTGGGGCGGGATCCTCAGGTTGAAAGCTCTTCCGAAGGTCTGTCGAATGACAGTTGGGCGTTCATATCTACTTTATGCCGAGCAGGCAAGCGATCCAGATCATAAGACCCCACCAGGACGTCAAGATAAAATGGTATATTTCCGCTCTTTTCTCCGACGGTAGCTTCCACTTCCGCAAGAAGCCTTTGAGTGAGGCTTGCGATTCGCAGCAGACCTTCCGGCGAAACAGCCCCCAGAGTATGGCGGATGAAGCCAGGTCCAGAGCCTAAGGTATTGGCGGAATATTCCAGGTCTTTGTCGACCTGGTGCCGTATATCATCGAATTCCATGTAAGGCTCGACGTCCCATTGGACTTCGATCGACCCTTGTTCCTCCACAAGAAGACCAGCTGCAATCATTTCGTCCAAGGCCAATAAACCAATGTCGCCTGCCAGTTGCTCAACGTGCGCTCGATCTATCCCGGCTCTCGATAGCGCCATCCTGATGATCAGATTGTGAGGGCTCGCACGGTGGAACTTTCTGAACCTCTGAGCCATGTCATCATTGGGTGGAGCAGGCAAGCTCCGGCCATTGATTATCTTGTCGAGTACGGGATAGTGCTCACGGATAAAATCCATTTGCTCAGCCTTCAGCAGCACACGATCAATAATTCGAAAAATCGTCTCATCCTTGATCTCATTGACTTCAGCTTGGATGATTCGCCTCAGGGTGGCGTAAGGAACTCCCGTTCGCATAGACAAGGCCTTGACTGTGAGACGCGGAAAGCGAAGGAAATAATTTTCCAACGCTGCCTGCAGCGCCTCGAGTTTTGATTTTCCGTTGGTCATCTCTTGAGCCCCCTGATGTAGCTGGAGGCACTGAACATCGAACTCTTGGCTATCAGGAATACCCTCCTATGGAGCACGCACTCTCCATCGACCCGAGAAATAGGATCAGGCAAGTTACCATAGATATGGCAGCTGGATGGATGGGATCGTGACGAAAATTCTTCAGAATTGCATTATGATAGTCACAAAGAATACCGGGTAATACACGTTGAACAAGAAAATATTGGGACCCGGTCGCGTGACGCTTCTTGGGTTGACCCAAGAGAGAAGCATACCTGGTCGGCCAGTAGTATCAAAGTTAGGGGGGGCAAGAATGGGAAATAAAGCTTCAAAAATTTCGCTGAAACTATTTCCGGGTCAAAGGGCAAGGACGACCTGCCAGATGTGAGCCTCACATCATTGAGAAAGCCCGTGCGGTCATCCCGTAGCGATATTGGTTCTGCTTCTCTGCTGGCCCGCGGACACGTATCTATCGCGTTAGCTGGTCTTCTTCGCAACAGGTGCCGCCTGCTGCTTCCGCTGCTCCTGAATCTGCTTCACCAGAGTATCGTCCGCATCGATCATGTAAATAGCCCCGGTATTGGCCTGAATCACATCTTGTTTCTTCTTCAGAGTCGACAGGCTTGAGCGGACTCCGGTTACAAATGGCGCAAAAATCTCCGGATCGAAATCATCCGGAGCCGAACGTTCCATCAATTCCAAAGCTTTTTCCGCAGGCAGAGCTGGTTTATAAACCCGCTTCATGAGTAGCGCAGAATAGGCATCCGCAATCGATATGATCCGCGAATACACATGAATTCCCAGCTCCTGATCCTCTTCCCAACGGCCACGCCTGCCTGCAGGATAGCCTTTCCCCGTAAACCGCTCATGATGCTCAAGCGCCACCCGCGCAACGATTTCATCGATCGGCGCTCCGTTGGTAATGGCATTCATCAGCTCTTTATGCCCAAACTGGACGTGGGTCTTCATGACTTCAAATTCATCAGGCGTGAATGCGCCGGGCTTATTCAGAATGGCGTTCGGAATGCAGGATTTTCCGGCGTCATGATACATCCCGCACTGGGCGATGATCTCAGCATCCTTGAACGGCAGCTTGGGGTCGATATACTGTTTGGCCATGATCGTCGAGAACATGGCGACGGAAGCACTATGGTCATAGAGGGTAGGGTCGATCGTAATCATCCGGCTCAGGGTGCTCATGGCAAGGTCATTGGCCATGAGCTGCGAAACCATGAAGGCCGCTGCGCTTTTCACGCGCTCGGCGACCTGCTTATTGACTCCGCCGCGCAGAACCATTTGGCTGGCCCCGCTCAGATCGCTGAAAATTTCCAGGGTCTTGCGGTCCAGGGAGGGATCTTTCTCCAGGAGAGCATTGATCTTCCTCGTTCGTACGTAGGATAGAGTATGCTCGAATTTAGGATAATCCTTCTTGGCAATGAACACTTCCACGCCGCCGTTGTCTTTCAGGCTCGCGGCCCAGACGTGCTGCAGGAGTTCGTTGCTTAATTCGGACGGGCGAATATATTCAATCAACTCTTCTTCAACCCGTATATAAATCGAGAACTCAATGGTGGGCACTTCCCAAAGATAGGAAAAGAGTTCAAGACTGATGGGACGAAATTGCTGCATCGTCGCATCATCACCCCTGAAGATCTTACAGCGCTTGCGCGTCGAATCTTTGATGATAAATTTTTTTGAAGTCTGAAGCTGCTTATTATCCAAGGGTGCCACCCTTTCCGACATTTGCCATAAAAGGATTAAGACCCTGAAGTTATCGGCAGATCAGGCGGAAAGGTGAAGCGAAACTCTCGGCTCCGGGCCAGATGGCGCTTCGGCAAAGGTCGGAAACTGCTAGCCTTTTCTCATCCATTCTGACCCGGTTAAATCCTCTCAAAAAGTAAGGCCTTCCGCGGGTTCATGATCCTCTCATCATGCGGCTGGCAGTTTTTGCATTGAGTCGTCATCCCTCTGGAACGAATCTTTGTCCGAAATAAGGAGCCCTTATATGATGCGTAAGGAATTCAATGAGGTGGTGCAAAAGGTACCTCATTTGACCGCCGATGGCGTCACCTCTCCCCTGGCTGCTGATTTCTTTTTAAAAAGACAGGATTTTCTTAACAACGCTCTTTATCTTCAGCAAGCCAACGATGCTGTGGACTTTCTCCGTGTGATTGGCAAGTCCACGCGTTTTTCCCAATGGCAGAAAAACAACTGCGTCCCCGAACGCATCAGCTCGCTGATTGAGTGGAACTCGGGACGTCCGGTGAGTCCGGGTGCTGTGATTGTTGCGGCATTATCGGAGGGCTTTACTATGGGCGGGGCCAGCACAGGTTCGGTCTATTTTAATTTCCTGCCTCGGCAGATTGAAACCGAAATGATGAATCTGCGTCGTCGACAGCTGATCAAACAAGTGATCGGTGCCTGAGATTCCAACTGTTGTTGAAAATTTGCTGTGTGTGGGAGTTGTTGGTGATTGCAACCCCGCCTGTTGCGGAAAATTTGCTATGCGCTTCAGTTGTCAAAGCCTGCAATCCCGCCTGTTGCGGAAAATTTGCAATTTATGGAGTTGAATAACAGAGAAGACCTGGGGAAGGCTATCCTTCGCCCAGGCTCCGCGTGATTAGTTGGATTTAGCAGCAAGGGTCTTCTTGGACTTCTTCGCAGCTTTTTGCTTCTTGGTGGAAGCCACGGATTTCTTCACGCTGTCTTTGGTCTTGGCTTTGGTCGCCAAGTTTCCGCTTTTCTTGGCCGCGGTTTTGCTGGGCTTGGCAAGCTCCTGAGCGGGTTTGCTGGGTTCAGCCAAACGCGCTTTTTGGGGAGCCAAAGGCTGTGGCAGCATGCTGGCGGCAGCGGCTTCACTGGCCGCGCGAGCGGGTTGCTCCATGACCATGGCTGGAGCAGGATTTTCAACCTGCGCCTGCTTAGAGCTGCTGGTCATATTGAAACCAACCAAAGCCAAAGCTCCAATCGCCACAGCCACGATACCGCCCGCGACAACTTTTTTCGTCTTATCATTCATCGTAGGTGTGGGCGTGTTGGTTACCGAAGTCTTGCCAGTTCCTCTAGTATTTTCTGGCTTGCCGGTTGTGGGACGAAGGTTATCGAGAAAGCTTCCTCCTGTGGTTTCTTTTTCTGTCTTATCGCTCGTCTTCTTACTCTCAGTGGCTTTTTCTTTTTTCTTTCCCATGAACACAAACTCCTCAAAAGTGTCAAGACGCACAAATTCTCGGACCTGCGGGGGGCGGGATAAACTGCAGGTGATCTTTGTGAGTGAATTCAACGCTCGACACTTCGAGGTTTAATCGAAGTAAGAAATCAATCACGCGCGCTGGAATGATTTCCTGGCAGCAGAATCCGCCGATTTACCAAAAAGGCAGGATCTTACGCTTGCAAAAATATGGGGGGAAGTGCAGTGAAAACACCCAGATCCTGCCAAGGCTCAGACGACGGGGGTAACGCCCGATGGGAATAGATGTACAGTGTTGAGCACCCATTGAACGGAGTTTCCATGCAACCCATGCTCCACAAATTATCTGCAGTGCTGGGCATCCCGCTGCTGGAGCTTATGGTGGGCTGCGGCGTGGATCCCGAAGCCCTGAAGAATAAGGAATTGGACGAGAACGGTGACGCCGATAAACAGGCCACAGATACCAATCTTGCGCCTGAACATACCATCAAAGCGGTTTTGAAACTTGACGATGGGCTATCCGGCGTCAAGGGCAGCTATTCCTTGGTGAACTGCACCGGGCATGTCGATGCCACGTTTGCCGACAATAAGATCTCGCTGTCTGATGAGGCCATAGGCTGCCGGATCGCGATTGCCAGTTTAAAAATAGGGGACCGAGGTTTTCATATCAGCGACCAAAACCCGGAATGGAAAACCGGGGATGTGCTGCATTTCACGGCAGACGATGGGTCGCTTGAAGCCCTGGATGTTTATGTGGACCATCAGCTCTCCAGCACGCCCTCACTCAGCGAGAATGTTTATTTCACGGTCAGCCGCAGCGATGCTGCAGCGACAGAAGGCAGCAAGACCTTGCTGGCGGCCGGGATGGACGGTTCCTTGGCTCCGAACTTCCGCATTCGTAAAACGGAGTTCGTGGGTTTGAGTGAGACGGGTGCCGGCCGGTTTGTCTTCCATTTGGATTGTTTAAAGGCCATCAAACCCGTGGCTGGCGTATCACCGGAATGCAACGGCATGACTCTGGGCTCGATCCGTTACCTCCTGGTGAAAGACGATTTTGACTCCAGCCTGAGTTTCGACGAAGCCAACGCCCTTTTTTCCGATCATCCAGGCCAGCTTGTGGACGAAAAAACCGACTTTGAGCCCTTTGTAGCGGAGCGCAAACAGTATGGTGGTTTTGTCACCCGCACCGGGGACGAAGTTTTGCAGGGACCCGACCATCTGCACGACAACCCCAATATGCTGCTGATTCTTCAGGGGCCAGGCCCCAGCTATCAATTCTTTAATGTCGACGTTGTATTCACCAGCAATTGATGCCTTATACCCTCTCGAACCCGTTGCCTTCGTGGCAACGGGTTTTTTCATCTTAATCTTGGCGTTGCCTTAAAAAGCCATCCATACTATCTAATCAACACCCTGGTTTCATTCAGGCCAGTCGCGAGGGCCGGTTATGCACCATCAAAAATTGATCGACGTTTATACGCACAGCAAACCCGTGCTGGAGCAGCAGGCCTTGGATCTGAAGCGCCGCCTGGGCCAGCTGCTGCACGAAAGCGGTATACCCGTTCACGATATCAGCGCCCGGGTCAAATCCGCGGCCAGCCTTGTGCAGAAGGCCTCACGGCCGGACCGCATTTATAGCCGTCTGGAGGACATCACCGATGTGATCGGCCTGCGGGTGGTGACTTATTTCGAGGATAGCATCGAGAGCGTTGCGCATCTGATTGAACGACACTTCTCCGTTGATATGGAGCGCTCCATTGATAAACGCCTGCACGGCGATCCAAGCCGTTTTGGATATGGCTCTCTGCATTATGTCTGCCGGGTGGTTCATGCCGAGGACGCCCAGTTACAGCATTTTCCCTTTGAAATCCAGATTCGCACGATTCTGCAGCATGCCTGGGCCGAGATTGAACACGATCTGGGCTACAAGTATCCGGAAGCTGTGCCGCAGCCTGTCCGTCGACGTTTCTCAAGGCTGGCGGGTCTCTTGGAAATCGCTGATGCCGAGTTTGTCGAGCTGCGCAAAACCATGGACTCCTATGCGCAGGACCTGCATCAAGGCTTGAACGGACCGCGAGCCGAGATGCCCTGGGATA
Organism: Oligoflexus sp.; assembly: GCF_035638955.1. Taxonomy (GTDB): domain Bacteria; phylum Bdellovibrionota_B; class Oligoflexia; order Oligoflexales; family Oligoflexaceae; genus Oligoflexus. Next base: position 16,394 of record NZ_DASQYZ010000051.1, on the reverse strand, counting down.
TCTTGAGTTTGGAAACGTTGGTCACAACCGCCGATGTGATGGACGCGGATCAAACGTTGGCCGGGGCTTTGAATAAGTCGATCGGCACCCAGGTTTTCTTTCCGGATTATCTGATCCGCATGCTGAATGCGGCGAACTTGCAAAATCGTGACACACTCAGCGGCGCGCTGGTTGAATTTCAGCCGAAGCTTGTGCCCTTCATGCAGCGGTATTTCGCCTTCACGCGGGAAGCGTGGGGGTTCCACGGCCAGGATTTTGAGAGCCTGCCGCGAGGCTATGCTCTTTTCCTTCTGGCTCTCTGGCAGGTCTTCCGGAGTGCCACTCTGGAAATCCATCGCTTGGAAAAGCTGAAGGCTTTTTATCAACTCCTTGATTATCCCCAGAATGAAGACGAAGCTCGACGTGTAGCCCGCCTCTTTTTGAAAAACTTTCAGGACGGCACCGAATGACCGAACATACGGCTCGCACCAGCCTTGCGGGCACCATCTACGCGCTCGTTGCTTATGTCAGCTGGGGCATCACGCCCATTTTCTGGAAGCAGCTGCTCAGGTTTCCAGCCGAGGCCATGCTGGGTTTTCGTGTGGCCTGGTCGTGTCTGATTCTGCTTGCTTTGGGACTGCTCTACCGCGGTTTTGTGCGGGAACAACTGCAGTATCTGCGAAGCAAAAAGCGGGTGGCCCTGATCCTCATCGCCACGCTGCTCATTGCGGTGAATTGGTTTACTTATATCTGGGCCGTGACGCAAAGTCGAATTGTGGAGGCGAGCCTTGGTTATTATCTGAACCCGCTTGGGAACATTGTGATTGGGATTTTCTTCTTCAAGGAACGGCTCAGTGCCCTTCGCTGGGCGGCTTTTGGTCTGGCGACGGTGGCGGTTGCGATTCTGGTGTTGTCCCATGGTGAACTGCCGTGGATTTCGCTGATTCTGGCCTGCAGCTTCGCATTTTATGGGATGGTGAAAAAGCTGCTGCCGCTTCATGCAGCTTTTTCTTTGGGTTTGGAAACTCTGCTGATGCTGCCGATCGCTTTTTTCCTCATTCACCGCTATTATCCTGGCACGCAGTTTGTGACGGATTTAAGCGCGGGCGAGCACGGACTCTTCTTTTTGAGCGGGATCATCACTCTCATTCCTCTGTTTGCCTTTGGGATCGCCGCGCGTCTTCTGCCCTATTCCACTTTAGGATTTTTTCAGTACATCGCGCCTACCTTGCAACTTTTCTGTGCCGTTATTTTGTATCACGAGCCTTTTGATAGCACCCGCATGCTGAGCTTTGGTTTGATTTGGATCTCACTCCTGGGTTTAAGCGTGGAGCAGCTGGTGATCTACCGCAACAAAAGGCGGAGTGCGGCCGTACACTGAAATAAACCTTGTGCGATCAAGCTCCTGAGTTACACTGAAGGCTTGGAGATACCGTGTGATCGGAGGGCTTTATGGCTTTTTTACAAAGAGAGTCAGGACAGATTCATTATGCCGCGCAGGGGAAAGGCGAACCCCTGCTTATTCTGCGAGGTCTGGGTCGTTCCTCCCGCTATTGGCTTGGTTTTGAGAAACAGCTGGCCAAAGTTTTTAAAGTCATTCAAATCGATTTACGCGGACTCGGACGCACAAGTGTGCCGATGGGCTGGGCGGATGGAATTGATGATCTTGCCGAGGACTGCGTGGCTGTGCTGGACCAGCTCAAAATCAAACGAGCCCATGTCTTTGGTTTGTCGCTGGGCGGTATGGTGGCGCTGCGGATGGGTTCCCTCCATCCCGAACGATGCCGATCGCTGATGGTGGCCAACTCTTCCAGTGCGGATTACCCTGGGTTTCGTGTGGATCCTTTTGCGGTTAAAGATATTGTGCTGGGCCGGGTACGCGGTCGGTTGCATGAGGCCTTGCTCGCGCGCACAATTCCTTCGGCAGTGGCCAAGGTTCGCGGCGAAGATATTTTGAAACAGTGGGCCGCGATTCGTGATGAGGAAGGTCTTCCACTCAACTCTGTCTTAAAACAAATTGCGGCTGCCGCGCGGTTTACCATTCGAGGTCGTTTGAAAGAGACAACCGTGCCCGTACTTTTTCTTTACGGTACATTGGATGGGCTGGTGCCGCATTCCAATACGCGACGTATGCATCGTCTGGTGCCGGGAGCCGCCCTGCAGGAGATCAAGGGCGCCAGCCATGAGATCCATGTCGGCCATGAAACGCAGCTGGTCCAGGTCCTCCGGGATTTCTGTGAGCAGGCGTCTTAGATCTCGGTATTTCATTGATATCGTTAACCAATTATTTATCATGCGGCGGCCTCCCTTAAGCAGGGGGAGGGTCCTGTCGATGCCGAGTCAGGAGGCAGCGTCAACCCATGACTCATGACTACAGCAAAAGACCAATAGAAGAGCTCATTGCCGATGCTAAAAATGGCAGTATCGAGGCCCAGAATGCCCTTGCCATGCTGCATGAGTTGGGTTTAATTCCGGACGCCAGTGCCCCGGAAGCGGCGCGGCTTTATGCGAAGTCCGCCAAGGCCGGCGATCCTGTGGCGGCCCTCTACTTGGGGGTGATGCTGGACCACGGGGCCAAGGGCGTGGCCATGGATAAGAATGCTGCGGCCAGTTATTACCATATGGCAGAAAAGGGCGGTTTTCACAAAGCTGAAGATCGCCTGGCCGATGCGGGCGTCGCGGGCCGGCGCACGATTTTGGTTGTGGCGGAATCGGTAGCCACGCGGAACTTGAACCGGAGTTTATTCAGCAACGGTGGATTTGACGTTGTCGAGGCCGCAGATGCCGCTCAGGCGATCCGTTTTCTTCAGAACGGGGGTCACGTGGATCTGGTGGTCAGCGACGTGGAAATGCCCAATATGGACGGTGTGGAGATGCTGGCGATTATTCGCGGCCGCCTCCAGCGCAAGGATCTGCCCGTTGTCATGCTGACCTCGATGCGTGAGGTCGGTGTGCTCAAGAAAGCCAAAACACTAGGCGTTCAGGGCTGGGTCCTGAAGCCCTACGATCATGAAACCCTCGTTCAAATTGTGAAGAAAGCGTTGGTCGCTTAACAGCTCCTCTCGGCCCCCTTATGGGGGCTCCCATAGGGGGGGCGCGCCTCCCGCTGCCCTTAACTGACGTTTGCGGTCTCAATAAATCCCATAACGCGCGTTCAGATACGCAAACACAGCCTGCCGCTCGGCATCCGTCAGCACGCGTTCATACACGATGACTTCGGCGATTTCCGATATCGACCACTCATTATTCCCCGCGTAACTGCCCAGGTTGAGGCCCACAGGACCCTGCGTGTTCGCCACCGAGTTGGCCTGGAGCGCCTGGTTATTGCGGAAAATGCGTTGAATGCTGGCCGAATGATCGGTCGCATAAATCTGCCAACTGTTATCCGTGACCGGCGATGGTTGGTAAATCCAGGTGTTGGCGTAGAAACGATCACGGAAACCGCTGTGCCATCCCATGAACCAGTTGTTGGATGTACCGCTGACGACCCGTCCGCGTGGTGAACTGCCGTTATAATGTCCGACCACAAAGATGGTGTTAGGATAACCATAGGATATGGCATTCTGCAGGTTATCATTGACCCCATCAAACGCCAGGGCCGGTTGACCATTGATGGCACCCAGCTTCAATGTGGGACGTGCGGTATCCTGATCCAGATTCGCGCGCACCTGCATGTCACCACCGGTCCCGCTCTGATCTTCCCAAGCAATCACGCGGTCACCATCTGCGGCGGCGGCTGTGGTGCGGAACGTGTCCGAATACAGCCCCATGTCCGCCCGCAACCAGAGCCTTAAACCGGCTGGTGGCAAGGGAACCTGAGGGCTATAGAGACTGCTCGTCGCTGTGTGGTTACTTTCAATATTGCCAGTGGCCGCATCGTTATAAAAAATCAATGACGACATTTTCCCTGCCCAGGAGGTCGAGGCACCGACCGAGGAACGTCCCAGGGTCAAACTCGCGGTACTCCCGGCCAGAGTTTTTCCTGAGCTCTTGGTAAAGGAACATACACGGGAACCATTCAGGTAAAGGTTCACCGCGTTGGATGCGTCGTCGATGGTACCGGCAAGGTTATACCAGTAGCCATCATTCATGGAATAGGAACAGAAGGATTTGTTACCCGCCGTATAATGCGCTTGAATCGCTGCACCCGTGAGTGCCGTGTTATAAACGGCAAACTCATCCACCCGACCAAACGCCTGGCTGCCTATGCCGCCCACAAAATAGAGATCATCCTGAGGTTGATACGCGATCGGGCTGCCGACCGCCGAGCCATCGACATAAAACGTCGTCGTGTTTGAAGATCCGACGGCGACCAGATGATGCCAGCCGCGGGTCAGGTTCAGCAGCGAATAGCCCGACGTTAGAAACCCGTTCGCCGGTGTCGTCACTGCAGCCTTGCCTTTCCACACTCCAAGCGCCATGGTGTTCTGTTGCACGATGATCTGATGATCGGCGACCGTATTGCCCCGTGCAAGGGTACACCAGCCGCCGGATCCGGCGCAGTTACTGGGGAAGGGATAGTAAAACCAGGATTCAATCGTCCAATTCGCACCCAGGGTATACGCTGCTTGGGGACGAATATAGCCCGTGGATGTTGTCAGAATACCGGCGCTGGACATGTTGAATACGGCGTCATCAACATTGTTGCTGACGTTGACTGGGTTAGTGACGAGACCGGTGCGACTGTTGCCACTGCTATCCACCGCCGTGCTACCCGAGATATCGTCAAATTTCCAATATATGGCAGGCGTGCTGTTCATAACCGCTGTCGAGTAAGAGGCGTTGGTTCCGTTGCCCAGCCAGAGGCGCCGGTCGGTGAGAATAATCCCGTTTTCCGTGGTATTACCCTGGGAAAAAATCACTTTTTCCCGAGCATTGGTGCCCTGATAAAACCAACCGTCGAAATGCAAGGACGTTTGGGTATTGAAATCCGTAGCGAAGCTCACATAGTCATTGCTGCCGTCAAACACCAGCGCCATTGGGTTGTTGCTGGCTGTAGAACCGACCCAGGCCGCAGCAGCATTAAAGTTATTAAGGGTTCCCAGGATGCCGGCTGACGTCAGATCATACCACTTGGTGGTGGACGCCAATGAGTTTTGACCGCCGCGGAACGTATCCGCAAACCGAGCGTCGACGTGGAAAAGCCACTGGGTATCATCAATCCCGGGCAAAATATCAACCTTAAACGTCCTGGTAATGCTTCCCACAAGGTTGGTTCCGGTTATTGAAAATTCATAAGCGCCCACGCCTGATGTCCCAGGCAGCCAGTTGAAATCACCCGTTCCCGAACCCAAGGTGAAAGTCCCCGGTAACCCGGTGCAGGCAGCCGACGCGCTATCCGTGGTCGTCAGACGCTTAAAGGTACAGGTATAGGTCATGTCGGTGTCGCTATAGGGCGAGAAGCGAATATTATCGAAGCCGAGACTAAAGGTCTCGTTCGACTGCAGATAATAGGATGGGAAGACCTTATCGGTCACGTTATTGATGGTCGGAGCGCCGTTGACGACAGTCGTAGAAAATGTCGTCGAAGTGGAGAGACCATAAAAGTCAGTGCCGGTTATCTTGAATTCAAAGCTAAGATTTTCGTCAGCAACCCGCGGTTTCCATCCTGCCAGGATTCCGGTGAATTGGTTGAAGGTAGGGTGCGATCCATCGATGTTCGTGAGATCGGGGCAAACGTTGGTCACTGCAACGCTGCCATCGATGGAACTATCGAAGTGACAGGTATAACTGATCGTATCGCCGTCACGGTCGGAATCATTGCCACTGTAATTATCGTTGAAATCCAAGGCCGCCACTGTGCGTCCGGAATAGACTTGCCAGCCCGATGGGCCATCGCTCACGCTGGGTGTGCGGTTGACCAATGTGGTCGCCGTAACGTTAGCGGTATTGCTGTCCACGACACCCACGAAGTCAGTGGCGCGCACACGGAAGGTATAGGCCGTATTGGGTGTAAGGTTGTCGAGAGTCTTGCTCGTCACGGTCCCGCCGGCGTTCACCAGGGTTTCCAGATAAAGGAGGTTGCTCCCAGACACCTGGAAAATCAAAAACGAGGCAGCTGCTGGCGTTGAGGCCCAGTTCAGGGTCAAACTCTTGTGCGTTATACCTGTGATCGTATCAAGTCCGGCAAAGGTCATGGTACCCACGCCACGTCCTGACAGGCCCAGGACCGAGTTGTAATCGGTCGCGGCCGCGGCGGAGCGTCCAAAGCGCGTAACAATTGAAGCGCCCAACTGCCCCGATGTGTTGGGCCTGAAGCTGACATTCACCTGGCATGTGGCCAGTGAGGCCAATTTTTGTGGTGGCACCGGACAGGAGTTCCAGTTGACAATGAAATCCGTGGCTGTGCTGGAAATGGAACCGAGGTACACATCCGATGAAGCGTTGTTGGTAATAATAAACGTTTTCGGTGTGGACGTTGCATTCAAAGCCACCGAGCCAAAATCCCAACTGGTGGGATCAAATACCAGGGCCGAGTTCCCCACTTCACCGAAGCGTTGTGCCGAGAGGGACACGACAAACACCTGATTGTCGGTGTCGCTTTGTTTCAAGCCTTTGATTTTGATTTCCACATCGGTATTTTGCTGAAGGGACGGTGTCCAATTCAAAACGCCGGTCAGGGGATTGAATTTTTGCGCAGGAACGCCGGGCAGGAGGTCGCAACTCAGAAGATCATTGACACTGCCGTCGGCCAGCGCATCGTAATAGCAGGTATAGCTGACGCCATCATCGCTGTTGGTGATGGTGTTGGTCACATCCACACTCAGCGTTTCGCCGAACACTAAAACCTGGTCCCGCACATAACTCAAGAGAACTTTTTTGGTTTCACTGTTGCCGACCTTAACCGCAAAGACTTTGGAGTCCGAGCCGTAATCATTCTTCGCCGTAATCTCAAACTCATAGTCACCGACAGCGGATTCAGGTGGGATCCAGCTCAATATACCGCTTTGGGTATCAAATTTGATCGCAGGATCGCCAGGCAGATTCCGACATTCTTCGGTGGTTGTCATGGTTTCATCAATGACTTTATCAAAGCGGCAGGAATAGGAAAGATTGGTGCTCGCACCCTCGTGTTTGTTAACAGGCTTAACAGCCAGGGTCTTCAGAGCGGCTATGGTCTGATCCGTAATGCGGTCGAGTTTGGGAAGATTATTCAGAGACACATCCACACCGAAGACGACGCTATCCGTGCCTGCCTTGTTCTTGCCTTCCACTTTTAATTCAAAGGCACCCGCTGTTTCCAGGGGGCCCCAGGTGAGTTTCCCGGTCGCCGTATCAAACTTGGCCAAGGGTCCGAAAGGGAGATCATCGCAGGAACTGCCGCTTACGCTGCCATCGATCGCGCGATCGAAGGTGCAGCTGTATTTCATATCGGTGTCATCGCCGGTACGTTCATTATTGAAGTCGAGTTTGAAAGTATTCTCGGTCAGGACCTTGTTGAGGGCAGCGGGTCGAGTCAGGATGGGTATGGTGTCTTCACCGGTCAGCAAAGCCTTGGTTTCTTCCAGACTCTTAAAGCTATCCGATTGCCCGCACGCAAAGGCCAAGGGCATGATGATCATGCCAAGGAGGGCCGTTCGTGTTCGTTGGGCAGCTCGCAAAGTCTTCATGTTTGCAGTCCTCTTAAAGATCAGTCATCTATTCCATACTTTCGGAGGGTTGGACTGAATCTTTAAAGAATTCTAATCAGGATGGAGTAGATGGAAAATTACGCATTATCACGGATGTTTAAATCTCCTTTTACTCTTTCTTTTTGGTAAGTTTTGGCTCTGATTGGGGAGCCGGATCAGATGAAACCAGCTTTAAATCAGGAATGGATGCGGCGCGAGGTATGAGTTCCTTAGCCTCGCGTGGACCCGGGTCAGCTGTTTCTGGTTTGACCTCGCTACGGTGAAGTTCCTTGGCTTTCTGTTCACCATACTCCAGTGCCGCCAGGTTCTGCCGCACGCTTTGCGTTTTGTCATTCCAGCCCTGTTGGTTGTCATTGAAGACATGGTGTTGCTCCTCCTCCTGAACAGCACGCAACTTCTGCCAGTTATCCTTCTGCTGCTGCGGCACCATCAGGAGCGGGGTGGGGGCCACGTGCTCGGGAGCGCGAGGATCACCATTGAGACCCATCGTCAGGGGCACACGCGTGATGATGTCCGCATCAATACCGAATCGGGGCTGGGGAATCATGCGTCCGGCCAATAGCTGATAGCCCTGGCTTTCCACTCGTTTGGCGTCATAGATATATTCGCGGCGTTCGAGCGCGCCCTTGTCGCGACGTTCCACCAGAACGTGCTTCTGCCATTCACTGTTCAATCGCTGCTCTTCAATATTTTCTGCGGACACAAGGCGATAGGCGGCCAGTTCCAGCTTGTTGTTTTTCAGGAGCTGACGATCCGCTTCTTCTTCCAGGCGCAGCAAAGCCACTTCTTTGCGTTCGAGATCGACATGCTCCTGGATTTTTGTAAACTGATCCTTTTGATTGGGCTTTCGGATTTCAATTTCAAAGGGATCACGAATCGCCTTGCGGAAGAGGCGGGGATAAACTTCCGCCTGCTCAAATATGCCTCGTCGCACAAGTTCACGGAATGTGTCACGGCTATCCCAGGCGTGCATCCAGGCTTTTTCAAAGGCCTGCTGAACATCGCGCATATGCCAGCGACCCTGCTTGTCGTAGTGTTCGCGTCGGGTGCTGTACTGCTGGGTCAGAAGGAGCTTGACCTCGTCAAAAATAATGTCATGCAGCACGCGCCGCAGCTCGTGAGAATGGACTTTCAAATCCTGCACGATGTGCCGTTGATCGTGGATACGCTCTTCGAGCTTCTCCAGAGATTTTTTTTCATTGGGAATTTTAATTTCAAAGCGGTAGGGATGAACCAATTCCTTGAGGTGCAGTTCAGGGTAAACGTTGGCGTCGGCGATACGCTGTTCCCGGACGGCCTGGTTGAATTGTTCTGTTTGCAGCCATTCCCGTTGCGCCACCTTCAAGAACATGGCGTGCTCGCGTCCGATCCGCCGGTACACGCGTTCGAACAGCAGCTCGGTGATCCAGGCATCCAAAAGATCGACATGGCGATAGTATTTAAGTTCCGCTCCATCATTTTGCAAGCGGTTACGCTCGATCATCTTGAGGCGTTCGCGGATACGAGCCCGATCCAGGATGCGGGTATGGAATTCATCCATCCACGGCGCAAGCTCCGAGGCCAGTCTATACATGAGCTTGTCGGGAGTGACGTTGAGTCCAGGCGCCTCAGTTCGGATGGGCGGCTGGTTGGGATGGCTTTCCGCGAGGGATTTGACAACTCCATTGGGCTCCAGTCGGCGCTCAAGCTTTTTATAAGCATCAAACTCCGAGACCGAGCGGCTTTCGAATAGATTGAAATGGGCAAAGCCAATTTTTCCAGACATCGAAGTTCTCCTGACGGCATCGAGGAGTTCTTCGGAGGACCGGAACGAGGAGGCGGGTTTTGTTAAAAAGGACAGAAATAGCCAAAGACCAGAGTGGGTTGGATGGGCCAGATCAAAAAAAATTCAGGGCGGAAGATTCGCCCTGACCTCAAAGTTTTGCTATTTCGTAAGGAAAGTTTCAGATGCGAGCGTGGTGCTCACGACGCGCGGAAGCCGCCACATCGCAGGCTTTAAATGGAAAGCCTGGTAACCGCCACATCCCAGGCTTCAAATGGAGAGCGTGAGATGCTCATTCTTTTTCCCATTCTTGCGCGTCCTGGCATCCAAAACGGGAAGCGGCATCACAACGGCCGGTGGTGGCGCTGGCTTTTTCTTTTTCTTGGCAAAATCGATCTCCAGCAGCATGCAGCAGCTCCTCCTCGTCGTTATCGAAAGTCTTAGGGTAAATACTTGATTTTCACTTTAACCGCCAGCGCTGTATGAAAGCAGTCGGTATCATCGTTATCGCCCGTGGCGACAAGGTTCATACTCACCGACGCTTTGCCGGAGATGGCAGCCGCGATGGGAGCGATCTCGTTCGGCGTCAGATTCAAGGCAACCGGGCCTTCCTTATCATGGCCGGGCAGCGTACAAGCCACACCTTTGCCAAGGCAATAGGCGGGCGCTTCAAAATTCTGAATCGATTTACCGACGACCTTGCTGAAGTCCCAGGTGAGAATTCCTTGCTGAGGCGCGTCCAGGTAACTGGTGAGTCCACCATTGCTCAGGAACACAATGCGCGAATCAATGGCAAGAATCAAAAAGTCATCGTAATGCAGGCGTGCGTCAGCCGGCGAGTCGATGGTGATGCTACAGATTTCGCCTGCTGGCAAATTCAAAGTCGCAGGCGACATTTCTGAAGCCTGAACAAAGGCGTCCTTGCGGGCCAGATTGGAATTCGCCCCAAATGAACAGGTCTTCCGTTCCGGATAGGTAATCGCTTGTTCAGCGAATTTAAAGCTCGCTTCGGCGGCTTTTGCACATTTTTCTTTGAGCGCCGTGATCTGGTCGATCGGGGGCAAAGGTGCAGGGCTGCCAGGATCGGACCCGTTGGCGTCACCGCTGCCATTCACATCAATGCTGCCCTCGCTTCCGGAAATGCCGCCGCCAGGAGCTGATCCTTGGCCGGATCCTCCTGCGAAATTTCCGCCTGAGCAGCCTATGAGCATGCCCATCGAGAGAACAAGCAGAGTCCAACTGTGTCGCATGGTTGACCCCTAGAATGGTGGTAATGGATTTATCGGTCAGTCGTGATGAAAACTTAAGGGGGGGTCAAAGGGCGAGGAAAATCAGCGGGCTACGCAAAACGAGAACCAGGGGCTCACCAGAAGGAGTGCTCCTCAACCTTCGTGATAAGACAGGCAGGTCCCTGATTCTCTCATTTATCTTAAAACTTACTCTTGGTCAGGAAGCAGCAAGGCTTGCAAAACAAGGTAAGTTCCACGAACACGGGTCAGTCGGCTGATGACGTTGGGATTGCCTGGGTAACGGACCTGCAGTTTGCGTTTGGTGGCATCCAGTTGCAGCACAGTGGTTTCCAATCTGTTCAGTTGAGCCTGGACAGCGTCATCCGCCGCCCCATTATGCAGGAGGTTCGCCAGACGGTAAGAACCGTTGATGATCGCCTGGCAGTAGCGTTTGGCGTTATTCAAGTCAGCGCTGGGATCAGAAGCCAGATCGTTCACAGCGTTGAGGCCGAGACGCGCCACGCCCATCAGTGAGCAGGCTGCATCGATTTCATCAGTTTCAGGTGCATAGCAATCGACTTCATCCGCTTGAGCGGAGGTGCTGATAAGGGCAGCGGGACCGAAGAATGAAAGGGCCAGTAACATGGATTGTACGATTTTCATAAGGTGTTCCTCTTAGCGTAATTTCCTTCACACTCAGGCCATCCTACATCACCCGAAAATTCAGGCAAGACTCAAAGAACGAAGTGTTCTGTGAGCTATTTCGATCTTATAATTTCAGGAGGATAGCACGGAACAGAACACTTCACTCGTTCACGGAACATGGTTAGATTGACTTACTTTATTTACACTCTGCCAGAACGTACGGAGCGCGTTTTCAAAGTCATCGGGATTATAACCGTAGTAAGCGGAATGCGTGCCTTTAGAGAAAATGTAAACCTTCACGTTGCGGTGCCCCGGCATCTCGGATGCCAGCTCGATGTGTTCCGGTGTTTTGAATTCCTCATGACTCAGCCAGAGCTCGGTGGGAATATCAGTCGGCGGATCAGGATGTCGAAAGCAGCTATGAAAATCGGTGTCAGTCCGGAGCGGGGTCAACAGCGGAATCACTTTTTTAAAGACAAAGCCACAGACGGCACCGGTCTTGCCACAGAAGCGCTCACTCAGGTTAGCAAACGTGGAGAGGGGCGATTCAAAGATGATGCCGCGCACGGACTGGAAGGCGTCCGGCCTTGTCAAAGCCGCCTGGGTGATGGTCATGGTGCCCATCGATGTGCCAGACAGCAGAATGGGTTTCTGCGGCCAGGTCTTTTGCACATAATCTAAAGCGGCGAGCAGATCAAATTTTTCCCGGCAGCCCCAGGATGAACCCTGAGAGTGACGTTCCGAGCCGCCGTGGTTTTGCAACTCCAGCAAGAGGAGCTGGAAACCTTCGCGTCGGGCCAGATCGGTAAAGCGCATGCCGTTCAAATAGCTGTCGGTGATGCCGTGCACATGGATCCAGATCGCCTGAGCTTCCGGCATTTCAGGCATGACGAGCCGAACCCGGAGACCTTCTTCCGTGGATAACATTTCAGTGCGGCGGGGCCAGGCCACAGCCTGGTCACAGGTTGGAATGCGGATCGAAGAAGCGGACTGGACTTCAGGCGATCGATGGTCGCGCAGAACCTCCTTCTGGTACCAGTCGTTGCAAACCGGTTCCTGGGGACGGTCGTATTGGGAGGCCGTGCGGCCGCCGAAGATCAAAGCGCCGCTGATAAAATAGAGCAGGCCGAGTAATAGAATCGAACAGACTCCAAGGACCAAAAGCAGAGGCCATCCGGACAAAGTTCGACGCATGGGAGTTTCCTCGTGCTTTTCGTGGCGTAACTCCCATTCTAGCGTAGAGTGACTTGACTCACCATCCTAGGAGGCGTGGAGGAGCCAGGTCAAAAGTTTTGGTTCCAGCTGCTCAGGCTTTTTCGTCTCACATTCCCAAATCACCCCAACGTGCCACCCAAGGGAACGTAGCTTGGCCTGAAGCCGCAGATCGCGCGCTTGATTCCCGCTCAGTTTCCGTCGCCAGAATCCGGCATTTTGTTTGGGCCACGGTTGCCCTTCATGACAGCTATGCCGATGCCAGAAGCAACCGTGGACGAAGAGAACCAGGGACCGATCAGGAAATACAAAATCCGGTCGGCCGGGAAGGTGGAGAACATGGGTTTCGTAAGCAAAACCCCAGCGCTCGAGCAGGGCCTCAACTTTTTGTTCAGGTCCGGTGTGACGAGCCTGGATACGCCGCATGCAATTCAGTCTCTGCTCGCGGGTCATGACGTCGCTCATAGAGACTCCTCGCCGCCACAGCATCAAGGGCGGCCTTGATCGTTTGCGCCAGCGCATAAGCCATGAGAGGCGGAACCGCATTACCAATCTGTTTGAAGGCCGGGTTCATGGTGCCGACGAATCGGAATCCATCGGGAAACGACTGCAAACGAGCCGCTTCGCGCACCGAAATGGTCCGCGCCTGCTGGCCATCGTAGTGTATATGCGAATAGCTGTCTTTGCCCAGATGCGCCATGAGCGTGCGAGCCGGTTCGGCCGCCGACATTTTGCGCCATTTATTGGGAAATTTGCCTGGATCATACGGGGGAACGAAGTCCTTACGCAGATCCTTGTAAGCCTTCGACTGGGTGGTCAGGCGTTGACGCGTGGCCTCCGCTTTCAAAAGTTTTTCCGCCACGGCCACGGCCTCAGGGTATTGATCCCCGGCCTTCATGGCCCGAAAAATTTTATAGTCACGCGGCAGAGAACGGATCACATGATCGCTGATACTCCCCGTTGATTCAAATCCAGGCCAGTGTCGCATCAAAAATCCGTACGCGCTCGGATCCCGATCATGATAGGCCACACCCTCGGTAAAGCGCCGGGCTCCGCGTTTCAGCGAACCATCCAGGTGACCCGTGATCAAAGGCAGATCAGCCAGTGCTTCCGCCGCCGTCACGGCTGCTGGCAGGTGAGGATCAGGCAGCGGGGTCTCATCGAAAAAGCTGTCGGAATGGGCGAGCTTTTCCAGGGTTTTCAATGCCGTTCGCCGTGTCCCCGCATAACCCTTGGGCAATTGCAAATAATGGGTCGGCTGGGGGAAGGTGATGGTCTGTTTCAGCTCCTTGCGCACGGCGAGCAGAAACATTCGCTCTCTCATCTGCGGTACACCATAATGAACGCTGTTGAGCAGCGTATAACGGCAATCATAACCGAGTTCCTGCAGGGATTCGCAAATCTCGTGCGCGATATTCAGGCCACCGTGATTCAAAACGTCAGGAACATTTTCCACCAGAACGGCCAGCGGTTTGAGGGCCTGCACATATTCGAGATAGCTCAGATAAAGTTGAGCGCGTGGATCGCGAAGATAGGCATCCGGGTGATCCTGGATTTCTCGCAGCTTGGCTCGGCCAACGCGTGCAAAGGCCTGGCAGGGCGGGCCGCCGATGATGATATCAATGGCTTCGGCCAACGGCTGCTGCCGATGGGCCACGGCTTCGGCGGGAGGGGTTGTGGTGATATCGCGGGCAAAATTCGCGGTTTTGCTGGACACCTCAGCCAGCGTCAGACCCTCAAAATTCAGGGCATGGGAAGCCGCAGCCAGGCGGTCAAACTCAATCGCAGCGGCAATTTCAAACCCAGCCCGATGGAAGCCCAGGGACATGCCGCCACAGCCTGCGAAAAGATCGAGCACGCGCAGGGACTCACCTGCGGCATACCTCTGAAGTTTCGACTGTATCAAACCGGGTCGCATGTACCCTCCCCAAAGGCGAAATGAATCAACCCGGGGAGGGTAGCACAGCTTGCAGTCCGAGTTGAGTGACTTTCCTGAATATGTTTCAATCCCATGTTGTGTTGGAAAGGCGAGGGGGGTAACTGATTTGCGTGAGACATGGCAGGAGGAGGTGCTGCGGCATCTTCAGGACTCGCCTTTGCGTGGCGGCCGAACGGGTTTCTGGCTGAGCAGTCGAGTGCATCCTCTGCGGGCCTGGTCGGAACAGGTCTGGTTGAAGCGGGATGACGAGTTCGGGCTTTACGGCAGCAAATGGCGGAAATTGCAGGGGCTCGCTTACGCCGTGAAACAGGAGCAAGCCGACACCATCCTGGCCTGGGGTGGCAGTCGTTCGCAGTTTCTGCTCGGCCTTGTGCAGCTGGGGCGGGAACTTGGTCGAGATGTGCGACTATTGGTCAAAGAGGGGAGTCCGCGTCATCGACATGGGCCCGATCTTTTGTGGCCGCTTTTGGTTCCCTCGGCTTCTCTTGAAATCGTGAGTCGCTCCGCCTGGCCCAACATAGAGAATTTGGCCCAGCAACGTGCCGAGGCGCTCACGGCGGCTGGTCGCAAGGTTTTTGTGGTGCGTGAGGGCGGAGCGCAGTTGGAAGCCCTTTGGGGAGCCTTGAGTCTGCCGCTTGATCTGGACCAGCAGCAGCGGGAAAGTGGCCTCAGTTTTTCGAAAATTTGGATCGATGCGGGCACCGGACTCACAGCGCAGGCGATGATTATCGGTCTGGGGCTCTTGCAGAGCTCGGCGCTGTGTGAAGTTTTGCTCTGTGCCGGCAATCAGGATAGCTTTACGCAGGATCTGGAACGCAGGCGGGATGAACTTGCAGCGGTTCTGCAGAGGGACATTCCTTTGGCTTCCTTCCGCTGCCACGTGCCGAGCCTCGCGAAATCCTTTGGCTCCACCAATCAGGCTGTATTTCAGGAGATTGCACGCACGGCGCAGGACTGCGGAGTCCTCCTCGATCCCATCTACTCGGCAAAACTTTTTATGCAGGTGCGGGAAACGCAGCCGGAATGGACGCCCGAGGATCGCGTGTTGATCTTACATTCCGGTGGAACAGCGAGTCTTTTCGGGTTTCCTGCGGAACTCCAGGGTCTTACTTCTTAGGCCCGACCAGGGAATGAAGCGTGGCCTTGCAAACCACTTCACCCGCATCATTCACGATGCGCACAGGCACGAGATAGGTTTTCTTTGCGTTACTGGTCGGCACGGGGCAATCACAGACGCCGGTGACCGTGCCACGGGCTTTTTTCACGTACTCCAATTCCATTTTGCTGACGATAAATCGCGCGTCGGCAGGCATGCTGTAGGATAACGCGATATTACCGGTCAATTCTGCGAGATTGGCCAAGGCCACGGCATGGATGCTCTGCAGGTGATTGCGGAGATTGGGCGTATCCTTGAGCACGACCTCGGAATGACCCGTGCTCAATTCCTCGATGACAGCCTTGATGCTGCCTGTATAAGGCGCGTAACGTCCGATCAAGTAGCTATAGATGTACTTGCCACGTGGCAAGCGGCTCAGGGTATCCCAGCCTTCCTTGGCTATATTTCGCGAACCATTGTTCCAGTTGCGGAGCTGTTTCATCAGATCTTGAATATTGAGTGCCATAGCCGCTCTTTCCAAAAGGGTTCCATCAGGGGTCCCACAATAGCCCTTTTGCGGGTTTTAAATCAAGGCGTCAGGTGATGGATCAGGTTTTGCCGGGTTCCATGGGGCAAAATGTGCCTTTGGATAAGCCCTCCCGGTCAGAAGTTTCCGCGCTACACTGAAAGCAGGAATCCTTATGTGCACGGAGGGATCATGGCACGTAAGAAAAAACGGTGGCGCGAAATGGACGATCCGGCTGATATCTTCGGCGGAGAGCGTAGGGACGATCGGCATGAGCATGCCAGCGATCCTGCGTATTATGCGTTTCGACGTCATATTGAAGAGCATATTCAAGGCGAAACAAGGGCCTTCCATGAGCTGCGTTCTACAGCGGAA
>NZ_DASQYZ010000050.1:0-71314 GCF_035638955.1 Oligoflexus sp. | reverse complement strand
AGATCCATCCGCCCTCGCGCCTTGAGCTCTTCGACGATTTTCTTAACATCCTGGGCACGACTCTTTGGGCAAACCAGGACCGCGCCCTTGGACACGACGACAACGAGATCCTTGATGCCAATACAAGCCACGATCCTGGTATCACTGTCGACTGTAATGCCTTCGCTATCGATCGCGATGACATCGCCGTAAAAGAGATTGCCTTGGTCATCGGCGGGAAAGCACTGATCAAGGGCATCCCAGCTGCCGACGTCCTTCCAGCCAATATCAGCTTCGACCACGGCCACCTTCTGACTTTTTTCCAGAACCCCGTTGTCGATGGCAATGCTCGGCAGCGAGTTATAGGTTCGTGCCAGCTCATGACGAGGCACTTCATTGAAGCTCTTGACGTCATACTCGTCCAAAAGCTTGCGCAGAGCCTGCAAAGATTTGGGAATAAATTTTTCCAGCTCGCCTAATATCGTATCGATCCGCCAGGCGAAAATCCCTGAATTCCACAGAAAGCGGCCGGTTTTGATATAAGAGGTCGCGGTGGCGTGATCCGGCTTTTCACGGAAACTGCTGACCTGATAAATCGGCTCCTGTGGTTTGAGGGCCGCACCTTTTTCAATATAGCCGTATCCGGTTTCAGCATACTGGGGCGTGATACCAAGCAGGGTAAGGTTTTCCAAGGCAGCTGTTTGCACCATACGTTCCACAGCTTGAACAAAAGACTCATGATTCTTGATAAGCGCGTCCGCATGCACGGAAATCATGATCGGTGCAGGTCCGTTTCCGGGATGCAGTCGCGAGATTTCAAGCGCAGCGAGTGCTAACGCGTGAGCCGTATTTTTCGCCGCGGGTTCTGCCAGAAAATAATCACAAAGCCCCTCGGCCTGGTGACGGGTGAGGTCCATCTGATCCTGATGAGTTACGATAAGGCGGCGTTCGGGTGGAACAATATTATCAAGGCGTTTGAGAGTCTGCTCCAGCATGGTGGATTCACTGGAGCCAATGCGGCAAAGCTGTTTCGGTTCCAAATGTCGCGATTTTGGCCAAAATCGGGTACCGCTGCCGCCAGCCAATATAACTGCATAAACATGGGGAGCTAGAGCTATCAAATTCGTCTCCTCGGAATCCAGCGAAAGATCAACGTGACTTCGGTAAAGACGTCACATTGTAGTCCGCGGCCTTGGAAAGGAGAAGTTGCTTTTTCAAATAACGGCCCATGGCTCGCAGATATCGAGGCGCAGTCGGCATACCGATCAAGGCTTCGGTCATTTCAATGCCAAAGCCACGAATCACCTGCGCTTCCGGTGAACCCTGTTCGGTCAGATGACGGAACGCATCATTATAGACGGAAGACAACCACCAAAGCCCATACACACACATAGGACTGGTGGCATGATTGGAACTGAAATCCTGCCAGGAATTGATCAGCTCTTCCGTGTCGCCCTCAAGACTCAAGGCGAGCCATTCCTGTTGCACGGGCGAAGCCATCTCGGCTGTTTTGAGCAGTCGATCCTGGTTCAGATCATAATCAAAGGCCGTGAAAGCCAAATCGGTCTGGATCCGCTGGCCTTCGACCTTATGCTCCAGGGACTCATTGATGGGAACCGCCAGCAGGTTTTTAAAGGAATAAAACTCTTTGGGATTCAATTCCTCAGACCCCGCCGGAGCCAGGATCAGATAAATCAAACCCGGGTCCTGGCTGATGTGGGAAAGCGTGCCATAGAACAACCAATCATCCGGCAGATCCGCCCAGAATTGCTTGCGTAATTCGGGCAGCATATTGTGGATGCTGTTGTCTTTCAGGTTCCAATAGAAAATACCATCTTCGTAACGCTGAGAGCCGAAAGCGGTAAACACGACTCCCAGGCCGCCTGGCAGCCACAGGAATTCTTCAACCATATCGTGAAACGCCACCATATAAAAATCAGAGTTTTTCGGACTTCTCACCAAAAGCTGCCGCAGGTGAAACTGGGCCTGGATTTCCACACTGGCGATCAAGCCCGAGTCCGGAGATTGGGTGCCTTCCAGGAAGGCGGGTTGGTATAATTGCGGAATACTTTGCTGCAAACCTTCGGGCTGGATGAATGTTTCAGCTTTTTTAGCAATTGTGCTGATGGTGGGATCAACGCTGGTCTGCGGGCGATTTTCCTGTTCATCACGACCGAAGGATTTGATCAGGTAATCTTTTTCAGTCAAAGGCAGATACTGCAAACGCATGCCGTAGCTATCATAAGGGGAAAGATGGGTTTGATGCGCCTCTGCCAAGGCACGAACTTCCGCCAGCTGATAGGGAAGTCGATGGTAATCTTTCTGAAAGCGTTCGATCCAATGCTGGAATTCACTAAGGGTATTTCGGGTTTTGTTCCAATGCAAAAAGCCGTTAGCGGCACTCAGGCTAAGAGTGGTCCAGAAAACGGGAATGAACCAGCCGAAGCTGAACGGGACTTTTGGCATGATTCCCAGATAGTGTATTATGGTATGGGGATACATTCTTCACGTTATCATATTTCTGATTGAAGACAATGGAAAAGGCGGTGCTATGGGACAGTTCGTGCGCGCGCTCAGTCTGAGCGCTTTTTTGCTGGCCACGCAGGCTCTGTTCGCGGCTGAAGTGGGCAACCTCAGTACGATTCAGACAGGCGAAAGCTCTCTTACAACGGTGGTGAGCGAGCCTAAGGACGTGGCTCGGGTACGCATCCCTCTGCGTTTCACCCGTTTTGAGCCCATCATTGTACAAAATGCCCAAGGTACACGACGCATGGAGCATAAGGCCATGGCACCGGTGGCCTATACGCTGCGCGCGACCATCAATCGCAGCAACCATTTCTATTTATCCGACTGGCATATCGAAACAGTTCCCATGAAATGGGAAAAGGAAACCCGCAACTGGCAGGTCGAAATCAAGGTCTACAAGCGCTACGGCCAGGAGCAGGAATTGGAAGAGTTCATCGGCACTCAATCCTTGCAGGGCCGCCTCGTGGGTATCGATAAGCTTTTCACGCTCGAGACGCAGACCCGTCAGCAGTTTAACAACAAGCGCGGCAGCCCCCTCCTTCTGATCGAATCCGGTTCCATCGCCGTTGAAAAGGGCAATGTGGCTCGCCGCACGCCCTAATAAAAAAGCGTCTTTTCCCTGCCCTCTGGCTCGGCTATGCTCGGCTCACCCGCGTATGAACGCGGGTTGGAGTGACCCATGACTCTCTATGACGATATTGGTGCCGAGCGGCTTAGGGCCATCGTATTGACCTTTTATAACAAAGTCTTCCAGGATCCCATGCTGGCCCATTTCTTTATGAATCTGGACCATGAGTCTCTCGTGCAGATGCAGGTCGACTTTGTCACCGGCATGCTGGGCGGACCCCAGGGCTACCGCGGCAAGCCCTTGGAACAGATTCATGACACCATGCTGATCCGTCCGCCGCATTTTCGTCGGCGCCAGCGGATTCTGCAGGAAACCATGGTCGAGTATGGATTGGATGCGCGGGTGATCGACGGCTGGCTGAAGCAGGAGGAACGTCTGAAGCCTTTGATTATGAAGGATCAGACGTCCTGCGTAGAGTAGTTAGTGTTGAGCGGCGAATTCTTTTTCGTCGGCCTTATCGCGGAAGAAGACCCGCAGAGGCACATCACCGTATTCGAGTTCGGTGCGGAAGCGTTTCACCATATAGCGTTTGTACGATTCCTGAATTTCATCGGCAACGTTACATTTCACCACAATGGTCGGCGGATTGATGGCCACCTGCGTGGCAAAATAAAACTTCACCCGCTTATTGTATTTTCGTACCAGAGCCGGCGTATGTTCCTGTACGGCACGCTGCATACAGTCGTTGATCTTGGCTGTTGGCACACGCTTCGAATAGGCGTCCACCAGTTCCTCGACCTTGGCCATGATCTTGTGAATCCGCTGGTTTTCCAAACACGAGGCAAACAGCACTGGAACAAAAGGCATGTCCTGCAGTTTGTTGCGGATGTTCGTTTCATAGTTGCGCGCCGTATTGGTTTCCTTTTCAGGAACCAAATCCCACTTGTTCACCACAATCAGGATCGGTTTGAACTTGGCGGCAGCCAGCTGAGCCAGCTTGCAATCCTGATCCGAAACGCCTTCCAGGGCATCCACAACCAGGACCACCACATCGGCATCTTCCATGGCGCGCAGACTGCGCAGCACGCTCATGCCTTCGAGCTTGTCGAAGATTTTTTTCTTCTTCCGAATACCCGCTGTGTCGAGCAGCAGATAATCGCGTTTGTTATAGACCAAAGGCGTATCGATGGTATCGCGCGTTGTGCCGGCGACTTCACTGACCAGCGAACGTTCCTCGCCGCACATGCGGTTCAGAATGGAGGATTTGCCGGCATTCGGTCGACCGATCAAAGCGATGCGGACTGAGTTCGCATCCCTCATTTTCATGGTTTTCAGGCCGTTGGCTTCGTTGAGCTGCTCCTGGACCAGTTCCGAAAGTTCCCAGATCCCACGGCTGTGGGCGGCACTAACGGTGTGGAAATGAGGCAAACCGAGTTCGTGGAATTCCAAAGCCAGGCTCTGCTGCTCCAATCCATCGACTTTGTTCACGACATATTCCACGCGCTTGCCGAGCTGCTTGAGGAATTGCACCAGCTCGCGGTCATGCGGGTGCAGACCAGTCTTGGCATCAAAAACCATCAGGACCATATCCGCATCGCGTATAGCCTGCTCGGTCTGTTCCCAGACGATATTGGTGGCAAAAGGCTGATAATAAAGGTCATCGGTTTCAAATCCGCCGGTATCCACAAGGATATATCCGTGGCCTTCATCCTCGTCGGTCTTGACCGTTCCATAGATGCGATCGCGCGTGACGCCCGGACGGTCATCAACGATGGCCTGCTGGGTGCGCGTAAGTTTATTAAACAAGGTCGACTTGCCCACATTGGGCCGGCCGACAATGGCGACGATTCCTGCGATCATAAACTAAACCTCTCCGTGAAGGCGAAGGGCATTTCCTGAGCCCGTATGGACCGTAAGTCCGGCTGTGGCTGGTGTGTGCGCAATCCGGATCCAGATTAAGGCTGACCTGGGTCAGACATTGGCTGGTTCACTGGACCAGGAGATACCCTCGTAACCTGATTGTTTGAGTTCTGTCCATTTCTGTAGGGCTGCCCGGGCCGCTTCCTGCGAGGCGGATTTTTTGGAGGGGCCGTGTCCCATGCCCAGGCTTTTGCCGCGAAATAAAACTTCCACTGCGAAATCCAGCTGATGATCTGGACCCTCGCGTTTGATGACCTTATACACGGGAGCTTCCTTGAAAGCACCCTGAGTCAGCTCCTGAAGACGGGATTTATAGTCCTGCTGCGTCAATTCTGTCAGGGAAGACGTAAGGATCTCTTGATACAAATCCAAAATGACGCGGCTCACGGCATCAAAACCGGAATCCAGATAGATGGCCCCAAAAAAAGCCTCGAGAGCATCGGCCAGGACTGAATCCTTTTCGCGGCCGCCGGCGCGTTCCTCGCCCGGTGCCAGCAGCAAACAGGACCCGATTTGCAGATTGCGGCTGATACGGGCCAGGGTGCTTTCATTCACCAGGGAGGCGCGGATCTTCGAGAGCTGGCCTTCAGGAAAACCCTCCGGGCGCTGCAGCAGTGCGGCACTCAGAACCAGGCTCAAAACCGAGTCACCTAGAAACTCAAGCCGCTCATTCCATGGCATCGGCTCGGTCTGTTGATATTTTTTCTGAACGAAGCGGGCCGCGGAGCTGTGGGTCATTGATTCCATAAGCAGGCCGCGATTCTTGAATCCATAACGAATTCGGCGACAAAGCTGTTCCATCATACGCAGCTGAGCCGGGAACGCATCCTGGGCAAGATCCAATATATCAATGATATTCAATTGTTACAACTCCGGAATCGATTGCGGCGAGCGGCCTGTGTGTTCGAATGCGCCATTATAGGTGCGAATAGGAAAGAATCAAGGCTTTCTTGATGCTTCCTCACTATGCGAGGATGGGGCCTGGTACCAGGCAAGAACAAGCCTGGAGCAACATGATATACTGATGAAATAGTCATCCCTCAAAAGAGACGATACGCGTGAAACGTTTTCTTCTGCTTTTATTTGGTCTTGGCCTGGGTTTCGCTGCAGGAGCCTTTTGGCTTTATCAATCTTTGCCGGCTTGGTCTGAGGTCGCGCGTGAGCTACCGCAGCCTGTGGTCGTCAAACTGGAGCGCGGCACGCGTCTGGTTGATTTTGCCAAGACGCTGGAGCAGGAAAACCTGATTGATCAAAGCTCGCGCTTCCGCTTCTGGATTAAATTCTATCGCGACTATGGGCGCTTTCAAGCCGGTCAGTATCGCTTTGAAGGTTCGGTCTCGCCTCGTCAGGTCGTCGAAACGATCGAATCGGGCAAGACCTGGCAGCCTGTGGAACTCCAGTATGTGGTGCCCGAAGGCTTTAGCCTTAATCAGGTTATCGATCGCCTGGTGGCCCATAAGGTGGCCTCACGTCCCGAATTGGAAGTGATGTCCCGGGATAGCCAACTCCTGCAAAAGTATGGAATCAAGGCCCCTAATGTGGAAGGCTATCTTTTCCCTGCCACCTACAGCTTAGTAAAAATGCCGACGAGCCGTCAGGTTTTCGAAAAGATGCTCGATACGTTTTTTGTGCAGCTGCCTCCCGGTATCGTCGAGGAACTGGCCGCGCGGAAACTGACCCTGCATCAAGGGGTGATCTTCGCTTCGCTGATCGAACGGGAAACGCAGTTGGATGAAGAGCGGGAGATGGTGTCCGAAGTCATCTGGAATCGTCTCAAGGATGGCGAACCTTTGGGCATCGATGCCGCCTTGATCTATGGCATCGTTGACTATCAGGGTGACATAAAAACAGTGCATTTAAAGGACGGAAAAAATCTCTACAATACGCGTATTCATAAAGGGCTGCCCCCGGGGCCTATTGGCGCTATTTCGATGACTTCGCTCCGGGCCGTGCTGAATCCGACTCGCCTGGGTTATCGCTACTATGTCCTGGGTACAGATGGGACAAGGCAGCATCGTTTTTCCCGGACCATGGCGGAGCATGCTGTCTATGTAAAGCAGTTGATCCAGGCTTCACAGAAACCATAAAATGTCTCAAGAACGCCGTACCATGAGGTGACAACTATGCCGAACAAAACCAAACCTGTGAAAAAGGTCGCAACCCCAACCGCTCCTCAGCAGTCAAAAGGCGATGAGTCATCACCGAAGGATGGCCGCATCCACCACCGTGTGCCGGTGCAACTGCTGGTGGATTATCGGGCGAATGGCCACTATCTTTTCGACTTCTGCCGCGATCTCGGTGCGGGCGGGGTCTTCATTGAAACGAAAACTCCCCTCAGCCACGGAAGCGTGGTTGATTTGACCTTCACTCTGCCTGATTCCAAGGAAACTTTGGAAGCCAAAGGTCGTGTGATCTGGGTCCAGACCGAGGTGCCTGACAAAAATTTGACACCTGGCATGGGGGTGCAGTTTGAAAGCTTTACCGCGGAACAACGCACCCTTTTGCAAAAATTTGTCGATCGCTACTCCAACCAAAATCCCAACAACAGTCCTTCGGGAAAATCCGCCTAAAATCTGCTATGAACTGTAAGGAGGCCTGCAAAGCAGGCCTCGCGGCAAGCTCAGGGGCGCAACCTTGAGCCATTTGCCGTGAAAACAGCCCTTGGAAATACCCAAGCTGATTTGTTAGGATGCCTCACGTTGTAGGGACAAGGGGGAGTAGCATGCATTTGATATGGAAGAGGCCTGATGGTTTCCATGGGGCTGCGCCTCAGGATTTTTCAGTACTCGAGTTGGGTGGCCATTCACGACTATGGCTGCATAATGTCGACAAGGATCAGTACCCCTTTCGCATCGCTGGTGGTTGGGAAGAAAATGAAGGCACCGTGCTCCTGAATAACCTTGTCAACCTTCTGCCAAAGGGTGACAGGGAATGGATGGAGTACCTGAATCACGCCTACGATCATTCCATGAAAGATGACCGCAAAGCTTTCGTTGATGAAATGACCGTTTGGCTGAGAGACCTGACCAGCTGTGTGAAGGGCGATACCTGGGAAACGGAAATTCTGCAACAGGCGCTGCGCCTTACCGTTGATAAGATTAGCGCTCTGCGCGACGGTTTTATCAAACAAAAGTAAAATCATTTCATCATGGATGGCCCGCTCGGGTCGTCCAGCCTTTTTAGGTCCATTTTCCGCAAGGTCTTCCGGGGCTTGAGCCGCGGATTTGTGAAGTTTATGCCCTGACGGCAGATTGTGCCTATCCTGATGCATCCACCTAAAGATTTTCCTTAAAGCTTCCGAATCTTACATGTCGTGTCTGACTGGTCAGGCACGTTGTGCAGGAAGCCCTATGAAACGAACAGAAGTTCTTGCGATCCTTGGTATTTTGTCGCTTTCTAGCCCGGCCTTGAGCCAGACCTCCGCTGATGAAAAAGTGATGGTCCACACTTTGGGTTCGGACCAGAAAACCAGCTTTGGTTTCGCCGATCGTGGGATTAGCCTGCAAAAAGGCCCTTTGCGCCCCCTGAGCTTGCGCGGCAAGACCGATGCCATGCTGCAGAACATGGGTCTCCATCCCCGGATCGTGACTCGTCAGAAGAGTTATAACGGATTGAATCTGACCGCCGGGCATCGTATTGAGTCGGTGGATTTGCGGTTTACTCTGGACGGCATTTCCCTTTGCCAATACCAGGTCAAATCCCATGAAACCGTTGATGGGCAGATGGCTATCTTCGGCAAAATGCCCAAATTTGAAGTGAATGCCACCTATGAGCTGGCCCAATGGCCCGCAGAAAACCTGGTACGCAATATTGTGTCGGATACTTTGGCCCAAAACGGAGTGTCAGGCGATTTCACCAAAAACAGCGCCACGGCCTGTCTCTGGTCCGATAACGGCCAGCTGCATCCGGTTTGGGTCTGGGACGTGGAAGCCAATCGGTTGAATTACACGGTGATCGCCGATGACCTGCGCAGTTTTAAATTTCAGCCCAAACATTTCCACGCCACCGGTAAAGCCAAAATCTATCCGCATAACGTCCTGGATGCCGACATGCAGGAATTCACGTTGCGGTCCATGAAAGAGACCGGCTATCTGGAAAATAGTTACTTCATCACGGAAGTGAAATCACCGTTTTCGTTTGTGACCAAAGCTGATCTCGATTTTTCTGCCTTTGGCCCGACGTCAGAATTCTTTGAAGAGATTTCCCTCTTCACCAACGCCAACCGCGCCCTGGAATGGCTTGAAGCCATGGGTTATAAGAACTTTGGAACGATCCCCATTCGGATTGCAGTCCATGCCGAATTTCAGGGTGATTCCAACAACGCCCTCTATCAGCCTGGCGCCAACTACGATGTGATTTATGTCGGTGATGGGGACGGGACTGTTTTGCAGAACCTCTCCACAGATGCGGATGTCGTGGGCCATGAGTTGGGCCATCATGTGGTCTATCACACCGTGACTGAGATCGCAGGTGAGTCGCTCGTTCTGCATGAGGGTCTGGCGGATTATTTCAACTTTGCCCGCACGGGCAATGCCTGTCTTGGCGAAAGCATTTGCCCCGACACGGTCTATGGCAATAAAATCTGCTATGTTCCTAAAAAATGTCTGCGCACCGGTGAAAACGCCTTGAAATATGGCGCCGCCGATCTGCCCCGTGAGGCTCACCAAAAGAGCCAGTTCATTTCGGGAATGCTCTGGGATCTTTATGCGAAGGACGGCATCGCCCTCGAAGACATCACGCACATGGTGCTGAAAGCCATCGACCTGCTTGTGGAAGATAGCGGTTACCAGCATTTTGTGGTCGGTATGATGCTGGCCGATCAGGTGATCTTTCAAGGCGGCAAATGCAGTTTGATCTATAACCGGGCCATCGAGCGCGGCCTCGACAGCTTCTTAACAGGCATCACCTGTGATTCCGTGAAAAACACGGCGACGGCAACGGCTGTGACCGATGTCGAAGGCGTGGAAAAAAGTGGAACCACATCCACCACCACACCGGCAACTAAAACTTCATCCAAGAGCTCAAAAAAATCCGTGTGCGGTGTGCTGATGGGATCATCTTCTACAAATGGACAGGCTTTTTCATTCCTGTTACTATTTATCCTACCTTTGATACCTGCAATGATTCGTCGATCCACTCGCAAATAGCGGTGTGGGACCAGCGTTCGTCCCATACCGATGAGGAGCCTAAGAATGCGCCCTCTTTGGACCATGGGACTTTTGCTCGCGTGCGGCTTTTCTTCCGCAAAAAGTTTCGCAGCCCCGCCCATCACGGTTGAAGTCACCGTGAATTGGGAAGGCCGCGCGCTGCAGGCACCCAATGTTGATGCCCTTGATCGTTTGCGCAGGACCTTTCCTGATATCCCCGTGACTCATTTCATCAATCCCGTTTATTTTTTGGATGAAGCCAAAGCCGCGGACAATGCCGCAGCCTTGGAACGTGTCTTCACATCCCAGGATGAGGTCGGACTTTACCTGGCACCGATGGATACGCTGGTGAACGAAGCCGGTGTGATGCTCAAGCTCTCGCCCACTTTCTGGGGCTATGTGGACGAAGGCGAGCTTTGTGAAAATGACTGCGGCCTCGACGTGCCGCTGACCGTTTATAACCGTGAAGACACCCTCAGGCTATTTTCGGCGGCTCATCGCACCTTGCGTCAGGCCGGCTTTTCGGATTTGAAAAGTTTCGCGGTGCGTGGCTGGCTGGAGGCCCCGTTCCTCACCCAGATGGCGGCGGCCCTGGGATATGCCTATGACCTTTCGCCTGTGGATCCGGTGCTGGTGACATCCAAGCTCCGGGAATTTCCGATCAGCACATGGGTGTCCCAACGCTGGGGCATGTTGACCCAGGCAGATCCCGCCACCCTCCAAAAATTGGCCCAGAGTCATCCCAAGGTTCGGCCGATTCCCCAGCGCGGCGGTATTCTGGAGCTGAACGAGCAGCGCGAGATCCTGGCCCGATTTGATCGTATGGTCAAGGACAAGCGGGAGGACGAAGTGTTTACGCTCAGCATGTCGGTGGAGTCCGCCTTTCAAAGTTGGCCGAAACTCCGCATGGTGCTGCTGGGCCTCACGGAACGAGCCAAAAAACAGAACATCACGCTCCGCTATACGACTGTTTCGGGCGTAAAAAACAGTCGACCAACCGCTGCGAATATGCGTATATCGACCAGGTTCTCCCAGCAGGCGGAGGCCCGTAAGTAAGGGGAGAGCTCTCGTGTACGTTGATGTTCATAGTCACCTCACTCATGATGATTTTGCGGCCGATCTACCGGATGTGATTGCTCGTGCGGAAAAGAGCGGCCTGACGGCGATCGTCGTCAATGGCCTGGAGCCCGCTTCGAATCAGCGCATTCTGGAATTGGCCGCCCAGTATCCTGTGATTAAACCCGCGCTCGGCATCTATCCCATCGATGCGGTCAATGACATCGTGGACAATCTGCCTTTTCCCATTCGCAAGTTTCATGTTCCTGATGCCATAGCCGGCATCCGCCGTGAAGTGGCCGCCGGTCGCGCCTTTGCCATCGGTGAATGCGGTCTGGATGGATACTGGGTGGGCGAGGAAACCTTTGCGGCCCAGGAAAAGGTCTTTGAAGAGCTGATTGGGATCGCGCTCGAATTCGATAAACCCCTGATCATTCACACGCGCAAGCGGGAAGAACGGGCCATGCAAATCCTTGCGGCCCATGGGGTCAAGCGGGTGGATTTTCATTGCTATGGCGGCAAGAGCAAGCTGGCTCTGCGCGCGGCCGAGCAGCATGGATGGTATTTTTCGATTCCGGCCAATGCGCGCAATAATGAGTCGTTTCGCAAGCTCCTCAAGGAACTACCGCAGGACCTGGTTTTAACGGAAACGGACTGCCCGTATCTGGCGCCCGTGCGCGGGGAAAGAAATGAGCCGGCGAATGTCGTGGGGACGGTGAAGCTGATGGCAGAGCTCCGGAACTGGTCCGAGGACCAGGCCCGCGAGCAGATATGGACGAATTATAAAAGACTCTTTCAGGTCGGATCAGATCCAGATGGCGAGGCCAAAGCTTAAGCTATCGGTGCTGGAGTTGATCTCCTGCAGGTCCAGCGAACCACCCGAGGCCGTATGGCGAATGGTGGAGTGCTTGCCGATAAACTGCAGCGAGAACATCTGACTGACGAAATAGTTGAAGCCCATATTATAATAGTGACCGGTGCCGACGTAGGCGCCGCTCTTTTCGAAGTTCTGATAGTCCATCTGCGAGGCAATCACACCCAGACCAAACTGAATATTGGTGATAGGCGCACTGAAAGCAAAGGTGATTTCGCCCGACAGCTTGCTGCCGCGCATATTCTCAAGGCTCGTGTCACGGGAACGCAAATTCAAAAGCGTATGGGAAAAGCTGAACTGAGTGAACTTGAAGAGTTCAATGCCGACACCATTGCGAATACCATAGCCTCGCCAGGTCTGGGTCACAGCCTCGGGCTGATTCTTATAACTCTTTTCAACCTTGCCGAATTCACCATCAACCGACTGGAATAGAAAGACATTGGCGGTTTCGGACGAACGGTTGCGATCGACCAGAGAATGCGACTGTCCAAAGGCTGCCTGGGATCCCAGGAACAGGGCTAATACCGCTAAATGATTGCGAAAACTCATAACCACCTCACCACAAACAACAGTTCTGTTTCAGCAGAAAAACAACAGCTACGGCGACAGAGTAGTAAGAGCAATATTTATGCCCTTATGGCACCTCAATTATTTTCGCCGGATAAGAATGTGGGAGACTGTTTAAGGACGCGACAGGCGAGGGATTCGGGGTGACGCCTTTCTGAATTTTGAAGTCGGGGATGGGTTCTTGCGTTTTTTTGTTGAATCCGTTAAAAACCAACCCAAATTCCAGGTGATTCAACCACTTATCAGAGCAAAAAAGGTGGTCCGAGGAATCTGGTAAAATGTACTGTCATAACGGTTTATACTCGTCCTTGTAAACGTCCTAAATTATCCACAGTCTCTGTGAATAATCGAGGGTCTACGCTTCCGTGCCCCGCGTCCGTACGCCAGTCGATGGGAAAGATGAATTTTTGCGCAGTCATCTTGAGCCATCTGAAAGCCTCTTCTATCAAGCCCTGCAGGATGTTAATTAAATCTGAAGTGAACTGACTCACGTCATGAATCCGACAATTCTGAAGGAGTATGCGTCATGCCGCGCTACACAGATATCCGTGTGTCGTCTGTACTTGGGAATTCCCAATTACTCGATGGAGGGGCGATGTTTGGCAACGCACCTCGACCGCTCTGGGAACGTTGGGCTAAACCGGACGCGGTGGGTCGTATTGGTTTAGCTTGTCGTTGTATGCTGCTCGAATGGGGTGGTACGAAGTTACTTTGCGAGACTGGGATCGGTGCGTATATGGAGCCGGCCCTGGCAGAACGTTATGGGCTGGTGGAATCCGACCATCGCCTTTTAGCCAATTTGCAGGCCCTGGGCGTAAAACCGGAAGAGATCGACTATGTGATCCTCTCCCATCTGCATTTCGATCACGCAGGGGGTCTTCTGCCAGCCTACGCGGACATTATTCAAGGACGTGATGATCTGGTTTTCCCGCGAGCTAAAATCGTTGTGGGCCGCGAAGCCTGGAATCGCGCGCAAAAACCGCATCCGCGTGATCGCGCCTCGTTTATTCCCGGTCTGAGTGAAAAAATTGAAAAGTCGGGACGTCTCATCGTAGTGGAAGGCGATTCCTTGCCGGACTTCCCGCGCGAGCAGCTGTTTTTCCGCTTCAGCCATGGCCACACCCCGGGCCACATGCATACTGTGGTTCGTGGTGCGAAAGATACCATGATCTTTGCCGGCGATCTGATCCCAGGGAAAGCCTGGGTTCATCTGCCGATCACCATGGGTTACGATCGCTTTGCCGAGCAGGTGATTGATGAGAAGCAGGAACTGTACGATGTCGCTGTTCCCGAACACTGGAATATTTTTTATACCCACGATTGGGATGTGGCGGCCAGCCAGGTGACCAAGGACAGCAAGGATCGATACGTCCCAACCCAGGAGCAACGCACCCTCGTGCACTATACGCTGTAAAGAGCCAGGCAAAAACTTCTACTCAGCCAAAGGATCTGCGACAATGGAGTATTCATTTCAGATCCGGTGAGAGGGAGGCGCCTGCATGGAGATAGGCAATTTTGTGCGTTCGGAACGCAAACGGCAGGGGCTTACCCAGCAGCAACTCGCGGCAAAATCCGGAGTTGGGCTGAATTTTGTCTATCAGCTTGAGAAAAACAAGGCCTCTGTGCAGCTCGACAGCGTGAACCAGGTGCTGCGGGCGCTTGGCTACCAGATTGGTGTCATCCGTGATTTCAGGCCCTGGGATCAGGATTTCACCATGCCACGTGCCGGAGCGTCAGCTGCCGACGCTGAAGTCCTAGAAGCGGGAGACGCCGGCTTCCTTCCGGCGACTGATTTGTAAACTGGACGGGCAGCGACCCCCACCCTGAAAATGCAGACGTCGCACCGAGTCCTGGTAAAGGCCGAGCAGGGCCTGACCCGGCTGCATGCTGGCGAGGCCTGTGGCGACCTTCTGCATGCGCCCCTGCAATTCCTCACTCAGCCGGCCTTCGCAGTAGCTTTCCCGATAATGCCGGTTCGGACTTGGCAGTATGGAGGACAGGAATAGAGCCTCCGCGGTGGAAAGTTGCGCGGGTTCCTTGCCGAAATAATTCTGGCTCGCCCTTCGGATGCCGTAAATATTCGGTCCGAACTGTATGATGTTCGCGTACACTTCCAAAATATCCTGCTTATCCAGCGTTTGCTCCAAAGCCCAGCTGATCAGGAGCTCCTGCAGCTTCCTGCTTAAGACCTTTTCGCGGCTCAAGTAAAAGTTTTTCACCATCTGCATGGTAATCGTCGAGCCGCCGAACAGGACCTTGCCCGCTTTAAGATTGGCTTGAAAGGCGGCTGTGAGCGCACTGGTTCGGAACCCTTCATGCTGCCAAAAGCTGGCGTCCTCGGCCGCGATCACACCCCGTAGAAAATCTTCGGCGATACCCTGGACCGCGACAAAGTCCTGGCCCCGCATGTCCTGGACCCGCTGCCGAATCCAGGTCTTGCTGAACTTTTCCGGAGCCTGGGCGATCTTGCACGAAAACGTTTGTTTTTGGCTGGGAAAATCGATCGCTCGTCCCTTTTGGGGCATCAGTTCCACATCCGCCTGGAGTTCGACCTTGCCACTCAATTGAAAGCCCTGCAAAAGTGGGAAGGAATGCTTCGGCAGGATGTTGAGGAGATCCTGGCAATCCGTTTCCGCAAGTTTCCAGCTGAGGCGCCAGGGATCTTCCGTCATGGGTTTCAGGAGATCATTTTTCGCCAGCGTGAAGCTGCTCTTCATTTGAGCTTTTTGCGCGGCCTGCAGAACGTAGACCAAACCACGTCGCACGGAAAGCGAGCCGCGTTCCGGATTGAAGTCACCCTGGGCCCGGATGGTGAAGGGCCAGGGTCCAACTTTTTCATTGCTCAGGAGCGGATGATTGATTTCGAGATTATTGCTGGCGATTTGCACATCAAAGTCCAGATCCTGGCCTTTTTTCAAACCATCGATCTGAAGTTTCACCAGAAGTTCCAAGCGATCCTTCGGTTCCAGCGACCTGAGATACGGCTGCCAGCGCGAGGGAATTCCCATCCGCTTGTGCCGAAGTTCGAGGGAATCCAGATCCTCGCTCACAGCACCCTGGAGTTGCCAGGGTTCGCTGCCCTGCTCACGAGCGGTGACAAAAAAGGGCAGACGGCCTTGCTTGGGCTGAAGAATGAGCTGACCGTCGAGCCTCTGTAAAATCTCGCGGCCGCGATAATGAAAACCCTGTAGCTGCATTTCAATATGCTGCTCCAGTGCCGACAGAGATGCATCCAGTCGATCGATATGCAGGACGCTCTCCCGACGGGAATCCAAAATCTCAAGACGCACTTTTTTTAATTTTAAATTGATACCGGGCCTGAGCAGTTTTTGAAAACGGCTCAGAGATGTCGGGTTCGCAGCCATCTGGCCTGCATGGAGCGATGCCGATGGCGCCGCTGCCTTGGCGACTGGTGCGCGCAAGAGAGTGATCCGCGCATGATCCAAAGTCACCGTTTCCGGACGACCGAAACCGGGACCGGGCCACAACTTGAAAGAGACCTCAATGGCTCCGTTCACCCGTATCTGCGGCGATGAGCAGGCCAGGCCTTCCACGCGAAAGCCGTCCCACATCAGACTGATGTCTTCATATTGAACTTTAAGATCGGTTTGTTTCAAAACCGAAGCCAGTTTGCGCGTGGCATAGGCTTTGGCCTTGGGTTTTAACCAAACCTGGGCGGCAAGTACAGTAAAACACAGCCCCGAAGCCAGGGCGAGCAGGGCCAAAATTCGTGAGGGACGTAGCATGGGAATCCGTGGGAAGTTGATGCTTCCATTATATCACGGTCCCAGTTTTGTGCCTCCTAAGCCTTGCAGCTCAACCCTTTACCACGAAGTTGATGATCTTGCCTGGAACATAGATTTCCTTAAGCAACTCCTTGTCTTTCATCTGCCGCGCGACCGCATCCAGGGCTTTGGCCTGGGCAAAGATTGCCGCCTTGTCTGCGGTTTTCAGAACATCGAGGGTGCCGCGCATCTTGCCATTCACTTGAATGGAAAGCGTCACGGTATCATCGATGCATTTCGCAGGATCAAAGGATGGCCAGGGTTCGTAGGTGATCGACTCGCGACCCCCATAGCGGGACCAGAGTTCCTCGGTCATGTGCGGCGCATAGGGATTCAGGATTTTGATCATGGCTTTGGCCGCATCAGGGCCGATCACGGATTCCTTGACGCCCATGTTCACGAGTTCCATCATCGCCGCAATTGAGGTGTTAAAGCGCAGGGACTCGGTGTCTTCACCCACTTTTTTGATGGTCTTATGCAGCTGCTTTTCAAAAGCCTCACTGGCCTGACCATCCTTCTGCGCCAGTCCACCTTCCGGTGTCACCAGGAGGCGCCAGAAGCGTGAGAGGAAGCGATGGGTTCCGACGATGCCATCTGATTTCCAGGGTTTCACCGCTTCGAGCGGGCCCATGAACATTTCATAAAGGCGGAAGGCATCCGCGCCCCATTGCTCAATCACGTCATCGGGATTCACAACGTTGCCGCGACTCTTCGACATTTTTTCATTGTTTTCACCGAGGATCATGCCCTGGTTGATCAGTTTTTGGAACGGCTCTTTGGTTGAAACCAGGCCGGCATCGAACAGAACCTTGTGCCAGAAGCGGGCGTAGAGAAGATGCAGGACGGCATGCTCCGCGCCACCCACATAAAGGTCGACCGGCATCCAGTAGCTTTCCTTTTTCTTGTCCCAGGCCTCGACCTTGTTCTGCGGATCAATGAAACGCAGATAATACCAGCAGGATCCGGCCCACTGCGGCATCGTATTGGTTTCGCGGCGATAGGTTTTGCCGCCCCTTTCATAGCTCAGCCAATCGGTGGCTTTGGCCAGGGGCGATTCGCCGGTTTTCGTAGGTCTGTAATCATCGAGGTCCGGAAGGAGCAAAGGCAATTCCGCTTCACTGATGCTGATTTCATTGCCATCCTTATCCAGTGCGATAGGAATGGGCTCACCCCAATAGCGCTGACGTGAGAAGAGCCAGTCGCGCAATTTGTAAGTGATCGTTCGCTTGCCAATGCCCAGCTTTTCGAGATGATGAACCATCGCTTCAATGGCAACAGATTTTTGCATGCCGTTCAGAAATCCGGAGTTCACCAGCGTGCCGTCGCCGATGTGGGCCGCTTCCTCAATGGGTTTATCGCCACCGTCCAGCACGCGTTGAATTTTGATGCCGAACTTCGTGGCAAATTCATGATCGCGTTCATCGTGGCCAGGCACAGCCATGATCGCGCCATGGCCATAAGAAATCAGCACATAGTCGGCAATATAAATGGGGATCTTTTCGTTGTTCACAGGATTGATCGCATAGGCGCCGGTGAAAACTCCCGTTTTCTCGGTGCTCGTCATGCGCTCGCGTTCGGCTTTATTTTTAGCGTTTTCAACATAATCACTGACCGCCTTTTTCTGAGCGCTCGTGGTGATGTTGGCCACTGCCGGATGTTCGGGAGCCAGGACAAAGAACGTCGCGCCGTAGAGGGTGTCGGGACGCGTGGTGAAAATTTTCGCCTTATCCTTGTGCCCATCAATGGCGAACTCAATCTCAGCGCCCACGCTTTTGCCAATCCAGTTTCTTTGCATTTCTTTGAGGGACTCGGGCCAATCCAGACCGTCGAGATCCTCGAGCAAACGATCGGCATAGGCGGTGATCTTCAGGATCCACTGCCGCATGGGTTTCTTGATAACCGGAAAACCACCGACTTCCGATTTGCCGTCAATCACTTCCTCGTTGGCCAGGACGGTGCCGAGTTCCTCGCACCAGTTCACGGCCTGCTCCGCCTGGTATGCCAGACCTTTTTCATAGAGCTTCAGAAAAATCCACTGGGTCCACTTATAGTAATGGGGATCCGTGGTATTCACTTCGCGGTCCCAGTCATAGGACAGACCGATCGATTGGATCTGACGCCGGAAATTGTCGATGTTGGTAATCGTCGTGTCGCGCGGATGGGTACCGGTTTTCACGGCGTGCTGCTCGGCCGGCAATCCAAAGGCGTCCCAGCCCATGGGATGCAGCACGTTGAAACCCTTCATGCGCTTGTAGCGCGCGACGATATCAGTGGCGGTGTAACCTTCCGGATGACCGACATGCAGACCGGAACCGGACGGGTAGGGGAACATATCAAGCACGTAGTACTTGGGCTTGGTGGAAAGGTCGGGAGTTTTAAAGGTCTTATTTTTAAGCCAATGCTCCTGCCATTTTTTTTCCACGTTCTTGGGTTGGTAGTCGTGTTGACTTTGCTCCATGAAAATGCCGCCTCCTTGGGTCGAACTCGAATTCAGAGGCCCCACCTTAACATAGAATAAATGGAGTTTGAAATGTCTGAGCCAGGCCAGGAGCGGCGGTCAACCCACCAACGTGACGCTCTTCAGTTGCTCTGAAACTTGAACTGAATATATGTAATGAAAAAGTCGAGGACGAGAATGGTGACATAGGAAGTCACCACGGCCTGCGTGGTGGCGCGTCCGACCCCTTTGGCGCCGCCACGGGCACGATAGCCTTCAAAGCAGCCAATGGAGGAGAAGACGAAACCAAAGAGCGCGGCCTTCTGCATGCCCATGAACAGATCCTCGGTATCCACGATCCATTCGAGTTTCGAGAAAAAGTCAGCGACATCAATTGAATAAAAGCTGATGCCCACCACGAACGAGGTCACGACGCCGGAAAAAACCATGACAATGGAAATCAGAGGCATGGCGATCATGCTGGCCAGGATGCGCGGAGCCATCAGGTAGGAAAAGGGATCGACGGACATCACACGCATCGAATCAATCTGCTCGTTGACCTTCATGGAGGCGATTTCCGCCGCCATGGCTGAACCCGCCCGCGCGGTCACCAGAAAGGCTCCGACCATGGGGGCGAGCTCCCGGGCCAGGGCGAAACCCGTCGAGGCTCCGATCAAGGATTCGGCCCCGAAGATGGCAAAGATCTCGCCGAGCTGAAAACCGAAAATGCCACCCACCATAATGCCGGCCATGACCGCGATTACGAAGCTGCGGCTGCCGACAAACTCCAGCTGGGCCAGCAGAAGGCCGATATTGATGCGCGGATGCACCATTCGGCGCAACGACAGTCCGACAAAGATCATGTAATTGCCGACCAGATTGACTGTATTTTCAACCATTCCGCCGATAAAGCTGGCTATAGGAACAACAGGCACAGACTCACTCCGGTCCTTGGTTTTGTATGTCTAGTTGACTATAATGCAAGAAAGCCCTCGCGACTCATGGAGTTTACCTGTGAAAATCATCGGCAGTCTCGGCGTCCTTGTCTTGATACTGATCAGTCAGCCTCTCCGTGCCGCCTGCGCGAGTCTGGTGCGTGGTCAGGTTATGCTAGATATCCAATCGTGCAGCAACGTTCAGCCCGAACAGGCCTTTGCTGCTCAAGAGCCTAAGTATAACTTTATCAGAGATTTACCACCACCGCAGCGTAAGGCTTTTCTTGATTCCTACCGAGGACTTTCGGTCAGGGCCAAGGTTGCCAAATCCTTTGCCGTCCGTAGCGGCCTGAGTCCGGAGCAGGGCGCCCTGTCGGGGGAAATGATTCAGGCCTTCATTCCACCGCAGGTGCTGAGCTGCGGAGCCGTCTACGGCAAGCGCGTCCAGGCCATCATGGATGAAGTCTGTTGTGAAGGGGGCGGCGAGGCGCCCTGCCTGCTGGGCACGAGTTATACGCTGAAAAAGCCCACGGTTTTGGGTTCAGCGAACACCAAGGCCGGACACAGTGATAGTCATCTGTCCATGAATCCGGAATATAA
The DNA here is from genome assembly GCF_035638955.1 of Oligoflexus sp. Taxonomy (GTDB): domain Bacteria; phylum Bdellovibrionota_B; class Oligoflexia; order Oligoflexales; family Oligoflexaceae; genus Oligoflexus. The sequence continues at coordinate 50,920 of NZ_DASQYZ010000050.1, read as the reverse complement.
GCAGGCGCAGAAACTTCTGGTTCAACGCGATTATAAAAAGGCTACCGTTCTGCTGGAGAAATTGAATCAGAATCAGCAGCTCGACGTGCAGGGCAAGTTCCTGCTGGCCGCGGCCTACCGCGATATGGACAAATGTCCTTTGGCGCTGCCTATTCTGGAAACCTTGTATCAGAAGTTTGAGAAGAGCGATTACTGGACGGATGATGAGCCCTACATCCGTCGCGCGAACTTCCTCTATGCGCGCTGTCTTTCCATGCTGGAAAAAGCGGGCGAAGCCGTCATGATCCTGCAGGGGTTTCTGGTGGAGCCCAAGAAGTACCGCAAGGAAATTACCGAATCCTTTTCCCATCCAGACTTCGGCTACATCAAGACGGCCAAGCCTTACATGGAATATAGAGAAGCCGCTTCACGGGCTTTGGCAGAAAGACATTGATGCGGAGCCTTGCGAGTGATGCCGCACGGGCCTCGGCAGAAAGACATTGATGCGGAGCCTTGCGAGCAATGCCGCACGGGCCTTGGCAGAAAGACATTGATGCGGTGCCTTGCGACGCTGGTCCGCGTGGAGCATGGCTCAAAGGTCATTGGTTGCGAGTAATCAGAAACTCTTGAAACGCGACCATGGCCTTGTTGCGGTGGCTGATGCTGTTCTTCTCGGCCGCGTTCAATTCAGCAAATGTTTTATCCTGCCCTTCCGGGACAAAGATCGGATCATAGCCAAAACCCTCGCCACCACGCGGCTGGTCGATAATGCGGCCATCGCAGTACCCTTCAAAGTAATGCGCAATGCCTTCCGCATCCAGATAACAAAGCACACAGACAAAGCGGGCCCGGCGCTGCTCTTCAGGGACGCCTTGCAGCACGCGCAGAAGCTTATAGAGGTTATCGCGGTCGTTGGAACCCGGTCCTGCGTAGCGCGCTGAAAACACGCCAGGCGCACCTTCCAGCACCTCCACTTCAAGTCCGGAATCATCGGCCAACACAGGGGACGGGGTGCGGGTTCGCAGCGCCTTGGCTTTGATAAGAGCATTCGCGCGGAAAGTCGTGCCGTTTTCGTCCCAGTCGAGCTGCGGGTCCAGCTCACGGCTGGAGGCCACCCGCCATTCTGAGCCTAAAATGGCCTGTATTTCCTGCGCCTTATGCTCGTTCCGCGTCGCTAAGTAAAGTGTTGGCATCTGGTCTTCCCGCTGTGGTAAATAAGAGCCGCTCAAGTTCTCAAGCTATCTCACCTGGAGGTCATCGTGAAGGCCGAAGATATCATCAACCGAATTCGGGAAAGCATCCCAACCGCCGAGATCAAAGCCTATGATATGACAGGTGGCGGTGACCATTGGCAGCTGTCGATTCAAGCGCGGGAATTCAATGGACTCAACCTCGTGGAGCAGCATCAGCTGGTCTATAAGGCCTTGGGTGAGTGGATGCATGGACCCATTCATGCGCTGAGTCTGAATACACGCTCAGCTGAATAAAGGTCCTGGGGAAAGTGTCGCGGGCCATCGGGCCCGGGGCTCAGTCGGGTCGGCGGCTTTGGCGGCGCATAAGTTCCTGCATTTCGGCTTTCTTTACGATTTGGTAGATTTCCGGCGAATTTTGTAACCAAACAAGCAGAGTTTCCTTGAGTTCGGTTTCCATTGTGGGTAATACGGCAAAGATACCCATTTCGCGAAAATAGCTCACAATCATTTTCTGAAGCTGTTCTGGCTCAACGCGCCAGTTTTCCGTGATATTGGTGATCGATTTCTCCGTAAACCGTGTGGCGACAAAGATTTCGATTGGTAAGGGTTCGGTGAGCATAAGACCAGTCTCCTTCTGCGCTGTATCAGCTTATATATCGGAATTATCATAAGCAAATAAAGCGTAGTCCCTTGTCGGCGAACACCAGCGGGGTTTGCACGCTTGTTTGCGGAGTTTGTTTGTGTTTCCCTTCAGTTTTGTATAAGAATTCAGCAAATAGCAGGTTTCGCGTGATCCAAAGCCAGGACAAGGCCCCAGTTAAGGCAGAGAGGGGCTCCCTGGTGTCGAAAGACGGGCGCGCACACGTTAAGGGGGTAACATGGGAACTCGGGCTGAAAAAAAAGCAAAGACACGCAAGAACATCATCGGGGCGGCGCTTTCTCTCAGCACAAGCAATGGATTTGCCTGTTTGAGTTTGCGCGAGGTAACACGGAGTGCTGGCATTGCGCCAACGTCGTTTTATCGCCACTTCAAGGACATGGAAGATCTAGGGCTGGCTCTGGTGGATGAAGTGTCGCTGACACTTCGGCAACTTCTCCGTCAGGCGCGTCGGCGCGCACGCGTGCGGCGGGGTGTGATACGGACATCCGTGGAAACATTCATGGAGTATCTGGAGCACAACGAACAGCACTTCCGCCTGCTGATTGGTGAGCGTCTGGGTGAGCAGAAAGGTTTCCGCAAGGAGATCAAAAAAGAAACAAGACGCTTTGTCGAGGAATTGGCTGAGGACATTCAAAAGGAATCAGAAGCCTCACGACGCGAGATTATCAATCCTGATCTGGTCGCGGAAACCATGATCACGGTCGTGTTTAATATCGGTATGGAAGCTCTGGAGTTCCCACCCAAACAGCGCATTGAATTTGCTGAGCGCATGGTGCAGCAGCTGGAAATGATTCTGTTAGGTGCGGAAGCGATGTCGAAAGGCTGGAAGGCAAGTTCGGGAGATCGTCTGCCACGCGCAGCGGTTGCCGACTTTGGACCACTGGCTGAAGATGCCGAATACGCAGCCACTCCCATGTAATCCATGGAACTGAGGCCTGGTCCAACCGGGCCTCTTTTTATTGTCTGGCGTTGAGCAGTTCAAGGTGGGCTTTGATACAGCGGACGTGCTCCTGCAGCTGCGATCGATCGCGATAGGGAGCTTCGCTCAAAGCCAGGAAATAACGTCGACGCAAAGCTTTTTCCAGTCGTATGCAGCTTGTGAGGTTGGTGCGGCGCGCCATGTATTCGGGCAAATGCCGACCGATGCGACTGGCAAAAAGTGAAATCTCCGACGGGAACGAAAACTTTTCCTTATCCGGAATTCCACGATTGCTGATGATCATCACCGTCAAAGCTTGTGCGTGCATTTGATGCTCCGTCGCAAAACGTTCGGCATCAATGCTGGGAATGTTCAGGGCGCAATGCTGATAAAGTTCCACTGCTCCCAGTTCCATCAGAAGAGTCTGATTCAGGAGTCGAATGTAATTGTTATTTTCAAAGAGGCTGACGTTTGGCATCGAATTGGATCTTGGAAACCGCAGGGTTATCATGGATCCTGCGTCTTGAGCGAGCCATCCCAAAGAGTTCATGAGCGACCTCCCGAAAGAGCAGTCCTTATAGCGCATGCCCGTCAAAAATTCAAAGTCTTTCTAAAAGCAAGTTATATTAGGACATTAAAAGAAAGCCTGGGCGCGCGACGAGGGCCGTGCTTCCAAACTAGCCTGCTTCGCTTCTTCACGCAAGAGGCAGAGCCGCCCGATTGCCTGGCTGGCGCTCTTAAGCTAAGGTGAACCAATGTTCCTTTATTATAAGGGGATTCCCTCTATGTCATTCGAAGACGAACGCAAGTTTCTGCATGATGTCGCCAATCCCCTGTCCATTGCTCATGGCAATTTAAAGATTGCCCTTCGCAAATTGGACAGTTTCAAGGACGTGGACCCGCAGTTACGAGAGGTTCTGGACCGATTGAACAAAGCCCTCGATGCCTGCGATAAAATGGCAAAACAGGTCGGCGCGCGACGCCAGGAGCTGATGGATAAGCAAAGTCCAGCAGCCAGCTGAAGCGTGTCACGACGCTTTTTTACCGAAATCCTGAATCAATGACAGTAGCCGATTGAAATCAATCGGCTTCACTTCAAAGGCCACACAACCTGCGGCCATCGCCTCTTCCCGGTCCCTATGCAAACCATTGGCGCTGACCCCTATGACCGGAATATTTTGAGTTTTCGGGATCGCTTTCAGCTGTCTCACCGTCGTCCATCCATCCATGATCGGCATGCACATATCCATCAGAATCACGTCCGGGGCCTCACGGCTGGCGATGTCGAGCGCATCTTTGCCGTTTGCAGCCGCAAGGACTTCGTAGCCTCGCTTCTGCAGTCTGCGGATCAGCAGCTCCCGGTTCATTTCATTGTCTTCCACGACAAGGATTACAAAAGCCATGTTAATCTCCGGCTTCTTCCAGTTGGTCCAGCGACTTGGAGGAAAAATGGGTTGGACATTACCTTCTTGTATTGTCCCAAATTCATGAGCAAATGGAAACCATTCTAAACTTCGGTTCCCCACTATCCGATAGATTGATCAGGCAAGAGCGCTAGAGTTAAAGGTGGGTTAGGCGAAAATGGACAGGGTTTGTCTGCTGGTTGACATCGATCTTAAGGGACTGGATCAGACCTGGGCCGAACAGGCTGAAGGCCTGAGCTTTCCTTTGACATTGAGCTATGTGACCATGGATGAAGTCAGACCGATGTTCGAGACAGGTGCCGTGGCTGCAATGGTTATTTTTGCGGAGAAATCGCATCAGGATGTCATGACCTGCCTGGAGCTCTTCAAAAAATATGTGGGCCCCCTCGCCGAATTTCAAGCCATAGTCTCCAGCGATCCTGATCCCGAATACATGTCTGAGCTCTTTGAATACGGCATTGAAAAGTTTTTTCTGCCGGAAAATTGGGCCCTTGAAACCCTGGCTCTGGGTGAACATGTCGCCCTGCGTCTGGCTGATCGGAACGGCATTGAAAGCAAAGCCATCCACCTGAATCACAGCATTGTTTATGGTGATCAGGCCCAGATCAATCAGTCTCAGGATGCTCTCGGCGACATGCACAGCTGGGATTACGTGGCAGCTTATGTCAAGGCCAATGCCCTGCAGGCGGTCGGTAAATTTAATGAGGCTGCCGAAGCCTTTCGCAGTTCGCAAAACATGAATAAGATGTTTCGTCAGGCTTCCAGTGGGCTGGGTGAAAGTCTTTTGGTTTTGGGTAAAGTGGACGAGGCCATCGAAATTCTGGAACGTCTCGAAAAACAAAACCCCCGGCATGTGGAGCGCAAAGCGCACCTCGCCACGGCTTATATGGAAAAGGGTGACAAGGCCAAAGCCGAGGCCCTGTTGGCTGAGGCTGAAGCCATCGCTCCCGATCATCCACGCCTGCTCGAAGCCCGCGCCGAAATCCTTCTCGTCGAAGGGAAGGTCGGTGAGGCCTTCAAAATGATGGATAATCTGCATGATGTGGGCCCCTTCTTTGCGGCCAAGCTCAATGAAATGGGCATCAAGCTTTCCCAACAGGGCAAAGGCAAGAGCGCCATGGCGCTTTATAAGAAAGCCCACAAGATTGTCCGCCATGAATTGCAGTACAAAATCAGTTTGAATGCGGCGTTAGCCTGCTATCGCATGGCCGAGTATCAGATTGCCCTGCAGTACCTCGCGCGAACTGAGAAGGAATTCGGGGGACGTTATGAAAAAGTTGATAAGATCCGTGGTGCCATAAAGAAGATTTTAAACAAGGGCACCGCGAAACAAGTGGGTTGACAGGGAGAGCAGCGAGATGGAGTTCGCCAAAGGACTCACACCACACACCATACTTATACTCGTCGACAAACCTGAAAAGATTGTCACGATGGGTGCGCTGTTCAATAAAATGAACTTCAAAGTCGTCACGGCCGTGAGCCTCTATGAAGCTCTGAAAATGATTGACCAGGAAATGCCGCATTTGATCATCTGTGATGCGATCATCGCGGATGGCACAGCCGGTAATCTCTACGACCGCATGCAGCAGCAGATTCTCTTCAAAGAAATTCCCGTTCTTGTTCTGGTGGCCAGTAAGACCAAAGAGCAGCTCAGCCCACTCAAAGGCCGAAAATTTGCCGGTTTTATGCTGGGCAAATTTGATGGCAAAGCGCTGACCACCAAGGTCAAGGAAATCCTGGAAGGCCATGGTGATATCTCACCCTTCTTTGTCACCGCCGAGCAGTGTCAGCTGGCGGAAGACTGCACCCTGGCTATCAACGCCAAGGTCATCGGTCGTGTGGGTGATCAGATGATCTGTCAGTCGGAATCCGAGGTGGATGGTGAAGCCGCCCTTCTCTGTCTGCCGAACGATAAAGCCAAGGGGCCAGCCCTCTTGAAAATGGGCAGCAATGTTCATAAGGCCGGCGTTCTTTATAATTTATTCCCGATGAACGTGATCAGGGGCAGCGGCCGTACCTGGATCAGCATGTTGCCGGAAATCAATCTGGACAGCGTGGCGACGACCAACGATGGACGGCGGGTCATGTTCTATGATCCCAAGCCCGAGCGTTTTGAGCAATTTAAAAAGGTTCTGTCCGGTTATAATATTGAATTGATCTATGCCGGCAATCTGCAGTCGGCTGCCGCCATGATCATTCGCGAAGCGGATGGAACACTGGGCTGTGTGTATCTGGATGAATTGCCCACCAACTCATCGGGCATTGCCATCAAGGAAGCGATCGCGCGCATCAACGAAAAAGCGCGGCCCCCGGTGATCGCCGGAACCACATCGCTGAATGCCAAATCCAACAAGGAAATACGCTTTCTGAAAAAGCCCTTTGGCCTTGGCATGCTGGTGGAATCCATGGATCAGGCCATTAAATCCAAGACCAATTTTTCAGATGGGGCCAGTGCCAATATCGAAGTGCAATTCCAGACGCCGGCGAAGCTGTTGGGTCTGGATGAAACCGGTGGCATTGTTCAACTGAAGTTTCCGGTCGTGCCCGGCAGCAAGCTCTTCCTGCAGCATCCTGTTCTCAATGAACTCTGGGGTGGAGCGAGCGAAGTTCGGATCATCAGTGCCATGCGCCTGGAATCGACCAATGTCTGGCAGGCGAAGTTTGAGAACTTCAGCGCTCAGGGCAACAAGTCCCGTTACTGGGAACGCCTCTCGAAACAAATCGGTCAGCGTCTTGTCAGTGAATCCGCCTAATCACTGAAAAAAGTCTCGGCCCGCCCCATCAATCGCCTGAAAGCTTTACGATCCTTCTCTTCAATCGCGGTGCGATAAGCGTCGAGCAGCGTTTGAAATTCCTGCAGCAGCATGGGCGTTTCATCATTCAAAGCCTGGATATCGTAATAGAGATCCTGATTCTCGGCCACCACCTTGCCTGTCACCTGCGTTTGCTGCAGGAATGTGGTGCCACCCATGCTTTTCAGCTTCTGCAGGCTTTCGCCAGAATCACTCAGGATGCCGGCATAGAGAAGATTGATCAGGTGCGATGAACCGAGCACATAGCTCATCACGCGATCATGCTCCTGCAGATCCAGGGTGATGAGTTGGGCGGATGTTTGCTGGAAGTGGAGCTGCAGGACCTCTTCCGAGACAAGGCCGTTCGCCGTGCAGAACACAATATTTTTTCCCGCCAGAAGCTCCGCATCGGGACCAAACATCGGATGAATGGACGCTATACGAATGCCTTGGGCAGCGGCTTCCAAAATGGAATCAATCACGGGCGATTTGAGTGAGCATATTTCAATGACCAGGCCGCGTGGCTTGAGTGCGATAAGCTGCTTCAGCATGGCATCGGTGACAGTCATCGGCGTGGCGAGGACGATTAAATCATATTGGTTGATACTGGCTTCCAGATCCTGGACCAGCGGATAGTTATGCTCGGTTTTGCTGTCGGGGTCGTAGATGGAAACGGAAAAACCCATCGATTCATAAAATTGCGCAAACCATTGACCCATCTGCCCGCCACCACCCACGACGACAGCCTCCTGGCCAAGGCCGGCAGGCATGGTGACGCTTTTTCTTTTCAGTTCATCCTGCCTGAGGACGGAATATTTGATGATGGTGGTCATCAGATCTTCGGCAAGAGACGGATAGAGTCCCAACTGAGCCGCCTGGTCGCGTGATTTTTCGATGATCTGCTTTTCCACCCGAAAATCTTTAACCGGCAGGTTATGCTTCTGTTTATACGAGCCTATTTTTTGCGCCAGATGCATACGTTCGGCGAGCAGTTCCAGGATCTTGGCATCAATATCGCGAATGCCCTGGCGCCAGGGTTCCAGCTCGTTTTGGTGGCTCATGGAGTCCTCTATTGTCCAGCAGTTTGACAGGCGTAAGGGCCTGGGATGAAACCCCACCATGATTCCACGTTAACTCTTGAAAATCAATGGAAGGGATTTACTCACGTCTGGCCTTTAAATTGCAAAACACAGTGCGGTAGGTCCTGCTGTGGAGGCTCCTGACATGCTGTTGTGTGGATTGCGGAAATCATTACTGTCCTTTTGTTTGGGTTTGATAGCGTCATCCGGTTGGGCACAAACGCCAACGGAATGCTTGCAGCAGGCTACGGCCGTTGAGCAAAGTTCCGCCTATTTACAGGCGTTCACGTCCCTGCCGACCCCACCGTTTGTCCCTCTGATCACGCGTGGTGAAGCCCGATTCGTGAATACGGCGGCGCTCTTCGCCGAAGTTATCGGCGTCTCGCCAAAAGCCATTATACTCAATGAAATTGAAGAATTACGATTCATTTCCTATACGCTGGCCGGATCGTCCCTGCTGCTTGTCCTCCCATCCGCTCCCGATTGGACAGCGGAAAAAAGTCGCAAGGTCGTGGCCGTGGCGCGTGCCCTCAATCTCTCCCTGTCCCTCGTGTGGTTGGATGAGAGCGCCATTCCTTCTCAACTCGTGACAACCATTGTCGAAACCAATGGCCACGTGGTTCGTCTCAATGAACTGACGCGAGCGGTGCTTGAAAAATTTTGTGTGGCACCTTAAACAGACCTTTCTCCTCGCTCCTTGGCCGCCATGACCGCTTGCCATGACACGGCTTGCCGGACATGTGGGATCCGGATGGCCTCGCTGCTGTCGCTATCGGCCAGAGTTCGTGCGACGCGAAGACTGCGAAGAATGGCTCGATTCGACAAGCGCAGAGGAATGAAAATATCCACCAGTGATTCAAATTCGCGTGCGGCACAGCCCGAGGCTCGCGGCATCTGGTCGGCGCTGATTTCAGAATTACTCTTCACACCGAGCTCGGCATGGCGCGGGCCAGCAAATTCCACACAGCGTTGCACAGCTTCTCGTAATTTTTGAGTCTGGCCCTTCGGTGCATTCTCAGGGCTCGCAAACAGCTGGATCGCGGGCTGATCCGGTTCCGGCACGTTGAAGTGAATATCAATGCGATCCAGAATAGGTCCTGAGATGCGGCTCCAATAGGCCATCAGACGGTTGCTCGGGCATCGGCATTCATGCCGCGTGGACCCATACCAACCGCAGGGACAGTTATTGCAAGCGGCTACAAACTGAACCCGCGCCGGCCACTGACATTTTTTCTGCGCGCGTGAAATATTCACGAGCCCATTTTCCAGGGGCTCCCGCAACGCCTCGAGCAGGTCCCGCCGAAATTCAGGCAACTCATCCAGAAAAAGAACGCCCCCGTGCGCCAGACTTAAATCCCCCGGTTCAATCGCCGTGCCGAGCAGCGCCTGTGGACTCGAACTATGATGCGGATGGCGGAAGGGAGGCCGCCCCTGCAGGATGGAAGTGGGGACGAAACTCTGATGCATGCTGTAGGTTTGCAAAGCCTGAAAATGCTCCTGCTGATTCATGGCGGGCAGAATGGAAGGGAGCCTCGTCATGAACATGGACTTGCCAGCACCCGGGCTGCCGCGCAGGAGCAGACTATGGCGGCCCGCAGCGCAGGTCACGGCCAGTTGCTTGAGCTCAGGTTGAAGGTGCATATCATCAAAGTCCTGATCATTCCTTTGGCCAGGTTCAAGCGGGATGTCGGCGCGGTTTTTGCGCGGACTTTGATCATCATAAAGCCATCCGAGGACATCCTGCAGCTGATCAAAGAAAAGATACTGGACGGACGTTTGGGCTTCCACAAAGAGCCGCCGCATGGCCTCGATTTCTGGAGCATTCGCTGCGGCCAGCACAATCCCTTTCAGACCATTTTTGATCGCAGCCAGCGCCAGGGGCACCGCTGCCCGTATCGGCCGCAGCTGCCCATCCAGAGAAAGTTCAGCTGCGAAAAGATAATCAGCCGGGACATGCATCGGTGGCTTTTCACTGCAAAGGCAGGCCAGGCTCAAAGCAATGGGCAGATCAAAGTGATTGCCTTCCTTGCGCAGATCCGCGGGCGCGAGGTTAATCAGGATTCTCTTGTGACCAAGTTTGAACCCCAGTTTTTCCAGCGCGGTTTTGGCACGTTCCTTCCCGTCTCGCAGGAGTTCACTGGTGTTGCCAATAAGCTGAAGACCGGCAAAGCCGCTGGTTGTGCAGCATTCCACGTCAATGATGATGGGATTCGGGCCTTCCAAAGCGGCGGTCCGAGTCAAAGTCTGCATGCGCATTCCTCCTTGGCGTCCACGGTAGCGGGAAGGGCGGGAAAAAGGAGCGGACATCTTCCCCTCCTTACTGACATCGAAGCCGACCTTGTGCTAGGCTGAGGGGGCTTTTCGACCTGTTTTGCCGAACCTTTTGGAGTTATCAAAAGCATCATGACCGCATCATCCACCCCTGTCTCCTCGATAGATTTCGGCCGGGCGACTCTGTCCCAGGCTTTGTATAAAGCACTCGCCGCAATCACTGACAACAACGTGCCGGAATCCATCACGCCTGCGCTTCTGGCCACGGCTTTGGAACGCCCGCCGGAAGCTCATCTGGGTGATTACGCCTTGCCTTGTTTTCGCATGGCCAAGGATCTGAAACGCAAGCCGCCTGAGATCGCATCGGCACTGGCGGCCGCTCTGCCAGCCGCGAATCCCGAGTGGATCGAAAAAGTGGAAACGGTCGGCGCCTTTTTAAATATCACGCTGAAACCTGCGGCTTTGGCCAAGGTTCTGGTGCCGCAGTTGCGACAGGACGAATATTTTACCCGACTGAAAGCTCCCGGACGTCCACGCGTGATGATTGAATATTCGCAGCCCAATACCCATAAGGCCTTTCACGTGGGCCATATGCGAAACCTGGCTTTGGGTGACGCCCTGGGTCGCGTGTATGAGGCCTGTGGTTATCCCGTGGTGATGGTCAACTATATCGGGGATGAAGGCGCGCATATTGCCAAGTGTCTCTGGCACATTCACAAAACGCAGCAGAAAGCACCCGCGGCACGTCGCGGGGAGTGGCTGGGCGAGATGTATAGCCAGGCGACCATCACCCTGGAAGATGCTCCCAAGGACCAGGTTCCGACGTTGAATGCCGAAGTTTCTCAGGTTCTGCGAGCTATTGAATCGAAACAAGGGCCCATTTACCAGGAGTGGAAAGAAACCCGGGAATGGTCGCTGTCAGATTTTAATGATATTTATCAGTGGATCGGCGCCCGCTTCGATCACTGTTTCTATGAATCGGAAGTTTCCGAGGAAAGCCAGCGAATCGTCGACGATTATCTCAAGTCCGGGGTCTTCGCTCCCTCCGACGGGGCGATTGGACTCGACCTGAAAGAGGAAAAACTCGGCTTTGTGATTGTGCGCAAAAGCGATGGCAACACCACTTACGCGACCAAGGATCTGGCGCTGGCCCGGGTCAAATATCGGCAATTTCAGGTGCAAAAATCCATCTATGTCGTGGCGTCGGAACAAAACCTCCACTTCAAACAGGTGTTTCGCACGCTGGAAAAAATGGGCTTCAGCGAAGCCAAGGACTGCTTCCATCTGAGCTATGGCATGGTCGTCCTTCCCGACGGCAAGATGTCGTCCAGAAAAGGCAACGTGATCAAATTCCGCGAGCTGCGGGAACGCATGGAGCAGGAGCTCGACAAGAACCTGGAAAAATATCGCGGGGAATGGAGCGAGGCGGAAATTCTCGACATTCGCCGCAAGCTCGCCGTCGGCGCCATTCGCTATGGAATGATCTGCTCCGACCCGGCCAAGGACATCGTCTTTGATTTGCCCGATTGGCTATCCTTTGAAGGCAACACGGGTCCTTATTTGATGTATACCTATGCCCGGACGCGTTCGATTCTGCGCAAAGCCCAGGAGCAATCCTTCGCTCCGGATCACGGTCATCTGGAGCTTTTACAGGGTCCCGAGGAACGGGAACTGCTGCGCTATCTGAATGACTTGAATGGTGTGATTCAACAGACTCTCGATCAGAATAAACTCAGTCTTTTGTGTCACCACATCTTCAACACCTGCAAAGTTTATAACCGGTTTCTGGCTCAGGTCCAGGTCCTTAAAGCAGAATCGAACGAGGCCCGCGGCGCGCGTCTGGCTTTGCTCGACGGCTTGAGCCGGGCTTTGAAGTACAGCCTGGAACTCCTGGGCATCCAGCCACCGGAAAGGATGTGAACTATGGATCGACTCAGAATCGCCGGGGCGAGCATCAATCAGACGCCTATGGATTGGGACGGTAATGTCGAGCGGTTGGCTCGACTGATTCGTCAGGCGCGGGCGCACAAGGTTCAGGTTATGTGTTTCCCAGAGCTTTGCATCACGGGCTATAACTGCGAAGATACCTTTGGATCCGTGCATACGGCCCGCCGTTCGCTGATGGCACTGGAACAGTTGATCCAGGAGACCGACGACATTACGGTTGTCTTTGGTCTACCGGTCTATCACCGCGGCAGCATGTTTAATTGTGCGGCAGTCGCCCAGAATAAAAAACTGCTGGGCATCAATCCGAAAAAACTTCTGGCGCGTGAGGGCGTTCATTATGAACCCCGTTGGTTCCGACCCTGGCCTTTTCATCGGGTGGATACGATCGCGCTGCTTGGACAGAGCGTTCCGTTTGGTGACGTCACCTATCAACTCGGCAATCTGCAGATGGGGATCGTCATCTGCGAAGAAGCCTGGTCAGCGGAAGGCACGGCCTCCGATTCGGCCTTGAGCCGCTGCGAACTCGTGGTCAACCTGAGTGCCTCGCATTTTGCATTGGGCAAAGCCCGCGTGCGTGAAACCCTGGTCGCCGATGCCAGTCGCGCTTTTCAAGTGCATTACCTTTATACCAACCTTCTGGGGTTGGAGGCGGGTCGTTCCATTTATGATGGCGAAATCATACTGGGGGAATGCGGTCGCATCAGCAGCCGATCGCATCGGTTTCAGCTCAGCGACGGGAACCTTCTGATCCGTGATGTGGATCTGGATATGGCCCGTGTGGCCAAATTGAAAAATCGCTCGGTGCTCGACAGCAGCATTCCTGATGAAGAGACGGAACGCGTGGTCAGTGGCCAGCCGATTGTCAGTCTGGGTAAAAAGGCCCCGGAAATTCCCGCGGACTTTTTGGGTCGTACCAATGATCCTTATAACAGTCCGCAACTGGAATTTTTGCAGGCGGAAAAACTGGGGCTGTTTGATTACCTGCGAAAATCACGAAGCAAGGGCTGCATGATTTCACTGTCGGGTGGTTGCGACTCCAGCGTGATTGCCGTGCTCTGCGCTCACATGATCGCGGAAGCTTTGAAAGAACTGGGTCCTGTCGGTTTAAGCCAAAGGCTGCATTGGGCTGTACCATCAGGTGATCCCAAGGATCCCCGCAGCTGGATTCGTGAGCATGTGAGCACCCTGTATCAGGGCACTAAGCAGAGCGGTGACGTGACCCGCCGTGCCGCGAGCGAACTTGCATCGGCTTTGCATTGTGACCATCATGAAGTGGAAGTTCAGGATTTGGTCAATGCCTACATAGGCAAGGCAGAAGCCCTGGTCGGACGCAAACTTGAATGGCAGACGGATGATGTGCCGCTGCAAAATATTCAGGCACGCGCCCGCGCCCCCATGGTCTGGCTCATGGCCAACCTGCGTGGATTCCTGCTGCTGGCCACGAGCAATCGCAGTGAAATTGCGGTGGGTTATGCGACCATGGATGGTGATACAGCCGGTGGACTGGCACCGCTTGGTGGTATTGACAAACACTTTTTGCGGCAGTGGCTGCGTTGGGCGGAGCACGACTGCCCGCTTGGTTTGGGCCGCATTCCCGCTTTAAAATTAGTCAATGAGCAGGAACCCACCGCGGAATTGCGACCGGCGGCTGCGGGGCAGAAGGATGAGCTCGATCTGATGCCTTACGAAATTCTCAATGCAATCGAAGCTGCTTTTGTTCGTGATAGAATGGAACCAGAGTCACTACTCAATACCTTGCGAGAACGGTTCACTGCCTATTCCGAGAAGCAGCTGCGGGATTTCCTTGCGCGATTCTATCGACTTTGGAGCCAGAACCAATGGAAACGTGAGCGCTATGCTGCCGGTTTTCATCTGGATGATTACAATTTGGATCCGACGTCATGGTGCCGCTTTCCCATCCTTTCGGTCGAATTAAAGTTCCCCGATTGAACCCCGGTAACGGGGAAAACTGCAGACCCTAACTTCTCGATATTATGGCTTATTTAGTAGGATTCCCGGCTGGCCGAGGAATCCTTCTAAAGAATCGGTCTTACAAACCCGAAATGTCTGTATAAGCCTTTCGTCGAGATTCAATCAATTAGGGGAGTCTGCAATGAAGTTTGTGTCGCTTAAAAACCAGAAGGGTTTCAGCCTTGTCGAGCTGATGATCGTAGTTGGTATCATCGGTATCCTTGCAACCCTTGCCTTGCCACGCTTCAAGCAGTTCCAGGCGAAAGCCAAGATGGGCGAAGCGAAGAACATTCTTTCGCATGTTTATACCCTGCAGCAAACCTATTCTCTGGATAACAACACATTCATCGCCGTTGAAGCCTTGGGCGCAGGCTTGGGTTCGGTGAATGGTAATAACCTTTGTACCCCAACGGCCGGTGGCGGCGCTGAATTGATCGGTTTCCGCCTTGATCCCTGCCAGACGACTTCTCCGGTACCTCGATATCAGTATTCCGTTCCAGCTGGTTCGGTGACAGCCTCGGCCTTCATCGCCCAGGCCGTAACTGGTGCCTTAGTGAACAACCGCGTATGTCCTGGTAATGCTGCCCACCACTATGCCATCAACCAGGCGAACACCGTTTATGGTGCGACCGGTGTGGCCCCTGTGACGATTACGGGCGTTGCCCAAAACGTGACAGAGCCAAGCGTCGGTGCGGTTTGCGGTAACTGATCTCAGTTAAGTTCCTGCATTGAGTATTCTGCAAAGCCCCGGTCCATCCGGGGCTTTTTCTTTGCCTTATGTCGAAGTGACTTTGCAGCACCTTGTGCTTTTCCTTCCAACTCGCTATAGCTGGGTTTGTCATGCCTTGCAGGCTCTTGCCGAGCAGGGTACGATGCGGCGAAACCATGTGAGCCTTCCGCCCAAGCAGTCGAAAAGGCTATTTTTCCAGCGGAAGGCCGCGAGTCCAATGAAGGAGCGGTACTATGGCCTTGATTCCCTTGAGAGCATTGCTTGATCACGCGGCTGAGCACAACTACGGCGTTGCCGCCTTTAATGTCAATAATATGGAACAAATTCAGGCCATTATGGAAGGCGCTCGGGAAACAGACAGCCCGGTGATCATCCAGGCTTCACGAGGCGCCCGTAAGTATTCGCAGGATGCCTATCTTGTGGGTTTGATGCGCGCCGCTGTGGAATTGTATCCTGAGATTCCCATTGTAATGCACCAGGATCATGGCAATAGCCCCGAAACCTGCTTTTCCGCCATCCGTAATAACTTCACTTCGGTGATGATGGACGGCTCGCTCAAAGAAGACGGCAAAACCCCTGCTGATTTCGATTACAACGCTCGCATTACGCGCAAGGTCGTGGACGTGGCTCATGCGTTCGGCGTCTCGGTTGAAGGCGAGCTGGGTTGCCTCGGTTCCCTGGAAACCGGTAAAGGTGACAAGGAAGATGGGCATGGGTTTGAAGGCACTCTCGATCATGATCAACTTTTGACGGATCCTGAAGAAGCGGTTCGCTTCGTCGAGTTGACCAAGGTTGACGCTTTGGCGATTGCGCTCGGCACCAGTCACGGCGCTTATAAATTCACCCGCAAGCCGGACGGAAAAATCCTGGCCATGGATCGCGTGCGCGAGATTCACCGCCGCCTGCCCAACACGCACCTTGTGATGCACGGCTCGTCGTCGGTGCCTCAGGATCTGCAGGATATCGTCAATCAGTTCGGTGGCAAGCTGAAGCAAACCTGGGGCGTACCCGTGGAAGAGATTCAGGAAGGCATTCGTCACGGCGTTCGTAAAATCAACGTCGACACGGACAACCGCCTCGCCATCACCGGTGCCATCCGTAAGGCCCTGGCCGACAAACCCGAAGAATTCGATCCGCGCTATTACAATACACTGGCCCGTGATGCGATGAAGAAAGTCATCAAGGAGCGCATGATTCAATTCGGCCAGGCTGGCAAAGCCTCGAAAATCCGCCAGGTGACTCTCGCTGAAATGGCAAAAATCTACGGTTGATGACCCAGGGTTTCGATGTCGGTCGAAACCCTGTCCGGTCTCTTGAGGAGTCAATGTATGCTTTGGACCCTCTGGGTTGGCCTCGGCGCCCTCTTTGCAGCGATCGGTGTGGGTCTTGGAGCCTTTGGCGCGCATGCGCTCAAGGTGCGTCTAAGTCCTGAAGATTTGGCCATTTTTGAAGTGGGTGTTCGTTATCAGATGTACCACGCCCTGGCGCTGATTGGTGTGGGCGCAGTCGCCATGCGGCTGGAATCCAACCTTGTGAAAGGGGCCGGCTGGGCCTTTGTCATTGGTATTCTCATCTTTTCCGGCAGCCTCTACGCCTTGGTCGCAACCGGAACCCGCATCCTGGGTGCTGTTACTCCGATCGGTGGCGTGGCGTTTATCGCCGGCTGGCTTATGCTGATGATTGCGGCTTTCAAGGCTCATTTCTCGTGACCATGGGGGGCTGAAAAAGCCCTCATTTTCGCAATCGCGGTCCACACTTCCGGAAAAGTCTCTGCTAGAAATTGTGACGTACAGCACAATTTATCTGGGGGAACTCCATGGAACAGTCCAACATGCAAACCTTAGCCACGCCTGAAACCACCGCCGTCCCTGCTGCCAAAATCAAAGTCCTTCCCGCTGCCGTCATTAAAGAAATCGAGCAACAAAACAAAGCACGCCGCCTCATGGGTCTGAGCGCGATCGATATCAAGATTCGTAATTGCCTGCACTGTGGTGGTCTCTTTCAATCGGCCGGTCGTCGGACCTGCGGTTGTAATACCATCCATACGTCCAGCCTTGCAGGCGTTGAGATCATTTGATGGGCAGCGGGTTTTTCACCCGCTTTTTCCGGATCCGCCTATGTATTTCTTGATAGCCTGAATCAGACTCAATCGATCAATCGGCTTCACCAGATGATCATGAAATCCAGCATTGAGACTGTTCTCGCGATCGCCTGACATGGCATGTGCTGTCAGAGCCAGAACCGGCTTCGCATACGCCTGGGCACGCAGGTGACGCATGGCACCAAAGCCATCGAGTTCCGGCATCTGAATATCCATCAAAATGATATCGAATTCCTTCCGATCGGTCAGCTCAATCGCCTGAAGGCCATTGGCAGCCGTTTCAATGAAAGCGCCTGCCGAGGTCAGAAAACTTCCAATATAGGTGCGGTTATCGGGGTTGTCATCCACCACCAGGATGCGCAGTCCCGCCAGTTCCTGCTGTGGTGAAATTTTGAGGGTTGAAACGGGCTCGATGGATGGAGCCATGATGCTTTCGGGAGCGCCGATATCAATGGTAAACGAGAACGTGCTGCCTTCGCCGACCACAGATTTGACCAGGTGCAACTCACCACCCAGAGCCTCTGCCAATCCTCGCGAAACGGCCAGTCCCAAGCCTGTTCCGCCGAACTTCCTGGTCGTGGATGAGTCCGCCTGCATGAAGGGTTCAAAGATTCGAGTGTGTTGAGACGGTGGAATCCCAACCCCCGTATCCACAATATTAAATCGAAGTTGCGAGTTGCCGTTGGGCGTCCGCTCACGGGACATGCGAATCTCGATGCGACCCTGGTCGGTAAATTTAATCGCATTGCCGAGCAGGTTGATCAGAATTTGCCGCAGACGTGTGGGATCGGAATGAATCACCTCCGGAAGATTGCCAACCGCCGCGAGCACCAGCCGCAGATTTTTCTCCTGAGCCTTGAATTGCAGAAGCGAGATGACTTCCTGGACCAACGGAATAAGTTCAAAGTCGATTTGCTCCACTTCGAGTTTTTCCGATTCAATCTTCGAAAGATCGAGGATATCGTTGATCATATCCGCCAGCAGATGGCCATTGCGCAGGATCCGGGCGATACAGTCGGCCTGATCCTCGTGGCTCACGCCGTCTTCACTCAGCAGTTCAGCAAAACCTATGATGGCGCCCAAGGGTGTGCGAATTTCATGGCTCATATTAGCCAAGAATCGGGATTTTGCCAGGTTCGCGGCTTCGGCTTCCTTGCGTGCGGAACGCTCCAATTCATAGAGTCGCGCCCTTTCAAAAGCTTGCGCGCATTGATCGGCAAAGGTCAGAACGAAGCGCTGAAAATCCTTATCAAAGATCTGGGGCTGATCATATTCAAGCCCGATGACTCCGAGCAGAGTTTGATTCAGCATCACTGGAATGGCGCAATGGGAATCCGGTTCCTCTTGAAACAGAGACTGACCTTTGATGCTGGCCTGAGCGATGGGCAACAGAGAATCCCGGGCAACGTTTTGCAGCTGGTCCAATGCGTTGGCCGGATGACCGTGGGCCTGCACCAGCACCAGCTGGGATGTTTCCTCACAATAACGATGAACGGTCACGATCCGGGCCTGAAGATTCTGGACAGCGAAATCCATGATAATGGCTGCGAGCTGCTCCATAGTCATGGCCTTGGCTATCTGCGAACCCACATCACGCAGCTGATTGGCTTTGATTTCGGCCAGTCGAGTGTCTGTAACATCAATGACAGTCCCGCTCATACGGATGGGGCGACGGCTATCATCAAGGAAGACTTCACCGAGTCCCATGACCCACTTGACGTTGCCATTGACGAGCACGCGATGGTCTGCAATAAAATGCTGATCCTGGGAACCTTCGAGGGCTTGCTTGATCTCATTGACCATGCGCTGTTGATCGTCAGGATGAATGGCTTTGTGAAAATCATCCATGGTCACCTCCTGAGTGAGCGGGAATCCGTAAATATTCTTCACGCGATCGGACCAGAATAGTTCGTTGGTGATGATATTCCATTCCCATATCCCGACGCCACCTGCTTCGGAAGCCATACGCAGGCGTTCCTCGCTGCGGCGCAATCCTTCGCGGTTTTCGACTTCTTTGGTGATATCCTTTTGCATGCCCCAGGCACAGATCAAGAGGTTATCCTTCACCACTCCGATCAGGTTATTTCTGAAGTGCAGGATGCGTTCGTGCTTATCCCGCTCGACGGATTCCAAATCCGAAAGGCGGTAGTTGCTTTGAACGAAGCTGCGCAAATAGAGAAGATTTTCTTCATTTTCAGGAACAAGCAATTGGTTCAAACGGGTACCGATGAGCTCGGATCGATTCGAATACCCATACATGGCCGCCATCGCTTCATTGCATTCCGCAAGATAGGCTTTTTCAAGCATGAGGGTGACCTGCTGTTCGCATGGCAATCGGATATCGATGGGTACATCAATTTCAACGAGCCAGATGCCTTCATTGCTTTGTTCAACCAGCTCACGATACCGATCGTAGCGGCGTTTGAATTCTTCGCGCAGATGGCTTTGCCCGGCAAGGTCCTGCAGAAGAGCGTTGGCGCTCGATGGGGGTTTTCTCTTTTTAACGACCCGGTGTTTTCTCATCTTGATACCTTTGACACTACGGCAACGTGTCAGTCTTGGGCCATCCCAATGGAACCTGCTGGTTTGAATCATGAGTTCGCCACCATACTAAGGGGAAAAACGAAGCCTTGTCCACGCTCGTCTTCGCTGCCCGTGGATCAGGCATAAGGTCGGCAGCTTTCGCCCGGTCCCAAGTCGAAACCAAAGCATTAAAATGGAGAAGGACCCTTGCGGAAAGCGAACCATGCGTTTCTGGTTTATCATTTTGGGTTTTCTCCTTTCGATTGCCATTCAGGCCCAGGCAGGCCCTGGTGCTGTGATCGATTTGAAAGGCCGTGACCTTGGCACTCCCTATCGATTGGTGGAGGAGGGGCGTTTCCATTGGCAGGAGCTGCTCGGAGCCGGACAGGAGCCTGCCAGTGAGGGGGTGATTACCCCGGCTGCGATATGGAATGGCTTGACCATTCCCGGCCACGGCGTGATTGATCGCTTCGGTCATGCCACCTATGAATTCCAGCTGCGAGGTTTTACGCCTTCGCGCCTGGGTTATCAGATCGGTTTGCGAACAGCTTCCTCGGCCTTTCGACTGATCGCCTATCCCCAATCGCAACCCGATCAAGCCGTGTTCGCCAACTCCGGGCAGGTGGGAATAACAGAAGATTCCATGGTGCCCTCCCAACGCTATGCGATCGTTACGATACACCCTCAACATGCTGATGAAATCTGGGTGGTGCGCATCCAGGTTTCAAATTTTGCCCACAAAAAGAGCGGACTCTGGCAGAAACCGTTCATTGGGTCTGATACTTCCGTGGAACGCATGTTTTTGTACAATGAACAGAAAGATGTCTTTTCTCTCGGATTCATGCTGCTCATGACCTTTTATAGCTTGATGCTTTATGTGCGGCGCAAAGAGGATATGGAAAGCCTCATGCTGGCCGCGACCTCGGCCATGGTTTTATTCCGAACCCTGGCGACTGGAACGTTATATTATTCGGCTTTGGATCAGGACAGTTTTGGAGCTTTTGCGCTGCAGTTTCGAGTGGAATACATGACGTTGGCCGGTGGCCCGGTCTGTTATATGCTGTTCGTTCACTATTCCTTTCGTCAGCAGTCGAATGACCGTATTGTCTGGGTCCTGGCTCTTGGCAGCGCCTTCAACATTGTTTTAGCCATGGTCGGACCGGTCCAGGTTTTCACCGGCCTTATCATTTGCTACCAAGTCGTTTTTCTCTCCATTCTGGTCTATTTCTACGTCGTCCTCTACCGGGCCTGGCGCGCGGGGAATGAGGGGGCCGGGACGGCACTGCTCGGGGCGATGGCTGTGTCTCTGAGCGGTGTTTACGATATGTGCGTGAGCATGGATATCTTTCCACAACCTTATATCGTTCAGTACGGTATCGGGATCTTTCTCCTCTTTCAAAGTCAGGTCACGGCAGGACGATTTGCCAATGCCTTCCGGACCGCCGAACGTTTGCAAAAGGAATTGCGTCACGAAGTGGAACGACAGACGACTGAGATCCGCTCCTTGATGGAAAATGTGCCCCAGGGGATCTTTATTCTGCAAAGCGACCTCCGTATTCAGGGGAACTACTCTTTATACCTGGAACGTCTGCTTGGCTTCGATGAGCTGGCCGGGCTTAATGGGCTTGATGTTCTTTTTGCGGGTTGTGTCCAAAGCAATGAACAAAAATCCATGGCCATGAGTGCACTGATTGCTGCCATGAATGAAGAGAGTCTGGTCTGGTCGTTCAACGAAGGGTGTTTGCCTCGTGAACTCCGAAGGCAGCATCCTCATGGTGATATCCATAGTCTGGAACTTGATTGGCATCCCATTGTGAATTCGCGCGATCAGATCGAACGCGTGCTGGTGACAGTGAGGAACGTGACGCGCGTGCGTGAATTGGAGGCAGCCAGTCGGCGCCATCAGGTGGATTTCGAAATTCTGAGTGAAATCATTCAGGCCGGACGTGCCGATGTTCTGCGGTTTTTGGAACAGGGTCGGCTTTACATTACGCGGTGCCAGACGATTTTGAACGATCACGAGGAGAACCTCGACACCAGCGCGGGCAAGATTTTTCTGCATATCCATACGCTCAAAGGCCTGGCGCGTTCGCTCGGACTCAAGACCATGACCACCCAGATCCATGATCTCGAGCAGGAGCTCAGCGCGCATCAAAAAACCAAATGGCAAGCCT
Source organism: Oligoflexus sp. (assembly GCF_035638955.1). Classification (GTDB taxonomy): domain Bacteria; phylum Bdellovibrionota_B; class Oligoflexia; order Oligoflexales; family Oligoflexaceae; genus Oligoflexus. The sequence goes on along the minus strand of NZ_DASQYZ010000050.1, from coordinate 29,156 downwards.
GGACTCGCCGGCGTGCCAGCGAAGTCGTGGAACTCACTGGCAGCGTTTTCACAGCCTATCAGTCGATCATGGAGGAAAAGCTGCATTGGGATGGTGACAAGGGTGGTGAAATGCTGAGTGAAGTCGAACTCAAAGATATTGATCGCGAAATACGCCGTTTGCCTCCCTGGAATACCCTGCCAGTGGCCGTCAGGCCGCTCGTGAAAAAAGTCGAAGGCATGGTCACGCGCCTGGCTTATCATACGGTCGATGCTCTGCAAGCTGACCTGAGTCGTGAAGCGCGCTCACTTTCACTGGAGTTGGGCAAACCCACGCCACAGGTTGCATTTGTAGCGAATGGCATCCTGTTAAGCCACGCGGCCGAAAGTCTTTTGCGATCCGCCCTTCTGCATCTTGTGCGCAATTCGATGGATCACGGCCTGGAATCCGTGGAAGAGCGACGCAACCTTCATAAGCCCATCGAAGGACGAATCCAATTAACCTTTGAGGCTCAAAACAATAGGCTGCTCATGCGATATGCTGATGATGGCAGGGGTCTTAACCTGGGTGCCATCCGTGAGCGTGCTGTCAGCCTGGGCCTGCTTTCACCGCAGGACCAGCCGCCACCTGAGATGCTGGCCGAATTCATTTTTGAAAGTGGTTTCAGCACCAAGGCCAGAGCGGATATGATCTCAGGTCGTGGGGTTGGGATGGATGCCGTAAGGCACCTCTTCGCCGAAGCGGGCGGGCATATTTGGATTGACCTTGTCAAAGATGGGGCTGCTGCCTTTGTCATTCTTGGTGAACTCCCGGGAAACCTTTATCGCTTGACTGATGAGCTGCAAAAAGGTGCTTAAAGTCGTCTCTCCAGGCTGGGCCCATGTTCCACTTGGGGATTCTGGGTTTTTGCTATTCACTGCCATGTGGTTGGAGTAACCTTCTGCTCCTGGTAAGAAAGCTGTTCATGTAGTCCTGCACTCAGGAGCCGCGATGAAGTTTGCCATTGTTTATCTCCTCACGTCCTGGGTTCTGTTGACGAACTCAGTGCATGCGGAATCTTTGGTTCTGCGGGTAGGATATGACGATTACTGTCCCTATACCTGTGCCAATGGGCCTCAAAAAGGTTTTGTCATCGATATCCTGAACCATATCCTGGCGCCCCGAGGCATGAAAATTGAACCTGTCATAGCCAGCTGGCCTCGGATTAAATCCATGGCTAAAAAAGGCAGCCTTGACCTTATTCTGCCGGTCAATCAACTCGAAACAAAAGAACTGGGCATCCAGCGGACTCAACAATCCGTGGGATCATCTGAAGCCGCGTACTTTGTTCATAAGGATTCCTCCTGGGCCTTTAAAGGCATCGAGTCACTTAAGAGTCAAATGATTGGAACTATCCAAGGCTATACCTACCCGGCTCCGCTGAGTACCTGGCTTGCCGATCCCCAGCATAAGAAAATGCAAATCATCCTGGCGAGCGATCAAGGGAATCAAAGGCAAATAAAAATGCTGGCCTCGGCCCGTGTTTCGGTCGTGCCTTCGGAACGCCTGGTATTTTGGTATATGGCTCATACCCTATCGCTGGCTCACAACTTCAAAGAAGCTGGCGTTTTGGAAATGCCTCGTGATTTAGCGCAGTTTTATATCGGTGTGGCGACGAAGCAGCAACCCTTGGCCCAGGATCTTCTGAAATGGCTGGATCAAGGACTCGAGGATATAAAACGCAATCGAAAGCTGGACGATATTTTGAAGATCTATGGTCTGGGTCCTTCCTAAAACCCAGGCCCTGTCTTGATGCGAGGACATGCGGAATTTTTTGTAAAGGGAAATTTCCGACCTCTTTTCGGCAGCCTATGTTATCGTCACGTTTGGTTTTTGACTCAACATGTGGAACCCAACATGACTATCCATACTTCGTCGTCTTCACCGCAGCACGTGGCCGCGCATTATGATAATCTGGATCGATTCTATCGGGATATCTGGGGTGAACATGTTCATCATGGACTCTGGGAATCAGGCCAGGAATCCACCGAAGAGGCCGTCCTTCATCTCAGCCATCGCATGGCGCAGCTCGCGCAGGTTGGTCGTGGCGACACGGTGTGCGACGTGGGCTGCGGTTACGGCGGGACCTCGCGCATTTTGGCCCGTAATTATGGGGCCAAGGTCACAGGATTCACTGTTTCCAACCAACAGTATCAATATGCCAAAGCTCGAATCGACGGCGATGATGCGCTTCAGTATTACTGCCAGGATTTTCTGCAGCATGAATTGCCTGATGCCAGCTTTTCGGCCCTAATTTCCATCGAATGTATCGAACACATTCAGGATAAAAAGGAATTTTTCCGCAAGGCTTTTCAGCTTCTGGAGCCCGGCGGAACATTCGCGATTGCGGTCTGGTCAGCGGCTGAGGATGCCTCCGCCTGGCAGCAAAAGACGCTACTGGGTCCCATCTGTGACGAGGGCCGCATGCCTGATCTTCTTACAGGTTCGGCATGGAAGCGCCTGATCGAAGATGCAGGATTTACGTTGACCCACGAGCAGGACGTCGCCCGTCAGGTGAAGAAGACCTGGGCCATCTGCTGCGGTCGACTGATGCGGAAGGTGGTCACAGATGCCTCGTATCGCAAGTTTCTGTGGAATGATCCGGCCAAAGACAAGGTTTTTGCCCTGACCTTATTCCGGCTCTATGCGGCCTTTGAAACCAAAGCGATGAGCTATTGGATCTTTGCCGGTGAAAAAACGTAATCCACCTGTTCCTCAGGATCAGGTGCGTGTCGCAGGACCGGGCTCACCAGGATCACGCAGCAGCCTCAGCGTCAACCAAACAGCGATCAGAACATAGCTCAAGCCGGCTGGCATCCACATGATATAGCCAGCCAGCTGCTGGTCCTCCAGTGCAGTCAGGCCATGGGACCCCGTGGTGTGAGCATAAAAGCGGTACCAGATTCTCGGTGACATGGCCATGAGCACGCCAAGAGCCGTGGCGTGCAGAGATGTCGCAAAAAGATAGAGTACTCCCGCCGCCGGATTCAAAGCCGGTCGACCAACTCGTCGCAAGAGCACCTTCCAAAAGAAATAGGAACTGATAAAAAAGGCCAGATGCTGCACGTTGTGAATCAGTCGATTGCCGAGCGCAGATTCATAAAGATACGGCAGGTGCCATATCCAAAGGATCAGAGCATAGAGTCCAGCGATCAGCAGGGGGCGGGTGACTCGATTGATGCCGCTCCCCACCAGGTGGCGAGTCGTTTGCCAGAGAAGACGCCGGGACGACCGAGCAAGACCCATTCGGATAAAAAAATCCGAGTAACTGAAGACAAACAGGGGCGCGGCCGCCATCATCAGCAGCATATGCTGGATCATATGGATGGAAAGAAGTTCTTCACTTAAGAGATCAATAGGGGGAAGAAGTGCGGCCAAAACCGAGCCGATACCGCCCGCAAAAAACAGCAGAGGACGCCATTCTCTCTGTCCCTTGAGCCTCCATCCACGGAAATAGAAAAAACTGGCCAGTGCAAGATTGGTAAGGATGATGCCATACCAGCCGAGGACCTGCAGAGGTGGGCCGGAGCCATGAGCCCAGGCACTTTCGGGCCAGGTCACAGCGATCATAATCCATAGGGCAGGCATCAACAGTTGCCTCCAAGAACAAGGATGGGAAAGGCCTGAGCCACGATCACAAGCAGAAAGAGTCCATTACTCAGAAGGCTGGTGCGTGCCATGAAATGGACCAGATCGCCTTGATGGTGGCCTTCGCGCGTGAGAGATGCGAAATGCTGACGAGGCGAGAGCCAAAGCGCAATGCCAGCCATCGCCAGGGCCACCAAAGTCAGCAGGAGAAGACACCAGATCATGGCATTCATGCCCAGCAGGGATAAAGGTGCGGGATGCATGCGGCAGAAGGCTTCACTGATGGCGTAGGACCCCATAAAATGAAGAGTCCAGGCGATAGCTCCTCCGAGAAATGCATACCAGATCCTGAACCTTTGCAGCATGGCATAACCTCAAAAAAACCGCGGTGAGAGATAGAGCGTCGCAAAGACAAGGGCAGTGACCACGATCGTAAAATACCAAAAGAGAGCTGTAATCTGCTGGTGCAGAATCAGAGTGCCGGACGGAGCCTCGTCACCGCTGCGAATGAGATGGAGGATCACGGACACCAGAAGGGCGAAGGCCATCAGAACCAAAGTCACCATGTGCCAGGTGATGGTATGGAAGAGGGAGGCATAGGCATTGAGTTGCGGTGTGAATTCTGCCTGAACAGACTCCAGGAGAATCACCACGCTGGTGATCAGAGCCAAGGCACCACAACCTATCAATAGGGCGAGGGACGACTGCCGCTTGCGAAATCGCTTCTGCGCCAGCAAAAAAGGCAAGCCGCTCAGCACGATCGCACCATAACCTAAACCCGGCCAGAGCAGGCCTGGCAACGGGATATTGCCCTGAGGCCATTGCGGCGAATACACACGAAGATAAAAATACGAAAAAAACAGCACACCGAAGACAACGGCGATCACGGTCAATGTTCCGGTCATCGCCCACCAACCGACGGCCTGGGTCCCTGTGGGTTCCACGGGCAAACCCGTGATACGACTGATGTCACTTTTCCGCATTTTTTCCAGCTCAGCGGAACGAGGCCAGAGCCAATAGCAGACGACACCCAGGGTGAAGATGAGGGCGACGGCAGCTACGATGTAGCCCTTAAAAAGCGTGGCCACCGACATGATAATGATGCCGGAAGCCGCGACGACGGGAATATACGATGGGCCTGCGACCCTTTGAATGGCCTGCGGTTCGCCCGTTATCGCATCAGTCACAAGAGTGGCTCGCCAGCCTGAAGGCTGGCCCTCCAGGGCATTGGCAATACGGACCAAATGTTCCGGTTTGGGGCAGTCGGCGTCATCCAGAGGCTCGCGGTTGCAGATGACCCGGGGCTTTAAAAATACGTAATTCGGCATATCCACCGTTCCGCTCCATTCGAGCGACTTGCCTCCCCAAGGATTTATGACAGCCTTGCGCCCCCGCATGCCAAAATAAAAAACGTTCAGGACCACCAGGACAAAACCCACGCCCAAAACAAAGGAGGCCACGGTCGACAGCATATTCAGTTCGCCGATCCCAAGGTTGGCGGAATAGGTATAAACGCGACGACTCATTCCCAAAAGCCCGCTGATATGCATGGGAAAAAAAGTGAGGTTAAAGCCCGCGAAAATAAGCCAAAAGCTCCAGCGTCCGAGCTTCTCGTTTGCCATGTAGCCTGTGATCAGCGGCAGCCAGTAATGAATGGCCGCGAGAATAGGAAAGATGACGCCGCCGATGAGAACATAATGAAAATGCGCGACCACAAAATACGTGTCATGGGCCTGCAAATCAAAGGGCAGAACAGCCACCATCACGCCTGTTAAACCGCCCAGCACAAAGATAAAGAAAAAACCGACAATGAACAGCATAGGTGTGGTGAGCGCGGCGCCCGAACGCCAGAGGGTCGCAATCCAGGCAAAAACCTGCACCCCACTGGCCAAACCAATCATGATGCTGGCGGCCGCGAAAAAGCCTGAAGCCAGCACCGGCATCCCGGTCGTGAACATATGGTGAGCCCACAGACCGAAACTTAAAAAGCCGGTCATCAATACAGCCACGACCACCAGGCTATATCCAGCCAAGGGCCGCCTCGCAAAGGTGGGCAGAATCATCGACACAAAACCGGTCGCGGGCAAAAACATGATGTAAACATCGGGATGACCAAAAAACCAAAAAAGATGCTGCCAAAGGACAGGGTTCCCACCCGCTTCAGCCACAAAAAATTTGGTGCCGATGGCCCGGTCAAACTCAATCAAGACTGTCGCGCCGAACAGAGTGGCAAAGGCAATAATAATCATGACGCCGGTGACCAGCCAGGTCCAGGCAAAGAGCGGCACTCGGCCCAGGCTCATGCCCGGTCCGCGCAATTTAAGAATGGTCGTTACAATTTCGATACCGGTGCCGACCCCTGCAATTTCGATGAAACCCAGGCCGACCAAAAGGAAATCCACGCCCAGTCCCGAATAGGATTCGAGTGAGAGCGGCGCATAAACAAACCAGCCAACATCCGGCACCGCATTAAACAGAAATCCCATGAAAAAAATAAGTCCACCGGACAGAAAAACCCAGAAACTGAAGGCGCTCATGCGTGGAAAAGCCATCTCTCGTGAACCGACGAATTGCGGCAAAAGATAAATGGCAAACCCTTCAATGAAGGGCAAAATCACCAGGAACATCATGGTGGCGCCATGCATGGTAAACAGGCGGTTATAGGTTTCGGGGCCCATAAAGTTGTTATCAGGAACAGCCAGTTGCAAGCGCATGAGAAGAGCCATGATGCCAGCCAAAAGAAAAAAGACCAGGGCCGACACCATGAAGCGGTTGCCAAAGGGTTGGTTATTGACGGTCGCAAACCAGGCACCAATGCCTTCGGGTTCGGTCCACACTCTTTCGAACTCGTCGTGGCGTTTGGTGTCATGCGTTGGGTCGGCAGTTTGATTCATTCCAGGCTCATGAGATAGGTGATGAGAGGATGGTAATCCTCGGCTTTGACATAAGAAGGCGGCATGCGATTGCCGGGTTTTAAAGCCTGCGGATTAGCGACCCAGCCGGCCAGGGATCCGTAGCTATTGGCAACGACGCCGGCGCCCAGGGAGCTGCGGCTGCCGATATGGGTCAAATCAGGACCCACTTTGCCCTGAGCTGCTGTGCCGCGAATCGTATGGCATTCCCCACAACCCTCATTCATAAACGCTCGTTGCCCCTGTTGCTTCGTGGCATCCTCGGCCACAGCCATCGGCTTTTGTCGCTGGGTCGTCCAGGCAGCGAATTCTTCGGGTGAAACAGCGATCACGAGCAGGGCCATGCGCGCATGCTGAAGGCCGCAAAATTCTGCGCACTGGGCGCGATAGCTGCCGGCTTGATCGACCTGCAGCCAGTGAACCGTTGTCTGGCCCGGAATGAGATCCGTCTTGCCGGATAAACTGGGAGGCCAAAAACTATGGATCACATCACCCGACGTCATCTCCAAACGCACAGGTTGACCAACAGGAACGTAAATCTCGTTGGCGATTGTGATGCCAGACTCAGGGTATTGGACATCCCACCACCACATATAGCCGGTTAAACGAATGGTCAGCGCATCACCCGGCGGCTGCAGCTTTTTCGTGGTGATCAGAGTATAGACCAGCAAAGGCACCAGAATGAGGGCTGGCATCACGAGGCCACCCCAAGTAATAAAGCGGATATCACCCAAGGGCGGCTGTGGATCTTTGCTTTGACGACGGCGAAGGAGGCCTAGAGCCAAAAGCACAAGGACCAAAAGAAAAATGGCCGTAAAGACGGCGAGCATCACCCACCACAAGTCCGAGATCATGGCTGCGACCGGTCCAAACGGATGAAACCCAGAGGACTTCGCCTCCAGAAATTCTTCAATCCGATTCGCCGCTGACTGTGGGTTGGCATATATCTTCATAAAGGCCTGACTAATATTTGTGGGGAAAGGTCTGAGCGACCAGCACGAAATCCACCAAAGCTTTCAGTTCATCTTCAGACAGGCGATGACCATAGGCCGGCATCGCAACATCCTGGGGCGGCTGGCTGATGAAATGCCTTAACTCGTCCGCCGACAGCCTAACAGTCAGGCGCGTGAGTTCAGGGCCAATTTTTCCACCGGTTCCCCCGAGTGCATGACAGCTGAAGCAGCTGTATTTGGTAAAGAGCGTGTGCCCCAATTGTGCGCTCGGCGTAAGTTCTGTGTTTTGCGGTAAAGGGGCCAGCTCTGCCCTTGGCCAGGCTGTCCATTCCGATTGCAGGCGCAGGCCCGTCAAACTCAGAAGGCCGAGCCCCACAACAACGGTTAAACCCACAGCCAGAGGCCGGCGCCTTAAACCTCGATTCGCACCGTGATCCACAAACGGCAGGAGCATGAGATAAAGAAACAGGGCGATCGGGAAGCCGACATAGAACCACGAGGTCAGCTGAGGCGGAAGATAAGCGACCAGGGCGCTGTACCAATGAAACCACCACTCTTCAGCAGGGAACGACGTTTCCGTAAAGTTGGCTTCACGCATCAATTCCTGCGGGCCCAGAGTCAACGTGAGAGCAAGGACGATACAGAAGATGACAAAGGCAAAGATCTGGGATTCGACCATGGTATAGGGAAAAAATGTTTCCCCTTCTTTCTTACTGTGTTTCAGCTGATCGTAGAGTTCTTTCTGTTCCTCGGCCGTTTCCACGGGATGCACCCGCTCCGGAACGGTGGTGACACCATGAAACACCACGAGGTAGAGGTGATAGCTGGCCAGACCCAGGAGCAGGATGGGAACGATCATCACGTGAACAGTATAGAGTCGGCTGAGTGTCGCGTTCCCCTGGGTCCATCCACCCTGAACAAAGTAAACCAGTTCATCCCCGATCCAGGGCACACGGTGAAAGATATTCAGAGCCACACGGATGGCGTAAACCGATCGTTCATCCCAGCGCAGCGTGTAACCAATATAGGAGTTGATGATGACCAGGAAAAACATCAGCACGCCGATGACCCACGTGCCTTCCCGAGGCGGCAGATAACCCCCCAGCAGGATATGCCGGAAGACGTGATAGAGGAGGATGACGACCATCATGCCGGCTGACCAGTAATGCAGACCCCGCACAAACCAGCCCATGGCCTGGACGTTGGTGATATGCACCAGGCTTTGGTAGGCCGTTTCTGGTGAGGGTGAATACATGAGCCCCAAGGCAAAGCCTGTGACGATTAATATACCGAGAAGAAAAAGCAGGGTGGCGCCATCGCCGTAGTACCAGCGGGCTTTCGGAACGCGACGCACGAAAAACTTTCGCCAGATTGGGCCCAAAGCCAGTCGATCGATGATGGTATGAAGGGCGGAAGATTTTTCGTGTTCATCCTTGTTCTGGTCTTTACTCATGGTCATGCCATGGGTGGGACAGAGCGAACGTTGATCTCAAGGATTCCATCCTGGATTCGATTTGCGTACTTCCAGAGACCTCGTTTGGGTGGGCCAGCTTTGCGCTCGCCCTCTTTATCAAAAATTCCACCATGGCAAGGACAAAAAAACCATTCACTGCCTGCATCCCAAACAATGGGGCAGCCGAGATCGGTACACGCCCGCGAATAAACGCTGAATTCCTGCTCGCTTTTACGCCAGACATAGAGCGACCGTCGGCTCAGCTTTTGATGCTCTTTTTGATCCGAGATCACGACTTCCCGATTGTGCATGGCTCCCACGGGAAAGTCGGACAATGGGCCCACCGGTCGCCAGTCCTCACCATCCTTCTCCGCAAAGGCAGGGGCCGCCATGTTAATAAGAACCGGGATTCCGACGGCACCTGCGATGGCACATCCCGTTCCCGCAACTGTGAGCGTGAGAAGTTTTCTTCGGTCCATGGCGATCTCCTTTCACTCGTTTGTATGTAAAGAATTTTCAGAAAATTAGAAATGCTTGATAACTTGTATATGAGCATGGATATTGCTTGAAGCACGGAAGCGCGGTTAAACGCAAGAAAGGAATTGATTCCCCATGCAAGGATTTAACTTCTCTTTCCTATGGGTCATCGCGGTTTCAGGGGTTTTGTCCCTGCTTTTCATAGTGGGTAATTACTTTGGCTTGGGTTTGCATCGCTTTCCTGGCGAGCCGCGACGTTATTCCCTTGTTGGAAATTCGCAACAGGGGAGGGTGGTTCTGGAAAGATACGGTTGTGGTTCCTGCCATATCATTCCTGGCGTGCGCGAAGCTCATGGGCGTGTGGGACCCAGTCTGGAAAAAATCGATGAACAGATTTATCTTGCCGGGCTGCTGCCCAATACCCCGGACAACCTGATGCGATGGATCATGGAACCACAGACTCTGGATCCGCAAACCATGATGCCCAATCTCAAGGTCAGTCGTGCCGAAGCGGAAGATATGGCGGCATTTCTTTATAGTCAACCACGCACACCGTTTCAACGTGTGGTGCAGGAATTCCAGCATATGAGCTCAGAAAACGTACCTTGATCCGAACCACCCGAAAGGATGATGATGAAGCTTTGTTCGCCTGCAGCCGAACGTAATAAACTGCCGATCTTTGAAGTTCTTAAGCCGATTCTGCCTGCCAACGCCCGAGTTCTGGAGGTGGCCAGCGGTTCTGGCCAGCATGCGGCGTTCCTGTGTAGCCAGAGGCCCGATGTCTCATGGCAACCGACGGACATCGATCAGGATGCGTTCGATAGTATTCGGGCCTTTCAGCTGGACTGTCCCACGACGATGAAGGAGCCAGTCAAGTGGTCCGTCACCGACGTCAGGCCTCCGAGTTTGGAGGGTCCATACGATGTGGTCGTGAACATCAATATGATTCACATAGCTCCCTGGGCCGCCTGCCTGAGTCTTCTCCGGCAGGCCTCGCAAGCGCTGGTACCTGAAGGTAAACTATTTCTCTATGGACCCTTTGTGCTTAAGGATAGAGAAACGGCGCCTTCGAATCTGGAATTTGATCGTTCGCTGAGAGAGAGAAATCCCTTATGGGGTTTACGTGATCTGGATGAAGTCATAGCGGAAGCCAAGGCGCGGGGACTTATATTTCAAAGTAGGGTCGACATGCCGGCGAACAATATCTCAGTTATTTTTGAAAAAGTGATGCAGCCCACTTAAAGTGACTTGAGAAACTCCATCACCGCTTGGCGCTCGGCATCAGTCAGGGCATCGCCATAGGTATGCCCCTGATTGCCATATCCTGGCCATGTTGTGTCATAAATATAGCGTCTGGTTAAAGCTGATGACTCGCGTTGCCCATACGGAAGTTCTTTAAACTTAACCGCCACGGCGGACGTATCATAATCCTGCCCTGTCCCTACGCTGAGCTTGAGCCAATACCGCGGACGAATCCTGGAATTCAATACGCCTTCCAACGAGGGAACCGATCCATTGTGGAGGAACGGAGCCGTGGCCCAAATTCCGTTGAGAGGCGGCGCCAGGTAACCAGGATGTTTTTTAACATGAAACCCATCCCCATAAAGCATTTGAAAGGATGCCTCACCCCATTGCCGAAAGCGCTCATGCTCCGGTCCTGTCTGCTGATCCATCAGCGCGCGATCCGTGCCGATTTTATCGACGGGGATAATCCTCGCTCGATAATTCAGGCTGCCATCGTCCGCATAGGAACCATGACAGTCGGCACAGAGTGTTTCATAAAGGGTTTTACCGGCGGCCGCCTTGGGAGCATCGATGCGTCCTGGATAGGCGGGGGCTTTCAAAGTTTTAATATAGGCTTCAACATCACGAAACGGCTCTTCCAGAGCTCGCATGGCTGCTGCGTCCTCGATGCAAAGTGTGGAAGCCAGCGTCATGATACGATGATGGTTGTCCGAAAACTCAGCGTTATAGAACATGGAGTCTTTTAAATTGAGGCGCCACCAGGGAGGCACATCAAGCGGCGGAAAGTCGGGGGATGGAGGCGCTAATGTCAGCTCGTCACTCCAGGTAAAATCCTGGGACCTTCGATTGGCAAAGAGCGCATAGGTAAGATTAATCGCGGGATTGACGCCAATCGTTCGGGTCTGGATATAGGGGGCAATCGCGTTCATGGACTGCTGAAAAAGGGCAACCTCCTGTTTTTCCGCGGCGGTCCAGGCCAAAAGGGGAAGAAAATTGGTAAACGCCCGAAGGTCCTGAGTGAAATCGCGGGATCGATTGCCGAGTCCTACCATGTACTGTCCATTGATAGTATCGCCATGACATGAAAAGCAATTCAGGCTCATGGCTTTCACGCCACGAGGGGTTTCAAAGACATTGAACGACGACGTCACGCCTTGGTTGTCGCGGTTTCGGCCACGCAAACCGCTGCTTTCAAAAATTTTCGACGCCGCCATCGGAAAAAAAGCTGCCATGACGGGAGACGGAATCAGGGCTGTCGCCGTGAGAGCGCGTTTCATGACAGTCACGGGAACACCACAACCGATGTAGTTCCCATTCACCAAAAATTGATAGCCTCTCTCCTCCTGCGATTGAGCAGAAGCGAGATGGCTCATCACCAGAGCCCCCAGGGGAACGATTTTTTTCATAAGCCGTCCTTCTTGAATCATGGACGCCTGAAGCACGGACGCGCCTTGGTAAATACGTGAATACAATCATACAGTGATTATTTATGCGGCGGCCAGCTTCCCCGCTCCAGACAACGCTGATATCCCTCGGGCCGTCCTATTCAGGCCTTGATCGACTCATTATTTGTAGCCTAATTATCTATAATTTTAGCAAGTTAGAAGTAAAATTCAGGTGCTAGCCTGGGCTATTCTCACGCGACCCTTGAATCATCCGATAGCAGACTGGGTTAGATCCTGGAGGTTACGGATGCGAATGAAGAAGAGAGGCTGGCAGAACGCGGTCAAGGTCCTTTGGATCAGTACGGGTGCGATCACATTTGCGTGCGTCGACAACTCCTCAAAAGATGATTCGGCGGCTTCAACAGGTCAGCTGGCGATCGCCACTGATTTCACGGATATGGGACTTTCCACCGCGCTTTCCACAGATGTGCCGGCCGCCATGAAGGGGCTGGGCGAGGAAGCAACGCCTGCTGCTGGAACCATTGCGATCAGTTTGCCCGGACTTAGAAAAATGGAACGTCAACGGGCTATTGAAGGCTGCGAGATCCGGCGCAGTGTTAAAAACGGATTGAATATCATTCGCGAGATGGCCCAGGAGATTTGTTATATCGAAGCCGGCGCGAAATCATTCAAGCCCAATGGCAAATATATTGCGAAGTATAACGAAGAAGGCTGGCAAGGTGACTATTCCGTTTGGATCGATGATACGGTCAAGAACCGTCGACGCGTCTCGTTCTGCTCCAATGGCGAACTGAGTTATATTTTTGATCTGGAAGCGGCCAATGGCGGCAAGGCCAAAGGTGTCGTCACCCGGATTAATATCGACCCGGAAGCTGCAGAGGGTGAAACGTGGACCGTACAGGCCGATTTTGATAGCGGCGTGACGCAGCTCGGACGCACGATGATGGACATTCGCGGCGCTTATGCCACGTCCTATGGAAGTTCCCGGGAAAGGCTCTATATCCGATTCGACGAAAAAGGGCTGGCCCTTGTCGCCGAGTCCAAGGTCGGTGAGACCCCACTCGAAGATGGCTCGAAAGAGCTCTGGACCTCTCAAAGTGCCGCTCTTATGGCGCTCAATCTCGGCAGCGTGGTCAACAAATATTCGTTCACCACAGACGTATCCGAGGAGCCTGCGGAAAAGGGCGGCTACCGGGCCTACTTTGATGGCAAGGGCTATGCCCTCGCCGCTGCGGACTCCGAGGCCTGGCAGCCAGGTGGTCCTCTCTACGTTGAACATAAACTGCTGCCACGTCTGCCCGATTGGACAAAGATCGAGCTGCCTACGGACGCCTGGGATTGCAGTGGAACAACCGAAGTCATTCCTGAAGGCACAGCTGCTGACTATGCAAAGTGTGATGCGCTGAAAGTCGATTGGGAAGAGGAAAATTGCGAGGACGAATCGATCTTCACCTACACCGGTGATGCAGAAGAAATCAGTGATGACGCAGTCGCGCCCAACGACAAAATTGAGTAGACCGTAGGTTCCATTTGCAGTGGCTCTTGCAACGCTTTAAAACATGGAGTTTAATGCGTTGGAAGGAGCCCACTATGCGCACCCCATATCTTATTACCCTATCCTTACTGACAGTCTCAATCAGTTCCCAGCTGAGGGCGGGAACCACACAATGCTCAGATCCGCTGAGTTCGATTCAGTATTTTTACAGCACGCCGGACGGCGGAGCCCCACGACCCCCTCTGGAACATTGGACCATTCATGGTCAACAGTATTATCCCAGCTCCTGCGAGTTTGACGATTGGTCGCCATGTCCGGCGGATCCTGAACATAAAGTTGTGGCCACGTTTCAGGATGAGCAAGGGCTCTGGCAGAAACAACATGGCAGACCAGGTGAAGGCAACGCTTTCTTCGAGCGTTACTATACGGTCAAGGCCCAAGTGACATCGGTTGATGCCGGCAAGCTCCTGGCGTCGTCCTATCTGATTTGTCACCAGAGCTATCATAACGGTCTGCCCCGGCCTTGAGTCAATTTTTGGATCGTAATGCATTCAGCCGCGCGATCAGCGTGATCAGCGCGGCCCAGAAGAGCCCCGCGCACCAGCCTGCCATCACATCACTGGGATAATGCACCCCTAAATAAATCCGGCTGAGCCCGACCAGGAAAGAAATAAACATGGCAGAGATCAAAAAATAGCTCTTCAATCGTTTACGGCTCACGAGTTCAGTCATCAGGGCCCCGAGCGTGAGATAGACAATGGCGGATAACATGGAATGACCGCTTGGAAAGCTATAGGTCATGATATGAGTCGCATGGGAAACAATGTCAGGTCGTGGTCGCGCAAAAAAAATTTTGAGCCAATGACTGAGCAGGGCGCCTCCGGCAGCAGCGCCCATTACAAAAAGAGCTGCCTTGCGGCGCTTGATGAGGATGAGGAATGCCAGGACAAAGCCCACAAAAAGGGTCAGAACCGTATGGCTTCCCAAGGCTGATAGATCGCGCACCGCTTCTTCCACCCAAATGGGTCCAATCGGATTGGAAAGGTCATTCGGTTCCCTGAGGGCCATAATAATTTTTTCATCCAGGGTCTGGGTGTCACGCTCCACCACTTCATCCGCAATTTCGATGAAGAGAAACATCGAGGACGCTGTCATCAAGGCAGCGAGAATAAGTTTAGCGTCCTGCTCGCGAATCCATCCCAGTGCGAGGCGTCCATAGTGCAGCATTCTGTGTTGCATAATTTCCCCAGCTATCGATAAGCGAAACCTCAACCAGGCAGGCTCCGCAACCGGGGCCAAGGTCTGCAAAAGGGTGTCCAAAGCTATGGACTTCACGCCGAAAGCAGGCTAAATTCCCTGTCACTGCAATCAGCAAGAGAGAGATAGCGTATGAATAAAAGCCAAGAGATCGATATTTTTATTGCGGGCAAGGTTCTTGGTCATAGCGTGTATCATGAAAAAACCGGGGCTGTTCGTGAACAACTGCCTTCAGGCCAATCCCGTCCCTTGCGATCCTACAGTGAAGATATCTCGGCTGCATGGGAAGTTGTGGAGAAATTAGGGATCACGCTGCTTCCCGTGGAAGATGGTTGGTTTGCGTTGGTGGGACAGAAGCGTGGATGGTCCAGTCCAGCTGAATTTCTTCTTTATCTGCAGAAAGCCGACTACGTTCACTCAGGTGCAGCCCTGGGCAATAAAGCGCCCATGACCATCTGCATGGCGGCGATGAAAGCCCTGGAACATCGGGACATTGAGATTTCAGACGATACCGTTATCAACTGATGGATCGCAAGGCTCTCAATTTGTCGCTCCATTCTTCTTGATAGCCATCAACTCTCTATTGAAGTCGGCCATCATCTTTTGGGCCTGCGGATGATTCCTGGATATGATCAGGTGCATTTTGAGAACCAGATCCAAATCGGTTGGAATTATTTTCGCTTCTGTGCCCAGGATCTCTTTGGACACCGATGAAAAGTCTGCAAAATAGAAGTCGATTCTCTTTTCCTTGATCATTTTAAGGCATTGTGACAAGTCCGTGACGCGTGTGACGGTGACCTGCTCGTCGATGAAGAGTTGGCTTTGAAAGTGACTGCCGAGCAGATCACAGGCTTTCTTTCGACGTGCGCTCTGACGCGAAAAGAATTGCAGATCAGACGACGTCGGCACGACGACTCCACCGGCTGTGGAATCCAGAGTGTCGGAAAAAAGAAAATCCTTTTCACGCTCTTCATCCTGGAACCAGGGGAATGAAGCCAGGTACTTGCCGTTTTTGGTATCGGCGTAAGCTCGCTTCCGCGGCAGGAAACCAATTCTGACTTTCATACCCATGGCTTCAAACGTAGCCTTCACGAGCGCAGTCACCTTTCCGCCATTTGGTAATTTGGATCCACTGTAGGCGAGATAATTTTCAATTCCAGCGACCTCGACAGTTCCGGTGGCCTCCGCTGAGTCTGCTTTTGCAAAGCTTACTCCGATGCAACTGGCGAGCACGACCATGAGGGCTTGGTGCGCGGCTCGTTCTGTCCATCCTTGGATCATTTCATATTCCTTTAAGTTGGCCGCGGGCTGTGAATTCACACCATACTGCCTGGCTGGACTGATTCTAGCAGGAGTTGGACAGGGCATGGTAGCATCACCTTGAAATGTTGGCCCTGAAGCTCACGACCCGTTTGATGAAGCGATGATGAGTCCAAAGGACGAATAGAGTTACCAGGACTTGGTATTTCTGCTATTCGCAGGGAAACTTTTCAGAGGTCCCTGATGACGTTTCGCCTATTTCAGATCGTAAGTTTGGTTTCGCTCCTTTCCACCATGATGGCTTCAGGGTTGGCCCTGGCGCAAGGTCAGGTCAGAATCGTAGTCAGTGTGGACTGGGAGGGTCGGGAACTGCAGAGCCGCAATCTGCAGGCTATGCAGAAATTCCGGAAGGATTACCCTGAAATACCTTTGCAGCATTTCTTGAATGCGGCCTACTATACCAAGCCAGGGGCTGTTCCCAGTCAAATCACTCAGACGGTGCGCTCCGTTTTGCGTCCCGGCGATGAGGAAGGTCTTCATGTGCACGCGTGGCGTAGCTTGGTGCGAGCCTCAGGCGTGGCCTTCCGCACGGGACCATCCTTTGTGGAAGGTGAAGTTGACCTGAGGACCTGTACCGTGGATTGTGGCCACGATGTTGCCCTCACAGCTTATACCCAAACCGAATTGCAAAAAGTTTTGCGTTATAGCGTCTCCACTTTACAAAAACAGGGCTTTGCTCGGGCGACCAGCTTCCGCGCAGGTGGATGGCAGGCCAATTCCAAGGTCTTGCGGGCCCTGGCTGCTGAAGGTTTCCGAGTGGATTCGTCAGCCACCTACGCCGAATACCTGTTTGAGTCCTGGGGCGACGCCAACCTTTATAGCTTTGTCGGAAAACTCTGGCCTCAATCCCAGCCGACCAGCCAGCCTTATCGCATAAATCTTGGATCAGGATTGAACATTGTTGAACTGCCGAACAATGGTTGCCTCGCCGACTATATGGATGCTGAGGCGATCAGCACAGCCTTCATTCGCAACGTCGAATTACTGAAGCAGCAGCCTGACCGTGATGTTTATCTGTCCATAGGCTTCCATCAGGAGACCGCCGCCACCTATCTGCCCAACCTGCGAGGCGGTATAGATCAGATCATTGCCTATGCCAAGGCCAACAATATTCAGTATACATTTGAGATTCCGAACTTTTGATCCAACGGGCGGAGCGCTTCGGCGCTTCGGCGCTTTTGCCAGCCAAAATAACTCCGAGCGATTCGTTTTGGTTAAAAATACCTGCCAAATGCCTCTCTTTATACAAACGATGTCCATTGACCTAGCTCGTTCCGTCATTTAGATTCCACCCCCTTGTTTAATTTTTGATGAGATGACTTCATGCTGAAGATTCTATTGTTCGTTCTGTTTGCCAATGCCGCTTATGCTGGAAACACAAGTTTTTTGAATGAAACCGAAACCGCGAACCTGGTCCATGAGATCGATAACGTCTGTGGCGATTCCTGGTGCGCTGGTGATGTCAATTACCGCTTTGAAAAGCTGGTTTGCCAACCTTCGGAATGCTATTTCGATGTAAGCCTCTGGCCCAGAAATGAAGGCAACGAGCAGGATCGTCGCCAATATCGCTGCGAGCTCAAAGGGTTCACGTCGCGGAATGACCTGCTTCGCGACGCCACGTATTCGGATAAACTTTATGATGCAGTCAGCAGCTGCATTCAAAATGAAATCACCGTTAAGTTTCCATTGATCTATGTTCCCATGGCCAGTTCCTGCCTGAACAGCCTGCTGCAAAAACCCTATTACGCAAGCGCTGCGCATAGCGCCTACACTGACGTTTTCCATGAAACGCCGGATGCGGCCCAGGCGTCGAGCCAGACTTTGGGTCAAATGATCGAGGCTTATGCAAAAACAGACAGCAGCTGCTCATTGCAGTGGTATGCCGCCTTCAAAGACACGGCCCTATGTGAACGCATCGCAGGCCTTGGAGCCGTATGCTCGCTCGCCACCGATCAAGGCCGCTATGTCGTGCTCAAGGATTATGTTGATGGGGCCGCTGTGATCTATTCCACCCAAAAATCATCGATCTTTTCATTGGGTCAATTGAAGCCTGAAGCGCTTACCGTTCGCGTTCCTGACCCAGGCCTTTGCTATACGGAACTCTTGAACTTCGACGGCAAACAAAAGCCTTCGACACCATCCAGCAGTCTCGACCATCGCAGCTACTACGTCAGCGCTCAGGGCCTGAGCTTGAAATCTGATGCGCGCAGCAACGCGGCCGAGCTGATTACAAGGACCGTTACATCCTTGCATAAGCAGTCGCCGAAAAGCTGCAAGCTCAAGTCAACCAGCGTGAACCTGCCGGCAAATGTCTGCAAAAATATGGCTGGTGTGGATGTGTGTGTCATCGCCTCCACACAAACAGGAGGCTATTATATTGTGACCAAGGCCGATGCGAACGGCGCGTTTGTTACCTTTGTACGCTACGACTAAGATGAAAAAACCTTGATATGCGGTCACTCTCCGCCGTCAAGGTTCATTCCGAAATCAGCACGCGACGGGCGCGTCGCCGTATTGGCTTGATTGACAAAAAATGCACGTTATAAAAGAATAATGATCAGGAATCAGCCTAAGTTCATTATTCTTTTGGAACCATCTGCATGCCCTATTCCTCCATCCAACCTATTACGCTCGAGCTTATTGACTCTTCCGTGCCCTTGCTCTGGCCAGGAACTCAATGAGGCCCTCTTGAAATTATTTCACTCCATCCTTCTGACTCTGATAGGCTTCATTCTGAGCCTGTGTTCGTTCGGAAACCTTGCCGCCCAACCCCAGCAGCCCAGCCCGATCGCTTTGAACGAATTCAAACCCACGCCGATTCAAAATTTTACGTATTATGTGGATGCCAATGGAAAGCTGGAGGTGGGTGATGTCCTCCGCGCCGATATTCAGAATCAGTTCACTCCGTTTCTAAATGAGCCACTTGCACGTGGGTATACTGGGGCTCATTATTGGCTATCGGTCGTTATTCGCAATCCGACGGATCAGGAAACCTGGTACCTTGCGGCTGATCATCCGCTGCTCCAGGCTACAGTTTATCGTGTTCAGGCTCCTGGATCGGCCGTGCAGGCAGCGGCTTTGGATGAGCGCTACGCGATCAGCCGGCTGCAGCTTCTGCCCCAGCAGGAGGCTCACCTGCTGATCAAGGCCACGTCGCGGGCCACTCTGAGTCTTCAATTCAGATTCATGACCGAGTCCCAGCTTGCCCGGGAGCTGCACCGCGAAGCGTTACTCCTGGCTGTGATCGCCGGATGTTTTCTGGCCATGATTCTTTACAATCTGTTTCTCTATCTTTCGCTGCGTGATCGGGACTATCTTTATTATCTGTTTTTCGCCGTCATCAATTGCCATCTCGACCTTCTGACCGTTAATTTTCCCGCTGGGATCTGGACCTGGTTTGATATTCCGTGGTAGGATATTATCAACATCTATCGCCCTTTGGCTCCTATCGCCACGCTTCTCTTCGCTCGATCCTTTCTGCAGCTTGAGACGGATCATCCGAAACTGAATCGTTCCTTCCAGGTTTGCATTTTGGGCTTGTTACTGCTCATGGGGGCGAACGCCTTTGTGGAAACCGCCATGCTGATGACCGTGATCGATCTTTATTTCCTTGTCACCATAGGTTTGCTTTTTTACGCAGGCTTCCATCGTTTTCGGGAAAAATTTTCGCCTGCTCGATTCTACGTCGCTGGGCTGGGCATTTTTTTGATCGGAGTCGTGATCTGCCTGCTGCAGATGATGGGCTGGTTGCCAACGCATCCCCTCACCGTGAATGCCATTGTCGTGGCCCAGGGTGCGGAGATGATCCTGATGTCGCTGGCCCTGGGCGGGAAGGTGAAACTGCTGCAGGATGATAAAATGCGGGCTGAGGTGACGGCGCAGATCAAAGGCCATTTGCTTCGCATTATTTCGCACGATATTGCCAATCCTCTGACTGTTGTCAAAGGCCATTCCAGACGTCTGCAAAAAGATCTGCCTGCCAACCGATCCATCGAAAGTATCGTGCGCGGGGTGAATATGATCGAAGAGATCATGCACTTTGTGAGAAAAACCGAAGCTCTGAATCAGGGCATGGCCATGTCTATGACGTCAGTATCTCTGGCCGAAGTTTTTGCCAAACTGACTTTTCTCTTTGAAGAGAAGGCTCGCGATAAAGGGATTGAACTTAAATTCAGCCTCGAAAGTCCTGATCTGGCTGTTCATGCTGAGAAGGTGACGTTAAGCCATGAAGTTCTGGGCAATCTGCTGTCCAATGCCATCAAGTTTTCGTCCCCTGGTGGCACTGTACGCCTCGATGCCCGCCGGCATGAAAGCGATTCGATCCTGATTACAGTGCAGGATCAGGGCGTCGGGATGAGCCGCGAAACGTTATCACGACTCTTCGATCCTCATCAAAATCGCAGCGAACCCGGGACGGCAGGGGAGCAAGGTATCGGCTACGGCATGCCACTGGCCAAGGCCCTGCTGGATGCGTATGCAGCCATGATTGAGGTGGATAGCACGCCGGTCGCTCTGGACCCGGAGCGTTGTGGAACTATTTTTAGGATCTTTATTCGGGCTGCCAAGGGCATGTAAGCAGGACGGTTGGAAAGGCCGCCTGGGCCTGCCTTGTGTCGTGAAGACAAAGGTCAGCCCAGGGGGGGCGTTTGTCATGCACTTATTGCAGAGGAATGGTAACGATGGCCGCATCATCATTGCCGCCTTCGCTGCCTGCCCCTTTGAGGCCAACGATCACGGCTTTATCACCAGCCGGTGAGACGGCTGCGCCCCACAGGAAGTCAGCCGAGCCACCGAAGTCAAAAAGTTTCGCTCCACTTTCTGTGAAGCTGGTATCAGGCTGGCCATCCGTATTCAGAATTGCGGCCATACCATCGATAGTGGTTTCAGCGGTGCGACCACCACCGACGAGCAGAAGGCGCCCATCAGGAAGCGTCGTCAAATTCCGACCGTTATCATTGAAACCGTCGGCGTCGATACGAGCATAACCGTTCGTACCGTAAGTTGTATCGCGGGTCCCATCAGCCTTCACGCGCAAGGAGAGAAAGTCCAGGTTTTCCTGATCATTATTGCGGCCATAACCTACAGTCACAATGGAATCACCCTGAAGCACAGCGGAATAAACTTCCGTGACCGCGGTCAGCACGGCTTCACTATAGACGCCATTCGAGCCGAATGTCGTATCCAGTTGGCCGTTCGCATCCGTCCGATAGACAACAGGAACGACAGCAGGCGTGGCAAGTGCTGTATCACGCATATAGCCTGTGGCCAGGATCTGACCGCTCGGCAGGAGCAGAACTGTTTTGGGTGTCGCGCTCAGGTTACGGATGTCGAGCGTGGATTTTCCGTTGGTGCCAAAAGTCTGATCGAGCACACCGTCTGCGTTCAAGCGGACCAGAGCAAAATCGGTATCCGTGGCACCTGTGCGTTTTTGAGCCGCATGGACCAGGAGTCGGCCTGTGCTGTCGGCCGTCAAACCACCAAAGCTGTCGGCGACGAAAGCCGTGCCGTTCACTTCACCTTCGCTGAGATCCAGAGTGACCACACCATTGGTACCAAAGGTGCTATCCAGGCTTCCGTCGGTGTTGAAGCGAACCAGGGCAATGTCACGGTCCCTTGCGTCCTGCGCTCCAGCATGTTCCATTGTGCCGGCAATGACGATTTTTCCAGACGATTGCACAACGATACTGCGGGCCACTTCGCCGGAAGTTCCGGTGGCAGCATTATGAATGGCATAGCCGTTGGTGCCGAATGTTGTATCCAATGCGCCGTCAGCTTTAAATTTTGCCACGAGCATTTTGGAATCGGCGGTGGCGTCGGTGGTATCAGCAACGGATCCGGTCGCGTAGTAATTGCCCTGGCTGTCGAAGGCAACCCCGAAGAAGCGATCGTGACCGGTGGCAGAAACGGCGACAGTTTTCTGCGATGGCTCGCCCAAGGTGACGGTGGTTTCATTGTCGTTGGAATCACTATCGCCGCCGCAGCCGGCCAGTACGCCCAAAGCCAAAGCCCAGCTAAAGGCACCAAAATTCTTGACCATTTATCGAGTCTCCTCAGTTGTTCGAGGGATATGATAACGAAGTTGGGAATCATTTTCAAAGATAAAATTCCTTGGAAACTGGGACTGGGGCTGGTTCTGTGGCTGGTAGCCCTGTCCCTCTTTCTCTTGATGGGCCGTTTTCCACGTCGATTTGGATGCGGTTGAAAGCACTCGACGCAAGGCCTTACCGAAAAATCAGCCCCGCCAACCGCTCAAGACCACTTCGGTTCGTAGACCTATAATCGCAGCGATGCTGAAGAATTTACCTTCCTGCCGGCTTTGCCGTTAACGATAGAGAGGAGCAACATCCTTTATGAAATTCAGAAAATATTGGTTAATTTTACTCGCAGTCGCGCTTTTGCTCGGCAAAAGCACGGAAGCGTTGGCTGGCCCTGTGTTCGAAAGCCCCTGGCTTCTCACAGAAGATGAGCCTGCGGAATGGTCGCGCGATCAAGCCCTCGTTCATCCCGAGCAGCTGACCGGATGGAAGCCTTATACGGCGACCACCGTCCCGGCAGGCATCAATAAAACGATCTGGTTGCAAAACCAACTGCCCGTGATACAGGACCAACGGCAGGTGCTCTACTTTGCCAACGGCCTTGAAGACATTGCCGTCTATATCGACAATGTCCTGGTCTACAGCAGTGGCCTCTTTACCAAGGGCTGGGGCGATGTCAGTCCTCAGCGCTGGCACGCCATTCCACTGGGACCCGAGCATAGCCAACAGCTTTTGCAGATTCGAACCCACTATGCGTTGAGCTATGTCGTGCGCACTCTCTATCCTGTTATTCGGCCTCAGTCTGAAGCTTTGTCCGAACACACAAGTCGATCGTTCCCACTCATTTATCTTGCGGGCTGGTTCGGTCTCTTGGGATTTATGGTTCTGGCTGTGGCGCTGATGCGTCGGCAGGTTGACCTTTTCCTCTATTTTGGCCTCATGGCCGTCTCCGTTTCATCGTGGGTTCTCTTCAATCAGGATTCGCTCATCAAACCCTATACCGGGTTGCCGCCTAGGAGCTGGAGCTATTTTGATCTGATTGGCATCTATCTGTCAGGAGCCTGTTTAATTTCCTTTCTTTCCATTGTTGCTCAGTCCAAAAGCCGACTCATCCGCTTCGTTTTTTGGATGAACTGGGGCATGGCTTTAACGGTGGCATTGGCGTCGGCGTTCGCAGGCATCCATGCCTGGTATCTCCTTCCGCTTCTGCATATAGCGGTTTTTCCAGGTTTGCTGGCGCTCATACCCTTGATCATATGGTCCGCAGTCCATCGCAACACGGAAGCTCGCGTTCTGATGATCGGAAGCGTGGCCATTGCCTTATCATCCATTCACGACATTGTCCGCTATTCGTCCAATTTCAAGTCGCCTCTGACGACGATGATCCCCTTTGGGGGGCTGGTCATGCTTATGGCCATGCTCATGATTCTGATTCGACGCTACCAGGCGGAGCGTGATGCCGCTTTCCAGACCCAGGCCAGATTGCTTACTGATATTCAGGGCCTCAATGCGCAGCTTCAGGTGCATGTAGAAGAAGTCGAGGCGCTGGTCGAGGAGAAAACGAGGGAAATCGGTTCCATTCTGGGTCATATCCAACAGGGTATCTTTATGCTCATGGGTCCCGACCTTAAAATCCATGCGGAATATTCGCAGCATCTGGAAACCGTGCTCGATAATCAAGAAATTGCGCATCAAAGCTTTGAAAGCATCTTTTTGAATCGATGCCGGATGGGAGCAGATCAACGCAGCCGGATTAAAGCGGCTCTTGAGACCAGTTTGGGCGAGGAAATTTTCAACTTTGAAGTTAACGCAGCCAACCTGCCCCAGGAAGTTGTCTTCATCCATGATCAGGGGGACAAGATCCTGGAGCTTTCATGGTCCCCCATCGCCGACGAAAACAATCTCACAGATAAAATTTTGATTACGGCGCGGGATGTCACCAGTTTACGGCAGCTGCAGCTGACGGCCCGGCGTAATCAGGAAGAAATGCAGATCCTGCAGATCATATTGTCAGCCAAGCCCGAGCGCTTTGCCCGATTTTTAGATTCCAGTCTACAGATGCTGGCCAGAGCTGGTCAGGCCCTTGGTCACGCGCAGAGCCGGGATATTCAGAGCGCTTTCCGGGACCTCCATACCGTCAAGGGCAACGCTCGAACATTTGAATTGAACGAGCTGGCGAACATGATTCATGACGCAGAGAGGATGCTGCAGCAAAGTCTCCTGGCCTCGGCGAGGCCGAAACATCAGAACTTCACGACCATGATGGAGCCGATTCAGGCTAAAATTGAAGGTTATAAGAACCTGTTTGATAAGAGCATTCAGTTGAATTCAGGAACGGATCGCGCCGCCGTGGGCCGACAGGAGTTGGAACAGCTCTTTCAGGATACGAGTACGGCCGTTGCCGATCGACTCAGACGCTTCGAGGAACTTCTTCTACCCCAAATATTCACGCCCGCTGACGCTTTTTTTCGTGATATTGGCCAGAGTTTGGGGGAGCTGGCCTCGAATCTAGGCAAGCTTGCGCCCGAGCTTGCGATCGAAAGCCACGGTATTTACCTCACACAGGCGGCTGTCGATCTCCTTTCCGATTGTTTAGGCCATCTCCTCCGGAATGCTTTGGATCATGGCATTGAAAGCCCATCGGATCGTTTGACCGCCGGAAAATCGCCGAAGGGCCGACTTTTTCTGCAGTGTCGCCCTGAGGGAGAGGAGCTTGGAATCTATCTTCGGGATGACGGTCATGGACTGCACCTGCAAAAGATAAGGCAGCGTGCGCTCGATCGAGGCCTCGTGCAAGCCGATGAAGTTTTAACGGAAGCGCGAGTCGAACAACTCATATTTTCTTCTGGCTTCAGCACTAAAAATGAAGCGTCGCTCATTTCAGGACGTGGTGTGGGCCTGGATGCAGTTCGCGCCGCGCTCGAACATCATGGCGGCACTATCCGTATGCGGTTTACCAGCCGCGATGAGGTCCAAGGCGCCTGGCATTTTCATTTTGAGATGCACCTGCCTGCCGTTTCATTCATCGAAATTCCAAACCTGGGTCCCTCGTCTGTGACCCAACAGGCGTCGTGATGCAGGTCATTACGAGGCCTTCTGGAGCTTTCGCACCGGTTTTAAAATGGAATCGAGATGCACGCGGGCTTTCTCATAGCCGGGGTTATAGTGCAGGGCTCGTTTCAGACATTTCACCGCGTCCTCGGCTTGACCCAGGCGCCGATGCGAAAGGGCCAGGTTGAAGTAGATAAAGGGCTTGAGCTTGTCTGTGACCAGGGCTTTGAGAGCTGTATTATAAAGCGTGATGGCTTCTTCTATCTTGCCTTCTCGAACGGCGTGGACCGCGGCGTTGTTAAAAAAGCCTGCCGACTCCTCTTCCGACATGCTGCCTTTAAAAAGTTCCAAAGCCTCTTCCACTTTACCCTTGGCAAGGTGCACCTGACCCATTTGCTTGTGAGCGAGATCTTTCACCGAGGGATCGATATCGATCGCTTCCTGATAGCAGGCCATGGCTTTGTCCAGATCGCCTTTGCCGTAGAGGGCATCGCCCATCAGAATCAGCCGTTCTGGATTTTGGGGACTGAGCCCCTGGGCAGCCGCAATGCAGTTCAATGACTGTTCCCACTTGCCCTGTTTCATGAAGCACTTGGCCAGAAGATTCATGGCCCGCATATTTTGTGGCTCTTTCTTGAGCAACGTCTGGGCCATGTTTTCAGCTTCTGGATACTGTCCCTGGCGGAAGGCGAGGTTGCCAAACTCCAGCTTGATTCGTGGATCATGAGGGTAGCGTTCATGCAGATCCGTGACACGACGATCAATCTCGGTCTGATCATAGCGGAACTCACCTGACTTGAGTTCACGCATGAACGTGGCCAGCTCATTGCCATCGATCGACGCGACCATCATATCCAGTTCGTTGCCCAGGTTAAGGGATGCATTACCGATGGTGATGACTTTTTCCACTAACGCATCGCTGGCAAAGGCCAGGATGCTGGGCGTAATTTCAGGAACGACAAGAACCCTGAACAGGTCGATGGCCTGGCTCGTGTGCGAGAAGTTGAGGTGAAACTTCATGGTCTGACTATGCTCAATCGCATCCCAGTCATGCACCAGGACCCTGGGTTTAAAGGCGGCGATTGACGGAGTGACTTCGCTCTGCGCGCTGATGAAACTCACTTTGTATTCGGCTGCGGACAATGATTTGCGAATGACTTCGCGATTGCCCTGGGTGCAAAGCGACAAAACCCGTCGGTTCATTGCATTCGACATATAACACCACTCTGCAAAAATGCTTCGATCCGCGAAATACGGAGGTCCTCTCCTGCCTAACACAATACCCATCGGCGCGTCGTCCGCCGGCTTCCAATGCCCTCGATTGAGAGTCGATAAATGCAATCGGTATCCGGGGATAGAGAGTGTGCTGCATTAGGAAAACCTGACTCATTGCGGAGGAATGGAGGAGGAATAGGCACGACCCTTACCTCGCGTCAGAAAGTGGAATGCCTAAAACTCACGCTTGACTTCGATGCTTCCATCTTTGAGGGCGATCAGAGCAATGATTGGTTTGACGAAGCCTTGGGAACGAAGCTGCTTGGTGGCGTCATGACCGTTCATGACCGGCATTTGGATATCCATGATCACCAGATCATAAGATGCTTTCAGGGCCTTCTCCCCGCCTCTCGACCATTGCCTGCGATGTCCACCTTTGCACCGGCTATGGTGAGAAATCTGGAAATCATTTTCTGATTATCGGGGGTCCTGATTTCATGACTGATATTGGCCACGAAAATACTCTTGGCTGTGCTGGCATCTTCGGCTTTACGCAGCGCATCCTGCAAACGCTTTTGTTCGGTGATATCACGCGTTATTTTAACCCAGCCTACGAGCTGCCCTTCGGCGCTTTTGAGTACGGTCAGGACAACATTGGCCCAAAAATGTGACCCATCCTTGCGTCGCCGCCAGCCTTCACCGGTGTGACGTCCGTGCTTCGCGGCAAATTCCAGCTCCCATTCGGGCCGTACTGAGCTGCAAAGCCATTTGCAAATTTTTCCTGGTTTTGTCCGGCCTTGACTCGGTTTCGACCTCTCGCGCTCCATGTATCGATGATTTCCTGCTTTCTGGAATGCAAAATCATATCAATCCGCTGACCATCCTGCATGGGTCCCTCCGCATGGATCGGGCTGGTAAGGACAAACCCCTATTTATCCTGATGCAAATCGTTAGCCAAACGAAAGATTCTGAGGCGATCAAAATTTGTACAGCAGCCAATCATGCGTGAAAGGTATGAGACGCACGGCAAAAGATTCATCTTAAGTAACGGTTTCGGGGGTAAGATTTACCGATGGATGGCTTATCTCATATTCACTGGATGCAAACGTGCAAAAGCCAAGCAGACTCGACAATGAAGACGAACGACTGAATGAGCTTTTGGATTATAAAATCCTGGACACGGAATCCGAGCCTTCGTATGACGACATTGCCTTGCTGGCTTCGTCCATCTGCGGCGTGCCTGTTGCGCTCATCAGCCTCGTGGATAAGGATAGGCAGTGGTTTAAGGCCAAAGTGGGAACGGATACTTCAGAAACTGAACGCGATATTTCGTTCTGCGGTCACGCGATTCATGAAACTGAAATTTTTGTGGTTCCCGATGCCAAAGATGATAAACGCTTCTTTGACAATCCTCTGGTTGAATCCGGTTTTGTGAGGTTCTACGCAGGCGCTCCTCTGATGTCTGCCAATGGCTATGCCCTCGGAACTCTTTGTGTCATCGATCAAAAACCCCGAAGCCTAACAATCGAACAGATCAGTGCTCTCAAAGCCCTGGCTCGGCAAGTCTCACGAAATATGGAGTTGGGGCGGAGTCTGAGCATTCTCAATAAGAAGTACTCAGAAATCACCCATCTCTCGAAAATAGTTTCGAGGCAAAAAGCTGATCTGATCGAAGCGGCGAAGATCTCGGCCATAGGCACGTTGACAGCGGGCGTGGCGCATGAGGTGAATAATCCTTTGGCCATTATCCTGGGCAAGTGCCAGCGGGTCAAGAATGGGGTCACCAAGGGTACCTATGAAAAGGAAAAAATCCTCGATGATTTGTCGATCATTGAAAATAGTGTCAGTAGGATTTCGAATGTAACCAAGGGCATGCTGATGTTCTACGGTGCTTACGAGGACAGTGGGTTTTCGAATCTTGAAACCGGCACGATCCTCGACCAGGTTTTGGCCTTGTGTCGGGAAAGAATTAAGCTGGCTGGTATCACCTTGGAGCTGGTTGAGATCCCCGACATTCGGTTTGAGGGTTCAGCTGGACTGATCGTTCAGGTTCTGATCAACCTGATCAATAATGCTTTTGATGCCGTTCAATTTGAAGATAAGAAGTGGATCAGATTGTCGGTCTTTGATCAGGGTGAAAAGGTGATTTTCTCGGTGATGGACAGTGGACCTGGTATTCCCAAAGAAAATGTGCACCGTATCATGGACCCATTCTTTTCCACGAAAGAGGTGGGTAAAGGAATGGGTCTTGGCCTCAGCCTTTCAAAGGGTATTGCCGAAACTCACAACGGACGTCTCTACCTCGACACGGGGTCACAGCCTACGCATTTCGTGCTGGAAGTGCCTAAATCACAGATCGATAAAACCCACCATAAGCCCGCTGTTTGATAGCCTGCGAGGGCCGCGCCAGACTCATCCAAAAGGACGAAGGAAAAGATTCTTCCTGCGTGTAAATTTCGTTGTTTGGCAAAATCGTGCAGCCGCTTGCCTGCTTAGCAGCAGTTCTTGCGTTATCCATTCCAAGCAGCGGCTGCAATCACAAGGTGAACAAAACCTCGGCAAAGACCATGGATAGTCAGGCTGAAAAGCATCCGGCCAGCCTTAAGGCATCACTTTTCCGAACAGCTGAAAAGCTCGGAGGTCGTGGGGAACTGATCAACACTTTTCATACGCGTTTGTCGCAAACCTGTCTTTGTGGTGAAGTGAGGAAGAAAGCCCTGAGTGAACGCAC